>CAVSRJ010000001.1:0-729692 GCA_963730375.1 uncultured Candidatus Saccharibacteria bacterium | reverse complement strand
CTATTGTGGAGGTGGTTCCTTTGGTAACGTGAATATACTGGCCAACGGCATGTTTATGCCAAGCACTTCGCGCCCCGGGCTCAAAATGTACCGATGCCATACGGACTTTGGATTTCCCATCCCCTTGAAAAATAGTGGTGGGGTATACGTTCCCAGTGAAACGATCTTCCGGACCCTTAGCGGTTTGTGGTGTAAATGATTTCATGGTTACATCATACCAAACTTGGCCGCAGGGTCCTTGTACGCATGAGGTTGTTCGTTGTGGACGACTACACTACACCAAGCCGTTGTTTGATCTCTTGGACAAGATGTTCAGCAGTTTGGAATCTTTGTTTGTCGGCAAAAATTGTATCGATACCCACTTCCTTAGCAACTTCGACATTTTTGTATATGTCATCTACGAACAATGCCTCGTTGCCCGCGATAGCAAAGTGGTCTAGTGTGCGCTGGAAAAATCGTGCATCCCACTTGGTCATGCCCTGCTCGGCAGATAGGGCTACGTAATCAAAGCCCTCATAGCGGCCCCATGGCCGTGTAAGCTTAGCTTCAAACAGATACATATCCGACAGCAACGACACTTTTATGTTTGCATTCCGCGCAGCATGTACCAGGTCTACCATCTCTGGTGTTGGCGGATTGGTTACTTCAATCGTTGCTTTCTCAAAGTCATGCTCGTCTGGTAGTTTGTCGACCTTCATTATGCCACCTACCCGCTGGATGTAGTCGGCAGTAGAGATGCTGTTTGCACCCAATAGGTGGGATTGCTCGATGATTTGTTTGCGCTCGGTGTCATTAGGCAGCCTGCCGAAACATTTTTTGAGTATCCGGTTGAAGTTATCAGACGTATACGGATACGAATACACGCCTCCGTAGTCAAGAATCAAGAGTTTGTAGTTTTGCTGCATACAGCAATCATACCAAACCTGGGCGTGGGGGTATCCTGGCGGTCGGGATTATATATCTACGCTCTCTTCGTTGCGTATTTTATTCGTACTCGGTCCAGCGATAGCTGCTCTGAACTCAGCAGGGTCAGCTGAATATCTAAATCCTCTGGGTTAATGAATGGTCGACCCCTGCCCAGGATATGCGGCGTGACCGTCAACCACACCTCGTCGACAAGATTTTGCAGTAAGAATTCGCTATTCAGCTTGCCCCCACCGATAAGCAACATCGTTTCCTTGCCAGCGTTTTTCAGTAGCGATACGGCCTCTTGCGGGCTATGAACAACTGAATATGGCGATGGCGCATTATAGTCCGAGTGGTTCGGGTAACAATAATTTTGTACTTGGTATCATATGCCATCAAAATTGTGGTCGGGATACAAATTCTGTACGAGCTCATAGGTTTCACGCCCCATCACAAAATTCTTGAATTTCGCCACATCATTCACAAAGTCATCCCAGCCTTCGCTGGGCAGCCAATCCTCCTGCCCGTCCTCGCGGGCGATCAGTCCGTTCAGTGATACTGCCATAGTTAAGACTACCTTCATGTGCCAATTATCATACCACCACTGGGCCTATGGGGATTTCTACTGCTTATGTAACACTGGATTCTATAGTTTTTAAGTTTTTGATACACGATGTCGCCTAGACGTTGCTTGGTTTCGTTGCTGTGACCGGCTATTACTTTCGAAAAAATGACGTGCGGCAAGTTTTTATATGCGACATAGTTTTCATGACCGGCAGCATAATCAAATATGGCGTAGTTGCCCTCTTGATCAATCCAGTGTATAAACGCGGCTTTATCAAAACAGTCACCCTGGCTGGCTTGCAGCAAGATAGCGCCTTGTTTTAGCTGATCAAACTCATTTGCTTCAATTGCCAACAAGTTACTTGGGCCGCTGATGACAACAATGTCGCCGGTCTGCAGCAACGACTGCTTGTCTTTGTAGCTAACTCCTTTTGATTCCCACTCGTCTTTGCGATGTGGACCGTAGTAGCTAACATCCATCTTGTATGCCAAGGCCAGTGATGCAATGGCACTTCCAAGCGAGCCAAGGCCGATGATACCCATGGACTTGCCCATGAGTTCGGTGGGCTCCTTGCGCCATTGTTTGCCATTCACTCCACGCGCGAGTGCTACCAGCTGCATGAATATGAACTCGGCCGTCGGTTCATCACCGTAGTGCTCGACGTTTGTCAGCGTAATATCACGACGTTGTGCGGCACTAATGTCCACATTGTCTTTCGCCGTGCCGCATATGCCGACATATTTTATGTTTGGGCAGGCGGCTAGAAACTCGTCAGTAACTTCAGTGCCTGGACTAACCAGAACGGCATCTGCGTCACTGGCACGCTGAATCATCGTATCGAAACCTGGTTGGCTGTCTTCCTCTGGGAACGATACAGGATAATCAGACAGTCGCTGTATCTGCTCTTCGCGTTTCCGGCAAGAGATGGACATTGGCAAGGACGGCTAGTTTCATACCACAATCATAGCAAATCAACGCAGCTACTCAGATTCGAGGGCGGCTTAATTCATTATCAGTGTTTTGAAGTCAGAACATGCAGCGGGTCAACCGATGACGGCCGTAATGTGCCCGCCATGAGCACTGACAGCTCGGTACACCCCAGCAGGGCCATCCCGCACCTCTTTGAAGCATACTTTCTAGTATTGCAGATACGGTGTTATTTCCATACTGGTCACTTGAAATAACAGATCGAGTGAACAGATTCCAGTTCTTTCTGTTCTGCAACTGAGGGCGTACGGGTTGTATTCCTACTTCAGCAAGTGCCTCACAATATAAACTGGTCTTAATTGTGGTGGGTGTGGCCAGATCCCACACCTCTTTATGTCTCTGCGTTTCAGTTCCCGTCTAGTGACTTCGATTAGCGACAAAAATATATCACCAAATTCTCGTTTTAAACGTGGCAGGAGCAGATGTGCAGTATTGCACGCAATAACAACCGTGCTTTTCTGTAGTTCATGCACCGCTGCGAGGCGGACAGCTATCATTGCAATGCCACTCTACGGAATCAGGATTACTGATAAAATCGTCGACAGGCACCGACAGGTGCGTAATTACCGGATAATCTCTGCCATCTTTAGCGCCAGCTCTGCCGCTCGTTCGATAATGAGCTGATGTAGGTATATGCTCGCCTGCGGCCCCATGCCCCTCTGATTACGATGTGTTGATTTGTCATGATTCACCTCCACCCACAGCACGCAATCGATAACCTTCCAGATCCGTCGGCAAACCTTCATCTTCCAGCAATTCTCCATACCGGAACTTCGTCTGGATACATCATCCCTCCGAGATATCGAACCAAATGACATTGAAGTCCTCGTGATGGTTGCCTCCCCACGACGGACTGTTGTTGAATTGTTTTCCATAATATTTCTCCAAAATTATTGATACTAAAAAACCGCCCTGGTGGCGGCTTCCTCAACACGTTCGAGATTTTAGTTACAAGCACACAGAACAAACCGCCACATCGTCTGCGGTTCGCCAAGTTTGAGAACAGTGTGCCTGTATTGACATAGGTAGTAATGTACCACCGTTGTCAAGAATGTCAAGCAAATCAACGCAACTACTCAGCTTCGAGAGTAACTTCTGTATCGCTGGGCGGGGACCAGTATCTACTTCGCACAACGCTCAATTGTCTAAGATCGAAGGCTGGCTCAGGGTATTCTGCAAAACTTAGTGGTTCTGGCAGCATAGGATCGAACACCTCGTCTTCTACGCTACAAATAACGTGATACATCCAGGTCAATCTGCCACCATATGGTACAGGTTTGAGGGTGCTTTGAAAAAGTTCACTTTGACTGGTGGTATCTGGACTTTGTAAGTACTGTATCTGAGGGTGAGCTCCCCCACCACAGTGTATTGCAGCCAGATCCAGTGCAATTCTTGCGCAATCCGCTGTTTGGCCAAGACTGGTTATATAGTCATGCTCCAGTTCCCAGCGTTTTTGCTGCCAAAAATCATCAATATTTCTCATTTTGTCATACTATGACACAACAATCATAGAAATCAACGCAGCTACTCAGATTCGAGTGTGGTTTTGCTGTGTTAGCCTTGGGCTTCGTAAGGTTGAGTGCCGATGATACGCTGTTTGTCGCCGTCTATAACAATGGCGCTGTCATCCTGCAGGCCGTATACCGGAAAATCCATGCCTGAAGCGACATTATTAAGCCGCTCTGGCGTATTATTTGGAAACAGTGGCGAGTTCATGTGTGGTTTGATGGCGAAATCGACTAAACCAAGATACTCGGTCACGCCAAAGTCTTTGTCTTCGCCGAATAGATCACGGTATGCATCGGTTGATACGCGCCTCCCAACGACCATTGAGCCCGCGCTGCTGCCGACATAGACCTTGTTTTCAAGAAGTTTTGGTAGCAATTTGTCGAAGCCAGTCTTCGCAAACACGCTCATCAGGTAATCGGTATGGCCCCCAACAACAAAAATAACGTCTGCTTGGTTAATTCGTTCTTCAACTTCTTCGATTGGCAGTGCTAGCAGGTCCACAATGTCTAAATCGGCTGGAAAATGCTCAGCCACGCTGTTCAGGTTATCAAGCACCCAGCGCTTGTCGCCACCTTCAACCGCAAAACCTTCGTTAATGATAGCTACTTTCACCTCGCCTTGAGGCTTGCTGCATAGCTCCACACAGGCCAGAACTGATTCGGGTGTGTGAAATCCTTCGGAACACAAAACTAACTTCATACCACAATCATAGCAAATCACCGCAGCTACTCAGATTCTAGTGTGGTTTTGGTGGTTAGGTTATTGAAGTGATGCAAGGTGCTGAACTATCAAGTACTGTTCGCCAGCACTGTTATAGTTCTTACCGTAGCATGTGGCATATCCGACTTCGGTGTAGGATGGTTGAAGTAAATTGGCTCTGTGTGTTCTATATTCATCCACCCGGTTGTAGTGGCTTGGGCATTGTTAAATCCGTAGGCCAGATTTTCACCGGCAGTTTTGTAAGAATAACCTGACATCGCAATAAACCGCCACGGCTCGGTGCCATCTGGAGCATCATTGACCCATTAGTCTAGTTGTACCATATCCTCGCATTTTGCTTGTGCCGAGTTCGTGAGGGCAACACTCATGGAGAGTGGTTTTAAACTGTGCTTGGCTCGTACTTTGTTCACATCGAGCCATAAGTCATAGAGATCTGATTTGGCAGGGCTAGGGCTCATGGATGCGTTGATATTACTTGTAGCTAGCACGTGTTCGATTTTCATATTGTAACCAACGAACATCCCGACGTATCCAACCACAACAAGCGCAACCACTAGTGACGAGAACTTCAAGAAGCTTCTTCTTGGCATTTTCTTCATAGCACAATCATAGCAAATCAACGCATCTACTCAGCTTCGACTTTCCTCTACCGCTTTCAAATGTTATTCAATAGTATTGACGTATGTACAACTTGACGTCTTTGTGTGTTGGTGCTAATATATATAGTATTCAATCTCAAAGAATGCAGAAGAAGGACCCTTCCGGTCCTTCTTCTGTTTTGTGTAAGCGCCAATCTGACTTTGGCGTTATGAGATTATTTTTTCTTTGTGCCGTATGGGCTTTGGTTTGTAGGCTTTAAGCTTATGCTTTTTTTACTAGCTTTACTCTGTATCGAATCTTCAGACCTACCTAGCTTTAAGCCAATGATTCTTGTTGGTGTATTGTGGCGTGCCAGGTCACGCAGCTGCGAAACTTGCATCGCGTCCCATGGTTTGCGACTGTTGGATGGTCTTTTGGCCATATATCCCCCGTGTATTATTTATTGAATTGACGGCCCTAGCTACAATGGTCAGAGCACTGCACCTATGACTTGGTGGAGCCGACCAGATTCGAACTGGCGTCAATTCAATCTCAAAGAATCGTTTTACCACTAAACTACGGCCCCGATGTGTGATCACGTTACCTCATGCCTACCCCCTAGAACGGAATGTCTTCCTGGTTAATCGGTTCATCATCGATGTCGTCGACCTCGGCATCCTTGCTCTCTGCAACGGCATGCTTTTCATGCTGCACTTGTTCAGGTTCGCGATCTTTTAGAGTCATCACAAATACATCGCCGTGCTTTCCGCCGACGCCAATATCCTCTAAGCTCCGCTTTTCAAAGTCGCTGTAGCGACCAGCATACTTCTTTACGTCTATGCCTTTTAGCTCGAAGAAACTTTTGGCCATGATAGTCGCTCCGTGCTTTTCGTTATTAATACGTACTGAAAAGCCGAACTTCGGGTCATTCTGGCTGAAGTGCAGTGCAACCTGGTTCTTCTCGGGTTCATAGAAAATGACCGCCTTATGCGCAGCAGTAACACCGTGCCTATCTAGAAAAGCACGAGATAGACCAAAAGACTTGGTTTCAGTAACGGATATGAACTCCCTGGTCCTGGTTCCTGCTTCTTTGAATATTTCGAACGCCATATAAATTTCTCTTACCTTACTACAAGCATAACTCGTAGTACCTGTTGTTGCAAGTCCTTTTATTGCGGTTGTTGTATGTTTCGTTCTTCCCGTTGTTTTGCGTAAGCACTATTACGTGTATACCACGACGCGTCTTACTTGCACCTAACTGAGTGAAACTGCTTGATTCCAAATCTCTTTCTCGTTTCTTTTCGGGACATTACTATTTTGTTGTATTTGATTAACGTACAATTATTGCTATGCCTTTCCACTACTCCCGTATTTTATACTTTGTGCTTATATTTTTGCCACGTTCGCAAGTAAGATCCTAGTGCTTGGATTTGAGGGTATGGTGGCGTTGGCGCGAGAATCGAAGGGAGCCGTATAGGCGATACGGTGAGTGAGACCCGCAGCGCCAGCGTCGCCAGGCACCAAAAAAGCCAGCCAATTTCAGGCTTGGCCTGGAACTGACTGGCTTGGTCCAAGTGCTAGGACTAGCGCTTGGTGAACTGGCGCTGTTTGCGGGCGCCCTTAAGCCCAAACTTCTTCCGCTCCTTCTCACGAGGATCGCGAGACAGCAGGTCGGCACGCTTTAGCGTGGCCTTGAAATCTGGGTTGAGCTCGACGAGAGCCTTGGAGATACCGAGGCGGATGGCTTCGGTCTGGCCTTCGTGGCCACCACCGCTGACCTTGACGCTGACATCAAACTTTCCAACCTGGTCCAGTGCTACAAATGGCTGCTGGAGCTTGGTCAGAAGATACTTGCTGTCTGCAAAGTATTCGGCGGCAGGCTTGTCGTTGACCGTAACGTTGCCCTTGCCGCTCATGAGGCGGACGCGAGCAGTTGAGCTCTTGCGGCGGCCGAGTGCGTAGTGGTAGTTGTTTTCCTGCCATATAAATATTTCCTTTCTTTAATGGGTGCCATGTGATTTGCTTCTGCGGAAACTATCTCGAGTCCTTCAGCTGTCAAAAGTGACTATCGATTATATGACGCATACGGTTTCCATGCCTCAGAAATCACGTCGTCCATTGAATTGCCAAGTAGCGGATGATGCCAAGTGCTATCTGATCTTCGATGTTTGCGCTCGCCTTGTGATCGCAGTGTCCTCTGCGATGCACCTGCACCGAGTCAATCTTCGACTCTTCACGGGCTTTCATCTTTCAACCGACATAGACGACATTGTGGATTGCTGATTTAACCATTATTTTCACCCTTCTTCAATGAAATAGTGGTGGGCTGCTGCGGAGTCATGCTTGTGATCGGCGTCAGCGTAGACCTTGAGGCGCTGCAACCGGCCGTCACGAAGCTTGTTGACAGGCAACATACCGCGAACGGCGTGCTCGAGAGCCTTGGTAGAGTCCTTGTCCATCTGCTTCTTGAGTGGAGTCTCGGTAAGACCACCAGGATACCCACTGTGGCGATAGTAGATCTTGTCGTCCATCTTTTTGCCGGTAACTTTGAGCTGATCGGTATTGATGACGATGACATAGTCACCACAGTCGATGTGGTGGCTGTATTGAGGCTTGCCCTTGCCAGTCAGCAGTGTAGCAACCTGGGTCGCAACACGACCGAGTGGTGCGTCGCTGGCGTCAATGACGTACCATTTGCGCTCGACGTCAGACGGTTTGATACTGTACGTTTTCATACCTATTTCTCCTCCGTCTTCTTAGCGGCTGGCTTCTTGGCTGCTGGCTTTTCGACAGCGGCAGGCTTGGCAACAGGTGCCTCGCCCAGTTCGTCGACAAAGCTAACGCGAGCCAACTGTGCATTGTCACCGCGGCGAGCGCGCGTCTTTTCGATGCGCAAGTGTCCGCTGGTGCGGCCGGTCAGCTTTGGTGCGATGTCGTCGACCAACTTGTGGGCGCTCTCGAGTGTCTGCAGGCTACTGATAACCTGACGACGGCTGTGGAGGTCACCCTTTTTGGCCTTGGTGATGAGCTTTTCGGTGTAAGGCACAACTTCTTTGGCCTTTTCAAGTGTGGTCTCGATGGACTCGTACTTGATCAGGGAGTCTGCCAAGCCCTTGATGAGGGCACGGCGTTGGTCACGCTCTCGACCAAACTTCCTTCCTTTATATCCGTGGCGATGCATTATGCGGCCCTCCGGGCTACATAATGCAGCATGATTGATGAATGAAATGACTTCGTCATTATAGCTCCAACTCCGACATCTTTTCCTTCACTTCGTCGAGTGCTTTGCTACCGAAGCCTTTGAGGTCACGGAGCTCTGCGTCGTTCAGTGCGAACAGATCTTTGATAGTGTGGATGTCATTGTTGATGAGTGCGTTGGTGGTACGAGCGCTGAGGTTCAAATCTTCGATAGAAGTGTTGAGTGCAGCTGGCTCGTCGGCGATGCTACCGTCGGCGGCAACGTCGTCACCAGTCAGAGGCTCGGCGGCGGTGACACGAGTCTTGCCGGCGAGTGCGGTGTACTGGTTGACCAGGATAGCGGCAGCCTCTTCGAAGGCGTCACGCGCGGTAATGGTGCCATCGGTGTCGATGGTGATGACGAGCTTGTCGAGGTCTGTTGCCTGGCCGACACGGGTGTTCTCAACCTTGTATCGGACACGTACAACTGGACTGAAGGCTGCATCAACGGCAACCATGTCGCTCTGCTTCTTGGATGTGCTCTCTTCGATGGTGCGGTAACCTCGACCAATTTCGACCGTCAGGTCCATGGTCAGGGTTGCCTTGGCGTCATCGATAGTAGCGATAACGTGGTCTGGGTTGACGACTTCGACATCAGCGTTGAGCTCGATGTCCTTGGCCGTAACTGTGCCGGCGCCCTTTTTAACGAGGCGGAGCTGTTGTGGTTCGTCACCGTATACACGGAAACGAATACCCTTGAGGTTGAGCATAACGTCCACAGCGTCTTCTTTGACGCCGGGGATAGCGGTAAACTCGTGGGTCAGACCTTCGATCTTGAATGCGGTAACAGCGGCGCCAGAGATGCTCGAAAGCAAGACACGGCGAAGTGAGTTACCGAGCGTCATACCGTATCCGCTGTGGAGCGGCTCAACGCTGAAGGTGCTGCTCACTGCACTGTGATCATCTACGGCCACAATGCCTGGTGTGTGAATCATGTTTGACATACGCTTATGTTCCTCCCTTAGCGTGAGTAGTATTCGACGATTAGTTGTTCATTGATATCTTCCTCGGCGTCGTCGCGCGTCGGGAGACCTTTTACTGAGACAGACAGTTTCTTGCGGTCAACCTTGAGCCATTCTGGAATGGCGCTTGGTGCCGGGCTGATGTCGTCGAGTTTCTTGAAGTATTCGTTGCTCTTGCTGTGGTCACGCAGTACCAGCTCATCACCAGCCTTGAGGCGGATAGATGGGATGTCGATACGTGTGCCGTTGAGCATAAAGTGACCGTGAGTCACCAGCTGTCGAGCAGCACGACGTGATGGAGCAAAACCGGCGCGGTAAATAGCGTTGTCGACCCGCTGCTCCAAGAACTGGAGGAGAACGGTGCCGGACTGACCCTGTTTGCGGTCGGCTTCTTTCATCAGGTTACTGAACTGCTTTTCGAGCAAGCCGTATAGGCGCTTGACCTTCTGCTTTTCACGCAGCTGAAGCGCGTACTGGCTTGGACGGTTCGGGCGGCGACCATTGGTAACCTGACCCGGTGGGGTTGGGCGCTTTACGAGCGCCTTGTGAGCCTTGGGGTGAAGGGCATAGCCTTCGCGGCGGCTCATCTTAACAATAGATTGTCGATCTCGTGCCATATGACTAGATCCTCCGTGCCTTCTTAGGACGTACGCCACCGTGTGGTACGCCTGTTACGTCGGTAATCGCTTCGACAGCGATGTCGAGACCGGATAATGCACGCACTGCGGCATCTCGGCCGAGTCCGATACCCTTGACGAATACTTCGACACTGCTAACGCCGTATTGCTGCTTGGCAGCCTGACCAGCTCGCTCGGCAGCTACCTGAGCGGCATAGGCGGTTCCCTTCTTGGAACCACGGAAGCCACAGGCACCTGCACTGGAGGCGGTTAGAGCGCCACCTTTGGTGTCGGTAAACGTAATGATTGTGTTGTTGAAGGTAGCCTGGACATGTACCTGGCCCTTGCTGACGGATCGCTTAGCTTTTTTACGCTTGGGAGCCGCCGAAGTAGTTGTTGATTCTGCCATCTTCTGTCGTCTCCTTTCTACGTCTTAGAAGCTGCTTTAGGTTGTGCGCCGCCCACTGCTGAGCGCTTGCCGCGCTTGGTGCGGGCGTTGGTCTTGGTGCGCTGCCCACGTACAGGCAAATTCTGCTTGTGACGAGTGCCGCGATACGCGCCAATGTCCTTGAGGCGCTTGATGTTGCCGGCGACCATGCGCTGCAACTCACCCTCAACGACGAGGTCGTTGTTGATAACCTCTTGGATGCGTGACACCTCGGCGTCAGTCAGGTCTTTGACACGCACGGTGCGCTCGACCTTGGCCTGAACCAGGATGCCATCTGCAGTCTTGGGGCCGATGCCGTAGACGTACGTCAGGGCGACCCAGACTTGCTTTTCACTTGGAATAGTAACACCAGATATTCGTGCCATACTCTACCCCTTTCTTCCCATGAGACAAACTGCGTTTTTCTCATCGCGCAGGGCCAAAATGTGCGAATTTTGACTCTGGCTGCTCTTTTCCTTGGCACAAGTTGTAATGTTCATATAGATTCCCATTACCCCTGCCTCTGCTTGTGCTTTGGCTTCATTTTGTTAATAACGTAAAGACGACCCTTGCGACGTACGATTTTGTCGTCGGGGCTAATCTTTTTGATACTTGCACGTACTTTCATGTACGGATTATGCTCCTCTCCTGGTGCACAACACACTGCTTATATTGATATTGTGATGGTGTAACTTTCGTTAGGATTGATCCGTACTTCGATGCGTGTGCATCAGTCCGGATGAACCAATCCCGAAGAAAGTTATCCTTTGCGGTACGTAATACGGCCCTTGGTAAGGTCGTATGGAGTTAACTCCACCGTAACCGCGTCACCTGGTACGATGCGGATGAAGTGTTTCCGCATTTTTCCTGCGACATGCGCAACTATTTTGTGGCCGTTCTCGAGTTCGACACGAAATTGAGCACCCGGAAGGGTCTCAACAATAGTTCCTGTCAGTTCGATTACTTCCTTGTTTCCGGCCATAAATAGTTAACTGTTCACACTGCGATATCCGGGAATCCTTGGTTGATTCCGTGCACTCCCGTATGACGCGCGTATAACAAGAGTGAATTATAGCAGTTTTGACTACAGTCTGTAAAGAGTTTTTTAGGGTTGGACACCTTAAGCGTTCTCAGCCGCATCTAATGACTGTAAGGCGTGCTGGCGATTGCGTTCAATGTAGTCCTCGACACCTTTCACGTAATGTATACGGACGTCTTGCAGGAGTACTGAAGCAGCGTTACGAAGTCCGCGTCGGACGTGCCCCAACTGGACTAAACCGTCAGCGCCTAACTCGACATCCATTGCAAAGCGATGGGCATCTTGTGAGCCGATGCTGTAGGCTACCATGACATCGACATCCTCGCTAGCAAAGTCACTATTGAGTGAGCGTGCGCAGTCTGGGTCTAAGTGCACATCGTCTGGTGTTGGTGGTACTTTATCGTAAATTAGCGGCATATATCCTCCAAATATCTCAATGAGCACCAGTATGATAAAACAGCACACATATTGTCAAACTACTTGGATTGCAGGCGGACTGGCCCGCCTAGCCCATCTACTTTTCTCTTGAAAGAAAAGTAGCCGAAAGTTCAGGCCTAGTCTTTGGTTCGTGGTCAGCTGTTGTCCTTTTGCGACAACTGCCTGCGTGACTCGTTTGCCTAACGGCTTCTCTCAAACAAGTACTCGGCATAGTAAGGTACCTATCGGTACCAAGTTGTCGAAAGACAACAGCTGAGCCAGGAACGTCGACATGGCCAACAAGCCCAAGCTTATGGTGTTTTGTTCTAGCTAGTGCCCCTCGGCTTGCCCGAGAGCTGGAGGGTACTGACTCGTGTGCTTGGCTGGCCAAAGTACGTCCAACGCAGGCAGGGCTACTGGCAGTAGGCCTGACCAGGCGATCTTTGGCCAAACGAGACAATACCCTCCAGCTCTCGGCGCAAACGTATTTGGGGCTGTTCTTTTGCATACTTTTCTAACAAGAGAAAAGTATGGGGGGGTTATTTGGATTTGTTGCGGAACGGATTGCGCATACGGAGCTTGCCTGGCTGGCCCAATGCGGCTTCGCCCTCGGTCGGGTCGTAGAAGAAGTCTGGTTCGCTGTACTGATCGTAGGTAATCATGAGAGCACGAGATTCGACCGCACGGAGCGTCTGGAGGGCAACTGAGACCAAAATCAGCACGCTGGTACCACCGATTGCAATATTTGCACTAATAAAGACCTGGCCAATTATCGGGACGATTGCCAAGATACCCAATGCACTTGCGCCGAACAGTGTGAGGCGGTTGACGGTTTTGCTGAGGTATTTCTCGGTCTGTGCTCCACTACGTACGCCCTCGATGAAGCCGCCCTGCTTTTGCAGGTTTTCGGCAATCTCCTTGGAGTTAAATGCGATACTGGTGTAGAAGTAGGTGAATACGAACACCAGCAGGAAGTATGTCACCGGATATATATATGCCTGCCAACCACCCTGAGCAAAGGTCTGTGCTGATGGTGTTTGGAACCACGCAGATAGGTTGGCGCCGATTTGCTGCCAGTGCGGACTACTGGCGTTGGCCAGCAACTGACCAGCAAAACTCGGTACACTCAGGAACGCGACGGCAAAGATGATTGGAATAACCCCAGCAGTAATCAATTTGACTGGCAACACGGTCGTGACTCCGCCATAGGTACGATTGCCCTGGACACGTTTCGCGTAATTGACTGTGAGCTTGCGGGCAGCCTCGTTCAACATAACCACCGCCCAAGTGATGATGAGCACCGAAGCGAGTAGTGTCAATCCGAGCCAAAATGCATGCTCGTTGATGGGCAGTGTGTGACCAAATAGCTTCCATGAATTATCACCATTGAAGATATTGGATCCGATTTGTGAAATGGTCTCGGGCAAGCGACTCACAATACTTACGGTAATAAGCAGCGAAATACCGTTACCGACACTCTGTTCGGTGATGAGCTCGCCGAGCCACATCATAAGCATGGATCCACCAGTCAACGCCGCAATCATCAGTACCCACTGTAGGAGTGACGTATTGGCCGTAATGTCACCGATACCACCGACACTCTGGGCAGTCTGTCGTACCAGATAAATAATACCGATTGACTGGATGATAGCTAACGGCAGTGTCAAAATACGGGTGTACTGGTTGATTTTCTTCTGGCCGTATTCACCCTCTTTGCGGAGGTTTTCAAGCTGCGGCAACGCCTTGGTCAAGAGCTGCATGATGATGGACGCGTTAATGTATGGGCCCAGACCAGCGAGCATGATAGAGAAGTTGGCCAGTGCACCACCAGACAAGACGTTCACGAAACTGAGGAACTGAGAAGAATCAGAGGTATAGAGGTTAGTCAGGACTTGTTTCAGAGTCTGCGGGTCACTGAGGGGGATTGGAACGTGTGCCAAAAATCGGTACACCAACAATATGCCGAGGACGGCTGCGAGGCGTTTTTGCATGTCGCGTTTTTTGAGCGACTGCCAGATAATCTTCCAGTTCATGCGGTAAAGAGACCCTCTTTATTTCACTTCAGTCATTATTCACAGGTTAGTATACATGGTTTGGCGGCCCGGGGCAAAGCGATGTGAGGGACTTCAAACCGTCGATTCAATCTCAGTAAAAAGATATACTTCTTGGTCAATATCCAACTCAACGCCACATTTTTGTAATGCCTTGCTAAGCGTAGATGATATCTCGCCTTCATCGGACCACATAATATCCATCGCTATATATTCGGTTGCGGGTTCGCCATCCGGGTTGCGGACACAACTTTGTTCATATGCCGTATCAGGAATATCAGCAATACCCCGCCGACCCATGTTCGGATGCAGTGCAACAAAGCCTGTCAGCCATTGTTCGCTCGCCAGGGGCGGTGAAATTCGGGCATAATAGGTGCCCACGTCGCCGTCATAAAACATTTTGAGTGCGTGTGTCGTTTCTGCCGTCACTGTAGTCCTTCCGTCATTCAGTCCGTAATGCTCACAAATATAGCACAGGATTGTCACGGCAGATACTGCAGCCAAGAAAACTATTCGGATCGTTCGTAATTCGCAGTAGCATTTGTCAGTAGATAGTCGACAACTGCTGGATTAACGGTATTGAGTCGAGCCAGCAGCAGGGCAAGCTTTTCCCGCAGCACTGGTGAATGAAATGGCGACATCGCGTATGGAGCTCCCTCTAGCAGGGGGCTCAATGTGACGGCCTTATCCTCTACGACGTTTTTCATGCCGTACTGTGTTCTGGTGATAATAGTGCCTAGGTATTGATCAAGGTGTTTCTCGGCGTTTTCCCGTTCTACTGCGTTTGACGTTGGAGAGTCCGCTATTCGTCTCTGTTGCTCACCCCAGCTGGATACTTTTCGATTTTCGTAAGTCATTCTTTGGTTTACGACCGGATTAGGCGTCCGCTCGCTTTGACGTCCGTATACAGGAAACGGGTTCAGTGAAGCAAACTGCTTGTCAGCGCCGCTGCCAAAACATGTTGCCTTGTCGATACCATGCGCTAACTCATGCAAGGGAAGGTCATAGGATGTACTGTGGTTATCCTCGGGAGTGAAATCTAGATATATGCTGTGATCGCCAACAGTTCCCAAGTCTTCCTCGTCCTTGCCATGAATCTCAGTAGCGATGTATACGTCCGTCAATCCGATGGCGGAGTACAATTCCTGTGGTAATGCACCCAGGGCTAATGCTAGGTTGAGAAACTCGTTTTTGAGCGCCCTGACTCCTTCGGGGCTCAAATCTGAATAGTTTATCGGCATATATCGGTCTGTATCATGCGTATGCAACTGTAGGCCGTACTGTGCAAGGTAGTCATGTACCGACTGAATGTATTCATCGAGTGGCATCTCGCCCTCTGCTGGACCTTTGTCTCCATAGGCTACCTCTAGGTCATCAGACAGTGGGATTAATGACCGGTTGTCATATATTGTCAGGCCTAGTTTGTTGGCCTGATATGAATGAGGCGTGTTTTGACTCATCTCTTCGTCCGTTACATAGATAAGTGGGCGTTGTGTTATCCGCTCTTCCATCGCATCAATTTCAGGCTGTGAGGGCTGGACGCATTGTACTTCGACTGTTTTCGTGATGGTTACTCGTGGAACAGGTTTTCCATCGGCCTCTGCGAGTCCAGATACTCCATAGGCGATGATGGGTCCAACAACAGCGGTGACGGCAAGTCCAGCTAGCACACCTCTTCGTGCGGCAGGCGCATTTTCGGCGTTTGACAATACTGGCTCATCCGGACTATCAGGTTCACGTTCCATATACGTATACTATAGCATCTTTGTCGGTATTTGGCAATGAGTGATGGTAATAAAAACTAACCCTATGCGAGTTAGTTTTTGGAGTTAAGCCAGCACCTACATTACGGGTTCATCGGGATGTATTGCACGGCTGGATCTACCTCGACGGGTATGCCGACCTCGCTCATCATAGCAACAACCCGGTCTCGTGCGTCTAGCACGCTATTTTCCCCGCCCACAACAACTATACGACTCGCTTCCTTGAACGAATCAGAACCGTTTGGACGGTAGATGGACTGCGTAGGGGGTAGTCGGTGTACCAGCCTGAATGCATCATCTTCTGTCGTCTGAGGTAACGGCGGTTCCACGACTACATAGTTAACGCCGGATAGGCCAGGTCCGGTATGTCGCTCTGTCGTTATTCGATGGGCTCGGGCCATGGATACTAGGCTTTCTTGTCAGACTTCTTGGTAGAGGTCTGGGGCCGACCGAGTCGTGGCGTCTTCTCGAACGTGCCGCCCGCCTCTTGGACAACTTCCAGAGCTGCGTTACTAGCTGCAGGCAATTTGACGGTGACTTTCTTGGTCAACTCGCCACTCTTGAGGAGCTTGACACTGACGTAGGCACTGCTAATGAGTCCAGCTTCTGCCAGTACTGTTGCATCGACAACTTTGTTGCCAAACTGCTCCAGGTCGCCGGTGTAGACAACTTCTGCCTGGACGCGGTGGCTCTTGAAACCACGAAGCTTTGGCAGGCGCTGCATGAGGGGGTTGGAACCACCCTCAAACCCTGGCTTCTTGCTGGAACCTGTACGAGCCTTTTGACCCTTGGTACCACGCCCAGCAGTCTTACCCTGGCCGGCAGAAATACCACGACCAACGCGCTTTGCTGATTTGTTACTGGTGATGTTGAGTTCGTTAAACTTCATTATTTTGCCTCACTCTTCTTGGGAGCTGCTTTCTTGGCCGCAGGCTTGGCTGCTGGCTTCTTGGCAGCTGATTGCTTGGTAACCCATTTGCTGGCTGGTACCAGACTCTCCAGGGCTGCAATGGTTGCATATGCCGTGTTGGCCTTGTTGGTAGAGCCAAGCGACTTGGATAGGGCGTTGCCGACACCGGCGACTTCGAGGATGGTGCGGACAACACCGCCAGCGATTAAACCAGTACCCTGGCTAGCAGGCTTCAAAAGGATGTTCGCGCCGCCAACTTTTCCTGTCACTTCGTGTGGAAGGGTTGCCTTGTATAGTGGCACGGCAATCATGTGCTTCTTAGCGACATCGGTTGCTTTGGTAACGGCTGCCGTAACGTCGGCGCCCTTGCTCAGGCCGATACCTACTTTGCCCTTTTTGTCTCCGACGACAACGAGTGCGCGGAAACGAAAGCGGCGTCCACCCTTGACGACACGTGCGACGCGGTCGATGTGCAGGGTGCGCTCATCAAATTGCTTTTCCTCTATGTGGGGCGTCCTGACGACGACCGCCACGACGCTGACCTGGTGCGTGTTGCTGTTGTGGTGCAGCCATGATTAGAACTCCAATCCTGCGTTACGTGCGGCATCGGCCAAAGCCTTGACTCGACCGTGATACAGCTTGCCGCTGCGGTCGAACACGACGCTCTTCACTTTGATAGTCTTTGCCTTCTTGGCAATCTCGGTGCCAACCCATTCGGCTCGCTGTACCATTGTGCCGGTGGCGTCTTTCTTGCCAACGGTGGTAACGTAGCCCAGGGTCTTGCCGGCCTCATCATCGATGAGTTGGGCACTGACGTGGCGGTTGCTTACGTGGACGCTCAAGCGTGGGCGCTCGGCGGTACCGCTGATAACCGCACGGATACGGTTCTTGCGGAGGACTCGGTTGCGTAGTTTATCAGATATATTAGTCATACTGTCCTACTTATCCTTTCCTGATTTACCGCTCTTGCGGATAATTCGTTCGTCAACATACTTGATACCTTTGCCCTTGTATGGCTCTGGCTTCTTGCAGTGCGCGGATTTCGGCGGCGACTTGGCCAACTTGCTGCTTGTCGATGCCACTGATGGTGATCTTCATTCTGCTCAACAGTTGGCGGTGATGCCTTGTGGCAGGTGATAGACGACTTCGTGGCTGAAGCCCAGGCTCATCTTTAGATCGCTGCCAGCCAGGGCAACACGGAATCCGACGCCGTTGACTTCGAGCTGTTTACTGAATCCTTGGCTGACGCCGACGACCATGTTGTTAATCAGTGAGCGCATCAGACCGTGCTTGGCACGGTTCTTTGGCTCGTCGTTTGCACGAGTAACGGTCACGATTACCATCCTCTTGCTTTACTGTGATGCCATCCAGCTGCGGGGTCGACAGTTCGCCCTTCGACCCAGCCACCTTGATGGTGTCTGGGTCGAGAGTGATTGTCACGCCGCTCGGTACTGCGATGGGCTGTTTTCCTACTCGACTCATATTTATTCCTTGTTATCTCTAATAAATTTGTGTCTCGACATCTCTGCCCGAAATGGTGGGGTCACCCTCAGTGGGCAAAAAATCCGGATCATCTTCAATCATCAAACCAATGACTTTCCCGACAAAATTGTCTGGACTTGTCATCAATTCTAGCTCAAAGTCGGTGCCGTCCATGCCAGCTACCTGATCCCTGAATGCATCTAGATGACTCGACATAACAGCTCTAGTACACCTTACAAATTAATTCGCCACCGATTTTGGCCTGCTTGGCTTGGTCGCCGGTCATCATACCCTTGCTGGTACTGACGATGACGACACCACGGCCGCGCTTGACGGTTGGGATGTCCTGACTGCTACGTAGTAGCGACGGCCAGGCTTGCTCATGCGAGCAATCTCGGTGATGCGAGCGTTGCTGTGCTCGCCATTGATGGTGATGACGAGCTCTTTGGCGATGCCGTCACCCTCGACCTTGACGTCGTCGAGGAAGTTGCTCTGCTTAAGAGTTCGGCAACGGATTGCTTTACCTTGCTGTGTGGCAGGCGTACGGTCGTGCTTGCGGACGTTAATCGCGTTGCGGATACGTGTCAGCATGTCTGCGATTGGGTCTGTACTTGTGACGCTCATACTACCAACTCGCTTTCGTTACACCAGGGATTTCACCCTTGCTTGCGTGCTCGCGGAAACTGATACGGCTGAGGCCGAATCGGCGCATGTAGGCGTGTGGACGGCCAGTCTCTACACAGCGGTTCTTCCAGCGGGTTGGGCTGGAGTTGCGTGGCAGCTTGGCTAGACCCTCTAGGTCACCCATCTCTTTGAGTTCGGCACGCTTGGCAGCGTACTTCTCAATCATCTTCTGGCGCTTCTTGTCGCGAGCAATCATGGATTTCTTTGCCATTATGCTTCTCCTTCTTTGCGTTGAGCCTTCTCTGCAGCTCGGCGTCTTAATTCTTCCAAATTAGCTTCGTATTCAGCAGCGGTTTCCGGGTCTTCATCCACTGGAATAGGATTCGGTCCTTCTGGAGTCGTAGCGAGCGTGTGAGCCCAACGTTCTTCGGGCGTGTCACCCCGTGACATAGGTGCTGTTTCACTCATTACTTGTCCTCCTTCTGGAATGGCATACCGAACTTGGCTAGTAGGGCCTTAGCGTCGTCTTTGCCTTCGCTGCTGATTACAAAATTCACCTGCAAACCATGTACCGTGGTCGTCTCGTCAAAGGTCAGTTCTGGAAAGACTGACTGATCAACGAAGCCGAGGCTGTAGTTGCCGTTGGCGTCAAACGACTTGTTGGATACACCGTGGAAGTCACGAAGTCGTGGCAGCACGATGTTAATGACGCGGTCCATGAACTCGTACATTTGGTCACCGCGCAGAGTTACCTTGAGGCCAATCATGTTGCCCTCGCGCAGCTTGAAGCCGGCAATCGACTTCTTGGCGTACGTCTGAACGGGCTTTTGGCCGGTAATCTTGGTCAACGTGTTGTTGGCTGCTTCGATTACCTTTTTGTCATCCTTGGCTTTGCCGAGGCCGACACCAACGACAATCTTCTGGACGCGTGGTACCTGGTGGACGTTCTTGAGGCCAAGTTCTTTCATCAGTTCCTTAGCAATTTTGTCGTTGTACTCGGTACGAAGACGAGCGTGGTAGGGAGCGTCTGTTTTAGCAGCTTTCTTAGCTGGTGCTTTTGCGTCTGCCATTACTTGATCTCCTTTCCATTCTTCTTAAATACTCGGGTTTTGGTGCCATCCTTGTCGACTTTGTAGCCGATGCGGGATGCTTGCTTGCTGGTAGGCTCGACGATGGCGACCTTGCTGACCCAGATAGGCTTGGTAATCTCGATGATTCCGCCCTGGGGGTGGGCCTGGGTTGGCTTCTGGCCTTCTTGACGATGTTGATGCCCTCGACAGTGACTTTGTTCTCGCGGGGGTGGGTAGCCACGACCTTACCAGTCTGGCCTTTGTACTTACCGGTGCGTACGACAACCGTATCGCCCTTTTTGAGGCGAATCTTGTAGGTCGTTGTAGTTGTTGGTTGCTTACTCATTACAGTACCTCCGGTGCCAGGCTAATGATCTTTGCGTAGCCCTGGTCACGTAGCTCGCGTGGCACTGGGCCAAAGATACGAGTAGCCGCGTGGTTGTTTGTCGTCGCCGATGATAACAGCGGCGTTGTCATCAAACTTAATGGTGCTGCCGTCTTTGCGGCGGATCTGGTCGCGGGTGCGGACCACAACTGCCCTAACGACGGTCTTCTTCTTGACTGTACCGTTTGGTGCGGCTTCCTTGACGGTGGCGACGATGATGTCACCGACTCGTGCGTAACGGCGGCGGGTGCCACCAAGGACGCGGATACATAGGATCTCGCGCGCACCACTGTTGTCACAGACAACGAGGCGTGATTCTTGTTGAATCATTACTTCTCCTCCTTGTCGGCTGCCTTAACTGGCTTGTCCTTGCCATCATCTTCTGGCTTGGCAACTGCGAGCGAATCCTCGCGCAGTTTTGGCTTCTCGATAATGCGATCGAGCTTGAAACGCTTACGAGCGCTGATGGGACGAGTCTCGACTGATGGCGACCTTGTCGCCAACTTGAGCTTCGTTGTTTTCGTCATGTGCCATGAATTTGGTACTGACAGTGTATTGTTTGCGGTAGAGTGGATGTGTCTTACGGGTTTGGACCGTAACGACGATGGTCTTGTCGGTCTTGTTGCTGCGACACCGTACCGATGATTGTCTTCGCCATTACTTGGCCTCCTTTACTTCCATGAGACAAACTACGTTTTTCTCATCGCGCAGGGCCAAAATGTGCGAATTTTGGCTCTGGCTGCTCTTTTCCTTACTGATGGTTGGGCAAAACATTATTTTGCCTCCTTGACTAATTGTTCGCTCAGTACTGTCAACATTCGAGCGAGATCTTTGCGCTTGCCACGAATAAGTCGAACGTTCTGAATCTCACCCATGTGTAGGCGACGCTTCAGGTCGGCAATCTCTTCGCGGAGCTTGGTGCTCTCGGTCGTCAGCTCGGCTGTTGATAATTTGCGGATTTCTGCAACTTTCATGCTATGACATCCTCCCGTGTCAGAAACTTAGTCTTTACCGGTAGTTTGTGTGCAGCCAGGCGCATTGCCTCGCGTGCGTACTCCTCGGGCACTCCCTGCATCTCAAACATGATCGTGCCGGGGCGTACCTTGGCCGCAAAGAACTCTGGGTTACCTTTACCGCTACCCATCTTTACATCCTGTGGCTTGCGCGTAACAGGGGTGTGAGGGAAAATGCGGATCCAGATTTTACCACCACGCTTGATGTGGCGTGTCATCGCCTGTCGAGCGGCCTCAATTTGGCGAGAAGTAATACGCTCGTGGCTCTGTGACTGCAAGGCGTAGTCGCCGTGAGCAATGTAGTTGCCGCTGGTTGCGACACCACGGATTTTGCCCTTGCGTACCTTGCGAAATTTAGTTCGCTTTGGAAGTAACATTACTGCGCCTCCCCTCTGCAAACGCATGAGACAAACCCAAGGTTTTTCTCATAGCGCACGGCCAAAATGTGCGAATTTTGGCTCTGGCTGCTCTTTTTCTGAACTACAAACTGGAGCTTCATGATGCTTCCCCCTTGTAGATCCAGACCTTGACGCCGATGATGCCAGCGACGGTCTGGGCGTTAACCTGGGCGTAGTCGATGTCGGCGCGCATTGTGTGAAGTGGTACCGAACCGGCAACCTCTTTTTCACGGCGGCTCATCTCGGCACCGTTCAGTCGACCAGCGACTTCGATACGAATACCTTTAGCACCTGCACGCATAGTGTTGGCGGCAGACTGACTTGATGGCACGGCGGAAACTCATGCGACGCTCCAGCTGAAAGGCGATGTTTTCGGCAACCAGCTTGGCGTAGAGCTCAGGCTTTTTAATTTCTTCAATGTTTACTCGAGTAGGGATACCATAGATTTTCTCAATAGTGTCCTTCAGCTCTTGTACACCCTGACCACCGCGACCAATCACGACACCGGCTTTGGCGGTGCTGATAGTGACAGTCACGAGGTTGGCAGTTCGGCTAATCTCGACGCGGTTGATAGCACCACGGCTACCGACCTTTTTGTCGATGAGCTTGCGGACTCTCAGGTCGCTCTCGAGGAACTTGGCGTAGTCACGCTTTTCTACGAACCACTTGCTGCGCCAGTCCTTGTTAACCTGGAGGCGCATGCTAATAGGATTTACTTTTTGACCCATTATTTGGCCTCCTTGTTGGTTATGAGACAAACCTGTCGGTTTTTCTCATCGCGCAGGGCGAAAAAGTGCGATTTTTCGCTCTGGCTGCTCTTTTCCCTTGCGATGAACATTACTTTGTCTCCTTACTATTGGCTGGCTTGCTTGCCGTCTTGGCTGCAGCAGGTTTTTTAACTTCACGCTTCTCACCATCGACAATTACGGTGATGTGAGAAGTCTTCTTCTGGAATGGCAATGCACGGCCATGGGCGGCAGGCTGGTAATCGCTTCAGTCGTGGCCCAGGCGTAACAGTAATTTCGGTGATCTTCAGTGTGGCTGGCTTGTAGCCGTGGTTGTGGTCGGCGTTAGCCTTGGCACTCTTGATAACTTTGCTGACGGCAACAGCGCTGCGGCGTGGGGTGTGCTCGAGAATAGTCAGTGCATCCTCTACAGTGCGGCCACGAACCAGGCTAGCCACCACCGCAACCTTGCGGGGGCTCAGTCGAACGCCCATCGCGCTCGCGCGGACACCTGTTTTATTTCCGAGTGCTTTTACTCCAGTACTCATATTGGCCTACCTTTTCGCCAGCTTTCCACCGTGCGTACGGAACTTACGGGTCGGCGCAAACTCACCGAGTTTGTGACCAACCATGTTTTCTGTAATGAAAACCGGGACGTGTACCTTGCCGTTGTGGACTGCGATGGTGCGGCCAACAAACTCTGGCGGAATTGTGCTGGCTACGTGCCCAGGTCTTGATGATGGTACGATCTTCGGTCCAAGCGCATCTACCTTCTTGGCGAGCTTGAAATCGATGAATGGACCTTTCTTGAGTGAACGACTCATATCTTACCTCCTTATTTCCTCTTGGCCGCATGACGGCTTCTTACGATAAATTTATTAGTGCTCTTGCGTCGACGGGTCTTGTAGCCCAAGGTCTTCTGACCCCATGGCGTCTTAGGCGCAGAACCGTGGTTTTTACCACCACCGATACCGTGACGACCACCGTCACCACCACCGTGTGGGTGATCTGCCGCGTTCATAACAACACCACGGACACTTGGGCGAATACCCTTGTGTCGGCTACGGCCAGCTTTACCAATCTTGATGTTTTGGTGCTGTTCGTTACCAAGGCTACCCAGGCTGGCGGTGCACTCCAGGTGAACCATACGGACTTCGCCGCTTGGCAATCGCACCTGACCATATTCACCCTCTTTGGCCATCAGCTGCGCGCCGTTACCAGCGCTGCGAACCATCTGGGCACCCTTGCCGGGTGTCATTTCGATGGCGTGAATGGTGCTACCGACTGGGATAGCTTTGAGTGGCAGGCGGTTACCAGTCTCGATGGCAACTTCTTCGCCGGCAGAAATCTTCTGGCCGACCTTCATGCCTTTGGCAGCCAGGATGTAGTGATACGTACCATTGTTTCCTTGATACGAGCTAGTCGAGCGGAGCGGTTGGGATCGTACTCAATGTGTTCGATGACTGCCTCGGTGCCTGCAGCAAGCTTGAAGTTAACCATGCGGTAGAACTTGCGAGCGCCACCACCCTTGTGACGGGTCGTGATACGGCCCTGGTTGTTGCGACCGTTGCCGCGACGCTTTGCAACGACGAGAGACTTCAGTGGCTTCTTGGTAGTGATACCGTCGAAGTCCTGGCTGCTCATGCCGCGTCGGCCGGGAGTAGTTGGATTGTAGTGTTTTAATCGCCATTACTTCTTCTCCTTCGCGGCTTTCTTAGCTTCTTTCTCAGCGGCCTTTTCGGCGGCCTTGCTCAGCTTTTCCTGGGTCTCGGCCTGCTTGGCTTCCTCTTCCTCGATTGCGTCGAAGATTGGCAGTTTCTCACCTTCAGCGAGAGTGACATAGGCCTTCTTTACATCGGTTGTTCGTCCCTGGAGGACACGGCGACCCTTTTGGCTGATAGTGCGCTTGCTCTTGCCCTTTAGGACGGTGATGTTAACTGTGTCAACACGAACTCCGAACTGAGCAGTAATAGCTTCTGCGACGGATTGCTTGTTGGCATCACCAGGTACAACAAATACGTACGTACCCGTTTGGCTCTGACCAAAGGCCTTCTCGCTCATGCGAGGCTTCAGTGGCATTGACATACTCATTACTTGGCCTCCTTCGTCGCTGTACCGAGCCATGCGTCCAGCACTTCCAGTGCCTTCTTGCTGATGACGAGCGTGTCAGCGTTCAAAATATCGTATACATTCAGGTAACGAACATCGGTTGCTTTGACCTTTTGCAGGTTGTTAGTGGCGCGCTCGACGAGTGCATCCTTCTGGGTAACTGCCAACAGCACACGACCGGTTGCACCGATCTTGTTGAACAATTTGACAGTGTCGGAGACTTTGCCGTCTTTACATTCGAAGGTCTCGATGACGACGATCTTGCCAGCTTGCGCCTTGAGGCTAAGAGCTTGGCGGATAGCCAGGCGCTTGGCCTTAACATTCATCTGCTTGGTGTAGTTCTCTTCGCCGGTTGGACCAAATACGATACCACCACCGCGCCAAATAGGGTTACGGGATGAACCGAAACGTGCTCGGCCGGTGCCTTTTTGGCGCCATGGCTTGCGGCCACCACCACGGACGAGACCACGAGTTTTGACGACAGCGTAGTTGTCGCGGCCGTTGCTCTGGTAAGCGACGTAGGCCTGCTTGAGTAGTTCGTGGTTCTCTGGGATGACTTCGAAGACATCCTTGTTCGAGCTTGGCGGCAGTTGTAGCTTTGGTGCCTGACTTGGTGTATGTAGGGATATTAGCCATGGTTGACCGCCTCCTTGATAATTACGATGCCCTTGCGCGGGCCTGGGACAGCACCGGTAACGCCGATGACGTTGTTCTCAGCGTCTACGATGGCAATCTTTAGGTTCTTGACGGTGACTTGCTCGTCACCCATCTGACCGGCCATCTTTTTGCCCTTGAAAATGTGCTGAGGGTACATGCAACCGATAGAACCAACTTTACGGGTGTTACCTTTACCACCGTGCGTTGCGCGCTGGCGATGGAAGTTGTGGCGCTTGATGGTACCAGCCCAACCCTTACCCTTGCTGTTACCAGTGGCGTCGATAACGTCGCCAACTGAAAAGACCTCGGGGCTGATACTTTCTCCAACCTTGAGGTCTTCGGTGATTTCGGGTACACGGAACTCGCGAATAATCTTCGGGAGCATTCCGGCGGCCTTAAAGTGACCCTGCTTGGGCCTTGTTGATGTTTTGCTTTTTGCCCTCTTCAAAACCGAGCTGCACAGCGGTGTAGCCGTCAGTTTCGTCGGTCTTGACCTGCGTAATGACGCAGGGACTAGCGGAAAGCAAGGTAACAGCAGTCATGGTACCGTCTTCTGCGATGGTACTGGTCATGCCAACCTTTCGTGTGATGAGTGCTTTCATAGCGTTTTGCACGTTTGCACGCGCGCCTCTCCTTTATTACCCCTGTTATGCTTATATGCTTCAGACATAAAAACGCTTGATGATTGGGCGGTTTCCATCTGTTGTTTGACAGACCTTCCTAATACATCAAGTACAGGTTTTGTTTGATACCATAACAGAGTAGCATTAATTCGCTACTCCTGTCAATATGTTGCAAATTCTACTTCAATAATCGTTCTGCTGCTCGATTGAAGCCTGAGCTTCGGCGTCGCGGCCACGATTGACTGAATCAAGAACGAGCAAGGTGGCTCCACAGGTGGCTACGAAGCCCACATAGAGCATTCCCTCCTCATTGCCGCGATCATATAGCTCTGACATACCGGCTATACCCACTGCTGCGACACCTAAACCGGTCAGATATTCGCCCATAACTCCTAGTTTTTGTCGAAATTCCATACTACCAACTATGGTAGCACGAATTGGACCGTCAGAGAGTCACGAATATGCCAATTTTGGCAACAAAGCCAACCAGCATGGCCGCCAATAGGATTGCATATTCGATCTTGCGATCGACGCGAAAATGTTCATGAGCTGCGAATATCATCCCCAGCAGTAGTCCAATTGGGACGGGATATGACGTCCCCTCTGACGGCACAATCCACAGCCATTGCGTGCCCAGGATGACATAGAGTACTAGTTTCAACAGATATACACCGTCGCTATTCATCTGTGACGACTGTTTGCGCTTGGCTGTTTGTTTTGTTTTTGCCATTAGCACTATTAAAGCACACTCATGTGCCCGTGTTAATCGGCGAGTTGGTCTAATGCGTTAATAACCCGGGGATTCGTGCTGGACTGAACTCTGGTTGTCTATCCTCTTTGGGTGTTGCATCGCCTCCATCTGGCGCAAGCATAATTAAGGAGTTGCCGCGTGGAGTAATTTGGTAAACCGGGAGATCGGCTACGCCCCTTGAACGTAATCCACCGATGAGTTCGACTGCTCCGGCAATTTCATACGCTTGCTCGTGACTTCTGCGCACTAGAAAACCGCCTTCGGTTAGATAGTCGAGCGAGGGCGATGAGATGCTCAAAATGTGGTCTATGCTGTAAACATTGATTGGCGTAGTTGGGGTCCTGTGTGAAGGATCATTGGTATTCCGATCTGCAAGATCTGCGTATAACATCTGGCCTTCGAATTCTTGCAACAGTGTGCCCCGGCGCGCCGCAATCGGGAATTCGTCCGGCCGCTTAAAATCGTAACCCAGCCATCGTCCGGCCGATCCCTGTTTTAGCACCAACTCTCCGGCAGCTTCAACAGCTGGAAAACAGAGACGGTCTGCAATCACTGCACCCTCTATTAAGCCAGAGGTGTGCTCGGGATCTTTAAGATGCTTGAGTTTATCGGCGTTCCCGCTGGAAACCGCCATAGTGAACGTTAATGTTCGCAACAGAAGCTCACTAGAGTATTTTGCGATTCTCGATCTTGTAAACTGCTCACGCACTTTGCGGATTTCGGATAGATTGCGTTCAGAAGACATGGTAGATCGTCGGTGATTGTGTGTTACATCTTGATTTCGACGTCGCAGCCGGCTGGCAAGCTGAGGTTCATCAGCGAGTCAATCGTCTTTGGCGTTGGCTCAAATACGTCGATGAGGCGCTTGTGCACGCGCATCTCGAACTGTTCGCGGCCCTTCTTGTAGACATGTGGGCTTTTGACCACCGTAAAGGTGCTCTTACGGGTTGGCAGTGGGATTGGCCCGGCCAAGCTTGCGCCTGTGCGCAGGGCGGTGTCTACGATTTGTTTTGCGGCCTGGTCAATGACCTTGTGGTCATACGCCTTGAGGCGGATACGGATACGCTGTTTTGCGTCCGCTGCTGGTTTTGCGTCAGCCATTTTGGATAACTCCTTGTTATTGTGTGTCGTAACCTCTCACGGAGTGATGAGTGACCGAGCGAGTTCTCGACACGATTGATATGTGAAAGCAAGTATACCCTGTTTTGCACCAAATGGCAACAGATACGGATTAGGCTGGTGAGAGGAACTTCTCGAGCTGGCCAGGGTGATCCGTTACCGTGGCATGGAATGTATCGGTCAAGTCGTCATTGATAACTACAGAGAACCTGTCACCGACTGCTTCGGCGTACTTGGCTGCTGCACGCCTGGTATTGACCACTGCATCGTTGCGAGTCGTCAGGTAGACTACCCGTCCGGCAAAACGTGCCAGGGAGCCCCTGGTGACCTCATGGCTCATAATGGTTCGGTACTGCGCATCAATGACTCCTAAGCCGACGGAGTGCGTAAATGCACGGTGCTCGTATGCGATATCAGGATTGATTCGTTCTGGATCAATCTCGGACATAATGGTTTCACGCGAGAAATTGGTAGCACGCTGCGAGACTTTTTGGGCAAACCACGCGCTGGCATCGTGCAATGGCAAGCGGCTAGCCACTCGAGCAAAGTCTAGTCCAGCTTTAGCCATCAGTCGTATGTCTCCAGGAGCACTAGGAGCTGAGTCAATGACCAGTGATTCGACGGGGCCGAAACCATCCCGGAAACGCTCATCCTGATACAGTCGGTTGACTAGCATACCTCCCATAGATATGGCGATGAGGTTAAAGGGAGTTTCTTGGCCAAACCTGCGCCGCACATCGATTAGGTTATCCCGAATACTTTCGTACGAACATCCTTGCTTTGGGTACACGAGTGTGGCTGATGCGCCGAAGCGATCAAGAGTTGGTCCAACCATTCGTGACACAATTTCGCCGTTGGTTCTGCAGCCCGACAGCAGCACGTTGACCTGATTCCCATAGCTATCTGTTCTCAGTTCAATGCTGGCTCTTTCTGCAGGTGTGAGTTCGTGCGACTCGTTGGCGTGCTGAGGCCTAACCAGTGCCAACGTGGAGCTCGCCGCTGCCGACAAGCCTCCGCCTACCACATGTAGACTATCGTTTGCCAAAGATAATACCGTTTCTGCTCCAGCCATCTATGATACCTGTTATTCACGAACTATTACCGTCTATTGTGTCACTATTGTCGGATTTGTCAAGGTTACTAGTCGTTGTGGGTAAGATCGATGACCGATGGCACCAGCGAAACTTCACCGTCAATAATCTCACATTCACGAGGATCAACTACGACGCCAGGCCCTTTGCCTTCGCCGGATAGGACAATCGTGTGTTCACCGGCGAACCGATGCCACTCTTCCTGTTCCTGTGGACTCAACGAATGATAGCCGCCCTCAATAAATGCTGTGCCATAGCGAGCAGTGCCGGCTATGTTTTTGCCAGCTAGCTGTGTTCCCATATCTACCCCTTTCGCGCCCTTGGCATTCCGTTCATACCCTGGACACAAGCGTTTGGTTTATGAATACCGTCAGTATACGCCCGTTTGTAACCATAAGCAAAACCCGCGATAGTTCGGATTTACCCTGAGACTTCGTGAGCTGGAGCCATGAGAGTCTGCTCTGTCTCCGAATATCCTAGTTGCTTTCGGCCTAGGGAGCCCACTATCGTATCGTAGATTATTTGGGTGTCGACGCTTTTGCTAGCACGTTCCACGTAGTCAATTTCTGACACTGCACGTTGCAGTGGAGTATCGGGCTGGTCATATCGGACAATGCTCGCGGTAAATGGATTAAATAATCCTGGCAGGGCAACTGATCGAGCAGCAAGCCAATGATCACGGACACTGCGAGGCAACTTGTCATAAATATCTTCCTGAACCATCCGGAGTATAGGCCTGGGACCCACCATTGACATCGTCCCCTCCAATATATTGAAAAACTGTGGCGACTCATCAACACTACTGGCGCGCAACATTTTTCCTAACCTCGTTGCTCGGGGATCACGCGCCCCGTCACTGTCGCTATCTGGAGTAGACGGATGCATTGTCCTCAGTTTGTATATCGTAAAATTCCCACCAAACCGGCTCGCTCTTGTCTGAGAAAACAATGGACTATACCCATCGACTGCCGCAACACTCATTCCGGCCATCACTGTTGCAGTAGATACAAACGGCAAAGCACCCAAACTACACAGAACGTCTCGTCTTCGACGCTCAGGACTGTGTAGCCAATCAATACCTTCAAGAGATGCCATATTTGACATGTATTATAATTGTTGTGAAAGTATTGTCAATGAAACAGAGCGCTCATTAGAGCGCTCTGTGACAGTTAGATCAACGAGATTATTTGTTGATCTTGGTAACGACACCAGCACCGACGGTACGGCCACCTTCGCGAATAGCGAAGCGCAGACCCTGTTCCATGGCGATAGGTGCGAGCAACTTAACCTTGAAGGTTACAGTGTCACCAGGCATGACCATTTCCTTGTCAGCTGGTAGCTCAACTTCACCAGTTACGTCCGTAGTACGGAAGTAGAACTGAGGCTTGTAGCCCTTGAAGAATGGTGTGTGACGACCACCCTCGTCCTTGCTCAGGACGTAGACTTCAGCGTCAAATTCGGTGTGAGGAGTGATAGTACCTGGCTTAGCGAGGACCTGACCGCGCTCAATGTCGTCGCGCTCAATACCACGCAGCAGTACACCAGCGTTGTCACCAGCCTGACCTTGGTCCAGGCTCTTCTTGAAGGCCTCGATACCGGTCACGACTGACTTACGTGTGTCACGGACACCGACGATTTCAACTTCGTCGTTAACCTTGACGATACCCTGTTCTACACGACCGGTAGCAACCGTACCACGACCCTTAATCGAGAACACGTCCTCGATAGGCATCAGGAATGGCTTGTCTAGGTCGCGCTTTGGCTCTGGGATGTAGTCATCCATAGCCTTGACCAGCTCCATGACTGCATCTTCGTTGGCTGCATCGCCTTCGAGTGCCTTGGTAGCTGAACCGCGGATGATTGGGCAGTCCTTGTCAAAGTCGTTCTTTTCCAAGAGCTCACGAACTTCCTCTTCGACGAGGTCAGTCAGCTCTGGGTCAGCGAGGTCCATCTTGTTCAAGAAGACGACGATCTTAGGCACGCCAACCTGGCGAGCCAACAGAACGTGCTCACGAGTCTGAGGCATAGGGCCGTCAGCAGCTGACACGACGAGAATAGCACCGTCAACCTGTGCGGCACCGGTAATCATGTTCTTGACGTAGTCGGCGTGACCAGGCATGTCAACGTGAGCGTAGTGACGCTTTTCGCTTTCATATTCCTGGTGAGAGGTAGCGATAGTAATACCACGCTGCTTTTCCTCTGGTGCGTTGTCAATTTGGTCATAGGCAATCGGCTTGTTAACGTCGCTAGGAAGTTTCTTAGCGAGCGTAGAAGTGATTGCAGCTGTTAGTGTTGTCTTACCGTGGTCGACGTGGCCCATAGTTCCAACGTTGACGTGCGGCTTGCTTCGGTCAAATGTTCCTGCCATAAGTGGTAGAACTCCTTTACTCATTTTATTACGTTGATTAATGAAGCGTTCACGCGGTCCATATTGCTTTCGCACAAGCCGTACGAGAGCAACGCCCTCACGCGAGATACAGATGAAGTATAGAGAAAAAGCTTACTTTTGTAAAGATTAAGACGGCAAGAAATTAGTCGCCATAACCTAGGCTCGGCATCACCCGCACCAGGACACTTTGCAGCATCCGGCGGCCATTGCGGTTGGGATGCTCAGAATTCTTGCGAGCTCGACGTAGGGATTCGCCCAGCTCATTGGCTTGTCGAAGTTTATTCCCTGTTTCTATCGGGCAGGCATTTGTGTTCATCAGCATGTCGCCACACTCGATATTCACTTGCCTAAACTCGTCCAAAATCCGGTCAGCTTCAGTTGGTATATGTGTGGCGCGTTCTACTGGAATATCGCTCGGTGTGTTCATGGATGTTATCAGTCCCTTTGAAATAGTGGATTTCACGCCTACATACAATCGTCGCTCAATCAGAGTAACGAATGCGGGCATCTTGGATGGCTATTGTGCGACTGCTGCGAAAGATTTGCAACTTTTCGTCAATCGATACTCGGTAACGATTCACACGAACCGGACTGAATCATGAAGCGATGCCACGTAAAATCCTTTCCGACAACAACAACAGACGTCAGCCACGGGAGGTCTGCTGAAAGTCTTGTATAAGCGTCAATTTCCTGTTCGGGAATGTGATAAGTACACCGTGTCGTCATTGCAACAAAATCGGTTCGCGAATCTTGCCGACGAGCCAACAACATTGACCAGTATGGCTCGATGGCTACATCGCAATAGTTGTTGTAGACGCCATGCCGTGTCGCGGAATGTGAGATAACTTTTGCATCTATCATCGGATTTTTAACCAAGGCAGCAACCCTGGAATCGGGATACGAAAAAATGGTGGTTGCTAGCCATATTCCCATGTCCAGACGACCTAAACCGGCTGCATGCTTGAGCATGTCCGGGTTTAGATCGAGCACAGACAACTCAGGACTTGCGTCAGGCGAATGAAGCACTGACGTTAACTGCTCTGATATTTTCGGCCGGGCTGCTTCTAATGTTGTACTTCTAGACATACGTTTAAACCTCTCCAGTCCGTACTCTCCTCGCAATATCCTGCAGATCTAAGCTGATTTCTGCCGGCATGATGGCCGGATCCATGAGTCGCGCTTCTCCAGCTCTAATCCGATACGTATGTGTATCGTATGACTCACCTGAATATGCCATAAAGACATCATGATCATGCAGCTGGCCAGTGCTGTCAGTCATGGGGATTAGGTCATCCACCCGCTGTCGACTATCGCTGTCATAGCTTAACAGTGCCATGACGTACGGCTTTAGCATACTGGAGCGTTGTTGCCAGATGTAGCCGTGCGCAAGTAGTGCAAGTCGGTCATCAGTCACGCCACAGCGCATAATTTCGTCAGCTATGGTCGAATGCTGCGGGAATTCCGTATATAATGGCTCGCCTTTTTCGTATTCAAATGCCGGCAATACGGGGTGAGGTTCAACGCGAGTACCGGACTGCACAAATGCCATCATGACATGACCGACACGCTGAGGCGTCGTAAAACCACCTGGGAAAATAAATCCCAGGCGATCGTACAAGGCAGGAGCGGTGAAACCGCTGGTTTCATGAATAGCCCCACCTAAACGTTCTCGGTAGTCTGGTAGTTCTGGGGCAGTCATGAAACGTTGGTTTATTTAGAGTTCTTGGCAACGATGGCATCGGCAACGTGGTTTGGCACGTCGGCATAGTGGTCAAGCTCCATGCTGGAGCTGGCTCGACCCTGGGTGTTGCTACGAAGGTTCGTCGTATAGCCGAACATTTCGCCGAGTGGGACAAACGCGGTGATCTCCTTGACGCCGGCCTGGAGGTCTTCCATGCCTTCGATACGACCACGCTTACTGTTCAGGTCACCGATGACGTCACCCATGAACTCCTCAGGAGTCACAACGACGACTTTCATGACTGGCTCGAGCAGCGTCGGCTGAGCCTTCTTGACACCCTCTTGCAACGCCATGGAACCAGCGATGGTGAAGGCCATTTCGGATGAGTCAACTTCGTGGTAGCTACCGTCATACAGCTCGGCCTTGATGTCAACGACCGGGTAGCCGGCAATCACACCGTTACTCATGGCTTCCTCGATACCCTTGCGGACTGAGGTAATGTATTCGCTCGGCACCACACCACCCTTGATAGAGTCGATGAACTCAAAGCCCTTACCGGCTTCGTTCTGTGATAGGCGTAGCCATACGTCACCGTACTGGCCACGTCCACCGGACTGGCGGACGAACTTACCTTGGACTTCGACGGCATCCTTGCGGATGGTCTCGCGGTAGGCAACCTGTGGCTGACCAATGTTGGCTTCAACGTTAAATTCGCGCTTCATGCGGTCAACTAGGATTTCGAGGTGCAGCTCACCCATACCGGAGATGATGGTCTGACCGGTCTCGTCATCAACGTGAACACGGAAGGTAGGGTCTTCTTCTGCCAGGCGCTGCAGGGCGACACTCATCTTCTCCTGGTCACTCTTGGTCTTTGGCTCGATGGCGATAGATACTGGTGGCTCTGGGAAGTCGATACTTTCAAGAACAATCGGATTGGTCTGATCACACAGTGTGTTACCAGTGGTAGTGCCCTTGAGCCCGACGATAGCAGCAATGTCACCGGCGGTTACTTCTGGCACTTCTTCGCGCTTGTCGGCTTGCATGCGGACGATACGACCGACACGCTCCTTCTGCCCAGTAGAACTGTTAAAGACATAGCTACCTGACTGCAGGGTACCTGAATACACACGGTAGTACGCCAGCTTACCCACGAATGGGTCGGTGGCAATCTTGAAGGCTAGGCCGGCCAGGGGCTCGGTCTCGGTTGGCTTGCGCTCAATCTCTTCGCCGGTCTTCGGGTGTGTACCCCAAGCACTGCCAGCCTCTTCTGGGCTAGGCAACAGCTCGGTCACAGCGTCCAGCACCTTTTCGACGATGACACCACGGCCGTCACCACCGGTGACTGGGAAGAATGCACCAGTCAAGGTTGCGTAACGGATAGCGTGCTTGATGTCGTCGGCAGTGAAGCCTTCTTCACCCTCTTCGAGGTATTTCTCGAGCATGGTTTCGTCTTCGGCGACAGCGTTTTCGATGAGCAGGCTGCGGTAGCGCTTGACCTCTTCCATCATGTCGGCAGGTACTTCGCCCTCGATTAGCTCGTGATCAGTAAATTCTTTGTAGGTGTACGACTTCATTGCAATGAGGTCGACCACACCGTTGATTTCTTGTTCGAAACCGATAGGCAGGTGAATTGGGAAGGCGCGCTTACTGAGACGGTTGTGAATGCTCTCGAGCGACTTGTAGAAGTCACCGCCGGTTTGGTTAATCTTGTTGATGAAGCAGAACCGTGGCACACGGTACTTGTCAGCCTGACGCCAGACGGTCTCGGACTGAGACTCGACACCCATCTTGCCGTCAAATACGACGACGGCACCATCAAGCACACGCAGCGAACGCTCCACCTCAACGGTAAAGTCGATGTGACCTGGTGTGTCGATAATGTTGATCTGGTGGTCTTTCCAGTAGCAGGTGACGGCTGCAGACACGATGGTAATACCACGCTCACGCTCCTGGGCCATCCAGTCAGTGGTGGTTTCGCCTTCGTGTACGGCACCAATCTTGTGCTTTAGACCGGTGCGGTACAAAATACCCTCAGTCGTCGTCGTTTTACCGGCGTCGATGTGGGCAATAATGCCGATGTTTCGTATTTTACCCATTGGGTATTTCTTCTGTGCCATAGTTTCCTTGTCCTTTATCAATCACTCATTTACAAATATTTAATCTACGATTCCTGCTGCTCTGGCGATCTTGTGAAACACGCTGCGTGAAGCTTCAGGTGCTTGCTCTGCTATTTGGTATTCAGTGCTTCTTCGCACAGCAGCCTCTTGCCTTTCGTCATGTGCACTGATTTCTGCCTGGAACGTATCAACCCATGGAGCGTTTGGATGATCTTCAACTGCTTTTTTTAGTGTATTTACCCATGTGGTACCTTGTATAACCATGCCGAGTTTTCGAAGCCAGGCTCGGTCTCGAGGATCAACAAGTGGTCCATAGTCACCATATCTTCGCTTTGCGCCGGACCCATCGCATACAGGCATTGGCCAGGAGTTTGATACCTCGTTCCAGTTAGCAATATCCCAGTATCTATCTTCACTGATAAAGCCTTCCTGTGCGACGTACCCTCCGACTTTTTCATCTACGGCATGTGTATCTACAACATCTGCTGGGTATCCGTCTAGCGTGTCAAACTCAATTCCCGTAGTTGCGCAACTATCCGGCTGCTTACATACGAATCTGAGCGGGCACTGAGCTTCAGACATTTTAGCCTCGGGCGAAGTGCGCGAAGGCGCGGTTAGCTTCAGCCATCTTGTGGGTGTCTTCACGCTTCTTGACTGCGGCACCCTGGCCGTTGTAGGCGTCAACCAGTTCTAGGGCGATGCGGTCGGCCATGCTCATACCCTTGCGGGCGCGGGCTGCGGCGACGAACCACATCATGGTCAAGTGCTTTTGGCGCTGACCCTTTACCTCAAATGGAATCTGGTAGTTAGCACCACCGACACGGCGAGAACGTGTCTCGACGCCTGGAGTGACGTTTTTCATCGCCTGCTCGAAGACTTCGAGCGGGTTCTGCACCTTGAGCTTGTCAGCGGCCTTTTGCATGCCAGTGTAGACGAGGCGTTCGGCGATTTGCTTTTTGCCGTCGCGCATGACGCGGTTAATCAGGCGAGTGACCATTTCGTTGTTATAGACGCGGTCTGGTGCGACTGGGCGAGTAAGTGCTTTGGTTACTTTACGTGGCATTACTTGCTCTCCTTCTTGGCACCGTACTTACTGCGGCCCTGCTTGCGGTCGCTGACGCCCTGGAGGTCGAGTGCACCTCGTACGATGTGGTAACGCACACCAGGAAGGTCCTTAACGCGTCCACCACGTACGAGCACAGCGGCGTGCTCCTGCAGGTTGTGACCCTCACCACCGATGTATGCCCAGACTTCGTGACCATTGGTCAAACGAACACGAGCAACTTTACGCAGTGCCGAGTTTGGCTTCTTTGGCGTCTTGGTTGTGACCTTGACACAGACACCACGCTTGAATGGCGAAGCCTTTTCGTAGTTAGTAGTTTGGAGCGTGTTGACGACTCGCTGCAAGTGCGGCGACTTCGACTTCTTGCCCTTTTCCTGGCGACCTTTGCGCACCAACTGGTTGATAGTAGGCAAAATACACCTTCTTTCTGCCGTACGATGACGGCGTTACATAATTACTCACGTATCAATCCTGAGAATCATCTTCCCTACTGCCATTTCGCTCTGATGTTTAGCCACAGCGAAAGCTCGAAGTTGATAACGTTGTCCTCATTATAACAGATGGGGCATGGTGCTACAAGCCTAGACTCGTATGTCCAGCCCCAGCTTGGCCCAGCTTTCCAATGTACGGTCGTAGGCTTCCGGCACAGACTCGGCGACTACTGTCGGGTACACGCTATCTGTTGGCATTACCATACTCGCGGCTCGTGCCATTCGTTGTATACTCGTCTGGACTAATGACTGTACCGCAACCCTAGCAGCTTGCATGCTAGTATCCGATAAGCCTCCAGTTATAACTACTTCGTTCATCAGGTTGTCATTATAGTATTTGTTCAGGGATGGGATGATGTACGTATCGGCATGATAATCGAGCGCATCGAACAGCAAATCCTCCAAACGACCCGGACTGATATCCGCTCGATCAACTGTCGTCCTGCAACGGTCGTTTGCGCCAAATGAACCCGTACTCCAGATGTTCTCGAATCCTTGTTCATCGAGTCGGTCAACATATCTACGAGCTGACGTTATGAGCCGTGTATGTGGAATGCCGACAATGATGTCGCCCGCAAATGAAGTTTCATAATCCAACGCCTCTGGATCAAAACCACCTCGCTCCACATATCGAAGCATGGGTATGACTGTCCCGGCCTCGAACGCACCATTAGGATACGCACTATACGTTGAATAATCTTGAAGCAGCACTCCTTTAGCAATATTTGGATACCGTTTTGCAGGATACTCATGTCGAACCTGTGTGTGGCGAACTGGCAGTGAGGCATCTATACCAAGCTGGCGCAGTCTACTTGCAGCCGCCCGCTCGTAATAGCGCTGAATATTTCTGATATAGTGCTGGTCGATGCGTACCGTGTCGATATCGTGATTGATACCTATGATATCCTCGGAGGGTTTGTCTGACGCGAAGTTACCCTCGTGGTATGCCAGTGTCAGCACGGAATCCCATAGGTCTTTGCGGATTTGTCCTATAGTTGGCTCTTGATACGACATGCCACTAATGCGTAAATCTAAGTCAGGAAATTCGGTACGGGCAGCTTTTACTGCATCGAACGAATCGCTAGCATCTGCATCCATTGGATAATTTAGCCACAGACAGACGGCGAATGGATCACAATCCTGCTGTGCTGCATATTCGCGCAGAGCCGGCACAATCCACTGTACTTCGGTGTGCGCAGCAACATATCATAACGACAGTGCGTGGCAGCGGTATATCTGGATTATAGAACTCAGCTGCCAGTTCATTGGTATCGTCCTCGGACTTATAATAGAGGTAGTTTTGAATACGTGTTTGTACATCCGGTTCTTCTACGGGAGGCAACAACTCTTTCATCAGACATACTATAATACATTTGTGTATATATGTCTAATATCAAATCCCGCCCTATTTCAGGCGGGATTTGTGTCGTACGGCTGGACGTTCCGTACTGTCGACTAGGCGGCGACTGCTTCGGCGACTTCCTCTTCGTCTTCGACGATGGCGCCAGTCCCCACTGGGATCTTGCGTCCGAGGATGACGTTTTCCTTCAGGCCGTACAGGTTGTCGACCTTACCACTGGTAGCAGCGGCAATCAGCACACGCGTGGTGTCCTGGAAGGAGGCAGCACTCAAGAAGGAGTCGGTTGCCAGGCTGGCCTTGGTTATACCAAGCAGCAACTGATTCGCAACGACGGCGTCCTTGCCCTTTACTGCGAGCTCTTCGTTCGCGCGAGCGACGGCCAGCTTGCTGACTACGTCACCGGTGACAAAGTCGCTGTCACCTGGTTCTTCGACCTGCACACGGCTGAACATCTGGTGCACAATGATTTCAAGGTGCTTGTCGGCGATGTTCTGACCCTGGCCGGCGAATATGCGAAGCACTTCGCTCATGATGTAGCGCTGAGTAGATTCAACACCCTGCAGACGCATGAGGTCATGCAGGTTGATAGAACCGCTCGTCAGACGCTGGCCGGCAACAACAGTGTCACCGTCCTTTATCATCATCTGCTTAAATCCTGGGATTTCGTAGCGAACGCTCGACTGGCCAGCTGGCGTGATGACAATCTTCTTGGCACTGACATCTGCCTTACCGGCAACACTGGCTACAAGTGGCTCAGAGCCATCTTCGTTAGCTGCCAGGACGTCACCTACGGCAACATCTGAGCCAGAAGCAACGTGTGCATTGCGTTTGCCAAGCGTCAGATTGACTGGTTCGGCGTCCTTGCCAGCGACCTGGACAACGTAGTGGTCACCATCTTCGTAGAGATTGACGGTACCGGCGATTTCGGTCAGGTATGCCTGACCCTTTGGCGCGCGGACCTCGAACAACTCTTCGATACGGCTCAGACCCTGTGCCGTATCATCGGCGAGGGCACCACCGGAACGGTGCTTAGAGTCGAGGCTCAGCTGAGTACCAGGCTCACCGATACTCTGGGCAGCAATGACACCAATTGGGTGGTGGATTGCGATCAAGTTACCTGTGGCTGGGTCGATGCCGTAGCTCTTGCGAGGGGTGCCCTTGACGCTGGTTGCGCTCAGGACGCTCATGATCTTAACCCCATCAACGTCTGCGTCAGCATCAATCGCTTCAGCGATGTCGGCGGTAATGAGCTCACCCTTCTTGATGAAGCCCTTGAGGTTCTCGGCAGCAAAGCGGCCCTCGAGGCGTGATGCGTAACTAACACCGATGGTTGCAGCGTCCTCGCGGAACATTGCAAAACCTGGGTCCAGGCCATCCTCGTCTTCGATAGTGAAGACATCTTGCGATACGTCAACCAGACGACGAGTCAGGTAGCCGGCATCAGCGGTCTTCAGTGCGATGTCGATGAGCGCCTTGCGGGTACCACGGGTACCGGTGAAGTATTCCAGCGGCTCGAGACCAGCGATGTAGCCAGATTTGACCGGCAACTCAATGGTGGCACCACTGGCATCCTGCTGGACGCCGAGCATACCGACAGCATTTCGTAGCTGTGAGATGTTACCACGAGCACCAGAGTTAATCGCGATAGACGTACTGGTGTCACGGTCAGTCATTTGCTCGGCGAGCATTTCCTGTACCTTAGCCTCTACCTTCAGCCAGTTTTCGACTGTCAGGCGGTAGCGCTCCTCGTTGGTGATGAAGCCTTGCTCGTACTGCTCTGAGATGGCAGCTGCGCGGTCCTCACCGTCTTGAACAACTTGCTCCATACCTTCAATCTTGTCGAAGTCACCCATACCGATGGACAGACCTGAGTCGGTTGCGTAACGGAAGCCAATTTCCTTCAATAGGTCGGCGATTTCGGCAGTTTTTTCCTGACCAAACTTCGCGTAGACAGCGGCCATAACCTTTTGCAGACGCTTCTTGGTCATTGCCTCATCCTGGAATGGGAAATCTTCGGGGAAGGTTTCGTTGAATAGGACGCGTCCCAGGGTAGTTGTGCGGTGTTCGCCGCGGAAGTTGACGCGAATTGGCGTCTGTAGCTTGATGCTACCGGCGTCCAATGCCATCAAAGCTTCGTTGACGTCGGCAAAGCCCTTTGGCTTCTGATCCTTGAACACAGGACGGTCGTACGTCAGGTAGTAACAGCCGAGCACAATATCCTGCTCGATGTGCAGGATTGGCGAACCATCTGCAGGTTTCAGCAAGTTCTTGTTTGCAGCCATGATGTCACGAGCTTCGGCCTGGGCCTTGTCGCTCAATGGCAAGTGAACAGCCATCTGGTCACCGTCGAAGTCAGCGTTAAAGCCCTTACAGACGAGTGGATGCAACTGGATTGCACGACCCTCAATCAGCTTTGGCTTAAAGGCCTGGATGCTGAGGCGGTGGAGTGACGGCGCACGGTTGAGCAAGACGTACTTGCCCTTAATGACTTCGTCCAGGGCATCCCAGACGGCAGTCTCGCCAAGCTCGATGAGTCGAGTGGCGCTACGAATGTTGTGCGCGTGCTCGTTCTCAATCAGCTCACCGATGACAAATGGTTTGAACAGCTCGAGTGCCATCATCTTCGGCAGACCACACTGGTCAATCTTTAGGTCAGGACCAGCCACGATAACCGAACGACCAGAGTAGTCGACACGCTTACCGAGGAGGTTTTGACGGAAACGACCCTGCTTACCCTTTAGCAAGTCACTGAGGCTCTTCAGGCGGCGGCGCTGGCCGGTAGCGGCTACGGCGCGACCACTGCGGGCACTGTTGTTGTCGATGAGTGCGTCAACGGCTTCTTGCAGCATGCGCTGCTCGTTGCGGCGAATGACTTCGGGAGCGTTGAGGTCCATCAACTTCTTGAGTCGGTTGTTACGGTTGATGACACGACGATAGAGGTCGTTGAGGTCGCTGGTTGCGAAACGGCCACCGGTCAACTGCACCATTGGACGAAGATCCGGAGGAATGACCGGCAAGACGCTCAGACACATGCTGCTTGGCTTGATACCGGCACGATCCATGCTTTCGAGCAAGCGCAGGCGCTTCATCAGCTTCTTCTTGCGCTGACCCTTGGCATCTTCGGCCTCGGCGGTCAGTGACGCTATCAGCTCTTTGAGGTCAATTTCTTTCAGCAAGTCTTGCAGTGCTTCACCACCCATGCCGACACTGATAAGCTCGCGCAAATTGTCCGGAAGGTTACGGTAGTCAGTTTCGCTCAGCAAGTTAGAACTTGTCGAGACCAGTGACTTGGTTACGGAACAGCTCGAACTCTTCGGTGAGTTCGTCAATTTCTTTGGTTTGCATCTCGGCCAAAGCCTTGACGTTAGCCTCTTCTGCTTCGGCTTCTTTCTCGTAGCGAAGCTTGATGGCTTCCTTGGCAGCGGCAAACTCGGCTTCTTTGTCGGCCAACATCTTGTCGCGAGCTTCGGTGTCGACGCTCTTGATGATGTAGCTGGCAAAGTAGGCCACCCGCTCCAGGTTCTTGACGGTCATGCCAAGCAAAAGTCCCATGGCACTTGGCGTACCACGCAGGAACCAGATGTGTGCAACGGGCACGGCCAAGCTAATGTGACCCATGCGCTCACGTCGAACGATGGTTTTGGTCACGAGTTCACCGTTTTTATCGACGGCTGCTTCACGCGATCGAACACCCTTGTACTTGGCGTCGTGCGGGTTTATATCTTTGACCGGGCCAAAAATACGCTCACAGAACAATCCGTCGCGCTCTGGTTTTTGGGTGCGGTAGTTAATAGTTTCGGGCTTGGTAACTTCGCCGTAACTCCAGTCTAGGATGTCACCGGCACTAGCTACGGCCAGTCGAACGGCGTCAAATACCGCGATGTCTGTACCTGATTGATAGCGACGCATCATTAGGCCTCCTCCTCATTTTCATCTGTAACATTTGTATCGTCAGCGGTTACGAGCACCGTGTCTTCCTCGACTTCGGTCACTTCGACAGCGCCTTCGTTGGCTTCAAAGTCTTCATCTGCACTTGGTTCTTCCTCGGTGACGTCCACGTTGGAAATCTCGTCGTCTGGAACCTCTACGGTCGAAATGTGCTCGGCCTCATCACGGATGTTGCCTTGCAATACTTCTTCTGCGTCAACAACATTGTCGCGCTGTGCCAGGTCGACCTTCAGGCCGAGACCTTGCAGCTCTTTGACTAGGACGTTGAAGCTTTCTGGAATCTTTGGACCAACGATAGCGGTCTTCTTGATGATGGACTCGTATGCCTTGGAACGTCCGTAGACATCGTCAGACTTGATCGTCAGCATTTCTTGCAGTGTGTAGGCTGCGCCATATGCTTCCAGTGCCCAGACCTCCATCTCTCCAAATCGCTGTCCACCATTCTGCGCCTTACCACCGAGTGGCTGTTGCGTCACCATGGTGTATGGACCAGTTGAACGAGCGTGAATCTTGTCGGCAACCATGTGGTTCAGCTTAATCATGTACATACTACCGACGGTAGTTCGCTCCTTGAATGCTTCACCAGTTCGGCCGTCAAACAGCTGCTGCTTGCCGTCTTCGGGCAGGCCAGCTTCCTTGAGAAGTTCGTGAATTTTCTCTTCACTCACTCCATCGAATGATGGGCTGGCAACCTTCATGCCGAGGGCACGAGCAGCCATACCAAGGTGAGTCTCGAACAACTGACCGATGTTCATACGTGATGGGACACCGAGTGGGTTCAAGATAATGTCGATTGGAGTTCCGTCTTCTGTGAATGGCATGTCCTCGACAGGCAGGATTCGGGCGATAACACCCTTGTTACCGTGTCGGCCACCGAGTTTGTCACCAACGCTAATCTTACGCATCTGGGCGACGAAGACCTGGATCTGCATCAGCACACCGGCCTTCAGTTCGTGGCCGTTCTCGCGGCTGAATACTTTCACGCCGACAACTTTACCGTGCTTGCCGTTGCTCATGCGCTGTGAGGTGTCGCGAACTTCCTTGGCTTTTTCACCAAAGATGGCTCGCAGCAGACGCTCTTCAGAGCTGAGTTCTTGCTCACCCTTTGGTGTAATTTTTCCGACCAGGATGTCGCCTGGGTGCACTTCGGCACCGATGCGGACAATACCGTCTTCGTCGAGGTGACGCAGTGTGTCTTCTGATACATTTGGAATGTCGCGGGTAACAACTTCTGGGCCGAGCTTGGTTTCGCGGACTTCAATCATGAAGTCAACGATGTGGATTGAGGTCAGCGTGTCGTCCTCGACAAGTTTGCGAGAAATGATGATAGCATCTTCGAAGTTGTAACCACCCCATGGCATGAATGCCGCCAGCAAGTCTTTGCCGAGTGCCAGCTCACCGCCCTCGATAGACATTCCTTCGATCAGGACATCACCTTTCTTAACCTTGTCGCCAGTCTGGACAACAACGTTTTGGTTGATGCTGGTGCCTTCGTTGCTGCGGATGAAGTGCTGCGGCTGGTAAGTGACGGTGCCGTCCTTGTACTTAACGACAACTTCCTCACCAGTCGCGCTTGACAACTTCACCAGCACCTTCGTGCCAGTGTGACCTGACCAGTGTTGCGAGCGGCAACTTCCTCTAGACCGGTACCGACAATTGGAGCCTGTGGCTGCAATAGTGGCACTGCCTGACGCTGCTGGTTACTACCCATGAGAGAGCGGTAGACGTAGTTCTTTTCGATGAACGGGATGAGTCCGGCGCTGCTACCGATAATCTGGTTCAGCGCGGCGTCAACGTGAGTGACGTCGTCGCTGTCAACTTGGCCGGAGCTCAGGTTGAAACGAGCACCGACACGATCGTCGACAAAGTATCCCTGCTCGTCCAGCTCGTTACCGGCGCCGGCGATGACAGCGTTACCTTCTTCGTATGCGTCGAGGTAGACGACTTCGTCAGTAACACGAGCCTTGACTGGCCAGGTGACCTTGCTCGTGACCTTGGCGAGCTTGGCGGCATCTGCCGCGCTAATCTTGGCACCTGCCTTGACGAGCACTTTGCCGTTTTCGTCTTCCAGGTCGACGCGGGCATATGTGGCCAACGGCGTCCTTGGGAGTAACGGCGTTGATGACTTTTCGATATGGCGTCTCAACAAAGCCATACTCGTTGACACGAGCGTAGTTGGCCAGGTTGAGGACGAGACCAATGTTAGCACCTTCTGGTGTCTCGACGGCACAAATACGACCATAGTGAGTAGCGTGAGCATCACGGACTTCAAAGCCAGCGCGTTCACGGCTCAAACCACCAGGACCCATCGAGCTCAGACGTCGCTTGTGAGCGAGCTCGGACAATGGGTTAATCTGGTCCATGAATTGTGATAGCTGAGAGCTAGCAAAGAACTCGCGTACCGCAGCCACAACCGGGCGAGCATTGATCAGCTGACCAGGTTGGACGGTTTCGATCTCGCTCATACTCATGCGGTCTTGGGTGTTGCGAACCATGCGCAGCAGACCGATGCGGAATTGTCGCTGGACTAATTCACCTACGAGCTTCACGCGGCGGTTTGCCAAGCTGTCGATGTCGTCAGCTGGTTCCTGCGTGTTGTTGAGTCGGATGATTTCCGCCACGATAGCGATCAGGTCGGCAATACGCATAACACGGTTTTCGACCGTGTTTGGCACATCGAGGTCGAGGCGCTTGTTGATTTTGTAACGACCGACGCGCGAAAAGTCGAATCGCTTGAAGTTGTAGAACATGTTTTCGATAAGGCCACGAGCGTTGTCGACCGTTGCCAGATCACCTGGGCGGAGTCGTCGATATACCTCAATGAGGGCGTCGTTCTGACCGCGAGAGGTGTCTTTCTCGAGCGTTGCCTGGACATAGCTGTGCTTGCCCTGGTCAACGTGCTTGAAGGCTTCCTTCATCTCGGACTCGGATACGCCGAGGGCACGAAGCAGAGTTGTTATTGGCAGCTTGCGCTTGCGGTCAATCTTGACGAAAATCGCGCCTGCGGCAGATGTCTCAAACTCCAGCCACGCACCACGGCCTGGGATAACTTTGGCACCATATAGGCTGGTTGCTCCGTGTGGGTCAGCGGTAAAGAATACTCCGGCGCTGCGGATCAGCTGCGATACAACGACGCGCTCAGCACCGTTAATCACAAATGTACCGCGCTCGGTCATCCATGGGTAATCACCCAGGTAGATTTCCTGTTCCTTGACTTCGCCGGTGACTTTGTTGGTCAGTTCGACCTTGGCCTTGAGCGGAGCTTCAAAACTGATGTTGTTCTCGCGAGCATCTTGCTCAGTCATCTTCGGCTCTTCAAAGTGGTAATCCTTGAAGGTCAACGAGAGCTTAGCACCTGTGTAGTCGTCTATAGGGCTGATTTCAGCAAGCAGCTCACTGAGACCCTCTTCGACGAACCATTGAAATGATGTATTTTGGTGACTAACCAGACTCGGCAGATCGAGCGCATTGTCATTGCTCGTAAAGTAAATCCGGTTGGTGGTGTTGGTTTTCTTTGCTGACGTAGTATTTGCCATACGTTGGTAGCAACGCCCCCTATGATTTATTCGCTAACACACCGGAGCTGCCCCTGTGCGGTCTTCGAAGTTACCGCACAATGTTACAAATACCGGTATGCTAACTGGTTGGTGATAATTTGGTTGTTTCGCGCGAAGATCCTAAGCGAGCGTGTTTGGTGCCGGAATGATTTAATAAACACAGCACGGCTCAGCTTACACTACTTCTTACATACCATCGTATCTGATAGATCTGTCAACGTCAAGCCTTAACTGCAACCGGGTGCATCACGCGGTCAAGTGCGTTTTGCGCTATAGCTGGTTGTGTATCCATAAATTCATTAACTGCTCGCTCGCCGACGATTATGTTGCTAGCCAGAACTCTTCGTTGGAGACCAGTCTCTGGATAGGTCACGACTTCTAACGTGCGGAACCACGTATGGTGCGCTGAAAACTGCAGAAAGGAGGCTTTAGCCTCGCCATCATCAGGTAATTTCACATCTGCTAATTCATGCTCGAGTCGTCTATCACCATAAAAACTAAAGTTTAACGTCAAACCATCTTCCGAGATATTGGGTACCGCAGCAAAGCGAGTTGGAGAAGAAACGCCGCACTGTACTAGCCTCCCCGCACTTAACCCACCAGTATAGGCGATCAATGCAGGCTGAGGTCTGTTGTATCCTGCAACTGATTCAATTATTTGCCGAGCACGCTCGTAATGATTTGCAAGTTGAGGGCTGCCGATCATCACTTGTGCATACGCGTTGTGGTCTGCCATTTCGTGCAGGTCCTTAACAAATGGAAGCATATCCCTAAACATTTCTTTCGACATTCGCCCAGGGTTCACCTCGACATCTAATGGCATTTCAAAATTGTTTGCGTGTGGCATGCTGTTTTCCTTATGACCACCCTGATAAAAATTTTATGATGCAAGTATACCCCTTGTTGCGAATAACGCAAATTTAAGCTGTGATACCTACAAATCTGAGCCGATATCTTCAGTGCCGCGCAAATACCAGTTGGTTACCAAGGTTGCGCCATGCTGTGCGCGTGCCAATAACGTTGGCGGATGATAATGCTCACCGGAAGGTATGGTGGTAGCAGCTGTCTCAACTCCAGACAACTGATACTGTCTGAGGTATGCGATGCTCATGGGGTTCAGTGACGGATGACCACGCTTAACGGGCGCATTGTCTACATCGAGCAATTGTGCGAATTCCCTTGTAGACTGCGAGGCGAGATACGGCACACGGAATGCCATATCACCAGAAAACGGCCGCAGCATTGTGGCGAGCAACAATGCAGAACTGTATTGTCGAATACCCACGTTAAGATCGAGTGTTCTTACTTCATCTACTGCCGCGCTGACATTAGACTGGGCATCAGTGAGCTCCACGCCCGTGAACTCTGCCATGCCCAAAATACCGTCTCTTTGTGGTCGAAGGGTTGCATGACCTAAGCGGAGCATTGTCTGTGGATGACGTTGTTTGTATTTCAGCTTTGGACCGTCTTCGCGCGCATACACCCTCGCACTGTCATCAGCCACTAACTCTACGACGCCGTGGAGAGCACCTTGGCCCGAAGCATGCCGTTCATGTCGCACCCTCTCGCCCACCTCGATATTGCATGTTGAAACCACAAACCCAAACCTACCAATAAACGGCTTGTACGCGGGATTGTACGCAGTTTCACGAAGCAGCTGGTTAGGATCGCCCCACACTTCGCTGCCTGGCAGCGGTGCGCGCTTCATCTCACGAGCTTTCATGAGTTATACTATTGCATTGTTTTGCTCTTTTGTCTATTTCCCGAGCTTTTGGAGGACTCGTGATAATTTTATCGATGATACCGTACTTCTTGGCCTCTTCGGCGGTTAACCACTTGTCGCGTTCCATATCCTCATGTATCTTGGAGGGCTTTTGACCGGTATTTCCTGCCATGATTTCCTCGAGGAGCCGTTTGATACGCAGGCTTTCCTTGAGGTCGATTTCCTGGTCGGTGACTTTGCCACGTGTGCCGGAAGATGGCTGGTGAATCATAACGGTGCTGTTTGGTAATAGGAATCGCTTGCCCTTGGTGCCGCTGCTGAGCAGGAACGCTGCCGCTGACGCTTGTACACCGATACCAACAGTCTGGACATCATTGGTTACGAACTCCATGGTGTCATAGATGGCGAGTGCGTCATAGACGCTGCCGCCAGGACTATTGATATAGAAATAGATATCCTTCTTGGGATCCTCCGCCTGCAAAAATAGGAGCTGAGCCACAATAATGTTAGCGCTGGCTTCGTTGACGTCACTACCTAGGAAAATTATGCGGTCTTTTAACAGCCGGCTATAGATGTCGTAGGCTCGCTCGTAGCGGCCTTCGCTCTCTATGACGGTTGGGACTAATACACTCATACGCTTACCTCCAAAAAACTACAATTGATAGCAGATCTACTAGATTCACCATCAGGTCACGACCCGTGTGACCTATTCGCTGAATTAGTGGGTTCATGAGTTGAGTATATGAAATTAGCACTCATAGGTCAAGAGTGCTAATCGCATACAAGATTGTCTATTGTTCCTGCGGTTCTTCGGGTGGGGTCTGACGCTGCTGAGGCAACTCGGCAGCCAACACCTCGCGCCAATTGTGTGGCGGTTCAGCATATATATCTAGCCCCCTCAGTAGTAGCCCGGTCGCGGTACGTGCGCCAGCATGCAGCCGGTCGCTGAGCCGTGAAAAACCGTGTGATTCTGATGGTTGTCCGTCAAATTCCATACTGGCGTCTGTTATATCACGTTTTTATATATTTGTCTATTTGCTGGCGTAGTCGGTGAGTTTGGCGATAGTCTTTTCGCTGAGAATGCGGCTGGCTACTTCCCGCTGCGTTTCTGGTTTGTCCAGTTCTGCTCGCATAGCTGGGTCCTGGTACTGTGCTTTCATCTGTTGCATGCGCAGTTCCAGCTCTTCTGATGTCACCATCAAATCTTCTGCTTCAGCAATTTCGGATAGTGCTAGCCCAGCTGTCACACGGAGTTCGGCAACCGGTTGCTGCTGTTCACGATATTCGGCTTCACTGACGCCCTCACTCTTGAGAAATTCTTCCCAAGTCTGACCGCGGTACATCAGGTTCTGTTGCAGTTGCTGGATTTGACGATCTACTTCTTCGTTGATGAGGACTTCGGGGATGGCAGCATCGGTCTTCTTGGCAATTTGTTCCAACAAGTCGCTTTCGTACTGCCGATCAACTTCTTGCTGCCTCTCGGCGGTGACCTGTGTCTTGATGTCTTTCTTTAGGTCATCGAGCGTCTTAAACGCGCCAATCTTTCCCGCGAATTCATCGTCAACCTTTGGCTTTTCGAGCTCAACAACCTTCTTGGCTGCGACCTCGAACGTTACCTTTTTACTTTGCAGGGCGGCAACGCCATAGTCCTTAGGAAAGGTGATATCAAATGTTTTGGTCTCATCTGCCTTCATACCGACGATATTATCCTCAAAACCTGGAATAAAGCTGTCACTGCCCAAGATTAATGGGTAGTCTTTGCCGTCAGCACCAGCGATGGCCTCTTTGGTCTTCGCATCGGTGCCGGTGAAGTCAATGACGACCTCGTCACCAGCTTTGGCGGCTCGCGTAACATCTTTCTTCTCCGCCATGCGATTGCGCAAGTTCTCGATGACGTCATCGACATCCTTGGCCGTGACCTTGACGGCTGGCTTTGCCAGCTTGATTTTTTTGTAGTCCGGCAGCTTGATGTCGCCAACAACTACTACTTCAGCGGTTAGCTCCAACTCGGTGAATGGGACAAACTTGGTGATTGATATCTGCGGGTTGTCAACTGGGCGCAGACGGTCAGCACCGATAGCCTCGGCATAGATTCGGTTGACAGCTAGCTCCAACACCTCGGATTGTAATGCCTGCTGATCAACTTGTTTTTCGATGAGGCTCAGCGGCGCCTTGCCTTCGCGAAAGCCTTGCACTTTGACGTTCTGGGCCAGGTGCTTGAGTGCTTCATTCTTGGCTTCGTCTAGCGTTGACTGCTCCGCGGCTAGAGTCAGCTTAATCTTAGTAGGTGATAGCGATTCTTTCTTGATCTGCATGGATGTATCGTCCCTTGCCTTCCTATCCGACGCCTGTGATTGTCGGGATTAGTTCCTAAAGTCTTTGCCATACTGGCACAACCTACCCAGCCTAACAGATTGAGATAGCGATTGCTAGAGGATATTTGACAGGATAGTTATGGCACCTGCCGCCCATACTAGCTCAACAACTGCACCACTCGGGCGCTCGAACCATTGGATGCGCTTGAGGAACATCTCGAGTCGATTCGGATGAAAGGTAGTATTGTGGCGAGCGGCAACAAAGCGTCGAATCCAGATAAAATCAGGTGCTGTTGCAACGAAGGCACAGACGGCGGCTAGCAGCCAATGCGAGACTCCGCTCACTAACAACACACTAACGAGCAGTACGCATAACAGCGCGTCAATCACTAGATAGGCCGCGAAAGCCGTCGTCTTTATCTTTGCTGCGTCAGCTCCAAAATGTGGAATCATGTCGCACACTAGATGAGATAGCAGCGCCACCACGACAGCTACAACAGGGTTGTGCACCGTTAGGCCAATGATGGCACCGGTCATGGCATGGTTAATGGCTATCATACATCTAAGTCGTCGTCGGAATGGCGGCGGTCTTCTACAATACTGGCGATACGTTCAATGCCATGCTGTTCCTCTTTGCCAGTTCGCAAATCCTTGAGGGTGAAGCGCTCGTCTTCCAGCTCTTGCTTGCCAATAACGAGAACGTACGGGATGCCCTTTTTGTCAGCTGTCTTGAACTGCTTGTCGACGCTACGACCGGTGATATCAACCGCCATATTCACCCCTTCGCGGCGCAAATCGCGCAGCACTGTGCGGGCGTCATGTAGCACATCCCCGACTAGTGCCACGTAGACACGTGTCTCGGCGTGAAGCTCGGGCAGCAGCTTGTGTCCCTTGAGGAATTCGAGCATCGTCACGTCGCCCATGGCAAACCCGACGGTCGGGACTGGTTCGACACCAAACAATCCGACTAGGCCATCATAGCGGCCGCCGCCGAATAACGCCCTGCTGTTGTCTGGGTCAGTATCAAACACCTCAAATACCAGACCCGTGTAATAGTCCAATCCACGCATAAGTGTCGGATCAAAAACCACGTGCGTCAGTCCCACATCACGCAGCTGTGACAGTGCCGTCTGGAGCTCCAGCGTGGTCTCGTGTGACTGTATATCATCAGGTAATTCGGTGATGTCCTTTGCCGCTAGAATCTTTAAGAGCCGCTCCACGACACCGCTTTCGCGCTGGGATGGCGTGCTGAGCGCGTCGAGTTGCGTTATAAAATCGTCCTTGGGCATCTTGTGCATGCGATCAATCAGTTTACCCACGCTGTATGCCTGCACTTCGTCATAGCGCATGACGTTGCGCAGCAGGTAGTCGACAAAGCGGCGACTGTTGAGCCGAATCTTGAACATACTGCGGCGGGCACCGAGGCTACGCATGATATCATCGGCAATTTGAATCAACTCCAGCTCGGCGGCTAGGCCCGCGACGCCAAATATATCGACGTCCAGCTGAAAGAACTCGCGGAATCGCCCCTTTTGCGGACGTTCATAGCGCCAGCGATTGCCAATGTTGTACCAGCGCAGCGGATAAGCTAGCTCTTGGCGGCGGGCTGCCACCATACGACTAACCGTTGGGGTCATCTCTGGACGAATCGCCACCTGACGGCCGCCTCTGTCCTCAAAGCTGTAGGTTTGCTCATTCACAATTTCCTGGCCAGTTTTGGCAAGATATAGTTCGGTCGGTTCAATGAGTGGCGCGTCGTATTCTTCGTAGCCCCAGCGTTCGACGGTGTCGCGAAGTTTGCCAAAGATATATTTTTGCAGGCGCTTGTCTTCCGGGTAAAAGTCACGCGCGCCTTTGTAGGGTTGTGTCGATAGTGCCATGAAGTACTGATTCTTGTTTAGGTTACAGGGGTTATTCTATCACTTACGGAGCTGTTGTAAAAATCGTAAATAGAGCTGGGCGCACCGAGCAGCAGTTGAGTCGCGATAGTGACGGCATGTCCAACACCTACTACCATATGATTTTTAGCCCCAACCACGATACTGTCTTGCTTTGGAACCAGTTCATCAAATATCGCATACCTGGAATATATCCGTGGCCGGTCTGTCTCGAAGCTAAGTTCATCGAGCGAACGCTGGATTTTGTCAGCCGACTGGCCAAAGGCGGGGTTTTTGCGGCGGTAGCTTTTGCCTATGGCCTCTGGGCGGTTGATTTTGCCACAGATGACAACGATGCCACGAATAACATCCTTGCGGGCTGCGAATGCGTGAATGGCCGCAGTCGCGCCGGCACTGGTACCGACGATGGAGATGTCTTTGCCCTGCCTGTGTAAGTCATCTATCAGATGTAACAAGCGAGCAAATTTGGGCGCAAAGTCCTCTTTGTCAGCCCACTTCATCTGAAAAATAATCGGCTCTACGGCCCACCAGCGCCAGGTGGACACCAGGAACTGTTGGCCACGGAGGCGCTTGTCGCCCAGGCCGGGCACGTAGATGACAACTCGATTCGTACTCATCACTTCCAGTGTACGCTGTGGCAACAAAAAACACACCTGGCGGTGTGTCGAAAAACGTGCAAATGGTTGTATGACATGTCAGTTACGAGTGTGGGGATGGGGTTGCGGGGGGTGGAAAGGTGAAGATGAAGCGATGGCCGACCCGGATGGGTGCGAGTCAGGGTTCGTCGCGAAGTCGCGGCGATCTGTACTCGCACCCACCGGGTGACCGATCGACGCCGAGGCGTCAGGTCAGGCGGTCTCGGAGAGGTCCACCTCGTTCAGGTCGGGAACGACCGTCTTCTCCTTGGGGGTGTCGGGGGACTTGGGGGTCTCCGGCTCCTTCGGGGGGGTGACGGGCGGGTTCACGACCGGGGGCTTCGGGCTCGGGCTCGGCGAGGGGCTCTCGCTGGGCGTGTTGCTCGGGCTCGGCGAGGGGCTCTCGCTGGGCGTGTTGCTCGGGCTCGGGCTCGGCGAGGGCGGCGGGGTCACGGGCGGGCACTGGTCGACACCGGGCTCGGGGTTGAGCTTCGGCGTGTTGGCCACGATGACCACGGACCGGAACTGGCCGTCCTTGAACTCCTGACCGACGTAGACGTCACCGGGGCCTCCGAGGAGGGCGTGGTTGTCGACGAAGATGGGGTTCTGACCCGTCTGCAGGCGCTCCGCCTCACCGGGCTTGGACACGTACTTGCAGACGTAGCTCTTGTGCACCTTCTGGCCGTCGTTGCCGTGGTTGCCGTTGCCGGCGAAGGCCGCCGTGGTGGGGATGGTGAGCGCGGAGACGCCGACGATGCCGACGAGCGCGAGAGTCGTTCGCTTGTTCATGTTTCCTCCATGCAGGGGTTTTGCTCGAATGGGTGCGCGCACGGATGTGCACGACTCGGGTATGGCCCATAATCTGGTCCAATCTCCTGGCAGGGCAAGAAACTCGTTCTTACCATAACAGGAGATTCAACACTTGATTACATCGCACAGGAAGCAACAATTATCCGATATCTCAGTAACTGACATGTCAAGGTGCAATCCAGGAGTGATACGGGCAGCGCAACTGGAGTTGTGCCAACATCCACACTCAACTGAATGCGAAGCATATTTTAGCAAATTTGTTTGGTTTTGTCAATATGCTTATGTATTGGTTAGTCGTGCGGAAGCGGTGTAGGATTCTTGTCGCCTGCCATCTTCACTGACCCGCGCTCTATTGTTACGTCCACTTCCTGGAACGTCGAAATTAGACGTTGGTTGGTTTCTTGCGTCTCGAAGCCAGGTACCCAGCACATACTCGTGCGAATGATATCTACGTCTTCATTAACACCTTTGGGACGCAGGTAAGCATCTTCTAGGATGGCCTGCTTGTCCTTGATCATTTTGCCATCGATATTTTTGTATATACTCAGTACTGTCTGGCCTATCAGTTTGTACTCCCTGACACGCACCCAGCCCTCACGGCTTTCTACTGGTTCGACTATGTAGACTCGGTCTTGCTTGGTGGGAACTCCGGCTATTCCCATGCGACGATCACGCCGTATTCCAGAGATCTCTTTGTCACCCAGAGTAGCCTGCACAGAAATAGGTGCATCTATAGGTGTAATATCATGATGCTGTATAAACAACGTGTGAGAGTTAATGCTGTCTGCTTGCAGTACTGCACCATTAGCGAGCTTATTGTCGTCCGCCAAACCGATACTCCCAATCAGGCGATGGGCGGAAATTTTGGGCGTTGGAGGGATTTTTTTACCACGTGATTGATAGTAGTCGTTTACTTCTTTGGTTCGCCGAGTGGAATCCTTAACGTCGAATACTTGAACAAATGCGCCAAGAAACTGTCCATCACTAAACCCTTTGGGGTCAAGTTGCTTCTGTTCCTCTGAATGCATCCAGTTGAGTAGCTCAACACGGGCTTTGCCGGCGCTCATGTTGTCATCAAGCTGATCCTGTGAACTATAATCATAGTGAAGTGGCGTCAGATTCTCTAGTGGGTTGCCAGTAAACACTGGTGGAGTAACCTCTTGAACAGTGGTTTCTTGCGATGCGCTTAACGCCGTCAGTGCCAAAGCAGCACCAGTCACAATAACTCCAGCACGGCGTGCTACACCGAATCGACTCGGGCGAGTAGCAGCGTGCAACTCTGAACGGGTTGGAAAGATTGGTTCATCGGCTACTACCTCACCGGCACCAGCGGGTATTCCGTTGGCGACATTTGGTTTATTCGTCTCCTCTAAACTCGGTAAATGCTCATGAACCATAACCGTCGTATTATAGTACTTTTGCTTGTTTTTGTCAACGCGCTTATGGTCACGGAGAACGGATGAGCGAATAGTTGCGTGCCCTAGCATAATCGAGAGCGAGTCGGCCACTATCTCTGGCGAGGATCAGTCGCAAACTATTGGGAGTCTCGTGGAGCACTGCCTCGCTATGAGTATCCGGACAGCCTCTCAGGCCTGTCCAGGCTATATCCAGATCCATATGTAATTCTTCGTCATTTGGGCGTTTTACTCTGCCGCGAGCGTCGCCAGAAAGATTTTCGTGGTCTACCATTGCGCTAGTTAGACCTCTCACTATAGTCCAGAGGTAGGGTGGTACGTCTTGGTATTTCAGCATGGACGGGTTTATTTCAGAGAAAACAGGCACTCGGTGCGTTGTCGTGAATTCCGGCCCGCGCCACACTTCGTCGCTCCGCACGATGTCGTGAGACATCCCAAAAACGTCACCCTGATACGTACCATCATCTGCGGCAGCCGTAAGAATACTGAGCTGCTCTCTGCCGATGCCCTCTGTAATATCAAACTGTAATCCAGGCGTAAATTGCATATCGTCGAATAATCGTGGTGCGGATGAAAGGACTTGAACCTTCACGCCTTACGGCACCAGCTCCTAAAACTGGCGTGTCTACCAATTCCACCACATCCGCTCGTAGGGTTTTGACAACAGGGCTCATTATAAGAAATAACACCGAAAAATGCTATAGTAGACGCATGAAAGAATCACCACGATTAACACCAAGCTGGGATTTACTAAATGAAAGCACCCGACTGATCGGTTCGCACGTCATCAGTCTATTTTGGCTTGTTATCATTCCATCAGTTCTCAGCGGACTCGGTGGCTACCAATTAGAAAAGGCCCTCAGACAACTGGCCGGCAACAGCGCTCCCACACTGAACGATTACGCCAATGTCTTCCAGTCTGATGGTGCGCAACTAGGTGTCATGTTGTCATTGGTAGCGACGTTCTGGATGCTGCTAACTATTCCTGCAGTTCTCACGTTAAGTGTCCAGGGTGTCCGTGGCGCTGGCGACGAACTGATCGGGTTCATACGTAGCGGCTTCAAATATACATGGCGTCTGTATGGCACACTGATGCTTTTGTCGATAGCGGTGATGTTGGGGATCTTACTGTTTGTGGTGCCGGGTCTTATCATCTTGCGCCGATACATTATGGCACCGTATTATCTGGTGGAGCGAAACGTTGGCATCATGGAGGCGTTCAAACTGAGCGCCCAACAGACACGGGCAGAGCGCAAAAGCGTATGGGGTGTTATGGGCGTGATTTTCGTCATACTGCTGGCAACGTCATTTGTGAACGGATTTGGCCTAATTGGTGTGCTACTGGGCATAATTATGAATCTACTGTACTTCTTCCTAGTGCCTCTGCGTCAAAAAGAGATTAGCGACATAGCTCATTACGAAGACTCGTCCAGGATAAACACCACCAAGCCGACCGCGAAAAAGCGTTAGCCCGTTTGTTCGGTGTCATTGACGAGTCGAAGAACTGGGCGACTTCTGGCATCGTAACCGTTGCGATTCTGCGAGCGGCGCGGCTGCGGGATCGAACGAACCGTGCATCAAAGCAAGGCAATAAGTACGTAATTCTATCGAAGTAAACTTGTCGGCCGCCCACGTACGCATGAATAGTTGCCGGTGATGTTAGCTCAAAGCAAGATTCACCTTCCGGTTCTACACTAATACAAGTGCCCATACGTGTCGCATTTATTTCATCTGGGCTCAACGGAGGGCCATACACTGGCGTTCCATCTATTTTACCTAATTCCATAATGTACTACTTTATCATGTCTATGCAGCGTTGACTATATTGTGGTTTTTGTTACTTTTCTCTCTTAGACGATATCAGTAGTGCGGCGATAGAATACCAGTTGGGCGTCACCGTAAGTTTTATGTGCAATCACAGTAAAATCCTTGAACGGACGAACAGCTTCACTACCGGGCCAGCTGAGCGCCAGCAGCCCCCCAGGGGCAACATGGACCGTCAATCGCTCGAGCACATCAGGGCGGATATCGGTGTAGGGTGGGTCCGCCAGCACTATATTAAATTGTCTTTGCTGATTATTACGAGACCAACCACTAATATTGTTACGACGCACCGTAACATATTCGTCCAATTCAAGCTCGCGGACACTGGCGGCAATCGTCTTGGTGGCTTCCGGGTCGATATCAATAGCCAACACACTGGCGGCGCCGCGGCTGATAGCCTCAAACGTCAATGCACCGGTGCCTGCAAACGCATCCATTACTGTTAATCCATGCAGTGGCCCGAGCGCATTGAACAGCGCACCACGGATTTTTTCGCTCATGGGGTGCGTCCGCTTTGTGTGGCCAGAACTAAATTGTCGCCCCTTGAGCCGTCCAGAAATTATACGCATTAGTTACCGCCCTTTTGATGGTGTGCTTCGGCAAGCGCACCATACCATGCCAACGTAACACTGTGCACGAGGCGTGGGGCTAACTCTTTTCTGGTCAGACGAGCCAACTTTGTCGTCCAGCCACGTCGATAAAATTGGTCGTACATATGTAACGAGGCAACCTGTTGAGCAATATCCCGATACCATTCAGTTAATGACTGCTTGTTGAAGTCGTTAATATCCTCCTGCGTAGGCAGTGCTATCTTGAGGCGACTCGGCAAAATGACGGTAGCGACCCCCCATTCGAAGCCTCCGTGCGTCGTCATGAGACCCTTTGGCCCCCACATTCGCCAGTTGTTGGCGAGCTGGGCTCGCCGCGTCTCTCCCGGTAGTACCAATTTACGCATGAGCGAACTGCGCTCCTGGTTTGAAGGGCCGCCGAGTTCCATTAGCTTTTCTTCGTAGGGATAGTGGTGCGCAGGCGTCAGTCCGTCAACCATGGCGTGCGCCAGCCATGCAGCCTCGAAGGCGGCGCGTACCATATCATCCTTAGTAAGTGCCAATACCAGGTTGTCATAATGTCCCTGGATGAGTCCGGGCAAATTCTCGTCTTCGAGGTTGAACGGCTCAAAAAAGTGCCACGGCTCATCACGAGCTGGGCTTTTACGCTTGATTCCGTCGGGGCCATTGGTACCTTCAAACTGCAGTATTTGTTGGGTGGACGGGAACCGTGCCTGTGGCATCAAAGATTCGAGATGACGTCGAGCAACCCGATCAATTTTTTGATGGGCACCTAAAATATTCCCCGAGTATTGGGTTAGTGTAGATCCAGAATACATATCAGTTCAAATTTGTAACCGCGCGAAGTCGTGTAACATTCATATTCAATACGTTGTATTGTACCAGCTCCTCGCCGGCTATCGAGGAACTTCTGGGCGCTGGTGCGGGCATCGGCAATCAGTTTGGTATCTGTTAATTTGGCAATTCGCAGGTCGAGTGCACCATGCTGCATGGTGCCATATATGGCGCCGGGTCCACGCAGCTCCAGGTCTAGCTCGGCCAGTTTGAAACCATCATTCAGTCGCTCCATGGCACGCAGGCGCCGCGTTGGTGCCGAACTATCGCTCATCATGAGATAGCAGTAGCTCTGATGCTCGCCACGGCCAATCCGTCCGCGCAATTGATGCAGCTGCGCCAGGCCAAAGCGATCGGCATTTTCGATGAGCATCATGCTGGCGTTCGGCACGTCAACACCCACCTCAATAACCGTTGTCGCCACAAGGATATCCAGCTCATGATTGACGAATTGTTGCATGACCGCCTGCTTGTCGTCGGACTTCATCTGACCGTGCAATAGCCCTACTCGACGATGCTTGAACGCGGTTTTGCGTAAGCTATTGTAAGTCTGTTCTGCCGAACTCGCTTCAGTAACTGTCGACTCATTGACGAGGGGGCACACAACAAACAATTGGCGCCCGTTCTCAAGCTGAGTATCTATCTGTGAGTAGAGTTGTTTGCGTGAATTTGGTGAGGTTATGTGAGTCTCGATCTCCTTACGGCCAGCAGGCTTTTCGTCCAGCACCGATATGTCTAACTCGCCGTAGAGGGTCAATGCCAGGCTGCGCGGAATCGGTGTGGCTGTCAGATTGAGCACGTGCGGCATGTGGCCGGCTTTGGCCATGAGCGCTTTGCGTTGTTCGACGCCAAAGCGGTGTTGCTCATCGATGATAATTAGTTCAAGCTCATGCAGATCGACTTTGTCCTGAATGAGTGCGTGCGTCCCGACTATAAATCGAATGTTGCCGACGCTGATAGCCTGATGGGCGCGTTTTTTCTGCGCCGAAGATAGGCTCCCGACCAGCAAGCCGACGGTGTCGCCGTAACCAAGTGGTTTGAGAAGCTTTTGGATCGTTTCGGCGTGCTGACGTGCTAATATCTCGGTCGGCGCCATCAGTGCTACCTGCTTGCCATCATTCAGTACCATAGCGGCCGCCATGGCAGCCACCACCGTTTTTCCAGCACCAACGTCACCCTCGACCAGGCGATTCATCGGCTGAGTCCGTTGCAAATCGAGGTATATCTGCCAGACGACTTTGCGCTGTGCATTCGTCAGAGTGAACGGCAGATGCTTGACGAAGTCTTTGGCTACTTGTTCGTCGAACGGTACTGCCGGAGCCTGCTCACCAGCGACTTCAGCCTTGTTCATAAGTGCCGCCAGGCTCAACTGAAAGACCTCCTCGAAGCCTAGCCGCCGTTTTGCTTCGTCAAGTTTTTCCGCGGACTCAGGAAAATGCATTGTTAAGAGCGCTTCGGCCCGACTCATGAGGTTATGCTCGTCAATGATCCAATGGGGCAAGGTTTCTTCGAGAGAATCGATGGTTGCGACGACCTGTTTGAGCGCGGCTCGTATTTGACGACTATTGAGTCCCTTCGTCTCCTTGTAAATGGGTATGATGCGCGCGGTATTGATGGGGAATTCGCTGGCAAGCTCCACGCTCGGACTCATAATCTGCAACCGCTGGTGACTCAGCTCGAACTGGCCAGAGATATAGTACTGCTGACCCTGTTTGAGTGCTGCGGCACGGTACGGCTGGTTGAACCATATCAGACGTACACTGCCCGTCTCGTCGCTGGCAACTGCTTCGGTAATGTGCATACCACGCCGGACATACCGACCTGCCGCCTGCTTAATCTCGGCCAGAATGGTGACGGCGCCCGGTTTTAGCTTGGCGATTGTTGCAACCTCCGAATAATCGTCGTATCGACGCGGGTAGTAATCGATGAGGTCGGCTATAGTCTTGAGCCCCAGCTGCGCAAATTTAGCAGCCAACGCTGGCCCTACTCCCTTTAGCTCCGTCAGTGGAGTGTGCAAACGTCATGCGACTAGTATAGCGTCTTAGCGCGCACCAACAGCGACTGCGTTTTTGCCACGACGTAGCACCACGATGTCGTCGTGGAAATCATCGTCATCTAGTGAATGTTTATCAGCCGTAATTTTGACATTGTTGACCGCTATGGCGCCCTCGGCAACAAATCGGCGAGCTTCGGTGTTGCTCTCAGCCAGGCCGAGTGTTACGAGTGCCTCCAGTAGTGGATGCTTGGTCGCCAACTTTGTTGCTCGAAATACATGCTTGACCGCCTTAAAATCGTCTGTAGACAGCTCATCCTTGCCAAACAGACGCTTGGTCACTTCGACCACCTCATCAGCAGTTGCCTCGCCGTGCACAATCTTCGTAACTTCATATGCCAGGCGACGCTGGGCAGCACGGCCACCTCGATTGTCGTTGAACTCTGCCATGACTGCATCGATGTCTTCCTTGGTAAGCATTGTGTAAATCTTGAGGTAATCTTCGGCACCTTCGTCATCGACGTTGAGCCAGAACTGGTAGAAGTCATACGGGCTCGTCATGTTCGGATCAAGCCAGACAGCACCGCCCTCTGTTTTGCCAAACTTAATGCCGGTTGCCTTATTAATGACAAGCGGTGCGCTCCAGATGTGCGCCTCGTCGCCAGTGATGCGGCGAATCAGCTCAACGCCGGCAATACTGTTACCCCACTGGTCAGCGCCACAAATCTGCAGGCTGGCGCCCTTTTCACGGTGCAAATGCAAAAAGTCATAGCCCTGAATCAGGCTGTAGCTGAACTCGGCATAGCTGATGCCAGCACCATCCTCGCCAAGTCGAGACTGGACAAATTCGCGTCCAAGCATTTGGCGCATTGGCACGTGCTTGCCAATATCGCGCAAGAAGTCGAGGTAGCCAAGGTTCTTAAACCAATCATAATTATCAACGAGCTCGAACTGCTGCCCGGCCAACACTTGGTTGTACTGTGCAGCGATGCCTTTTTTGTTTTCGGCAATGTCTTCGAGACTCAAGAGATCACGCTCTTGTTTCTTGCCGTCTGGATCACCGATCATACCGGTTGCGCCACCGACGAGCAAAATGGCCTTGTGGCCGTGCTCGATAAAATGCCGCACCATCATGACGATGGCTAGATTACCGACCTGCATGCTGCGCGCACTCGGGTCTATACCCAGATAAAACGTAATCGGTTCGCCGTCGAGCTCACTCGGGTCTTTATATGTAGTTTGGTTGACGAAGCCTCTCCACTGCAGTTCTTCGGATAATTTCATGACCCTAGTATACCCTAGCAACCCCTGATAACAAACTGAGAAATACTTGAAATAACATGAGCAAAAGAGGCCTTGTTTTTGCCAATATTTGCTATACTGGATTGGTAGTCAAACGACATAGGGAGTTTCAATACCACAAATGGCAGAACGCAAATCTGGCCCAAGCCGTCGCACTTCTTCACAGGGGCGAAAAGGCAGTAATCTGAGCCTAAACAAAAACTTCAGTAATAGTCGTAGCGCCAGCAAGCATGAGCGCGCGGTGAAACGTGCCGAATACCTCAGTACCCTCCCCAAAAATCGCTGGAAACGACTCGCCTATCGCATGCATCCGAAACGCCTAGCCGCCTACTGGTTTAGTCGCGAAGGCGCCATCATGGCGCTCAAAATCACTGGTGTCGGTATAATTGTCTGTTTTTTCCTGGTGATTGGCGTGTTCGCCTACTTCCGCAAAGATTTGCCCAAAATTAAAGGTATTGCCGGCGACAACCTGGGCGGCAGCATTACCTATTATGACCGCACGGGCAAAACGGTGTTATGGCAGGACTACGACGCCGTCAAGCGTATCCCCGTCGAAGGTGACCAGATATCTCCCTATATGAAGAATGCCACCGTCGCTATCGAGGACAAGGACTTTTATAAACACGGCGCATTTGATGTTCGTGGCATCGTACGTGCTGGCTTTAACGATGTATTCGGCCACGGTCCAATTCAGGGTGGATCTACCATTACCCAGCAGCTCGTGAAACTGAATGAACAATGGACCAACAACCGAACCATCACTCGAAAGGTCAAGGAGCTCATCCTGGCCGTCGAGCTCGAACGAGAGTATTCCAAGCAAGATATCTTGACCGGCTACCTCAATGCCGCACCATACGGCGGTATCGAAAACGGCGTAGAGGTTGCTGCACGCGACTACTTCAATACTTCAGCAAAAGATCTCACGCTGGCTCAGTCTGCATTCCTGGCAGCCATCCCACAATCACCCAGCTACTACTCACCGTATAGCAGCAGTAAATGGAATAGCGCCGTTACCGGCACCGATGGTTTCGGCGAGGAAGCCGTCCTTGGACGCCAGCACTACATTTTGGATCAAATGGTAGATCAAGGCTACGTTTCCGCGACGGACGCTACTAAAGCCAAGAATGTCGATATCCTAAAGCAAATCCACCCACTCACGTCCAAATACAACGGCATTAAAGCGCCATATTTTGTCCTGGCCGCCAAGCAAGAATTAGAGAAGAAATACGGTTCAGAGACCATCCAGCGAGGTGGCTGGAAGGTCGTGACCTCGCTGGACATGAAACTGCAAAAAGAAGCCGAGAAGCAAGTCCAGAACGCCCGTTCGACCATCGAAGCGTACGGTGGTGATACCGCAGCATTTGTAGCCGAAGACGTGCAGACCGGACAGATGGTTGCGTTGGTCGGTGGGGTGGACTTTAGTAATAACGTCTTTGGCAAGATTAACTACGCCAAGACACCGATTCCTCCCGGCTCTAGCTTTAAGCCGTACGATTACGCCTCATTTATCGAGAAGACGGGTGCTGGCGCAGGCTCAGTACTCTACGATACTCAGGGACCACTGCCCGGCTGGCCGTGTGAAGACAAACGTTTGCCGAAGTATGCCGAGGCTGGCAAGGGCTGTCTGTGGGATTACGACTTCCACTACCCAGGGCCAATGACCCTTCGCTATGCATTAGGTGGCTCCCGTAACGTCCCAGCCGTGAAGGCCAACTTGACCGTCGGCACCGATAAGGTCATTAGCATCGCCGAAAGCATGATGAATGGGCCCAAAAATGAAGCTGGCGGCTACGGCTACAACTGTTTCTATGACGTCAAACTAACTCGCGAGGCACCTTGCTATGGTGCATCTGCCATCGGTGACGGAGCCTACCTGCACCTCGACGAACACGTCAACGGCCTAGCAACCATGTCTCGCCTCGGTAAATACATCCCCCGTACCTACATTCTCAACATTACCGATGCCTCAGGCAGAACGATTCTGCAGTGGAAGCAGCCACGTGGCGAGCAGGTCCTAGACAAAGATGCGGCGTACATCGTGACTGATATGCTATCCGACCCTAACGCCAGCTACATTCGCGGCTACGGCAAATTCCAGCATCAGCCGAATGGCTGGCACTTTGCGGTCAAGACCGGAACAACCAACGACAACTACGACGGACTCATGACCAGCTGGTCTACCAAGTATGCAGTCGTAACCTGGGTTGGCTACCACACCCGCAATGTTGCTATGACTGCTGGACACATGGAAACGATGACTTCGCCAATTGTTAGAGGCTGGATGGAAGCAGCGCACTCTGGTCTCAAGGCAGAAAACTGGAAAAAGCCTTCTTCGGTTCAGACAAAACCCGCGTTTGTAATGCGCTCCGGATTTGGCACTGGCGCTATCCTGCCGAGCCCATCAAACGATTTGTTCCCCTCCAACTACAAGCCGAGCGATAGCCGTGCAACCAGCAGTGTGACCATCGACAAGGTTTCGCAAAAACTTGCTACCAGCTGTACGCCCGACCTGGCTCGACAGCTCATCACGGGCGGAAACGCTAGTAGCTTCTCGGTCGATAAGTTTGTCGATGGTGGCAACACCAGTAGCTACTCTGGGCAAGACGACGTGCACAACTGTGACGATACTGAACCTTCGGTCGTTATCACAGTTCCTGGCAAATGCGATGAATCCTGTCAGATTACCGTCACTGTTATAGCTGGCACCCACCCGCTGTCCAGCAGCCAGTTCAAGTCGAACTTGACTGTCCAGGTTGATGGTAAAACTATCGCCACGCAGTCACCAAAACAAGGCACTACGTACACCATTGACTACTCACCTAGCAAGACCGGGACGGCCACCGTATCGGCGACAATTACCGACAGCGTACTGTATCAAGGCAGCGACTCCCAGCAAATGGACGTCGTAAAAAAAAACACGGTCACGGACCCCGGTGGCGGACCTGACACTCCACCCGAGATAACTCCTTAGTGTTTCATGCTGTACCAAATATCAGGCAGCCGACTGAGCTGCCTATTGCTCGCATAATGAGAGACGAGACTACTCTCTACTTAGAAATTGGTTGAGTGCTTCGCGCACCGAACTGACACTGTGCAGTCCTGCAGGTGCTTTTCCCTGTCGCAATTTCGGTCCGATTGCCTTAGAATAACCGAGTTTTTTGGCTTCTGCCAGACGCTTGTCCGCGTTCGGCACGTGCCTCACTTCACCGCTCAAGCCAACCTCGCCGAATACGACGGCGTCATCCAGTAGCTTTAAGCCTTTTGCTGCAGATCCTATCGCCATACAGATGGCTAAATCCGCCGCTGGCTCGCTGACCCTCATACCACCCACGATATTGATATATATGTCCTGATCAGCTAAGTTGAGCTTCGTTCGGCGTTCCAGCATAGCTACTAATAGATTGAGGCGATTCAGCTCAATACCGCTCGCAGCGCGCTTTGGGTATCCATAACTGGTCTTATTCACTAACGCTTGTACTTCGACCAATATAGGGCGGCTGCCCTCCATGGTAGCCAACAAGACCGAACCATCGGTCACTTGCCGCTCGGCCAGTAGGACTGCAGAAGGGTTTTCGACAATTGATAGTCCTTTGTCGCTCATCTCGAATATAGCTGCTTCGTTCGTCGAGCCATAGCGATTCTTGATGGCTCGTAGTATCTTGAATCCGCCATAGCGATCGCCCTCAAGCTGCAGAACCACATCCACCATGTGCTCCAGCACCTTCGGACCGGCAATCATACCTTCTTTCGTGACGTGGCCAACCAATATTACTGCGGTATCGCTCTGTTTGGCTGCCTGTGTAATGAGATTGGTGCTGTTGGTTATTTGTGACACACTGCCGGCGGCCGATGCCACTGACTGACATGTCATGGTCTGGATTGAATCAACCACAACGAGCTGATAGTCCCCGCCAGCAATAGTGGCGGCAACGTCGTCAGCGACGGTGCTGGTAGCCAGTTGCAATTCGTCTCGCTGCGCACCAAGTCGTTCGGCACGCAACCCAACCTGATGGGCAGATTCTTCACCACTCACATACAGCACTTTGACATGCTTTGCAGCGGCATAGGCGAGCTGCAGTAGCAAGGTACTTTTGCCAATGCCCGGCTGTCCTGCAATCAAATTAATGCTGCCGGCAACGATGCCCCCACCGAGCACCAAATCGACATCTTTTACCCCTGATGCAATCCGTGTTTTATCACGCTTTATCGAAGTATCCACCGCGCTTGTCTGCAACTTCCTGCCCGGCGATGCGAGCGAGCCCGACGAAGTGGTCAGGACGGCTTCTTCGACCAGGGTATTCCATTCCCCGCACTGCGAACAACGACCAGCCCAGCTGCTATGCTGAGCCCCACAATTACTACAGACGTACCTCACGGCTGGTTTTTTTGCCATATATATCTAGTGTACCACTAACCTGCTGCGCTAATTCAGGGACGGCACATCACTACCCTTTAGCTGATCTACCAGCTGCTGTTCCTCGAGAGCAATCGCGTTACGTTTCTCGACAATGTCGTTATACGTTTTGATATTTGCCAAGAGCTCATTACGCAGTTCGTTGTATTGCCGAACAAGTCGATTAAACTCTGGCACCTGGGCATTGTACGATTCATAATTTCCGCTCGCCTTGTCAGCGTCCATACGCTGTTTCATGGCAGTTATAGTGTTCGCTAGGTCCTGAAGTTGCGACCGTTGGCTCGTAATAGTCTTGTCGAGTGTTTTCAACTGCGCATCATATTTCGCCACGGCGGCTTCGCGACTTCGGAATGCCTCCTGATAGCGATCCGCCTCGGCGACGACCGCCTGACGATTCGTGAAATATTGCTTGTAATATGTCTCCAGCGGAGCAGGTAAATCCTTAACTTCGGTGCCGAAGATGGAGTGCATCTCGTTCAACAATTGTCCGGGCTCACTGCTCCGGTAAGCGTCGATTTCCTCTTTGATGGCCTTGTCTTTGAGGCCATGGTCGTAGTAATCCTGGAGTTGTGCATCAACCGCCTTGCGGGCATCCTCCGACAATCTCGCATAACCGGCGTGCAACATCTCGTGTGCAGCCGTCACCTCCATGACACCACCAAGTTCTGAATTATCGGCAATGCGAAGCAGATAGATACCACCGTCACCGCCGTGATAGCACCCCAGCACTATCGACTGTTCTCTATCAGAACAATAATCCGGGAAGCTGGTTTTGCCGACAATGAGCGGTTGATTCACGTAGAATAAGTGAGTGCCCTCGCCCGTCATGGTCGTCTGCGTGGCAAGGTCAGCAACCTCTGCGGGCGGATTGTAATTAACCAGCCGAATCCAATCACTGACAGCCTGGCGCTGCCAGAATATCGTCAAGATGATGGCGAGCAGTATCAGTAGAATTACTCTACCGACCCAGGTTCGCTTATCGGTAGGGTCTGACTGATTGGCTATCGCTGGTTGGGGTCTATTCGCTTGCGGTTGCATAAGATAGCGCGCCGTTTTTGGTCGCTACCTGTATGATATCACCCTTTAGGTACTTGTCGTCGAGCAAATCCAGGGCAACCTGGTCTTCGATGGTATCTTGAATGAGTCGCCGCATCGGTCGCACGCCATTTTTCGAATCATAGCCATTCTTTAGCAGGTATTGCTTAGCAGCCGGTGTTAGCTGAACGCTCAGTCCACGCTTGCGCAAACGGTCTTTTAGCTCATCCACCTGCAGGTCAATGATGTGGTAAATATCCTTCTTGGTCAGCGCACGGAACACAATGACCTTGTCAATGCGGTTGAGCAGTTCTGGACGCAGCTCTTTTTTGAGCTGATCAAAGACTTTTTCCTTGTTTTGCTCGTGCAAGGCATCCAGATCCTCTGTGTCGATGATGCCGCTCGTGTTGAAACCAAGGTTTGCTTCCTTTTGAAGCTTGTCGGCGCCGATGTTGCTGGTCATGATAATGATGGTGTTTGTAAAGTCGATGCGACGGCCTTTTGCGTCTGTCAAGTAGCCATCTTCAAGCACCTGCAGCAGCATGTTAAAGACGTCGGGGTGGGCTTTTTCGATTTCGTCAAACAGCACTAGGCTGTATGGTTGACGACGAATTTTGTCGGTCAACTGTCCACCGTCGTCATAGCCGACGTAGCCGGCCGGTGCGCCGACCAATCGGGACACGTTATGGTGCTCGCCAAACTCGGACATATCTATCTTGACCAGTGCTTTGTCACTGCCAAAGAATTCTCGTGCCAGTACTCTGGCCAGTTCGGTCTTGCCGACGCCGGTTGGTCCCAGGAAGATGAACGAGCCTATGGGGCGCTTGGCACTACCGATACCACTTCGATTGCGACGGATTGCGCGAGAAACTGCCGTGACAGCTTCGGACTGGCCGATAACATGCTTGCCGATGTTCTTTTCGAGGTTAATCAGATATTTCGCTTCGCTACGGATCACTTTTTTGACAGGTACACCCGTCATGCGAGCCACCACATCGGCGACATCTTCACTACTCACCGTCAGACGCTTACCGCCCTTGTCAGATTGCTGTAGCTTTTCGAGTTCATCACGAATTTGCGATGCTCGGGTCTTGGCCTTGGCAGCTCGCTCGTAATCCTCGGCTTCGACCGCTTCGTCAATCTGGGTGTTAACCAGTTTCATCTCCTTTTGTAGACGGCGAACTTCGGGGTTTGTCTTGCCCTTGTCGACACGAAGATGTGCGGCTGTTTCGTCCAGCAGGTCTATCGCCTTATCGGGCATGAATCGATCGTTAATGTAGCGACCGGCCAAGTTGACCGTGTCATCCAGCACTTCATCACTGATTTTGACGCCATGGAATTGCTCGTAGTGTTTGCGCAGACCTTTAAGGATAGCGAGTGTTTCGCTGCGATTAGTCTCGGGAACTTGGATTGGCTGAAAGCGACGCTCGAGGGCGGAATCTTTTTCGATGTGCTTGGTATATTCTTCGGTGGTCGTTGCACCTATCAGCTGTATCTTACCCCGCGCCAAAGCTGGCTTCAAGATATTTCCGGCGTCCATAGCACCTTCGGCAGCTCCCGCACCGACTATCAAGTGTAGTTCATCAATAAAGACAATGGTTTTCTTGTCTTTTTCGAGTTCGCCCATGACTTTTTTGAGGCGCTCTTCAAATTCACCACGGTATTTGGTGCCAGCTATCATACCGGCCAAATCCAGCATCACAATGCGCTTATCCAGCAAGCTGTCCGGCACATCTTCGGCGATGATTCGCTGCGCCAATCCTTCGACGATGGCGGTTTTGCCGACACCTGGTTCACCTATGAGCACGGGGTTATTCTTCGTCCGGCGATTAAGGATAGTAACCATACGACGAATCTGATTTTCGCGGCCCACAACGGGGTCAAGCTTACCCCGTTTCGCCTCTTCGGTCAGGTCAGTGCCATATATGTCCAGCGCCGTCTTACGCGCCTTTTTGGTTGCTGTACGCGTCGAACCGAGGCCGTTGAGCGGCTCAGCGTCATCTTCATCGTATTGTTGCCTATTGAGAAATTGCTCGACTTCGCTCGTCAGAGCATTCACGTCAACTTCCATATCTTTTAATAACAGCGTCGCTCGGGCGTTCTTTTGGCTCAAGATACTGTACAAGATGTGCTCGGTACCGCAGTATTCTTGGCCATAGTCTTGTGCGACGTCATATGCCATACGTAGCGTCAGTTTGGCCGTTTCACTCAGCCCTTTTGCACCCATATTAATAACGAGAGACTTTGGCGTCAGATTCAGCGCCAGGCGAGCCTTATCAAGCGTCACCCCGTTGCTTTCCATAATCTTCGAGGCCATGCTGCCTTCCTGAGCGAGTGCGCCCAATAGCAGATGCTCGGTCCCAACATAGGCACTGCCAAAACTGCGCGCCAATGCGTCAGCGTGTTTCAGGCTCTGCAGTGCATTATTGGTGAGATGACTCAAGAAATCTTGGAAGTCTGATGAGTTTGGCATCATTGTGTGTTACCACCTTTACTTCGTTAAAAGACAAACCTTAACGTTTTCCTATCACAAGTTCAAAACGATATGTAAATTGTAGCTAATTTTCTTTAGTGTTTACTGTAAGATTTCTGCTATTTCCTCACAGTATTGTGCTACTACCAAGTAGTGTACACAGCAAATTAGCACTCGTCAACATAGAGTGCTAATTTTCATCTTCATACATTTCGGGCGGCATTTCTACACCCATCAAGCTACCGATGCGTCGTAATGATACATACTTCACATCAGCTCGTTCTACCAGCTCTGAATCACCGGTTACGTCGCGAACGACATAACCTTTGTAGTCTCCAATAATTACCGTGGGGTTTTCCCCGTCTGAATCTTCGAGCCCCATGAGTATTCCCTCACCTTCGTATATGCCTCCAATCCAGGTATCTCCATCCCACTCTCCGAGAGTCACCCCGACTACAGGCGTGCCACGACTAACCTCCCCGTTCGTTTCTATCGGGAGTCTATCTCTGGATAACATTGCCTTAATAACAGACATGTTCGAAACCATTGTACCGAGGAATGTATCGTACCACTCGTCTGGATATTCACCTGGATAATCTTCTGGATTAAAACTCATAGCTATATAGCTGGGTGCTGCCCTTGAGCGCTAGATTTAGGCATCGAGCTGATAAACCGATGGTCCCACCCCTTCGACCAATTCGTTTACGGTATGCCATTGGTAACTTATGTCAGCCATTTGAGGAACATAGGTGCCTTTCACGTCACTGTGCGTTGCAACTATAATTGGTTTGATACCGAAAAATCTCCCTACTTCCATCAGCATACCTTCCGATTTATCGTTCGTAGCTTGGATCACAAATAACAAATCTTTTGAGGCTATAGTTTCGAAGGCATGCTGCATTATTCCGCGGGCAGAAAGCTGACGCGCCCGGAAATCATCCTCATCGAAGAATGTGCAGTACGCTTCTATACCCATTCTTCCCAGTTCGTCACGCACAGCACCAAGCATAGGCTCTAACTTGCGAGGATCTTCACCGGTATGCCGATAGGCGATGAATGCTGATTTCATTTTTCTACTTATACCATATACCGCGTCAAATTTCTACTAGTGACACACGGTCAAGCAAACGGCTGACCTGATAGCACTATTCGCCGTGCTCTTCGATGGCGCTAAGCAGACTACTTTCCAGCTCGCTCTTCTTCTTGAGCTTGTGCTGCTTGGGAGCGGCTGGCGCTTCCTTTTTCTCGGCTGGCTTTGCTGCTTCCTCATTCGGAGCCGAATCTGCCGTTGTAGCGGCAGTAGCATCTGCGGTAATGTCCAACTCATATCCTGTCAGCTTGCTGGCGAGGCGGACATTCTGACCGCCTTTACCGATGGCTATGCTGAGCTGGTCTTCCGGTACTACTACCTGTGCTTTCGTAGCATCCTTGTCCAGCTTTACCTTGCTAACTTTTGTCGGGCTGAGCGCATTGATGATGTACTCGCTAGGGTCTTCGGCGAAGACGATGATATCAATTTTTTCCTGCTCGCCAATTTCACTCATGACGGCATTCACGCGAGTACCGTGACCACCGACAAAGGTTCCGACTGGGTCAACACCCTGCACGTTGCTGGCAACAGCCAGTTTGCTGCGGACACCCGCTTCACGGGCGATGGCCTTAATCTCGACAGCACCGCTGTCCATCTCGGGTACTTCTGAGCGGAACAACCACTCGACAAATTGCGTGTTACCACGGCTGACGACCAGTTGTGGACCACGGAAGCCGCGCTCGATGTCCTTCAGGAACACCTTGATGCGCTGACCTGGGTAGTACCGCTCGCCCTGGATCTGCTCGCTGCGTGGCATGATGCCCTGAGCGTGACCTAGGTCGATACGGACGATATTGCCCTCGACACGACTGACGACTGCGTTAATGACAGTGCCAATTTTGTCCTCAAACTCGGCCATAACAATTTCTCGCTCCGCTTCGCGCAGACGCTGCAAGATTACCTGCTTGGCTGTCTGGGCAGCCACACGACCAAAGCTCTCGACTTTTTCGTGCAACTCGACCGTTTCGCCAACCTTGGCGTTTTTTCGCATCACTTGTGCGTCTTTGAGGCTGATCTCGAACGCGTCGTTCTCTACCTCGTCAACCACCTCTTTGGTGACATACGCATCCACTTCGCCCGTGTTCAGGTTCATGGTAACGCGAATTTCTTGCTCACGGTCACCATAGTCACGTCGGTAGGCAGCAGCCAGGGCCTGCTCGACCACCTCTTGTACTGCCGACTCGGGCAGGTTTTTTTCTTCGGCGATTGCCTTGATGGCAACTGCTAGTTGTTTAAAGTCCATATCCATGTTATTTCTCCTTCTTTCGTTACGATAGTTTTTGGTACCTGGGCTTTTTGCTTGCGTGCAGTATAAGGCAGAGTCGAGTAGCGGAGTAAGCCGTACTGATGGTACGGCGCACGAGCAACAGAGTCTCTAACGCAGTAATGCGCCAAGAGCGACAGCGGTGCAGCGAGCTCGCCTCGCTGGCAGGCTGACGCGGCAAAAAGGTCAGGTGCATGAAAAAATCCGACCAGCTGGCCGGATCGAACACTTGCAGTATAGCACACTGTAAATCATTGCGCTAGAGCCACTTGCCTGCTTGCGTACTTATATAATTAATTATATAATAGTAGCGTTTTGTTGAGACCTATGGTCTCCGAAGCATCTTAACAAGCAGACAAATGATGAAACGAGCTATGAGACCAGTGCTGGGAGTGATTTTATAGCTTGTTTTATCAAACACGGAAGGACCAATGCAATGCTACTGTGTCGTCACACCACCGTCACCTTCAGACTCGACCTGACCGAGGAGGAGCAGTTCCGCTTCCGGCCCCACCACTTCGCTCGCACCCGCATCATCACAACGGTGCGAGTCGACAATACTGGCTACGTCGAGTTGCTGGGGCACCCCCCTGGCAACGAACTCGTCGACACCGTGAAGCGCGACATCTTCGGCAACACCTACTTCGACCCCGCGGACGTGGCCGGCCTTCCGGAGAAGGTCCGCGTGCTTCTGCCAGCGCTGAGGCTCGAGGCCAAGCATAACTACGAGGACATCCCCACGAGGAGGTGAGACCATGCCCATGCCACACACGACCACGCCCCGACACCCGATGGTGACGGCTCGCTGCACTATGTGCGGTACGCAGTACCGGGTGCCGAAGTCGTCCCCACTCAAGCAGCTGCCGTGCAAGAAGAAGACCGGAATCTTCAGTCGCTGCGGCGGTTCGCTCGAGTACATCTAGAACGAAGGGGGTGCCTGTAGACGCACATAGCGAGCAGACTAGATGCGGCCTGAGGTTCATGGGTGCTCCCGTGATGTTTTCCTTGTTCCGTGTTTTGTCTGTTTGTTATGTTCGTCAATGATTGCGTAATCATTCTGATGAGTCCAAAAGGACGAAACGAACTACCAATAGCGTAAACAAATACTATTCGCGTATCGTTACTGTTGTTATTGTTCAAGCACGCTGGCAGGGTCACCGCAGACGGTTTTGCCCAAGAAGTTCACTTCGTGACCAAGAAAATGTGGGTGCTGCTCTTGCGGGCCGGGTCCACAGTCGCAGATCGAACGTGCATCTAGTAGTTTATCAAGTTCCCCTCCACCCGGGAGGCGCGTTTCGCTTTCAAGGGCTTCTTGTTGTAGTGCCACTAATACAACGTCCCTTTTCAATGGGCATATTCTTACTTGGGGTGCATCAGTTTGTGGCTCTGGGGCCATCTCCGGATGTTTCATTCGTCCGACTATGCTACTTATTATATCATTTGTCAAGGTGGCGATATATTTGACAGTCCAACCTCTGCAGCCATGATATCCTAGGGTAATGAGTAAATCTGTTAGAAGACTGTACGAGCAATTTAAGCCCGACAATTATCACGTAATGCTGGATATCGACCCCCAGGCCATGACATTTACAGGAAATGTGGTCATCACTGGCAAAAAAACTGGGCGACCTAGCAAGCGACTGACGTTTCATCAAAAGGGCCTGAAAGTTACCCAGGCCACAATTCGGCGCAGCGACAAAAAAGGCGAGAAGCTATACGATGTGTCACGGATCAATGCTCAAAAATCCTACGATGAAGTCCGCTTGCACTGCGACGAGCTACTCTACCCTGGTGAATACAATATAACGGTTAATTTCAGTGGCGCAATCTCTCGCAATATGGAGGGGATCTATCCGTGCTTCTTCGAGCAGGATGGCAGTGAGCAAAAATTGATAGCTACCCAGTTCGAGAGCCACCACGCCCGAGAGGCCTTTCCCTGTATCGATGAGCCTGAGGCCAAAGCGACCTTCGACCTAACTCTGTTGACTCCGTCGGAGACCAAAGCGGTATTGTCGAATACGCCCATCAAAGAGCAGCACACTCAGGATTCCCGACTAAGCACGCAGTTCGAGACGACACCGCGTATGTCGACCTACCTGCTTGCCTTTGTATTCGGTAACCTCGACTACCGAGAGGCTACGACCAAGGCCGGCACGGCGGTACGGACCTATGCCACGGCCGACAAAGTCGCCCACACCGACTTCGCGCTCGAAGTAGCGGTTAAATGCCTGGACTTTTATAACGAGTACTTCGATATACCGTACCCGCTGGCTAAATGCGACTTTATCGCATTACCAGATTTCGCCAGTGGCGCCATGGAGAACTGGGGCTGTATCACTTTTCGCGAGCAAGGCCTCGTTGTTGATCCGCAAAAATACGAGCCTGCCGATGAAACAGTGGGCCGCCAATGTCGTCGCCCATGAACTGACACACCAATGGTTCGGCAACCTCGTCACCATGAAATGGTGGAATGACTTGTGGCTCAACGAGAGTTTTGCCAGCTGGATGAGCTACCTGGCCATTGACCACCTCTTCCCGGAGTGGAAGGTGTGGGAGGACTTTATCGTCAGCGAGCAAAGCCAGGCGCTCAAACTGGACGCGCTCGACAACACCCACCCAATCGACGTTGCCATCAACCATCCTGACGAAATCCGTACAATCTTTGACGCCATCAGCTACGAGAAAGGCGCCAGCGTCCTGCTGATGCTCAAACACTATCTCGGTGACGACGATTTTCGCGACGGCCTGCGTGTCTACCTAAAGCGCCATGCCTACGGCAACACCACTAGTACCGATCTATATGCTGCCTGGGAAGAAGTCTCGGGCAAGCCGGTGCAGGAGTTTATGCACGTCTGGACCACTCAACCCGGCTATCCTATCGTCAAGACCAGCCTGACTGAGCGAGAGGCATCTTTTACACAAGAGCGCTTCTACCTCAACCCCAGCGCCGACAAGCAAGCGGCAACTTGGCCTGTCCCGCTCAGTCCCGATGATGGGCTGACTATCACCAAAGCAGTCACCAAGCTGACACTCGATGAGCCGATGGGAGAAAGCATCCCGATATTCAACCAAGACCACACCAGCTTCTGCCGTGTTGTTTACGACGCAGATGTCCTGGCCAAGCTAGCGCCTAACATCCACAAGCTGCCCGTGCTCGATCGACTGGGCATCTTGTCAGACAGCTACGAGGCGGCCAAAGCCGGCTACTCCAGCACCGTCGACACTCTGGAATTGCTCGAGGCATACGCCGACGAAGACAATACCTTCGTCTGGGATGTTATCAGTGGCGTGCTGGCTGGTATCCGCAGTACCATGCGCGACGAAGACCTGCGTGAGGCCATGAAACCACTCGGCCGTAAGCTTGCTGCCAAGCAAGTCGCCGGACTCGGCTGGGATGCGAACAAGGACGAATCACACTTTGATACACTGCTGCGGCCGACTGTTCTGTCATTAGCCTCGGCATCAGATGACAAGGCTGTCGTCGACGAAGCACTCCGTCGCTTTAATGAAATGAACAACACCGGAAGACGTCGCGCCAGACTTGCGTGGCGTTGTCTACGGCACGGCTGCGCGCGAAGGCGGCAAGGCCGAATTCGATAAGCTGCTCGCCATGCATAACGCTAGCAAAAATAGCGAGGAGCGCGTCACCTTATCCGCCGCTATCACCAGCTTTGAGCAACCAGAGCTCATCGACAAGGCACTGAGCCAAATTACCCAAGACAACGTCCGCCTGCAAGATGCCGCTTACTGGCTGGCTTACAGTTTCGCAAACCGCCACGCTCGCGACAAGGCCTGGGATTGGATGGTCGCGAACTGGCAGTGGCTACAGGACAACCTTGGCAGCGACCTTAGCTTTTACCGCATGCCGAATTACGCCGCTCGCAATTACAGTGATGTGTCATTCCTACCCACGTACACGAAGTTCTTTGAGTCACACATGAGTGCCGCCTTCGCTCGTAACATCAAGCAAGGCGTCGAAACCATCGAGTGGCAATCCGCTTGGCGCACCCGCGACCTCGAAGCGATCAAGCTGTATTTTCAATAATTCTGTTTCGCGCTAATTGCACAGCCAACTGAGCAGTAGCCTCGTCTCGACGTAGCATATCCAACGCGTAGAGGCTTCGGGACATATTCCGACTCACCCATATAGCGTTTGCGAGCTAGATCAACAGCCCCGGCCTTGTGTGAGCTGGGGGAATACGGCATATTCCAACTGCGCGCTAACGTAGCCTGCACTGCATACGCTTGGAACTCTTTGGCAAAACGGTGCGACAGCTCGTCAGGGTACACCGGGTTTGACAGACCCTGAGCCAGATGTACGACCTCGTGTAGTACTACTTCGGCGTGCTCGTCTGCCAACTTGCCTGCTTCTCCCGAGGCGTTTATCACCAAACCAGGACGGCATTGAATATTTTTGCCAGCAGTGTCGTCAGACCGCAGAAGAGTAAAAGTGTTTTTGCCTCCCGTTTTTGGCGTGATTTCTATCTGCTCATTTTGGAGTCGGCGAAAACTTGCATCTATGCCAGCTATACCTTGGTCGGAATAACCCGCCATCATCAGGCCAACACGCTGCAAATCGTGGAGATACGGTCGTTCAAACGTATACGTTACACCTGGTTCAAGTGCCATGACTGGAATTTTTTCATCAGACACTGATGTGGGACGTTTCAGCTCGGTACCGCGAAGGTTTGGGATGTAATAATTATCGGGCGACAATACGAAGTCGACAGCGTTCTTGCGATGCCCGAAACCCTTCAACAGGGCGATGCCGGCGTCAAAATCGCCCGCTTCGTAATGGCACCAGAACGAATCCATGGCCGCTTCAGCGACTTTTTCAGAAGAAGTCATATACAGTTATTATATAACTTAAATACTCAATTTTCAAACTATGTCGTCGATGAAATGTTCCACGACGAAATCTGCTCCTGCAACCTCAACCGCTGCCAGCTGATATTCGCCACGGTATTTTTCCTCGTCGACCCAACGTTCAGCGCCATTGCGCATGCGCTGGAGCTTGTCGGCGGTAATGTAGTCTAGACCACTGCCATGATGGTCGTTTTTGCGGTACTTTACCTCGACAAAGTACATCAGCCCCTTCTTACGGGCGATGATATCAATCTCGCAGCGAGGGCGGCGCCAGTTCAGCTCCAATACTTCGTAGCCACGCATTTCAAGATAGTTCGCAGCCGCCCGCTCAGCCTTATGACCCGTATCGGTTGAGCTCATGCGCGTCCCTTTAGCATGGCGCGGATCGGCCGATAATTACGACGGTGGATGTTTGTCACGCCCAACTGATTCAGTGCGGCAATATGTGCGGCAGTGCCGTAGCCAACATGCGACTCAAAGCCGTAGCCCGGATATGCCTCAGCCAACTCTGCCATATGATTGTCCCGAGCCACCTTTGCAACAATACTGGCAGCACTGACCGCCGGAATACTATCGTCCGCCTTTACCATTGTTTTGGCCCGCGGATCATGCGGAAAGAAGTTGTAGTTACCATCGATAATCAAATCCTCAAAATGCATCGTTACCTGTGCCAGGGCGCGTTCCATGGCCGCACCAACAGCCCGTACCAATCCCATCGTGTCGATTTCATCTGGCTGCACCCAGCCTAGCCCCACAGCCAGGGCATGTTCGTGAATCCAGGCGGCAGACGCTTCTCGCTGCTTTTTCGAGAGCTTTTTACTGTCACGAAGCAGTATCGGCAAGTCATGAAAGCGAGTTTTTGGCGACAATATGACGGCGCCAGCCACCAACGGCCCCGCCCAGCAGCCGCGCCCAACCTCATCAATACCCGCGATAATCCTACTCATTACATACATTGTAGCAACATTCGTTGCTTGAGGGTGTTTGACAAAAATATGCTAAAGGTGTATAATTGCGAAAAGTTGATTTTCCTGGTGTAAGATATTTCACAGTGAAATTCTGTGCCGGTCGAGAATTGGCTCTTTAACAGAGTAGATGTAGAGTTATCTGCGGTATTGTATGCTGCAACGAGTTTACTAACCATCAATCGTTAGCCGACCGATTGCAACATACAATCACGCCTTCGGGCACACCACACCCACACTGAAAGGTCTGCACCTTGAACAGCTACCTCGATTTCATCGTCATGGTCGTCTTCTCGTGCGTCCTGGCCATCGCCGTCATCGCCGGTTCCGGCCTCGTCGCCGACCACTTCAACCTGTTCGGCTTCAAGTCCCTCGTCCGGTCCTTCGGGGTCCTGGCGTTCTTCCTCGCACCGTTCCTTCTCGTCTTCTGGGCACTGGCGTTCTTCAGCGCACAGCTCGCGGGAGAGCTCAAGCCGCTCATCCCGAACGTGATCGAGAACTTCTTCTCGAACAGCCAGGAGAACACGCGGAGGCTCAACGCATCCCCGTACATCCTGCCGGCTCCCGAGACCCAGAAGCAGTTCCCGCCGAGCTGACGTGCTGGCGGCAGCTGGCGAGGGGCGGATGCGCTACGATCGGGCGTGAACACTGTTCACAGAACAACCCCATCTGACGCGCTCCGCCCCTCCGCCGGCCTGCCTGACGAATCCTTTCGCCATCATGGCTACCTTCCCCGCCCCTACTACTCCATCTACTCTGTTCACTTCTATATTTATTACCGACCCAGTGTATTCAGCCGTGCCGAATTCCCGAGACTACCTCGGGCGTTTTTATATCAAAATACCCCGACGAATCGGGGTATTAGCTTGAAAGAATGAACGAGATTATTTGTCGGATTCAGCAGCCTGGTGGGCGGCTTCGACAGCGGCCTGCTTCTTGGCTAGCTCAGCATCTTCGGCTGCCTTTTCGGCGGCCTTGGCCTCAGCTTCGGCGGCGGCAGCTGCATGTGCCTCGGCCTCGGCTTTTTCTGCCTCGACATCACGGACATCGTTGACGGCACGACGATCAAAGTCGAGTCCGGTCATACGAGCGGCCTTACCGGTACGATTGCGCATGTAGGTCAGGTAGTTACGGCGAACCTTGCTACGCTTGGTCACTTCAACCTTCAGAACGAGCGGGCTGTGTAGCAAGAAACTTTTCTCAACACCAACACCGCTGGCAATACGACGAACCGTAATACGGCTGGTGTGGCTGCCCTTGTTGTCGGTGCGAATAACCAAACCCTGAAAGATCTGGACACGTTCCTTGTTACCTTCGCGAATTTTTTGGTGCACTTTAACCGTGTCACCACTGCGCACATCGACAACAGCTGCTTTCTTATACGAATCATTGATTTTCTTGACAATAGAATCCATAGACCTCAACCACCTTACACTAATATTTCCGTTGATGCAAGTATACCACATCTGTTCTGAGAGAACAATATCGCATGTGAGCAAAATAAGCAGTACAATACAGTCAATTGCAGTCACGCATCACATGCTTTGTGCTCAGTGCATTTTCTCCACGAGAAGCGGAGGGAGCCGTACAAATAGTACGGTGAGTGAGCATCACAGCGGAAAAATGTGCTGGGTGCAAAAGCCCAGCGGTATCGAAAGCAATGCTTTCGAGCAGGCTGGCCGGCATGAGATGTGTGAAAAGGAGGAATTATGGACATATCTGAGGAGGCGCTGCAGCGTCATAAAGACTTACGGGGCAAAATATCGGTCGTACTGAAGGATCCCGACTTTACATTCGACAAGCTCAAAGTGTACTACACACCTGGAGTTGGGGCGGTTAGCAGCTACGTCGCCGATCACCCCGATGAGGCGCGTGACTATACCTGGACCGGCAATAGTGTCGCCGTCGTCAGTGACGGCTCTGCCGTACTGGGCCTAGGCAACATCGGCCCACTGGGCGCACTGCCAGTCATGGAGGGTAAATCCCTCCTGTTCAAGCAGTTTGGCGGCATTGACGCCGTACCGATTGTCCTGGACGTCCATTCGGCCGACGAAATCGTGGCTGCCGTAAAAGCTATCGCACCGACGTTCGGTGGGATTAACCTAGAGGATATTGCGGCACCAATCTGTTTTGAGGTCGAAGATCGCCTGGCCGAAGCGTTGCCCATCCCGGTCATGCACGATGACCAACATGGCACTGCCACCGTTACCCTGGCAGGGCTCATCAATGCCTGCAAAGTAACCGGTCGTGAACTGAAAGACTGCAAGATTGTCATCATCGGGGCCGGGGCTGCCGGCGTAGCCATAGCCAAGCTGTTGCATCGCTACGCCCAGCCACATACCATCGCGATTGACAGCAAAGGTATCATCAGCCGCAACCGTGACAATCTGAATGAGGCCAAGCAGCTTCTGCTGGAGTTCACCAACCCCGACAACATCGATGGCACACTCGAGGATGCCATTCAGGGTGCCGATATTTTTATCGGCGTGTCACAGCCAGGCCTGCTCACGCCAGACATGGTGAAATCGATGGCCGACAATCCCATCATCTTTGCCATGGCCAACCCCACGCCCGAAATTATGCCCGACGAAGCCAAGGCAGCTGGTGCGGCCGTGGTCGCAACCGGCCGCAGTGATTTCCCGAACCAAGTGAATAACGCCCTTGTATTCCCGGGTATATTCCGCGGAGCACTGGATAATCAAGTTCGGCAAATCACCGACGAACACAAGATGAAGGCCGCTGAGGCATTAGCCGCCATGGTTGCACAACCAACGGCCGACGAAATCGTGCCACGAATCACGCAAGATGGCCTGACCGACGCCATCGCCGCCGTTATCACCTAATATATTAGACTGTTCGTCTTCTTTTTAGCTTGCGGCGTTCGCGTTCGCTCAGACCGCCCCACACCCCGAAACGCTCATCATTATCGAGTGCATATTTTAGACATTCTGCACGAACTTCGCAGCCTTGGCACACCTTTTTCGCCTCCCTGGTCGTTCCACCTTTTTCTGGGAAGAACGCCTCCGGATCAGTCTGGGCGCACAATGATTTTTCTTGCCAGGAGAGTGATTCCTCCGCTGGGGTGGCTGGTGTGCCGTCTATCCCTTGCAGCTCTTGACGAACTGAAATTGAGCCGGCATAGCCGCCCGCCTCTCTGCTAAAGGTTGGTATTGGTACGGTTTCGGCTGTTGCCATAGTGACCCCCGGTTTGTCTTGTTGTTACCCTCAACACTCAGTCTCTACAAGTGTTGGTTCCACTATAGACCTCCCGACCAGCTAACAAAAGTGTGGTTTTAGCAACGATATTACCCGATGACTCGATAAACTTCTTGGAGTGTGGTCTCGCCAGCACAGACTCGCAACATGGCATCCTGCAGCATGGTGCGCATGCCGCTCGACTTTGCGGCAGCTTCGATTTGCTGTGTGGTCAGCCGGTCGCTATTCTTCTGACTGAACAAATCGTGCATGGCGCCATTCATGGTGAACTGCTCCCGGACCGCAATTTGTCCGGTGTAACCATACGGATTCTCTGGTGAACTTCCCGGCTTGTACAAACGTAGGCCTTCCAGGTTCGGCTTGGGCGAGCTCTCGGGCAAGTCCTTCAATACTTCATAAATCTGTTGCATTTCAGCACCGCTGGGCTGATACGGCTGTTTCGTCGCATCATCGAGTCGGCGAACTAAGCGCTGCGCCATGACCAACCGGACCGCCGAAACGAACAATGGGTTCTCGCCAATGACGTCGCCAAGCCTAGTGAGTGCCGCTGCCGCCGATGAAGCGTGGAACGTACTAAGCACCAGGTGGCCAGTCAATGCCGCCTGCAGCGCGGTATGCGCCGTGTCGTTGTCACGAATCTCTCCCACCATGACAATATCTGGGTCGAGTCGCAACACTGCCCGGAGCTTGTTGGCAAAGCTTTTGCCCTCTCCGCTTTCCGATGTCTTGACCGACAGCTGGCTGATGCCATTGAACTGGTATTCGACAGGGTCCTCGATAGTAATAATCTTTCGTTCGTCGCTGTTCAGTGAATTGAGCATGGAGTACAGTGTCGTCGTCTTGCCAGAACCGGTCGGTCCGACCACCATGACGAGACCGCTCGGCTTACTAATGATGCTGTCCACCACCGCTCGCTGGTCATCTGCCAACCCAAGCCTATCGAGCTGGTACATCTCCTGGCTCATGTTAAAGAGTCGCATGACGACATCGAGGCCATTTATAGTCGGTGCCGTCTCGAGGCGGACGTTGACGTCAACGGCGGTACCGTCTGCCATCTGGACGTGCTGTCCGATGTGCCCCTGCTGCGCTTCGTCTGAGGAGGTAGAGATGTTGCCTGCGCTGGCAATTGCGCTGATGAGCACGCGGTATTTTTCTAGCGACAGCCGGGCAACTGGGTGCAGAACCCCGTCGATGCGCAGTCGTATCCGAACACCATCAGGCATTGTCTCCAGGTGGATGTCGCTGGCGTTCAGGCGGTGCGCCTGCGACACCAAATACGCGAGCATATCGTCTGCACGGACTCGCTCCAGTGTCTCCGACACTTGTTTTACTAGGTCAGCGTCACGTGGCGCATTGACATCGATATCGTGGTATTCGACCTTGGCAGGTGGATCATATGCCTTCATGTAGTCGTCATAACCCGCATCGGAAATAATGGCAAAACTCACCCGCTGATCAAGGAACTGGTGAATGAGTGTCTGCATAGAAGTTTGGGGTGTCGTCGTGGTCACACCAAATAGAATGCTATGCTCATCCGCCTGAATCGGTACTGCTCGCAGCTGATACAGCTCCTCTTTACTCAAGAGGTGTTTATACAGCTGTTTTTGGATGGTTCCCGTGTTCACATACTCCATGCCCAGGATACGGGCTCGTCGCTGTGTCGCGGCCTCCAAGTCTTTTCGATAATCATCGGACATATCCTCTATTTAAGCATATGCAGCTTCGATGATAAATGGGCAGTTGGTAAACCAGCACAAACCGTTACACTATACCCATGCGCGCTATCGTCCTCATTGCTCATGATATTCGGAGCACCCACAACGTTGGCTCCTTGCTTCGCACCGCCGATGGGCTGGGCATTAGTCGCATCTATTTTACTGGCTACACACCGTACCCTGTCGAGACCAACGACAGTCGGTTACCACATATAGCTCACAAGCTGCATCGGCAAATCCACAAAACCGCGCTCGGCGCCGAGGACTCGGTACACTGGCAACACGAGGAAGATATTCATGTAGTCATAACTAAACTGCGAGCCGAGGGATATCGCATAGCAGCTCTAGAGCAGACGCCAGATAGTATTGCCCTGCCGCGATATACGCCGCCTGAACAGATAGCATTACTACTTGGGAGAGAGGTTGAGGGCATTGAACAGACGCTCCTGAGTCTCGTTGATGATACGCTCGAAATTCCTATGTTTGGCAGTAAAGAATCATTTAATGTCGTCCAGGCAGCCGCAATAGCGCTCTATCAGTTACGAATTGCTCGCTAAGGACAAGCACTATGGTATACTGTTTTTAGATAGAAAAAGCAAAGATGACACTCGTAGCTCCCCGAAAACCACACCACACGCATAAAAAGCGCAACGGCCAGCACCAGCACCGGCGCAAACACTTCGCGCAAACCTATTGGCCATATTTGCCACTACTCCTTATTGTGGCGCTTGGTTTCTTTGTCAACAGCGTGTTGCCGACCCGACAGTCAGTATTGGGCTATGCGACCGATATGAGTTCGTACGGACTCCTGACCAGTACCAATTCGCAACGAACCTCCAACGGTCTCAAGGCTCTCCAGCAGAACAGTACGCTCACAACCGCCGCACAGAACAAGGCAGCTGACATGGCCGCAAAAGATTACTGGTCGCACAATTCACCAAGTGGAAAGACACCGTGGGACTTCATGACGGCGGCAGGCTACAGCTATCAAACCGCCGGTGAAAACCTGGCGTACGGCTTTGATTCGTCCAGTGCCACGGTGACCGGATGGATGGGCAGCCCAGAACACCGCGCAAATATCCTCAACAGTAGCTACACCCAGGTTGGCTTTGGCATTATCAACATCCCGAACTACCAAAGTTCCGGACCACAAACACTGGTCGTGGCGATGTATGCTTCGCCTTATGTGGTCGCCAGCAATCCATCGCCAGCGCCTACGACGACCTCGTCATCCCCCACGACTTCAAGCAGCAGTCCTACGTCGGAACCCGCGCCCACTCCTACGAGCTCCGAGACTGAGCCAGTAGCCAAGCCAACGACCAAAAAGGCGACGCCAACTGATGCGGAATCCGATACCGTTACACCAAAACCGGCTGCGCAAAGTCAGCCGGTTAATGAGCCCGCACAACAGATTGCACGGATACAGTTAGTTGCGAACGGTCAGGCAGGTTGGAGCTTGATGGTGACACTCACCATCGTCGCCGTGGCATTGGGATTGCTCCTGATCCGCCATGGCATTGCTTGGCACCGTTTGTTAAATCGGGGCGAAGCATTTGTGCTACGACATCCACTCCTCGATATCATAGCGGTGGCTGTGATAACGGCAGGCGTTATCCTGAGCCAAACAGTTGGTGTCGTTCTGTAAACGAGTTACAGTGCGATGTCGTTGAAGTTCGTCTGAGGACGAGCCTTGCGACCAAATCCGACAACTGCTGCTGCAGCCAGCAAGACTGTAGCGATGATGCTGGTAACAATCGGTGACGTACCAGTGTTGACAAGTTCACCCTTTACGACCGCTGGTGTATCGGTGTGGGCTGCTAGAATGTGGCCCTCGTCTGAACCCTTACCACCAGGATTCTGAGGTGTCTCTGGGTTAGTTGTACCAGGTGTTTCGTGGTCACATGGAGGGGTCTCGGTTTCGTCACCCTTCACTTCACCACAGCTTACCTTAAATACTTTGTGCTTGGCTGAACCGTGCTCACCCTCAAAGTTCCAGTACAACTTGTACATACCGTTTGGCAGTGAGTAGTTGCTGGTGTAGCCGTGACCACCGTTGTCGAGTGTTATTGAACCGCTCAGTACTTTTGCACCGTGCGTATGCTGCACAATGTACCAGTCAACTGACTGCTGGCCATCAAACTGAAAAGCGTCGAGGTAAAATGCACAAACCTTTGGGTTATCACGGATATCCGTGGTAGCAGTGGTGGTTTTGTGGGTCTTTACCGTACCATTGTCACCCGCAGGCTTGTTGTCGCGGTGAAGGTAATGCTTGTCGTCTTTGCTCTGATGAGTAGTCTGCTCGTGTGTTTGAGTTGACTTACCTGACTCGTGGTTCTTGTTCTCGTATTCATCATGACTTTTCTTGTCAGAATTGTTGTCATGTTTGTCGTGCTTAACTGTTTTTGTATGACTATTGTCGTTTCGGTGCTGGCTGGCTACTGGAGCACAGGCTAGAACCGGCGCGAGGTTTAATACGACAGCTGCCAACACGCCAACAGTGACTGCGGCCGCCTTCGTAGATAGTAATTGCTTGCTCATAGTGAATTTTCTCCCAAAATCACGTAACGGCTAGCATTATACTATGTTATTTACATTTTTGCAAGTACCTTTTTTAGTACTTAAGGTTATCGACTCCAACAATGGCAGCAAGCTTCGACTGCATAGCCTGATCCATGGTGATTTTATGAGGCAAACGAATCGCTTGTTTTGCCGATCCAGCACCGACCACCAGGATAACTTCATCATCGCCTGATCCGCTATCAATCGCCTGTTTGATCTTCCGCAACATATCCTGGTCGTCGCTATTGTGCAGGCGAATATAGATGCGCTTTGACTGCTCGGTCACTCCTGTCACCTTCGGCGATAGTTTTTTCTTACCCATGGCCAGAGCTTTTAATTTTTTGCCCGTCGGTTGATATCCCTGAGCCTGCTCGGCAGTAATTTCACGGGCATCATCCACCATAATCTTAATCTCCTGCCCTATGTTCCCCTCTCGGTCTTTGGCGCTGACTTTGCCACGAATCAACACAACGCGGTCCCGCTCCCAGAGGCCTAACGTTTGTTGGAATGCACCGGGGAATAAGATGGCTTCAACTTCACCAAACCTGTCTTCGAGCTTCACGAAGGCCATTTTTTGCCCATTTTTGGTGGTTATTTCCCGAACATCGATAACACCACCCCCGACAATCACTGATTTGTTATCATGTTCTGGCTTTATACTGTTAAGAGGCACTGTTTTTTCCTCAAGATATGTTTCGAATAGTTCGAGCGGATGTTGGCTGAGATACAGGCCCAGGAGTTCCCGTTCCCAGATGAGCGATTCGCGGTCATCTATTTTTTCGATTGGCGCTTCTAGCGACAGTTGTGGTTTAACATCTTCTATCAACTCACCAAACAAATCTGTCTGGCCACTGCCAGCCTGTTTTTGCAAACGGTTTGCATAGGCCATAATGCTATCAAGATTGTGAAGTAACGTATGGCGTTGCCCGAACTTGTCGAAGGCGCCGGCTTTTATCAGGCTCTCGACATTTTTCCTGTTCACAATCCGGGCATTGACCTTCGCCAAATAATCTTCGAGTGATGTAAAGTGACCACCTTCTTCCCGGGCACGGATTATCTCTTCAACAGCGTTACGACCAACGTTTTTGATGGCATTCATGCCAAATCGAATACTTGGCTTCTCGCCAGGCACCACCGCAAATTCGGGGAATGACTCGTTAACATCAGGCGGTAAGACATCAATACCCATGTGCTGACACTCGGTAATTTCAATACTCAGTCGATCCAGATCGTCATAGTCACTGGTCATCAGTGCGGCCATAAAGGCGGCGGGATAGTGCGCTTTGAGATAGGCGGTCCAATAGGCAATTTGCGCGTAACAGGTGGCGTGCGCTTTGTTGAACGAATAGTCGGCAAAGGGTTGTATCTGTTTCCAGAGAGTATGCGCTTGGGCTTCTGTTAATCCCTGCTTGACGCAGCCAGCTATAAATTTTGGCTCCTCGGCCTGCATAATATCGCGTTTTTTCTTACCGATGGCCTTACGTACCAAGTCGGCCTCGCCGGGAGTGTAGCCTGCGACGAGCTGCAGCAGTTTGATAATTTGCTCCTGGTATACCATGACCCCGTACGTTTCACTGAGTATCGGCTCGAGCGACGCGTGCAAATAATGGACTGATGCGGCGTGATTCTTGCCCTCGATAAAGCGCGGAATCTCCGCCATCGGCCCCGGACGATATAGCGCATTCATAGCAACCAGATCAGTGAACTCGGTCGGACCGAGTTCTTTGAGGTAGCGTTTCATACCAGCCGATTCAAACTGAAAAACGCCCGTGGTATCACCCGCCCGGAACAGACTAAATGTCTTGTCGTCATCATTGGGGATTTGTCCGAGTTCGATATCATTGTTATACACGCGCTTTATGATACGCAACGCGTTCTTCAATATGGTCAAGTTACTCAATCCCAAGAAATCCATCTTGAGCAAGCCGAGCTCTTCGACCGGACCCATCGGATACTGCGTGGCAACGACGCCCTTTTGCGCCATTTCTAGCGGTACATAGCGCACAATGGCATCCGGAGCGATCACCACACCCGCTGCGTGTACACCGTGACTTCGCACCGTACCTTCGAGCACCAGAGCCTGATCGAACACTTGCTTGGCGACTTCGTTAGTCTCGTATTCCCGTTTGAGATCGGGATCGTTTTTGAGCGAATCCTTCAGCGGCACATGGCGACCCTGCACCGGCTGCGGAATCATCTTGGCCAGTCGATCGGCCTCGGCATATGGCACCTGCAATACGCGCGAGACATCTCGGACCGCATTTCGCGCGAACATTCTGCCGAATGTTACGATGTTGGCCACCCGGTCAGCTCCATATTTCTCGACACAATATTGGATAACCTCATCGCGGCGGGTGTCCTGTATGTCGATATCAATATCCGGCATACTGATACGGCCAGGATTGAGGAATCGTTCAAACATCAGATTGTACCCCAGCGGCTCAATCTCGGTAATTCGAATAGCATAGGCCACCAGCGACCCGGCCGCACTACCACGACCCGGCCCAAAGATGATACCCTGGTCCTTGCCCCAGTTAATAAAGTCCTGGACGATAAGAAAGTAGCCGTTGTAGCCCATATCATTCATGACACCTAACTCGTACTCGGCCCGTTCGATAACCTCTTTACGCAACATTTTTTTGGCGTCAGTGACACGCAAGCTATCGCGCGTATCGTCATCGATATCGTTATAACGCCAGGCCAGGCCCTGCCAGGTGAGTTTTTCGAGATATGATTTCTCATCCTCACCCTTTGGGACAGGGAACTTCGGTATCAATATCTTGCCCAGCTCAATATCGACCGAACAACGATCTGCAATTTCTTTGGTTGTCCGTATCACCTCAGGGTGGTCAGTGCCCCACCGCTCAATCAGTTCCTGCGGTTCGACCACGTGCAGTGGAAAGTCCTTCAGCGACATGCGCTTTTCATCACTGAGGAATGAGCCGGTACCGACACAGAGTAGAATCTCGTGCGCGTCCTGATCTTCGTGCTGTAAGTAGTGGGCATCGCAGGTCAAAGCCACTTTGATATCGAGCTCTTTGCCCAGCTTCAGTACTTGCTCGTTGATTTCCTGCTGTTCCTTGCTGGTCAGAGGGTTGTCCGGGTGGCCGTGATCCTGAATTTCCAGATAGTATCTGTCACCGAAGACTTTGCGGTACCACAGCGCGACATTTTTAGCCTGATCATACTGCCCTTGGCGTAATGCGTCGCCGACTTCACCACCCATGCAGGCGCTGAGAGCAATGATTCCTTCGTTGTATTGCTCCAGTAGTTCATGGTCGATGCGCGGGTAGTAGTAAAACCCGTCCAGATTGGCAATCGTACTCAACTGCATGAGGTTTTGGTAGCCGGTATTGTTCATAGCCAGCAATATGAGGTGGTAGCGAGCCTTATCCTTCTGTGGATCTTTGTCGGTATGTCCACGCGCCGCCACGTAGGTTTCGATACCAATGATGGGCTTTACACCATTATCGGTGGCGGCTTTGTAGAACTCGATGGTGCCGCTAAGCGTTCCGTGATCGGTCATAGCGACCGCTTCCATGCCCGTCTGTTTTACGAACTCAATCAGGTCTGGCACACGCGTGAGCCCATCCAGTAGGCTGTACTGGGTATGATTATGAAGGTGCACATAGTCAGAAGGCCGTAAGTCCTTCTTCGAAGACATTGAACCAGCGGAATTTTTTGATACCGCCACTGATTTTGACCCCCAATACGTTACATACTTTAGTATACCGTAAGCACCACGGTGATGTCCGTTTCTCTTTTACAACAAGATATTTGTCTAATCACCGAAAATAACGTATCGTTACCGTATGAGCACTGAACATATCGTAATCCGGGGAGACCTTGTACCAATCGCGAGTCTTGCCGTTGAATATGGTGCCGACATCGATCTCAGCGCAGGAGAAACAGAGTTGGATATGGAGTCGCCCGATTACCATCAGGTTGTCCTTCTGAGAGAGCTCAGTCCTGCCGTGCGGGCAGCTCAGGGATTTGAGGTAGACGAGTATGGCGACATCGGTAATAGCGGCAACGTTACTGTCCAAACCATGACCGAAGCGGAAACAAGCCTGTTCGACACAGTCGTCAGCCCAAATGTAGCAAGATCAATTGCCTTCAATGCACGCACTATACTTGCGCAAGAACACATCGGGAGCTCTTTCACAAGAGATGTACTGCATGAAGGCTTACGGAGCGCAATAAACAACCGCAGAAAGCTGCAACTCATTAAGTCACAGCTCGCTGAGCTTGCGCTGCTAGACCTACGGTGAATTAAACTGAGGAGAGATTATTTCTTCAGGTACTTGCGGACGTGGTCGATAGCTTTGTTGGCGTCAGAGACCGCTTTTTGAAGCTCTGCATCTTCTGCCTTGCCGTCTTTCATTGCCTTGACCATTTCGCTGGCCTTGGTTTTAGCCACTTTGGCCTTCTCAATTAGCTCTGTCAGTTCCTTGCTGGTCTTTCCGCCCAAATCCTTCTTCTTAGCCTGAAAGTCTTCCATCAGGCCATCAAGCTCTTTGTGAAGCTTCTTGACCTCTGCTTCTGCCTCGGAGATGCCTTTTTGTGCGGTATCTTTCAGGTCTTTGCGTGTCTCTTTGCCACTTTTTGGTGCGGTCAGTAAACCTACCAGGTAGCCTACTCCGGCAGCCACAGCTGCACCAATTGCAAATTTCTTCGCGTCTGATTCTTTTTTGCGTCCTAACATGTCTGCCTCCTTACTTCTTCTTACCAGAGTGTTTGTTGACGAGCTCGACGATGTTTTTAATAAGTTTTAACGCCGCTAGCGGCCCGCCGACGTTCTTAAAAGCATCGGCCACCTCTTCGGCGGTCTCGATAACGTCTTCCGCTTTGTCGACGGCTTGACGTACCTGTTTGACTAGCTTTATTACCGCGACAGTGGCAACAATTGCGAGTAGCAAAAAGAGGCACAATAAGGTTGATGTAATGATGACGAGTATATATGCTGCTGTATCCATATCTACGAGTATAGAGGGCTTGAGCCTCTATGACAACTTTTGACGCAGATATTCAAGCAATTCGGGGGCGAGGTCTTCGCGCTCGAGCGCAAAATCAATCACAGTCTTTAGGTACTCCAGCTTGTCACCGGTATCGTATCGTTGACCCTTAATCTCACACGCGAAGTATTCGTGGCCGTCATGAAGCATAGGGTCAATCAAACTATCCGTAACGTAAAACTCTTTGCCAGCTTCAAGATTCTTAAGCCCGTCCTCTATATAGCCAAACACATCAGGAGTCAGCAAGTAGCCGCCGACCGCAGCAAAGTCACTCGGTGCTTTTTCCTTGCCGGGTTTCTCGATAACCCCAGTCATCTTTAGCACATCGTCTGCGACCTGGTCACCCGCGACGATACCGTATTTGCCGAAGTCTGCGTCCTCGCGAACACGGATACACGGTACGATCCCACCACCGTATTTCTCGTGCTGGGCAATCATCTGTTGAAACGCGTTGGGCGAGCCAACCGTGATGTCATCGGCAAACGAGTAGATGAATGGTTCATCACCAATCAGATGTGCCGCATTCATGACAGGAGTCGCGGTACCATACGGCCCTTTCTGTCGAATGTAGACAAAATTAGCCATTTCTGACACTGCCTCAATATCTTTGATGAGTGGCGCTTTTTTGGCGCCACCGGCGCGAAGGTTTGCCAGTAAGTCTTCGTGCGGGGCATCAAAGTGATCCTCGATAGCACGCTTGGTGCCACTACCGACGATTATGATGTCTTTGATTCCGGCCTCAACCAGCTGCTCGACGATGTATTGAATGATTGGCTTGTCGACCAGCGGGAGCATCTCTTTCGGCATAGCTTTGGTCTGAGGCAAAAAGCGTGTGCCAAACCCCGCTGCCGCAATGACTGCTTTGGTTACTTTTTTCGGATTGTTCGGCATGAGTTACACCCCCAATTGTTTCTTGATAAGTTCGGTGGCCATGGCCGGGTTGGCTTTGCCCTTAGATTCTTTCATGACCTGGCCGACCAGGAAGCCGATAGCTTTCATTTCGCCGTTTCGGACATCGTCGGCGGCCTTGGCGTTTTCTGTCAAAACTTTTTTGACAATTTCCGCGATGGCGCCCTCGTCGCTGACCTGCAGCAGGTTCTTGGCTTCGGCAATCTTGGCTGGGTCATTACCAGTCTTGCAGCATCTCAGCCAGGACTTCCTTGGCGGCCGTCGAACTCAGCTTGTTGTCAGCAACCATCTGTGACAGTGCGATGAGCTGCTCGTCACTGGCCTTGCTGTCAGATTCGTCGCTGGCAGTGTCCTCATCATCAACTTGTGGCTGTAATAGCCAAAAAGCGACGCGCTTGGCATGGTCGGCGCCGGCCGTCCCAAACACTCTGGCAACGGCCATTGCCGTGTCTGGCACTGCCAGAATGTCCTCTGACACCTTCGGTTCCAGTCCAATTTTTGCGAACATGTCGCGATAATCTTGCGGGACTAGCGGCATGCTGGCCTCAATTTCTTTGATATAGGACTCCTCGAGCACGATTGGTGGAATGTCCGGGTCCGGCATGTAGCGGTAGTCGTGGGCCTCTTCTTTAGTGCGCTGGCTGAATGTCTGCTGCTTGGCATCGTGCCAGCCGCGGGTTTCCTGGACAATCGCTTCGCCCTTTTCGAGTAGCTCAATCTGACGATTAATCTTCGAATTCGGCAGCCTTTTCGACGCTGCGGAAACTATTGAGGTTCTTGGTCTCGGTGCGCGTGCCCAGCTCATCAGTCTTGCTGACCGACACATTGACGTCAAAGCGCATATTGCCGTAATACAGATTCGCCTCTGATACGTCGGCGTATTTCATGCGCAAGTACAGTTCGCGGGCATAGGCCTTGGCCTCGGCAGGGCTATGCATGTCCGGTTCACTGACGATTTCCAGCAGTGGCGTGCCGGCACGGTTCAGGTCGACCAGGCTATAGTCTTTGCCTTCTGGGTGGGTAGACTTACCGGCATCAGCCTCGATGTGAGCTCGAGTGATGCCAATGACCTTCTGTTCGCCATCGACGGTAATCTCGACCTGGCCGCCGAGGATGATCGGCTCGTCGAACTGAGTTATCTGATACCCCATCGGTAAGTCGGGATAAAAATAATGTTTGCGGTCAAACTTGCTAAACGGCTGCGGCGTGGTGCCGAGCGCAAATGCAGCTTTGCAGGCCAGCCGTACTGCCTCTTTGTTTAGCACCGGCAAGGCTCCGGGCAAGCCAAAATCGATGTGGTTGACCAGAGTGTTAGGTGCGGCTTCGCGGGCATCGTTGTCGGCACCACTAAATAGTTTCGTCTTGCGTCTTGAACTGCACATGGCACTCGATGCCAATCGTCACGGTATATTGGTCGCGGACGGCAGCATCAACCATTATCTGAGCGCTCCCAAATCTCGTAACGCCTGGCGAAAGCCAGCCAGTGCCTTTAGGACGTCTTTCTTCTTCAGCTTGGAATAATCTTCGTGAACCAGCTTGTTGCGGAGCTTATGGCCAAACCACACACCATCGTTGTCGCTCAAAGCCCTTTGCGCTGACACCAGTCGCTCTCCCATGGTCTTACCCTTGAAATGCGACTGCTTCAATGCATCATCGAGCAATTTGTCGGCATTGATGACAGCTAACGGCCAAGTTCCCTCTTTGCCACACAGCCCCTGCACCTCACTCCAGCGAGATGAAAAGCGCGCCACATCCAGCTTACGGAACCGTCGTCGTGCCAAAAATCCGCCTAGACTTGCCACCAACAACGCCACAACGCCTAGTGCAATCATGCTGATAAGTTTGATATTATCGATTTCAAATGTCATGCGACCGCCTCCTCTGTTTGTTTCGCTAGGTTCAGTAAAGCTCGATCAGCACGTGGCGGGGCCATTAACTGTAAGCCAACTGGCAGACCGTCTATCTCGCCGACTGGCAAACTGACGGCTGGTATACCCACCAGGTTTGCTGCTACGGTCATGATGTCGCTCATGTACATCATGAGTGGATCGTTGATATTCTCCCCTATCTTGAACGCCGTGCTTGGTGCGGCCGGTCCCAGGAGGAAGTCGACCTTCTCGTAGGCATCCTCAAACTCGTTTATGAGTTTGGTGCGCACGGTCTGCGCCTTGCGGTAGTAGGCATCGTAATAGCCACTGCTAAGCACGTAGGTACCGATCATAATGCGACGCTTCGCCTCTTTGCCAAAGCCGGTGCCGCGTGAATTTTCATAACTTTCGAGTAGTGTCGTGGCGTCTGGGTCACTATAGCCGTAACGCTGACCGTCATAACGCGCCAAGTTACTGCTGACTTCTGCCGGCACCAAGATGTAATACACCGCCAGCGCGACCGGAAGTGTTGGCATGCTGACTTCGACCAGCTCAGCTCCCGCCTCTTCGAGTTTTTTGGCGGCCGCCTGAATGGTATCCAGCACGCTGTTTTGTAAGCCCTTGGCCATGTATTCCTTTATGACGCCAATTTTGACGCCTTTGAGTGAAAGGCTCTCGACATCACTATAACCTGCTTCGTCACGCTCAATCGTTGTGCCGTCGAGCGCATCACGACCGGCCATGACGTCGAGCACCAGCGCCGTATCGGCAACCGTTCGGGTCATCGGACCAATGACGTCAGTGCTACTGGCCATGGCGACCACGCCGGAGCGTGAAACAAGACCGTAGGTCGGCTTGTAACCCACGCAGCCGCTAAAGCTGGCAGGTTGACGAATTGAACCGCCGGTATCGGTACCCAGCGCAAACGCCGCCATCTCTAGCACGACGGCTGCGGCTGAGCCGCCTGAGCTACCACCCGGTACACGTGTCTTGTCGTGCGGGTTTTTGGTCGTGAAAAAGTCGCTGTTTTCGGTACTACCACCGTGCGCAAAGGCGTCTAGATTCGCTTTGGCCACACAAATGGCGCCCTCGGCTTCGAGCTTTTCTATTGCAGTGGCCTGATACGGTGCGGTGAAACCTTTGAGGATATTGCTGGCCGCGGTCGTTTCAGCCCCAAATACCAAGAAATTATCCTTGGCAATAAATGGCACCCCAGCCAAACGCCCGGCTGACTGGCCAGTTTTGACTTGATCATCGATGTCGCTAGCGCGCTGCTTGGCCCGCTTGTCCAACGTGGCGATGATGGCATCATACTCAGCTTTTTCGGCGATGGTATCGAGCGCCTGCGCGACGAGATCAGTTGCACATAGCTCGCCGGCATTCACTTTCTCAGCAATCTCGGCAATGGCTAGCCAGGCAGACATTAGGCAATCATCCTTTTGACTTTTATCAGGTCATCCTCGACTGCGGGAACATTTTCTAGCAATTGCTTGGCCTTATAGCCGTAATCGATTTCTTCGTCCGCGCGCGTGACGTTCGTTAACCCAGTAACCTGGTTGGTCGGCTTCAGGCCGGCTACATCAATAGACTGCAGTTGTTCAACATACTGCAGGATCTCGGTGAATTCTTTTGCGAATTCGTCGACTTCGTCTTCGGTGAGGCGGAGGCGAGCTAATTTCGCCAATTTTAATACATCGTCACGAGAAATGTTTGCCATTGGCACCAGTATAGCAAAAGTATAAGTCCTCGCCCAGAGGTGATTTTGCAAATTACACCAGCAAGCCTTACCATATTCAACAGAGATAACACACTATGTCGAACAACGAATCGGTCCATGTCAATCTCCATAGCTCGGTTATGCTGCGGCGCACCGAAGCCGAAGGCGCGCCGATAGAAGTCATTGTCGAAACCCCGCATGATTGCGACCACCGCAAAGCACCGCTCATTATCAAGGGCGGGTTTTTGGAGCCACATGCCGGGCTCGACGGCATACGTCATGCCATTGCCAGCTCGGACAACAGGGTGGTTGCCACGGTAAGCTCTCCGCGCAAGCAGCACTGGGAGCATCGCATAAGGCCAAGCCATCTCACTGATGTTAATCGATTGCAAACCGACGCAGTTTTAGCCGGCATGGACTTACTCGGCTATGACAAATATGCACTCCTAGGCAATTCATTTGGAGGCAAGGCTGTCCTGACTGCGGCAGCCACTCGTCCCGAATCAGCTTCATCGGTCGTATTGCTGTCGTCGGTAGGCATCGATGTACCTCCAGATAAGGCGCATTCAATATGGCAAATGGTGGGGCGCTCGATTCAACTCATGAGGAAAGAGACCGTGCCAAACGCCTCTACCCTCATCCATAATGGTGGGACGGGCTATTTGAGACAATTCAGCTATTACGCTGGGGTTGATGTGGCGCGTACCGTGCGGGAGGGGCACGCCGCTGCAACCGCCAGCCTCCACGATCAGGTGCTCGAAGTGCGCGAGGCAGGTGTCCCGGTTGGCGGCGTCTACTGCGAAGACGACAGCTTCTTTCACGCCGACGATGTCCGCAAATATGGTGCGCTGATTCTCGATGCACTCGACATTCAGCCCGGCATTCACCTCAGTAACGAAACCGAGCCCGAGCCAATTGGCGCCCGCTGCGTCCGAATGCTAACCACACTCGAAGCTCAAACCCCCGCCGCTCCTTAACGCTTAGCTTTGATGTCGTCGATGATGTCGCGCAGTTCGGCCGCCTGTTCGAATTGTAAGTTGGCAGCGGCGAGCTCCATCTGGGCGGTGAGATCTTTGATGAGAGACTTATACTCGTCCTTTGGAATTTTGTTCAGATCCAGCTTGGCGCGTTTGGCTTCCTCGGGCAAGTCGGGGCGCATGCCCTTCTCGATAGATTTACTAATGCCCTTCGGCGTGATGCCGTGCTTGGTGTTGTACTCCTCTTGAATCTTGCGGCGACGGGTCGTTTCGTCAATGGTGGCCTGCATGCTGCGGGTGACGCGGTCGGCGTACATGACGACGCGGCCATTCTCATGACGAGCAGCGCGACCGACGGTCTGAATCAGCGCCTGCTCGCTGCGCAGGAAGCCCTCTTTGTCAGCATCAAGGATGGCTACCAGGCTAACTTCGGGCAGGTCCAGGCCCTCGCGAAGCAGATTAATGCCGACCAAGACGTCGTACGTACCCAGGCGCAGATCTCGCAATATGTCGCTGCGATCCAGCGTGTCGACGTCGCTGTGCAGGTACGCCACCTTGATATTCAGCTCTTGCAGATACTCGGTCAAATCTTCGGCCATGCGCTTCGTCAGTGTCGTCACCAGCACGCGCTGGCGCTTTTCCGTTGTGGCCTTAATTTCTTCCAGCAAGTCATCAATCTGATGCTCGACGGGGCGCACCTCGATAACAGGGTCCAGGAGTCCAGTCGGTCGAATGACCTGCTGAGCTGGCTCGGGGCTACGGCTCAACTCGTATTCGGCCGGCGTAGCACTGACGTACACGACCTGGTTGACGTGGCGCTCAAACTCCGTAAACGTCAGCGGCCGGTTGTCGAGCGCACTGGGCAGGCGGAAGCCATGTTCCACCAGGACCTCTTTGCGGGCACGGTCGCCGTTGTACATACCGCGTACCTGCGGGATGGTCATGTGGCTCTCGTCTATCAGCAGCAGATAATCATCGGGGAAGTAGTCGAGTAGCGTCGCTGGCTGCTCGCCGGGCTCGCGGTTGGTCAGGTAGCGGCTGTAGTTCTCGATGCCTTTGACGAAGCCTGTTTCCTGCAACATCTCCAGGTCAAAGCGGGTGCGTTGCTCCAGCCGCTGTGCCTCGAGTAGCTTACCCTCTGACTTGAACTGGTGCAGACGCTGCTCGAGCTCATGCTCAATGTGCCCCATGGCTACCTGCAGCTTTTGCTGCGGCGTCACGTAGTGGCTGCCCGGGAAAATCTTGTGGCTCTTCATTTCTTTCAGAATCTCGCCGGTCAGCGGATCTATCTGGGTAATACGGTCAATCTCGTCACCAAAGAACTCAATGCGATAGGCCAGTTCTTCACCGGCCGGAAAGACGTCAACGACGTCGCCGCGCACCCGGAAGGTACTGCGGTGAAAATCTATGTCATTGCGCTGGTACTGGATATCGGTCAGCTGGCGTAGCAACTTGTCTCGGACGCGACGCTCCCCGACTTTGACCTCAATGGCCAGGTCACCGTAATCCTCCACCGAACCAATGCCGTAGATACAGCTGACGCTGGCCACAATCAAGACGTCTTTGCGGCTCAGCAGCGAATCGGTCGCAGCGTGGCGCAAGCGGTCGATTTCTTCGTTAATCTGGCTGTCTTTTTCGATGTAGGTGTCGCTGCGCGGAATGTACGCCTCTGGCTGGTAGTAATCGAAGTAACTGACAAAGTAGTGGACGGCGTTGTCCGGGAAAAACTGCTTAAACTCACCGTACAGCTGCGCGGCCAAGGTTTTGTTGTGACTGAGCACCAGCGTCGGCTCGCTGCACATTCTGGACCAGGTTGGCCATGGTGAACGTCTTGCCGCTGCCGGTCACGCCCAGCATAGGTTTGGTGCTTTTTCGCCAGAATCGAAGCCCAGCTGTCAGCTGTTTGATTGCCCCCGGCTGGTCGCCAGTCGGCTTGTAGTCACTCTGCAGTCGAAACTTACTCATCTCCTCATTGTACTAGAAAAGACGCTGGCTAGTTTATAACGATGGTCTTGATGGCCTGTTCGACAGTCTCATGGTCGTCGGTTTGGCCAGGATTGACGCCATAGCTCACAGTGACTGCTTTGGTAGCCGATTTCGTAACAATATAGGTGTAATACGTACCGCCCTTGTCCAGACCTCCCATGCCGTCTGCGACCGTGTCTTCGACGTGGCTGTATAGCTGTACGGTATCCCCGGCGTCCGTCTTGAATGTCCTCACGACTGGACCGGTGGCCGCATCATAGGTGGTAGGGTCGTAGAATGAGATAAACAAGCCGTCACCGCCACCGTCACTGGCGCAATCTATATTCGTAACAACTGCCTGCTCCCCCGGCTTTGGCGTTACGGATGAATGCTCGTAGGTGAACAGCAGGCTCGAGTCATTGCACTGATTCAATTTCCAGCCGTCAGCCAGACGCAAGGAATAGGTGCTATTAGGTGTTTGATATTGCAGCCAGCCGGCAGTTTCATCGGTAGCCGTAGATGTTGCCGGCTTCGTAGCGTCACTGACTGTGTTGGTCTCGTTTGTCGCAGTAGTAGACTCCGTCGTCGTGTTTGTCTGAGCGCTCCAGATGTACCATCCAATAGCACTAATGATTGCCAAAATGCCGATGACTAATAGCACGTATGTGAGCGTAAAGCCTGTTTGTGATTTTCGTATCATAGAGTTATTTTACTCCTGTGAAGCCTGAACTACTAGCTGTATACATTGAGGTATTTGGCGTGTTCGGTGTCGAGATATTTGGTCAGGTCTTGCACGAGTCGGGTGGCATCCTCATCAAACATAACTGCCGCTTCGTTGCGAAGCGGTCGGGCGAGTGCGAGCAAATCCTGAATCTCACTACTGATACCGCCAGCACCCTGCAAGAAACCAATCGGGGTATCGGTCTCCATAGCGATAGTGAATTCGTGCAGCGTACCCAGTCGACCACCGATACTGACGACGGCGTCACTGCTGGTGATCAGTAACGTGTCTCGGCCAACGTAATGTAAACCACTGTAGATAATCGTGTCGTACGCCTCAGTTGGTAGACGATATTTGCGCACGTGTTCAATCTTGCTGGCGGCAGGGCTAATACCTACACTCATGTGGCCACCTGCCTTTTTGTAGCCTTCGGCCGCGTAGTTTGGCAGGCCGATGGTGGCTCCAGTCATCAAACTGTGACCTGCCTTCGCAATAGCCTCCCCGAGTAGATAGGCGAGCGCCTTTCCCTCATCGACACTCGTCCCCTTGGCTGCGCCGGATACACATATCTGATACTGGGATTTCTTGGTCATGCAATTCCTTGTTTACTGGGGTGTTTTTGGTCTAAATCACTAATGCTTATACCATTCTACGCGATTTCAGGCTCGGTGACGAGGTCTGTTTCAATTCCGCCCAATATCAGCTGCTCAACATTTTCATGCTTTAGGTATCGAATGACCAGCTCGTGCCAGAGCGAATGCTGAAAATACTGCACGATACGATGCTCATAAGCCAGACTATTACAATAGTTCAGAGTCACGTCGATGATATTGCACGATACCGGTTTGTGATTATCCAGCAAGCTGAGATGTGTGGTGTGATGCCAGAATTCCATGGCCGGATCGATATAACTGAGGATTTTCTCGATGGAGTGCCAACTGAGATCTTCCGCCTGTATGTGCGGCTCGAATAGTTCAGCCCGGAACCGATCGGTGAAGCGGGCGTAGTATCGCTGGACAACCTGCCAAGATATGGGGCGGCCAAAAAATTCGGCGCTCAACGCCGCTTCGCCACGAACCACCGACTGTAGCTGTTCGGTGAAGTCTGGCTTGACCTGGCATAATTTCAAGAACGTACTGGCCGCCTTGACTTGATTCATTTCGTGCAGCGCCAGCAGCAGGCTCGCGAGTGCCGCTCCATCTGGCCGATTGTCCGGGAGCGGCAGCAGCACGACTGCTCCCAGTTCGGCAAAGCCCATGACATTATGCTTGCGCGTCGCGACGTGGGACTCAGCTAGCTTGTGCCAACGCTCAGTATCGGGCGCCAGGACAACAATGTCGCGTATCTCAAAATCGGTCGCCTTGACCTTCTTGTACTGCTCTGTAAACTGTCTACGCCACGTTGGTGACTCGACGAGCCAGCCGGCGGCGTAGATAGTGGCCAGCTGCTCATGTTTGAGCATTGAATCGAGTGAACGGTACCCGAGGGCCTTCATGGCATGTTTGGGCGGCTGTTTCTTTATCAAACGTTTGCCGACCGAACTTTTCAACACGAAACACGATTTTTGCAGCGGTAGCTTCTCCAACTCCTTGGCGATGTGGACCGTATCGTGTACGGGATTGTCGCTGCCATATTTTTTGCGCAATATGCCCATAAGACGTTCGTTATCCTGGCCAATCCGTGACTGGAGCGCGCTGTATAGCTCCGGGCCTGTTGTGTCGTGCGGATCGAGCCCGAGCTGACGCAATTTTCGTTGGGTAGCCTGATGTACCTCTGAGGAAAGACGTATGTCGGCACTACCATGTCCGCTTGCTCGCTCCAGCTGTTGCACGCCGGCTCGAAATTCTATGGGGCGGATTCCTAGTAGTTCAGATAGTACCCTCGTCATGCTTAACCTAATCTTACCACAAGCACGATAGGGATATGAAATACTGAACTGTGGTACAATGCCGCAGATATAGCCCCCGTTAGCTCTGGAGACAAACCATGCAGGTGACAGCACTACAAACAGACAGAATTACCCCTGGCTCACATACACTTGAGCAGATTGTTGATGCTGCTTTACCGACCATTCAGGAGGGTAGCGTCATCGTAGTAACGTCCAAAATCGTCTCTATGTGCGAGAACAGTGTCGTACCTGTGGACGATGCTGACAAAGAACGGCTCATAATCGACGAAGCTGACCAGTATTTGCCCAGTACGGTCGGTAAGTACGGCTACCATTTCTCCATCAAGCACAATACCCTGATAGCCGCGGCCGGTATCGACGAGTCAAATAGCGATGGAAACTATATTTTGTGGCCCAAAGACGCTCAAGCGACCGCCAACCACCTGCGTGAGTATTTGGCGGCTAAGCACGGTTTGTCACGAGTGGGCGTCATCATTACAGACAGCACCTCTATACCGATGCGTCGTGGCACGGTTGGCATCACGCTCGGACACAGTGGCTTTCTGGCGCTGAATGATTACGTAGGCACGCCCGACCTATTTGGTCGCAATTTTGCGGTCAGCATGGCCGGCATAGCCAACGGCCTAGCCGCAGCTGCCGTACTCGTTATGGGCGAAGGGACGCAGCAAACGCCGCTGGCCGTTGTCAGCGACGTGCCATTCGTCACCTTTCAGGATCGCAACCCCAGCGACGAAGAGCTGACTATGCTACATATGTCTGTCGAAGAGGACCTGTACGGACCTTTTCTGCAATCGGTTGATTGGAAAGAAGGCGGCCATGGCAAAACTAACGCTTGAGGGGTTCACTGATCCATTTCTGCAGGCCGGTGGAACCTATGATTTCGCGCTACGCCCTGCTGCTGTGCCCGAACTGGCCGCTGCAACCGAACACGGAACCAACTGCATCATCGTTGCCCATCACGTCGCTCAGCTGCTGGGCAAACAGCTGCCGGCAAATCTGCTCCTAACCGAGCTGTTCTACGACCGGACGCATACAATTGAAGCAGCTCATGCCGATGGCGGTTTGCAACAAGGCGATTTCGTGTTTCTGGGCTCGGATATTGGCTTGGACGAATTCAAGCCCGAGAATGATGCTTCCGGCTATCAACGCAACTGGCATGAAAACCCCCTGAATCACCTCGTCGTAGCCACCGGCTACCAAGAAACCTCGGGTGACGAGCTGGTGTTACATGCGGCTCCCGGCGTCAATACGGAAATCACTACGCTAGGCTCGCTTCATTCCGCCCATGAAAAATATCGACAAGTGCATGCGATTCGACGTGTATTGCTGCCACCCGAACTCAAATCAGCTGCCTAGAAACGTTCGGGTTTGTACCACTCGGGGGCTTTTTTGAGCCATTCTTCGAGGTCATCGTCGCTGAGTAGGCCGGCCTGGGCACCAACACCCTGACAGACACTCATTGAGTTGATAGGAGCCCACTGCAGTGCTCCCTCGAGTGTGTTGCCCTTGGCCAGCTGCGCTACAAAGGTACTGGCAAAGGCATCGCCGGCTCCCGTACGGTCAACCGGCTCTTTGGGGTCAGGATAGAGTGGCATCTTCCAGCGGTTCTCGCCGTCACTCGCGTAGGCGCCAGCGGGGCCGTCCGTGACGACAACGATGCGCGGACCCAATGCATGGAGTTTATTAATCAGGTCGTGGACATCTTCGTGGTTGCCGCCACCAACGATAACAGCTTCCTCGCGGTTCAATACTAAGACCTCGCTTCGTTCATACACGCGCTTGAGCCGCTCAACACCGGCTTCCATCTGGAATGTCCCAGGCTGAAAGGCCAGCTTAACGTCAGGGTTTTTATCGAGCCAGTCGCATACATCGTCGTGGTACTCCATGGCGTGTTCGCTAATAGAGCTAAAGTACAGCCACTTCGGTATATCCTTGTCGTGAAATTCGGGCCACTTGTAGTCATACTCTTCGTGCTTGATAAGGATGGTGCGTTCGCTGCCGTAGCGCAGTACGAAGTGGTAATTACTCTTCTTGCCGCGGTTCACACGCACGAATCGGGTATCGACACCGCGCTCGTGCAGGGCGGACATGATGTCACGTCCGTACTGATCGTCACCAACGTTTGCTGCGTATCCTGTTTCGAGACCTAAACGCGTAAAGGCTACTGCGGCGTTACTAGCATTGCCGACTGCTTCGATGACTTGGCGACCCTCGAATGGCAGTTTGGTACCAAACTCCATAGCGAGTACGTTTTTGCCGTGTTCGTCCTTATACGTCCAAGCTTGGCTTTCGTCTAAGTCAATGAAATCGTCGGTGACGACGTCGCCTACGCTAATGATGTCGAGTTTTTTGCTCACAGCCCACCCTTATGTTCGGTTATTTGTTATGCTTATGGTTTGATTGTGCCACGGATATCAGATGAGTGCAAGTTACTCAGCCCTGTCGGTCTTCGTTTTGTCCTCTGCGTGGGCTGCTATGCTACTCTCATCTACGCGCTGAGCTAGCTTTTCAGGCACCTCTACTGCATACTCGACGCGTTCAGATAGGCGATCGAGCTTCTGCTCCAACTGTCCTACTGCGCGATCTATCGAGTCTTCGTCGAGAACTTTGGCTAGCGCTGCCAGGCCGAACAATCCCATCGCTAGATCTCTGCCTTACCAGTGGAATTGAACATGTCTATCTTCTCCTCAACCACCGCCTGGACAGCTGGCACGACGTATTTTTCGACAAGCTTTGCGGTTGAATACTCGTTTGGCTCAGATTTGAACGCACTCTCGAGAGCCTTGCGGTAAGCGATGCGCATATCGGAGTTGATATTAATCTTGCTGACGCCAATCTTCACCGCGTCGACAAAGTAATGCCCGGGTGTGCCACTGCCCGCCGTGTAGGCTAATGTTACAGTCGAGCGCCACACGAAGCTCTTTGAGTAAGTCTAGGTCAAGTTTTTTCGGAACGGGGTACTTGCCATGTAGGTTACCTACTGCCGCCGCGAAGGTGTCGATGCCTGTAGTCTTCACGAAATAGTAGGCGTTCTCTGGCTTGCTGAATGTCTTTTTAATCTCGTCGTAATCAATCTTCTCGGTATGCAGGTTGGATGAACCGCCAAAGTAGTGTGGCTCGCTTTCAACTGAGGCGCCAGTAAACTTGGCGTATTCGACGACTTCTTGGGTAGCGGCGATAATTTCTTCATCGGTCGCGTCGTGATTTGCCTGGCTGACATCAATATGGATGAACTCAAAGCCTGCTTCAATGCCTTGCTTGGCCGCTTCGACCGATGGCGAGTGATCGAGATTGACGTACATCTCGACGCCATATTCGGCCTTGACGTTATCGACCAGGTCACGGACGTTCTCTAGGCCGATGGTGTCGACCTCGCCCTGGCTGACTTCAACCAAGACTGGCGCGTTTTTAGCTTTGGCAGCGCGAGCGATTGCGATAAGCGTTGGCTCATCATCTAGGTTAAAGGCGCCGAATGCCCAGTGCTCAGCTCGTGCTTGAGTCATGCGCTCGCGTGCCTTGGTACAATTGTCACGAATTTCTGTCAGTGTTAGGGGCATGTTTGTTTCCTACTTATCTGACTACAGTATAAAAGCTTGTGCTTGCGATTGCCAGTAAGAATTATTTCACTTGTACTGTTGCGCGGTGATTTTAGTATGGTGTGCTCAAATTTAACCCAGTAGATCATGGACAGCTAGCTGGATATGCGTAGCTGTCAGGCCGAACTTCTCGAGTAATTCGCTGGGTGCGCCTGACTCTCCAAAGCGATCTTTCATACCCATGCGTTTAACCGGTACTGGGTAGTGCTCTGATAGTAATTCGGCCACCGCACCTCCGAGGCCACCTACCGCCTGGCCCTCTTCTACGGTAATGACTTTTTTCGTTCGCTTGACACTCTTAAGTATAGTTTCGGCATCAAGTGGCTTGATGGTCGGACAATGAATAACCTCGGCGTCGATACCATCTTTGTACAATTTCTCGGCAGCGACAAGTGCCTGGTACGTCATGGTGCCGGTCGCGATAATGGTGACGTCTTCGCCCGGGGCATAGACGTAAGCTTTGCCAATTTCGAATGGTGTCTGTGGCGTCGTAAACACGGGCGTGGCCTCTCGAGCCAGGCGCATGTAGTTTGGCCGCTTGTCTTTGGCCATAGCCAGTGTTGCCTTCTCGGCCTCCACGCTATCGCCCGGCGCAATCACGACCATGTTTGGAAGCACACGCATAATGGCAATATCCTCAAGCATTTGGTGCGTCGCACCATCCGGTCCCACCGATACACCGGCGTGACTGCCGATGACTTTAACGGGCTGGTTATTCAGGCAGATGGTCGTACGGATTTGCTCCCAGTTGCGTCCGGGGCTAAAGGCGGCATAGCTGCTGACAAACGGGACTTTGCCCATAGCTGCCAAACCACTACCGACCGTCACCAGGTTCTGTTCGGCCACGCCAATTTCGATAAAACGGTCCGGAAAGGCTTCCTTGAACAGGCTCATTTGGGTTGAATCGGTCAAATCGGCACAAGCCGCCACGACGTTTGTGTCAAGTTCGCCAGCTTTTTGCAAGCCCACGGCCAAAGCCTTTTCGAATCGGCTCCTCGGCCAACTCGGCCGACAGCAGTTTTTCGATCAAATGGAACTCACTCATGTTCGCCTCGAATCTTTCCTCCCAGGGTGCGTAGCTCGTGCAGCGCTTTTTTGGCTTCCTCGTGGTTGGGCGGTTTGCCGTGCCAGGCGAAATCGTATTCCATAAAGTCGACGCCCTTGCCAGGTACCGTGTGGGCAATCAGCATGACTGGTTTATTCTCAATGGCTTTGGCCATATGGCAGGCGTCGATGACTGCCTCAATGTTATTGCCATCGATCTCGACAACGTGCCAGCCAAATGACTCCCACTTGTCCTTCAGATCTTCCAGGGGCATGACCGACTCAGTTGGGCCGTCAATCTGGATGTTATTACGATCGGTAATGGCGATGATGTTACTGAGCTGGTACTTGCCAGCCAACATGGCCGCTTCCCAGACATTGCCTTCGTCCTGCTCACCGTCGCCCATGACTACATATATCCAGCGCTTCTTGTCCTGACTGTCCATGCGCATGGCTAGGGACATGCCAGCCGCCTGACTGAGGCCGCTACCAAGCGGGCCGCTGGTGTTTTCTAGGCCAGGCAATTTGGTGCGCTCCGGGTGGCCCTGCAGACGGGAACCCCATTTTCGCAGCGTACTGAGCTCTGACCGGTCAAAAAATCCGGCGTGCGCCATCGCCACGTACTGCACCGGCACGCAGTGGCCGTTACTAAGCAGAAATATATCGCGCTCATCCCAATCGGGTTTCTTGGGGTTGTAGTTGAGCAGCTCGAAATACAGGGCGGCAAAGATATCGGCCAGCCCAAGCGGGCCTGCGCTGTGGCCACTGCCGGCTTGTTCGAGCATCTTGATGATGTCGATACGGATGTCGTTGGCCTTTTTCTCGAGCCATTCGATAGAGTGTTTCTGCTGTGTCATAGTTATTGCAACCTTTTTTCCAGTGTAGCATAAGCATTCCGGGGATTGTCAGCACGTTGAATATACCCTCCAACATTGAGCACATCAACACCTGCGGCGGCCAATTGTAGCCACATTATCGTCATTGATGCCGCCATCCCAGCCAATTTCAACTTCAGGGTGCAATTTGCGAATCTGTCGCACTTTATCGAGCAGGCTCAAGTCGGCGTGGCCACCGTGATGTCCCAGGTTGCCGCTAAACACCAAGATGTGGTCGAAACTATGGGCAATTTGCTCAATATACTCGACTGGCGTATCCGCTAGGAGTGCCAGCCCAGCCTTGATGTCGTGCTTGTGTAATTCGGCGGCGAAATGCATGTGATGGACCTGGGCCTCGTTGTGAATAACCACCATGTTGGGGCGTAATGTAATAAGTTGCGGCAAAAACTGCATGGGTTCCTGATACATCAGATGGATATCACACGTTTTGTGTGGTAACAGCCATATATCTTTGATATCCGGTGACTTCGTTGGCGCAAACCCGCCATCCATCAGATCGATATGGAGTCGCTCGGCAAAGCCAATACGACCTAGCTGCTGACGATATTCGTCAGTGCTGTAGGCAGTGACCGTTGGGCAAATGACTGCCACGACTACCCCAACTCGTCGAGTTGTTGAATGCGGCGAGTAAAGCGTGGCGCACCCGCGTATGGGGTTGCCAACCAGGCCAGCACGATTGGCTTGGCGTCCTCAAATTCAGTATAGCGAGACGCTAGACATAGTACATTGCTGTCATCATCATTGCGAGCGGCATGGGCTTCGGCAACACTCCAGCAGAGACTGGCGCGAATACCCTTGAAGCGGTTGGCTGCCATACACATACCTTGCCCGCTGCCGCAAATCAGGATAGCTCGACTGGTCGTATCTTCGTCCGCAAGTAGCGCAGATACAGCACGTCCGGCAAACTGAGGGAAATCATCATCCGGGTTGCGTTTGTCATTGCCCTCGTCCACAACCTCGTAGCCGCTGCGCTGCAAGAAATCAGTCAACTTTTGCTTGTATTCAAAGCCATTGTGATCGGCCGCCAGATAAAGTTTCATAGCCCTCCCTTTTGAGATAGTGTAGCATAACCATTTTTAGATTTACCACTGTTTTGCCAGATTGCCAAGCCGGTCTGTAGTGGCACGCTGCTTGGCGAGCTGGCAGGCTGCATCACTTCCTAAAGTCGGTACGCCGCCCACCGCAGATGATTCGTCGTAGCAGCTGAAGCTGTAGCTGACATCGATGGCTGGACGCTGCGTCAACTGCCTGGTAAGCTTCGCCACGCAGTCGTCTTTGTATGCTGCACAGCTAGGCGCAACTTCCTCGTATATTTTGGCCGCTGCACCATCTGCGATGGTCAGCTTGATGCCAACCCCTAGGCCAAGCGTTGTGTCACGACTAACGCTCTGCTGGTCAAACAAGAAGTTGCCAAGCGAATAGGCAATCAGTTTCCCCTTGTACGATTCGCTGTTTTGGATAACGTGCGGGTGCGCGGCAATCACCGCGTCTGCGCCATTATCAATCATGCGACGATAGGCTGACTCCTTGGCCGATTCGGCCGTTGTACGATATTCGACCCCCATGTGGGGCATGGAGATAACGGGCATGACCTTGGCGTATTGCTGCATGACCGCGAGTTGTGCATCTGTCGGTGTCACATCAACCACGTACATGTAGCCACATAGTGCCACGGGCATGTGCACCGTTTTGTTAGTACCTTGCTCATTTGCCGGCATGCTAATAACTTCGCAGATGTCATTGGTCTTGTTCATGTCGTAGTTGCCAAAATATTGAATGCCGGCTTGTTCCAGGTTTTGTCGGGTCTGTTCAACGCCCCATTGACCGTCGTTATTCATAGTGTGGTTATTGGCTTGACTCGCCGCGGTAAACCACTTGGCAAGCTCACTCAGATATTCCGGTCGACAGTTGAATTTCAGATAGTCGAGCTGTAGTTGGTAGGGCACATCCTTGGCCGTGATAGGACACTCAAAGTTTGCAATCCACGCGTTATACCTATTGCGGTCGGCTTTTCGTAATCCTGACGTCAGGAACCCCGGGCCCTGTCCGCTCGCCTCGACCCGACGCTGCACATAGCGACCCCAGAATACATCGCCAACAAACAGCATATTCGTGCTCATGCCGGCGGGCGGCTTTGTGGCTGTTTTTGCTGACGCTGTCGATGTAGCGATCGGTGAAGTCGCCGCCGTATCAGCGTGGGGACGAAATTGCACAAACGCAACCAGTGCAACCACAATTAAAGCACTCATCACGCCGCCAACCAGTAATAACCCTCGTCGCTCGATCCGATGGCGAGGGCGAAGTGAGTAGTTCATACTCCTGATAGTATACTACTCGGCTTTTTTGTCGGCCGCTTTGTGCAACATGCGACCAGTATCGGACACAACTTCGACCAGGCGATTACTGTAACCCCACTCGTTGTCATACCAGACCATCACTTTTATGAGGTTGCCGGCAACGACTTTGGTCAGCAATAGGTCAACTGTGCCGGAGTTACTGTTACCGATGTAATCGCTACTGACGAGCGGCTCTTCGCTGACGCCCAGGATTCCCTGATAAAATGGCTCGGCAGCTGCTTTTTTGAACGCTTCGTTGATCTCTTCGACACTGACACTGCGCTTTAGTAAGGCAGTGACGTCGCTCAGACTAACGACTGGAGTTGGGACACGAACACTCAAGCCGTCAAACTTGTCAGTGAGCTGTGGCAATGCCTTAGTAACGGCAATGGCAGCACCGGTTGTAGTGGGCACGATGTTCTCTGCAGCATTGCGACCCTCGCGCAAGTCCTTCTTTGGTGCGTCCTGCAGTGCCTGGCTGGCGGTGTAGCTGTGGACGGTGGTCAACATGGACTTTTCGACGCCGAACTCGCTGTCCAGCACGGCCATAACGGCACCGAGCGAGTTGGTCGTACAGCTAGCGTTGCTCAACACTTCGGTAGCCCCTTCGAGCTTGTCGTCGTTGGCACCCAGCACAATTGTATCGACACCGTCGCTCTTGCTAGGACCGGATATTACAACGCGCTTTGCTCCCGCTTGTATATGCTTGGAGGCGTCTTCTACCTTCGTGAATAGACCGGTTGATTCGATAACGACATCAATATTATGGTCTTTCCAAGGTAGCGCGGCCGGATCACGCTCGGCGAGTACAACGACTTTTTTGCCATCGACGATGACATGGCTCTCGTCATAAGTAACTTCTTTGTCATACGTGCCATAGTTGCTGTCGTGCTGCAGTAGATACGCCAAAGTCTTCGTGTCGGTCAGGTCGTTAATTGCGACAATTTCGCAGTCGTTGCGGGCAAAGGCAATCTTGAAGGCGTTGCGACCGATGCGGCCAAATCCGTTAATACCAATTCGTGTGGTCATTCAAACCTCTTTCGTGTGTTACGTCGTTAGCTTATGGCTATATTGTAAAAGCATGAGCAATCGCACGCAACACTAACCGAGGACGAGACACCTTATTACATCGTAGTTGGCAGCAGGTCGTTATCCCGGGCATAGGCTAATCCTTTCCCGTAGACATGATGCGGAAATAGTTCCAACGCTTTGTCCAAAGTCACCCACTGAAACAAGTCGTGTTCGTGACTCAATGTAACCGCTTCGCTGTTCGCTTTGGCTATAAAAAGAGTCGAGTAACACTTAACTCGTCATATAAATCAGTCGCTGCAAATGTGAGTTGTACATCATCGGGTTGGAGATGCATTCCCACCTCCTCGGCTATTTCGCGCAGTAGACCCGCTACAATATCCTCTCCGGGTTCGATATTTCCACCGGCAAAATCCCAATCGCCCGGTCGTTGCGGATCGGTTTCACTACGTCGTAGTAGCAATATCTGACCGTTGGGCGATATTAGTGAAGCTTTTGCCCAGAGTCCCGTTCGCATAGACTACTTGTTGTTCCAGCGCTCGATTGACTCGTTGATGACCTTTTTGGCCTCTTCGACATCGCCCCAGCCCATCACTTTAGTGGTGCCTGGCTTTTTCAGGTCTTTGTAATGCGAGAAGTGGTGCTCGATTTTTTGCTTCCAGCGTTCGCCAAGGTCGTCGAGCGAATTGAGGCTGTCACCACTGTTACGGTCATCGGCTGGGCAGACGACGATTTTGTCATCGACTTCGCCATCATCCTCAAACTTCAATACACCGAGACTTTGGCCTCCAGCCAGACGCCAGTGGCGAATGGCTCATCACATACAACTAGCGTATCGAGCTCATCACCATCTTCGTCGAGCGTTTGTGGGATAAATCCGTAGTTGACTGGCTTGGCAAAAATAGCTGGCTCAACGCGGTCCAACGTAAAGGTTGCTGTTTCGCGGTGCCACTCCACTTTCAGCATCGAACCCTGTGGGATTTCCACGACCGTGTTGACAACGCCATTTTTCCAGTCGCCGACTTCAAGCACTTTATTAAAATCAGCCATAAAAGTTTCTCCTTATCGCTCATGGTTAGTTCGTTATTTTCTACCGATTATTGTACACTAGCGGTGAAGGTATGAGAAAGCAACACATTCAAATTGTGGGACATCGTGGGGCTATGGAACTGGCCCGGGAAAACACTCTGGCAAGCTTCCGTAAGGCCATCGAATGCAACGTCGATGCTATAGAAACGGACTTGCGACTGACCAAAGATAACCGCGTTGTTCTGCATCACGACGAGGATATACTTCGTGACGGCAAGTCTTTTGCAATCCGACACCACACCTATCAAGAACTTTTGCGTCTAGACCCACAACTTGCGACGCTCCAGCAACTTATCACCCTGGTTGATCATCGAGTCAATCTGATGCTGGAAATAAAGGATCCGATGTGTGTTGTCGAGGCGGTCGATATTGTTCGCACCTACATACAGCGCGGATGGAAGCGAGAAGAATTCTCGTTCGCATCGTTTCACTACCAGACACTGAAAGATGTTAAACGTTTCCTGCCAGGCTTTGATTTGATAGTTCTGGAGCACTGGTCCGTGATACGAGGAATGGCACGTGCCCGCAAACTCGGAACGCCGTATATTAGCATGAGCCAGAAACTCCTGTGGTGGGGATTCGTCTGGGTGGCATCTCGAAACTTCCGACTGTTTTGTTATGCCGGTACAAGTCCATTTGCGAGCAGACACACTAGGCCGAAGCGCTGGATGCGCTATGGTATATATGGCATCATCACCGACCGGCCGGACTATTATATGCAGCAGGATTCAGCTATACTTCCCCGGTATGAGAGCGAAGTTTCACCACAGCGATCAGCAGAACCCGTCCATTAGAACATTTTGGTTTGAGCCAGAACAGCCAATGCGTTATACCGCCGGGCAGTTCACCGAATTGACCTTGCCACACGACAACCCGGATGATCGTGGCAGCAAACGTTGGTTTACGCTGTCGTCTTCACCAACTGATGATTTGGTGAGTATTACCACGAGGTATGCCGGCGACGACAAAAGCAGTTCGTTCAAAAAAACCCTGTTCTCACTGGAGCCAGGCACCGAGGTAGACCTCGCCGAAGCCATGGGAGATTTTGTATTGCCAAAACTGACCCAGACACGGCTCATTTTTGTGGCTGGCGGCATCGGCATTACACCCTTTCACAGTATGTTTCAGTGGCTGCTGGACACCGATGAGCAGCGCGATATTCGCTTCGTATATGCGGTAGAGTCAGAGGATGACATCTTGTTCCACGAGTTGTACGACAAGCTGGGTATCCACACAACCATTTCCGTCAACAACCCGACACCTTCCTGGGGTGGTCTACGCGGCCACCTGGAGGCAGAATCGATTATTGGCATCGACAAACCGACCGATGACACGCTGATTTATTTGTCAGGACCAGAGCCTATGCTCGAGGCACTGCAGCAAGACTTTATAGAAAATGGCATTGATACACGCCAATTGGTGACTGATTTCTTTCCTGGCTATACCAAAATCTAGGCGGGGTCTGGGGCGAGGACTTCGTTACTGTGCTCGGCGTGTGGCTCAAGCTTGCCTTCAAGATATTCGCGCATGACGAGCGCTGCAGTGGCGCCTTCGCCAACGGCGCTGGCAATTTGCATCGTTGCACCGCTGCGGACATCGCCGGCGGCGAACACTCCCGGCATGCTGGTCTGGAGGTGTTTGTCGGTCACGATCAGGCCGACTTCATCCAATCTGATAGCAGAACCCTTGAGGAACTGTGTGTTTGGCATCAATCCCACAAAGACGAAGACTCCATCAGTTTCAAACTCTGTTGGCGTGCCGTCTTTGGTGCCAACAACTTTAGTGACCTTACCGTCTTCATCGGCAACGATACGATCCGTCGTCGTGTTCGTGTGCACAGTCACTTTTCCGTCATCAACGAACTTCTGTAATTCATGCTGGAGCACTTCGCTGGCCTTGATTGACGAGCGAACCAGAAGGTCAATGTGGCTGGCAAAACGAGTCAAAAACATCGTTTCCTGGACGGCTGAGTTGCCACCGCCGACGACGACGAGTCTCTTGTCACGATAAAACGCGCCATCGCAGGTAGCACAGTAGTGTACACCGCGGCCGTAGTACTCCTGCTCGCCAGGTACACCGATTTTCTTATAGTCACTGCCGGTGGCAATCAGAACTGCTTTTGCCAGCATGTCACCACTCGTCGTCTCCAGACGCTTGTACTCACCCTCGTCGCTGATTTTGGTGACTTCCCCCAGCTCGATAACCGCACCGAATCGTTCGGCCTGCTCCTGTAGTTGCTGGGCAAGTGTCAAACCTTCTATGCCCTTGGGAAAGCCTGGGTAATTGTCGACCATGTCAGTAATGGCTGCCAACCCGCCGATCACGCCACGTTCGAATAACACCGTGTCGATATCTTCGCGTGTTGTATAGACGGCCGCAGCTAGTGCGGCTGGACCAGCACCAATCATAATCACATCATGTGTCGGAATCTCGGTATCACTCATAGCTTTCCTTATTGTACCTTATTGTCATGAAAAGAGGCGCCCAGATAGGCGCCCCGAGATACGCATATTGTTAGGCTAATGCTGGCGCTAGGCGTGCCAGGTTGTAACCAATGACAACGTCTTTGGTATCGTCCTGCTTAGTGACGACAGTGATGGGCACCGTCAATGCGCCAGATAGCGCCAATGCTTCAGCCTGGCGTTCTGGCTGCTCATCCAGGTTTACGATGTCGTATTTTTGCTGTTTGGTATCGAGGTACTTCTTTACCATCGCGCAGTAGGCGCAGGTGTTGGTAGTGAAAATGGTGATGTTTTTGACCATAGTAGTGTCCCCCTTGGTTAGTTACGTGTGTGTTTTATCACCTCGTTTCATTAGTATACGCTAGCGTTTACTAGTCGAGTCAATACACCATATATTGTGTTTTTTACAGCCAAATTGCTTATGCTAAAACTACTGGATTGATACGAGTTTGACTAGGAAAACCAGTGTCGAATTAGCTGGGATGCTGCCCTGCGCCTGGTCGCCGTAGGCCAGATTAGCTGGAATGACTAAACGCCGGACGCCACCGACCTGCATGCCTTCAATGCCCTGATCCCAGCCAGAGATAACTTGTCCCTGGCCGAGTTGGAACTGGAGACCGGTGTCTTTGGTGTAGTTCTCATCGAACACTGTGCCATCCGTGGCTAATGTGCCGTAATACTTCATGTTCAGACAGTCACCCGACTTAGCAGCCACACCCGTACCCTTGGTAATATCGGTGGTTTGAAGCTGGTCAGTTGTGGCGGCAGTGGCCTCATAGTCACTTGGTAGTTTTTCGGCCGGCGCGGTTGTTTGTGAAATGGAGCAACTTTCCTGCTGAGACGTATCTGGCTTAGCTGCCGGATCCGCCTTGTTGGTGACGATATCAAAAATGACCGCAACGCTAAGTGCTAGTGACGTCACCAGGAACAGCGCGGCCCCCATCAACGCAAAAAATCGATCCCTCTTTCGTGTCATATCTTAGCTCTAGTATATCGTAGTTTTATTGAGCTGACGAGGCGAATCTGGAAATCCGTGCCTCAACCCTTCGAGAATAAACTGTTTCAGCCGTTCTGAGACAAACGGAACGTCCGCCAGCTTGTCGAGCGGTAGCCACATCGGCGTGTAGAGATTTTTGCCCAGCTTGTTGATATGTGCCTCATCGGACTCGGGGCTGAGCTCTATATCGCCGCCCGGATACTCACAGAGGTATATGTATTGATTGCCGTATATCGATCCGGCCTCCTCTGTACAAACGTGACGGTAACTTGCAATCTTGAGTGATGTCTCGTCCCGCACCTCGCGCACCAGAGCCTGTTCGGTCGTCTCGCCCATCTCGACATTGCCGCCAATCAAAGTGTAGTACTCTTTGCCAAACTTGTTGCGGTGCATCACCAGCAGTTGGTTATTGTAGATAATGATGGCTCGAGCCGCCTTACGCATAGTGCTAGTTTACTCCTTAATGCCGTATCGCTGAAGTTTCTTCTTGTTGGCCTCGGTGTCCATGCGCTGCAGCTTGAGCAGTTGTGCGTAGATTCCATTGCCCCGTTCCAGTTCTGCCGGCGAGCCCGATTCGATGACCTCGCCGTCGCGCAGCGAGATAATCTGGTCGACATTCTGAATCGTGCTCAGACGGTGAGCGATAATGAGCGTCGTACGACCCTGCATCAGGTACTCCAGGGCGTCCTGGACCTGGCGCTCGCTCTTGCTGTCCAGGCTACTGGTAGCTTCGTCCAGTATGAGAATCGGCGCATCCTTGAGGAGGGCCCGGGCAATAGCAATGCGCTGTTTTTGGCCGCCCGACAACTTCAGGCCACGTTCACCGATTTCGCTGTCGTAGCCCTTTTCGAATTTGCTGATGAATTCATCGGCATTGGCTGCCTTGGCGGCTCGTTTGATATCTGCCAGGCTCGCCTTTGGTTTGCCATAGGCAATGTTCTCACGGACGGTCCCACTAAAGAGTGCGGGTTCCTGGAACACCACGCCAATGTTATCGCGTAGACTGGCTTGAGTGACATCATTGATATTCTGCCCGTCTATGGTGATGGCACCACCGCTCACCTCATACAAGCGAAGTAGTAGACTCGTGATGGTGGTCTTGCCTTCACCACTTTCACCAACGAGCGCTGATTTCGTGTCTGGTGGAAGCGTGAAACTCATCTTTCGAAGTACGGTCGTGTTCGCGTCGTAGCCAAAATCGACATCCTGGAACTCCACCTCGCCACGCGTCAGCTTGAGAGATCCTGAACCAGAATGGTCAGTAATCTCGGGTTCTTGATCCATCACCTCGAAGAAATCTCGCGTGTTGGCAATAGCTCGCTGCGACTGGTCCACGATGAAACTAATGCTGAAAATCGGGATGCGAATATTCGCTGCGTACTGGATTAATAGCACCATCGTACCGATGGTGTAGACGCCCCGTGCCGTCTCTATAAAAATATAGGCATAGACGGCAAAAAATATAACGTTTAGCACCAGACGGCGGATGACATCTTGCCGGTGCCAGTAGCGACTCTGTGGTCGTGTCGTGCGAACTACCTTCTCAAAGCGACGGCTGAACAGGCTCAGCTCACCCTTTTCACGCAGAAAGCTTTTGACGACACGGATTTGTCCGATTGCTTCGGCAAAGCGGCCAGTGGCAGCGTCGGTCTCATCATTGATAATTTTCTGGTAGCCCTGCCATTTGCTGCTGGTTCGTGTCGTCAGGAACACAAATACCGGGTACAGCAAGAACAGCATGACGCCTACCTGCCAGGAGTACACAAACACAATAATTAACGACAAAATAGTGCTAAACAAAAACTGCAAGAAGTTGTTGCTGACCGTTTGGATATAGCTGGTAATCTGGAAAATACCGCGGTTCATGCGGTTATGGACGCGCCCAGATAACTCGGTATCAAAATAGCTCTGCGGCAGCGTTAACAGATGCTGGAAATAGCGCTGGCTCATCAGCCGCTGCAGACGCGCCGACAGCATATCACCGATATATCCACCGATGTTACTAAAAAACGTCTGGCCCAGGTCGGTTACGAATATGAGGGCGGCTAGCAGCGCCACCTTGGCGATGTCCGCCTGTCCGCCACTGTTAAGTTTTGTTATTTCGTCAATTGCACCCTTCAAAAACAGCGGCTGCAGCTGCGTCATGGCTGCAACTAATATCGAAAAGATGCCGACAGCTACATACATCGGCCACAACTCACGAGTGAACGTGATAATTCGCCAGATACTCTTCATTGGTTGACAGTATAGAGACCTATGCTTTTCTGCACAATCCACAACTCACTGGTTGTGCATTCTGGAGAAAAGATAGACGTGGGAATAATGATTGGGTTTGGGTGCGAGTTTGTGAGGTGCGGGTGGGTGGGATGGGAGCGAAAGTCGTAGCTGGCAGCTACAAACATTCCTACGAGAGATTCGAACGACCGCGCATGGCGTTCGACGACTCAAGGCTCCCACCCCACACACAGAGACATTCAACAAGGCACCACCCCTGCAGAACCCTCGCGGGATATCTCTCAGCAAAGCGCACGGTAGGACCGAAACCACCGTACATGATCATCCGACTAGCCAAGCCGAATTTACTTCGCTGCCGAGCCAAAATGTTCAAGGGGGTCGCGGGTGTACTCACCACGTCTATCAAGGTTCGGATCGTAGTGGGCATCAACCCAAGTTGTGTTCTATATGGGGCGCCTAACAATCGTGAGGCATATTATAATACGGCTGAGGTGTTTTTGCAATATTACAGCTGCTCGGCGCCGCATTGCTCGTGCGCGGCTGTAGCTATCGCAGCAATGACCAATGATGTCTCTTTGTCGGTCAGGGTACGATCCTGAGGAGTCACTGTGATTCTGAACGTCAAGTTCTTGTGTGCATCATCATCATTACTGCGGTAAATGCTGAGGGACTCGAGACTACACAACGACTCATCGGGAGCGTTGGTTCGCAGCGCCTCATCGACAACTCGACTAACGTCGGCAAAGGCAGTTTCCTGCGCAACTCGCAGGGTGATGTCCTGGTGAACTGATGGAAAACGTGACAATGGTTGATATGGCGCGGCACTTGAACGCGTCGCAGACAAGAACAATTCGAAGCCGGCGCAGTAGTCCGGCAGCTTGAGAGCTTTACGCACGCTCGTGGTGAATTCACCAATCACACCAACGACACGATTGTCTCGCAGCATGGCCGCCGACCGGCTTGGCTCAAATGGCGCGCACATTTGCTCGGTTAGGACGTGACCTTGCAGATCCGCTTGGTTAAGAGGCAGCAATTGCATGTCGTCGCCAACCAGCAGTTCTGCAAACCGTCGCGCTCGATAGTAGGCTGCCCCGCTGCGTTGTTTGGCCGTCTTGGCATCGGCCGCTAGAACCAGGCTCACTCGATCAAACTCGGTCGGCAAACCAGCATCGTCCAGTTCGGTCTTGCTGTGCGCCTTGCCTAGCTCAAACAGGGCAAATTCATCATGACCCGATTTGAGGTTGGGGTGAATCTTTTCGAGGAGACTCGGCAACACGCTGAGGCGGTAATACTGCAAGTCGGGACTGAGCGCGTTGGAGAGTTGGAACGAGTGCGACTTGTCCTGGCCGACTTTATCGAGCAAGTTGCCATGCACAAAGGTATACGACAGCACTTCGTTCGCACCGCTGCGGCTCAGCACGTCACGAATCTGCTGCTTGCGCGTTAGTTGCAGGTCTTTCTGTACCGGCGAGATACGGCGCATGGGCAAGTCTTGCGGTAATTTGTCGTAGCCGTATAGGCGACCAATTTCTTCGACAACATCCTCGCGAAGCTCTATGTCAGTGCGCCAAAATGGTGCGGTGACCGTCAGCTGGCTTTCATTCGTTTCGACTGCAAATTCGACATGTTGCAGGAGCTGCTTCATATCTTCAACAGATAGCTGCGAACCGAGCCGTTCATTAATGAAGTCTACCCCCACCGACACGGGCGGATGCACCCACTGGCGTCCTTCGACTTGGTTCAGGTCAATCACTTCGCTGGCGACTTTCGCCTCGGCGAGCTTTTGCAATTCATCGGCAACTTTGGCAAGTACCGACATGGTCTGCAATGGACTCTGCCCCTTGTTAAATCGAGTCACTGCATCGGTAAACAAGCCGTGCGCCATGCTAGTACGGCGGATGGAATACATATCAAAACTTGCCGCTTCCAGGATAAGATTCTTGGTGTGTTCATCGACTTCGGTATCGGCACCACCCATGACGCCACCGAGCCCAATAGCTTGCTGGTCGGTAACAATCATAATGGCCTCTGGCCGAGGTGTAATCACTTTGTCATTGATGAGACGAATGGTTTCGTCGGTGTGGGGATGGCGAACAACAATGGTGGCCGTGTCGCCGCTGCTGCGCTGTTTTACCTTGTCGTAGTCGTAGGCATGGAGTGGCTGCCCGGTCAGCAACATGTAGAAGTTCGTCAGGTCGACAACGTTGTTGATGGGCTTCTGTCCCAGTTTCGTCAGAATCACCTGGAGCCATTCTGGACTTGGTTTGATTGTCACATCTGCGAGCGTCATTGCGCTAAAACGCGGCACGAGATCAGTTAATTCATTCGTGACAGTCAGTGGCAACTCGGCGGCCTTTGCTGGGATGGATGGTTGTGGTTGATACCAATCAGGGCTGGTAAATTGCTGCCCCGTGATACCGGCGATTTCGCGTGCGACACCCAGAATGCCAAAACAATCTGGACGATGCGTGAACATCTTGTTCTCGATGTCGATGACATAATCATCCAGCTTGTAGACACTGGCAAAATCCTGGCCGGGCTGGGCGTCTTTGTCGATTTCCAAGATACCATCGTGATCCTCACCCAGCGCAAGTTCACGTGGGCTGGCGAGCATACCATTACTGATGACACCGCGTAGTTCGCGGGCTTCGAGCACAAATGGGTCTTTGCCGACGCTCTCTGGTACGGTGCTACCTGGCGGCAGCCAAGCCACCAGCAGACCCTCGCGAACGTTTGTCGCCCCACAAACCACCTGGACCAGCCCTTGCTCGTTGCGCTCGACGCCTTCCGCACGCCCACCGTCATCCACCATGCAGACATGGAGGCGGTCGGCGTTCGGGTGATCCTCGCAGCTGATGACTTTTGCAACAACGACACCCTGGTATTTTTCGCCCAGGTTGTCGACACCCTCTACTTCGCCCAATTGCGAGCCAATCTTACGCACCAGTTCATCAACCGGTATATCAACCGGCGTCAGTTGTTTGACTGCATTCACTGTTATTTTCATGATTCTCCTTCTTAACTCGTCTAATTTCTTCATGCAATTGGATAGCATCCGTCAGACTCGAATAGCCATTTGGCTTGATGACTAATATAAGTGCTCGTAGCCGGGTAAATCCTTTGAATTTTCTCGTTTGCCGGATGCTTCTGAGTTGCAGGGCTTCGAATTTCCGAAAACACTCCTTGCCCGCGCCTCGTGCGTCTTACTCTCAATCTTATCGCGTAGATACTATTACTCACCGTCAGCCTCTGCCTATTGCAACTGAGGTCAAATGCCTGGCTCTTAAGCTTGGAATGCTTTTGTCCAATTTTCTTCCTCGGGATAATCCTCGTGCAACCTGGTAGGCATTGTCTCGCTTCGGCCTGTGACAGCAACCACAGTTTATCTTGCTCGTAACTTCATGCAGATTAGCTCCTCGAGTAATTCTGAGAATTCTACCATCGTGCTGCCATCTTTTTGCTTTCCGAATGACTTCTGTCCTTAAACGCCACTAGTCATGCCGTTGAGCCTCTTGGCATTTTCTAAGGAAGCCAATCATACATCACTCATTGATCGTCTTTGGAGCATGGGGTAAAACGAAGTCAGTGCTGTTTGACTTGACGGTCGCGTAAATCATATTGACCGGAGTAGACGTCACCCTTGGCCGTATCCTCGATTGCTGCCGCTGGCCGGCCGGCGACCAATACGAATGCTCGTTGTCACGCTCTACCTGGTGTCTCTCAACCAACGCTGCGACATGCCATGCCACCGCGAGAATACCACGCTTCTACAGTAGCCTCGTCAGGCTCTACTGCATCAATTCCGCAAGCCAATCCGCGATTTTACGGCTGGACATCGCTATTCAAGTCTGGCCGACGCAATCAATCACGCGTTTTGCCCGGCGGCTCGTTTTTATTCCACGGGTATCGGATACCTTCGGTGTCTTGTCCTTCGCCGCGTGCAAGAAATACTCTCTGTCATGAAAATTGCCTCAAGAAGTCTAATTTACCGGACTCGAAGTGGCGAATGTCTTCGATGTTGTACTTCATCATGACCAAACGCTCGATGCCACCGCCCCAGGCAAAGCCGGTGTAGACTTCTGGGTCGATGCCGGCGTGGCGCAGCACGTTGGGGTGGATCATGCCGCAGCCCAGCAGCTCAATCCAGCCCGATTGGCTGCAAATATTACAGCCTTGTTTGTCGCAGAACGGACAGCTGATAGCAAACTCAAAACTGGGCTCGGTGAATGGGAAATAGAATGGCTGCGTTTTGACGTCCAACTCTTTTTGGTAATACTCCTGCAAGAACGTCTTGAGCGTGGCAATCAGCATGCCGGTGTGCACACCCTTGCCGACATAGACCCCTTCCAGCTGGTAGAAGGTGTGCTCGTGCCGAGCATCCAGATCCTCGTTACGAAAGACACGTCCAGGGATGACACAGGCGATGTTTTCGCCACGCTCCAGGCGGTCTTTGTACTGCTGCAACACGCGATTTTGCATGGTGCTGGTGTGAGCTGGTGCAATCAGTGGCTTGTCATGCCGGTCGGTCTGGTGCGTCATGAAGGTGTCGTAGTCATCGCGGGCGGGGTGATCCTCTGGGAAGTTAAGTGCGCTAAACATATGGAAGTCATCATCAATTTCACGAGATTCGACGGCGTTGAAACCCATGCGGTAAAAGATGTCCAACACCGTCTCGAGTTCGCGCATTAGTGGATGGACACTGCCCTGCTCGCCTGGCAGCAACTGTGCTGCGTCGGCATTGGTGTCGAGGGGAGCAGTAACATCGAGAGACGGCAGGGCTTCTGCCTGGTCAGCATGGCTCTGCAATGTCGCTTCAAGCTCTTGTCGAAGTTGGTTGACTGCCTGGCCGTAGTCGGCACGCTCTTCTGCGGGCATGGTCTTGATCTGCTCGAACAGACTACGAAACTCAGGACTGCGCATAACAGTACTGTCGCCCTCGGCAGCTCGTTTTTTCAGTGAATCAGCAAGTTGTTGGTCGATCATTTCTCCCATTGTACCAGAGGTACGGCTAATTGGTATGGCCAAGGCAAAAATTGTTGTTTGTGCTTCTGGTTACTTCGTATTACACTGAGACATAAGCAGCACACATGGCATCACAACCCGAACAACCACTCCCGATTAACCCGTCCGAATTACAAGGTTTTGTTGAATTGGCAGTCGAGCTTTCTGGCAGACCAGCGAGCGCAGAAGAGCCTATGGAGTCTCGATATGTTGGCCAAATCGTCACGGGCGAAGTGGTCTCCGTAGACCCTGGACGCAAGATTGCGATCATTGCACCGACCGAACATTCCCTAGTCTCGGCTGCAGGCGAAGAGACCCCGGTAGAACCGCTCTCCACCGTTGTTGTTCTGTATGAACAAGCCTTCGATTTGTCTCAAGTAGACCCAGTCTAAGTTCGTCCTTGCAACACGTACAAAGCGCACCACGGTGCGCTTTGTACTGATGAATCTACGACACTACAGGAGCTGATCGATAGAGCTGTCGAGTGCGGATGGATCCAAATCGCTGTTGAGGGATGATGCGGCCTCGTCGAGGTAATCACCCGTATTCTGTAAATCGGCTTTGGTCTCAATCTTGTCCACTGGCGCGACGGCGGTCTGCTCGGTAGTAGACGAGGTGTCCTGTCCGGCTTTCCAGACGGTGTATCCAGCAAAGCCTACCACCGCCACCACGACGACCAGTAGTACCGCGAGAAGATGACTAACGCCTGCTTGATTTCGTAAAATACGCATTAGTTTGCTCCTCCATCGGTTGAGTCATCAGTAGCTGTGTCTTTGGACTGTGCCAGTGCAACCACGATATCTTTTAGTGAAGTCCTGTATGCTTTCAGGGCATCGCGAGCATCTGATGCGGCATTTTTTGCTGCTGTCAGCATGGTCGCAGGATCGCTATCGGTACAGTCAAGTGTCGTGCCGGCATCCTTAAGCGTCTGGACAGCAAGCGTGGCTGCAGACTGTTGTTCGGTTGCCGTTGTAACTAATGAGTCGTAATCGCTAACGGATAGATTATTCGTCGACTGGTAATCTTGCAATTTCGTAAAGACATCGTCGAGTCGAGTGAGGTACTTATCTGCGCTGTTGTTAAATGCGGACAGTTTGTTATTGACGGCTTTTTGGATGTGTTCACAAGTTTTCTGGCGTTGTGCCAATGATTTTTCTTGGTGGTCGGCGCGGCGCTCAGCAACGCGCGCTTTGGCGGCATCCCGTAGCTTCTGTACTTTCAGTTTTGCCTCTTTGACATCTTGCATGTCATTTTCGGTCTCTGTCTCATTTGGCTGGCTGGAAGATGTCGAGTCGTCGTCACTCGATTCGGTCTCACTCTCCAGCGCGAAAGCTGGCGCAAACGCCAACAGACATATCGCAGCCAGTGTTGTCAGGAACAGCCCCAGTCGCATAGTTGATTCTTTTACGTGCATTATTGTTCGTTTCCTTTCGTAGATATTATGCCTACTCGTTTATCATAGCAAACCGCTTGTGTTTGCCAAGTGTATCCAGTTGTCGCATCATAGAGGCATGGGAAATTTTAGTTTTGATATCGTCAGTGAATATGACAAAGCCGAGATGAATAATGTCTATGACCAAGTGCAGCGTGAGCTCGTCAACCGATACGATTTTAAGGGCACTCCGGCTGCAGTCGAGTGGCTGAACAGCGACAAAACCGGTCTGAAAATAATTGGTAACGGTGACTGGCAGATAGACGCCATTCTGGACATCGTCCGTAAAAAACTGGCATCTCGCGAACAAAGCCAGAAGGTACTAGATACCTCTCGCGAGCTGGTCGAAAGCAACCTGAAAACATCCCAGGATGTGCCGTTCAAACAGGGTCTCGACCAAGACAAGGCCAAGCAAATCACTAAGCTCATCCGTGAGGAATATCCAAAAGTGAAGTCGCAAATTCAGGGCGATGCTGTCCGAGTTATGAGTGGTAAGAAGGACGAGCTACAAGCCGTCATGCAACTGATGCGGCAGCAGGATTTCGACTTTCCACTCAGCTTTACCAATTTTCGCTAGGCTCGGCGTGATTCTTGCAAAAAATAGCGCTATACTACTAACCATATGCGAGATGATAAAACGCTCCACACTGACGCCCTCGGAGTGCTACATAAAAATGATCGTGGCGCATACACCATGCCCGCAGGTGATTTGTACCCACATCAGTGGCTGTGGGATAGCTGCTTTATTGCTATCGGCCTGAGACACGTCGATGTAGACCGTGCCCAAACCGAACTGGCCAGCTTGCTGCGCGGCCAGTGGAAAAATGGCATGCTGCCAAATATGATTTTTAGTGATGATCCAGGATTCGCGCGCGACCGAAATGCCTGGATGAGCCGACTCAACCCAAATGCACCTGATGACATTGCCACCAGCGGCATCACCCAGCCGCCGATGCTTGCCGAAGCCATCGTACGGGTTGGCGAAAAAATGGACTGGCCAGAGCGACGCATTTGGTATCGACGCATGTGGGATGGCCTGTTGGCGTACCATCAGTGGCTATACAATGAACGCGACCCTCATGGCGAAGGCCTCGTGTTATTAATTCACCCGTGGGAGACTGGACTCGACAATACGCCGCCGTGGATGGCTTATCTGGAAGATCACCAACTGTCCTGGTGGATACGTCTGCTACACACCACCAAGCTCGATAATGCGATTAGCTTGGTGCGACGCGACACCAGATCTACGCCTGCCAATGAACGTTTCTCCAACCTAGAAGTGCTGGCACTGTTTGACGTGCAACGTCGCTTGCGTCGCAAGGGCTACAATATTGACCGCATCCTCGATCATTCACTCTTTAGTATCGAAGATTTGTCATTCAACAGTATCCTCATCCGCGCCAACCATCACCTGATGGATATTGCCAAAAGCCTCAAAGAAGAGATTCCTGAAGAGCTACGCAACCGCATGGCAAAGACCGAGAAAGCGTTTGACCAGCTCTGGGACGACCTGAGTCAACAATATTACTCTCGTGATTTCGTCACGCACAAGTGGCTGCGCGAACCATCCATTGCCACCCTATTACCGCTATATGCCGGCCACATAAGTAAGGAGCGCGCCCTTAAGCTAGTGCGACTCATCGAGAACAATCACCAATTTGGACTCAAATTTCCAATTCCGAGCGTACCGCGAATTTCGGCATACTTTGATCCAAAGCGGTACTGGCAGGGACCGAGCTGGGTCAATACGAACTGGCTCATTATCGAGGGGCTAAAGCGCTATGGGTTTGACGATCACGCCGAAGTCCTGCGCGAAATGACACTGGAGCTCACGCGCATGCATGGCTGCCATGAATACTTTGACCCAACCGACGGTAGTCCACTCGGCGCAACTGATTTCAGCTGGACCGCCGCACTCACTATCGACCTGCTACAATCAACCTAAGCTCAGCCAACATTAAGCTAACAGGATAACACTTACACAAATCATGCCTATACTCCTCATCGCGCTTCTCCTGGGAATCATCGAAGGTATTACCGAGTTTCTGCCCATCAGTAGCACCGGTCACCTCATCGTCGCCGAACATTTGCTCAATTATCACGACATCAAGGATATTTTTACGGTCGTCATTCAGCTCGGTGCAATTGCGGCTGTCGTATGGTTATACCGTGTTGATTTGTGGCACAAAACTATCGGGCTTTTTCGGCTCGAGCAGGAGGCGCTCCATTTTTGGAAACTGCTTGTCATCGCCACCATCCCGGCCGGCATTGTTGGGCTGCTGCTGAATTCGAGCCATGGACAGCATTACCAAGCCCTCCGTCGTTGCCACGACGCTTATTCTTGGTGGCATCGTACTGTGGCTGGTTGACCGCAAGCCCGTACCGCCCGAATCGCGCGACGACCAGTCGAATTCAACGACATCAGCGTCAAGCGCGCCCTCCTTATCGGCATCGGTCAGAGCGTCGCCATTATCCCGGGTGTCTCACGCTCGGGCGCCACCATCGTCAGTGGGTTGGCAACGGGGCTCAACCGGCCAACCGCCACTGCCTTCTCGTTCTACATGAGCATCCCCGTTATGGTGCTCGCCAGTGGCCTTAAGCTCGTCAAAGACCCAGGCGTGGTTTCACAACTACCTGGGGGCGCACCCGCACTGATTGTCGGCGTGGTAGCATCATTTATCACCGCACTTATCGCCATCAAATGGCTGCTTCGCTACATCGCGCATCACAACTTCAAGATCTTTGCCTACTACCGTATAGCTGTCGGATTACTGATATTCGCACTGCTGGCCATGCATGTTATTTAGCTGCCGGTTGCGCTCGGCGGCATCATCCGTTGAATATGAGCCGGTACAGGGCTGCAACCGCAGTACTTCTGGTGCGCCTCATGCCAGGCGACTTGTTTGAGCGGGGGCGCCTGACGGTCACGGGGGTGTTCTTCGTGCCAGAGTTTATTCATAGACAGACCTCCTAGTCTTGGTTCGGTTTGTGTCTAGTAATAATGTCTGGGAACCCGCCCGTTGTCTGTAAATAATATGATAGCGTCGGTTCGTTAGTCGTTGTGAGCCGATGGTTTATCGAGCAGGAGCGGGTCGACGGCAGATTCACTGTCGGTGATTTTAACGATATCGCGATCAATCTTGCCGAGCTCTTTGTACGTCGAGTTGTAATGATTAACTGTCGTGCCGAGACTATTTCCCAATTTTTGCATGTAGGCGTTGTGGGAGAGTAAATGCTTTTGTAATTGTTCAACATTTTTACGAATCTTCTCAGTGTCTTTGTGGATTTCGATGCTGCGCAAGCCCTGCATGATCGTCTGCAGCATGGCACTCAGTGTGCTCGGTCCGACGATAGTGACTTTCTTTTCGCTGGCGTACTGCATCAGGTTGCGTCCGCTGACATTGCCTGTGCCAACCTTATTAGCGAGCAGGTCGTAGTAGATAGCTTCGCTCGGGATAAACATCAGCGCCTGGTCAAGTGTGCCCTTACCAGGCAAGATGTACTTGCTGGTTTCATCAATGCGCCGCTTGAGGTCTTCCTTGAATTGTTTACCAAGCGTGACATGCTCCCCATCTTTTGCCTCGAGCAGACGGTTATAGTTTTCCAGACTAAACTTACTATCTATTGGCAGAACGCGGTCATCGAGAATAATCGCCGCGTCTACAACGAGCCCCTCGCCGAGTTTGTATTGAAGCTGATACGCACCGGGTGGGAGCGTGTTTTTGAGAATCTGTTCCAGATAGAATTCACCCAACACGCCGCGCTGTTTCGGGTTTTGTAGCACGCTCTGCAATGTTTTCAGCTCGTTGGCGATATCACCGACATTTTTGTTGGTGCCCTCCAGTTTTGTCAATTTTTCAGTGACATCTTGCAGAATCCGGATACTGGCAGCAGATTGAGAGGCGATTTGTTTATTGCTCGCGCCTAGCTGATCTGTCAATTGTTTTTGGACACCATCCTTGAGTTGCACGATATCATCACTAAGCTTCGTCAAATCTTGCTTTATGAAAAACGAGGCATTGTCCTGCTTTGGTGAATTTGCTGCCACAATACAATAGTAGCAGCACGACGACCAGCAACACCAAACAATCGAATAACGGCTATAACATCAATTTTCTATCTATTCTAGCAGTTTTGGCTACGGGGTGTTGAAGTTTTGGCTGGTCAAGATTGGTACGGCGGTGTTTTGGTTGAGCAGATGTTTTACGTACGTGGTCTGCTCGGCTACGGTAGTTTTGTCGACTGCGTTTGGCAATACCGAGCCGGCCTGGTCGAGCGGATATATCATGAGGTTTTTGCGAGCTGCAAGGTCATAGGCAGACGCCTGAGCCGGCGTCCAGTAGTACGACATGTATGTCGGCATAAACCCGATTTTGGTGACGGATTTGCTAGAAACGTCTATCGTCATGCTCGCAATACCGCCAATCAGCCCTTGTATCCCTATCTGGGTGCTCAGAAAATTACCCAGACTATACCAAACCAACGTCTTGCCACCGCCCTGCCTGACCAGTTGGTCTACCGGCTGCAAGAAGTGTGGGCCAGTGCCGATGACAATATCAACGCCATGGTCGGCAAAATACTGCGCCCAATTTTTTTCGTATTGCGTCGGTTGGGTGATGTTTTCGCGACACCAGTGAGCGCCGACGATGACAATATCGGCGTTGGCTTTGGCGGTCGTTATCTGCTGACTGACAAGTGACTTGTTCGACAACAGATTCAGTCCATAGGATGTGACGCTGCTATTATTTGAGCATTCGGCATACCCGAGGTAGGCGAACTTGACTCCCTGGACAGTGAAATAGTGCACCTGTTTTTGCTCGGCGGATGATCGGTTAATGCCGACTGCGGCAAGCGGCGTTAACACACCCCATGTATTAAGTGTGCCCGTGATACCGGCTTGGCCGCGGTCATCAGCGTGGTTGTTGGCAAGGTTTATGAGGTTACAGCCAACGGCTTGCAAATCCTGTGCAAATTTTGGCGGCGCATTAAATGTCGGATAGCCGCTGATGCTCATGCCGTCAACGGTTGGAGATTCCTGATTGCAATAGACGATATCCGCAGACGAAATGTACGGTGACACTTTCTGGAAAAACCGCTGGTAGTCATACCCGCTGGCTGTCTTGGCATTGGCATTGACTGAATCATGTGGCAACATGTCGCCCATGGCGATGAGCCGAATAGTCTTGGGCGTAGTGGGCTGTGGTTTGGCGGTCGTGGCATGCTGCTTCTTGGTATTGTTGGCGTCCGTATTGTCTGCCGACTGGGGCCAGAGCTGCCAGACTGCGGCCGTCAGTATGAGTACACCGACCACTATGGCCATCGGCAACCAAGGTCGCCGTGTTCGACGAGGCTGATGAGACGACCGATTTGGCACCGGGCGGTACGAGTGATTGCTACGCTGCATGCTATAGGTAGTGTACCACTCTGGCTAGCAGAGCCCACGAGTCAGCTGTAGGCTTTGAGTTGCTCGCTCGACATCGCTCGCCTATACTAAAAGTAATGCAACATTATCAAAAACAACGCTCCCGCAAGCGACTGTGGCTCGTGTTGATTATCGGCCTATTGGCGTTCTTAACCGTATATCACTTTCTCAGCTCCCGGGCAGATGCACCAGCGCCCTCGCAGGTCCAGCAGACCAAACCTACGACGTCGAAGCCTACTGATACCACCCCCACCCAGCCTGCTTTCGACAAGTCGCAGTATTCGCTGACAGATCCCACCAGCATTTGGGTCATCGCCAACAAAAAACATGCCCTCAACCCTATCAATTACGTCCCTAGTGACTTAGTTGTGCCGAATGTGCCACTACGCGTCCCAGGTAATAGCTCAATGCAAGTGCGCGCCGTCACCGCCCGCGCCCTCGAAAAATTGATAGCCGATGCCAAGGCGCAGAATTTGAAGCTTGAGCTGTCCAGTGGGTATCGCTCCTACTCCTTCCAGGTGTCGTTGTATAACTCCTATGTCCAGAGTGACGGGAAGGCTGCTGCCGATCGCGCCAGCGCTCGGCCAGGTCACAGCGAACACCAGACTGGTCTGGCTGCCGATCTAGACGACATGGCGCATGCCTGCCATCTCAAGGCATGCTTTGGTGACACACCGGAAGGCAAATGGATTGCTGCGAACGCGTATAAGTACGGCTTTATCATCCGCTATCCGGAGGGTAAGGAATCAATAACCGGCTACGAATACGAACCGTGGCACCTGCGCTACATAGGTATACCTGCTGCTACTCAGATGCATGATACCGACGTCCAGACTCTAGAAGAATTCTTCAACGTCAGCGGCGGCGACTACCAGTAACGCTAGAACAACAACGTTATCACTAACATTGCCAGTGCGCCCACAATAGTCAAAAGTAAACTAACGTATGAGGCTCGTTTGGCATGTGCCTGGGGCAAAATATTGCTGGCGGCGATATACATCAGGATACCCGCAAAAAATCCCAGATACAGCGTCAGAACAGTTTCCGAAAAGCCGACAACAAGACTGGCCAGACCACCCAGAATCGGCATAGCGACCACAATACCAAGCAGACGCTTAATATCGGCGATTTTGTTCTTGTGCAGCAGCATAAAACTGGCGGTATCGAGCCCATCCGCAAAACGATGACCGATCACTGCCAGCGCAACCGCATACCCGACGGTTGGGTCGAGTTGAAACCCTATACCGATGCTCAGTCCATCGAGAAAGCTGTGCCCAGCTAACGCCAGTGCTCGTGCCACGCCAAGCTTTGGATGGTGATGTGGACCATATTCATTTTCGGCACCTTCATGCACTAAGATGAGTTTTTCAACCGCATGGAAGAACAAAAAGCCTCCAACAAAAAGCAACATCGGCCAGACGGCGTCTATTGACTGGCGCTGCACCCCGTCAAATACCTCCGGTAATAGGTCAAATGCTACTAGGCCGAGCACTAGGCCGGACGTAATAGAGATGGCGATATGGAGCTTGTCGCGGCTGTGAATGGCCGTGTAGCCACCCGCCAGCGCTGCGGCAGCCGCTGCCAGTGTCAATAAAAATACAATCATATTCGATATCATAGACGTTCTCGGCTTTTTTCTGCAAATTTGTCGCAATATGTGATACATTTGCAACATGACAAATTCGGGGGAAGAGTTAGAAGCGGCCTTGCATACGTACAAACTGAGCCTGACCAAGCCGCGACAGGTCGTATTCGATGCACTCCAGCGCCACGAGGCAATCACTATGGTAGCCTTGATAGATTTGTGTACCAACGAAATTGATCGTGCGAGCGTGTATCGAACGGTAGCTCTGTTTGAACAAATCGGCATCGTGCAACGAGTCCAAGTCGGCTGGAAGTACTTGATTGAGCTGTCGGATCAGTTCAACCCGCATCATCATCACGCCACGTGCAATAGTTGTGGCTCATTAATTCCGCTCGCCGAAGACGATGAACTCGAAGGACACCTCGACCGGATTGCGGCAATTCACCGCTTTCAACCTACCATGCATCATCTGGAGATTCATGGGCTGTGTGAAGCCTGCCAGTAAGTAGCTATCGATGTAACCTAAAACCCGGGCGGTGATGCCCGGGTTTTTTGGAAGCCTCACACTTCCTACTACAAAGCTTACGCTTCTCGCACCCACCATGCAACCGTCACGAGGGCCCAGTTTGCGTGTTATCAGTAGATTTGCGATAATCATAAGCAGTTAATTGCGATAACAAACAGTGGAATTCACCCTTTTCATACAATTGAGTCTCGTCCTGGCACTAGCTGCGGGTATTTCGGTCGTTATGCGTTTGTTCCGCCAGCCGCTCATCATGGGCTACATTGTGACGGGTGTGCTGGCCGGTCCGTCGCTCTTTAACCTCATCCATAACGAAGCTGCGTTTGAGTCGTTTAGCCAGATTGGTATTGCCCTGCTGCTCTTCATTGTTGGATTGGGTCTGAATATCTCGACTATTACTAGCCTGGGAAAGCCTGTGTTGGTCGTTGCGATGTCAAATGCGATTCTACTGGGGCCAGTTAGCTATTTCACCTCACTCTTCTTACTCGGGATGAAGCCCGAAGAAGCGCTCATTGTCGCCATCGGATTACTCTTTAGCAGCACCATTGTTGTTATCAAAATCCTCAGTGATAAAAAAGCCACCAATCGGCTGTTCGGTCGCATTGCCATCGGTGTAACGTTGGTTGAGGACGTCATGGCTACCATCGCCCTATTGCTCGTCACCGCCATGAGCGGTGGTGCCTCGGCCCGAGATTTTGAGTTTTTGGTCATGAAGGGCATCGGCCTGGCGCTCGGATTGATTATCGCCGGAGCATTTATCATGCCGAAGCTGGCCAAATTCTTTGCTGCCAGCCAAGAATTCTTATTCATCTTTGCGCTGATGTGGGCGTTCGGTATCGCCAGTCTGTTCGAACTAGCCGGCTTTTCTATAGAGGTAGGGGCACTGTTTGCCGGTGTGACGCTGGCGTCGCTGCCCTATGCCCAAGAGATCAGCAATCGGCTCAAGCCACTCCGAGACTTCTTCTTGGTGCTATTCTTCGTTAGCCTGGGGGAACGCTTGGGCCTCAATAGCATTAGTAACGCCCTCGTACCGGCTCTGATACTTTCTGCCATTGTTGTCGTTATCAAAACTGGAGTTATTGCCTCAAGCCTTGGCCGCATTGGCTACACCATACAGACCGGCTACAAAGTCGGCATCCACCTATCGCAAATTAGTGAATTTTCTGTCATTTTAGCAGTGTTCGCCCAAAGCTCCGGACTTATTGGCGAGCGGGTGACAAACATCATGACGCTGACCGCCCTCATTACAATTGGCGTGTCCACTTACCTCATGCACTATGACGACAAATTATTCCGCGTCGTCGAAAAATACGTTAAGTTCTTGGAGCGGCCGAACCCGCAGCTCGAAACCAAGACTAAGGCCTTGAGCTATAAACTCATTTTGTTCGGCTATCACAAGGGTGGCCACGAATTTATCAAAACGTTCCGCGACATGCACAAACGCTACATTGTGGTGGATTACAATCCTGAAGTCATCGAGATAATGGAGCGCCAGCATATCAATCACGTCTTTGGCGACGCCACCGACTATGAGCTACTCGAGGAGATTGGCATCCACACCGCCGAGATGGTTGTCAGCACCATTACCGATCTCGACACGAACTTGCTGCTAGTCCGCCACGTTAATCAATGGAACTCAGAGGGCATTTTCATCTGCCATGCCAGTAGTTACGACGATGCCGCCAAATTATATGAACACGGCGCAGCCTATGTCATGTTGCCCCACTTTATCGGTAGTGAACAAATGAGCGCCTTTATTCGTCGCAACGGCAGCGATCGTGATGCGTTTGAGAAGTACCGCAAGCGCCACATCTTGACGCTTGGCAAAGTTGCCATTGAATAATCACGTAGCCTTGTGACGGTGTCGGTTATAGCGCAGCGAAGCCGCCAGCGACAGCACTATCACGCCCACTCCTAGCGAACCGATTAGCCATTCCGGCACATGCAAAAACGCCGAGACCAACATGGCGGCAGCTAGGACTGCAATGGCGTAGTGAGCACCATGCTCCAGATAGGCATATTCATCGAGGGTGCCATGACGCACCATATGAACTGTCAGTGAACGCACCCATAGCGCACCCACACCTAGCCCAGCAGCGATCAGCACCACATCGGTCGTAATGGCAAAGGCACCCAGAACACCGTCCAGCGAAAAACTAGCGTCTAGAATTTCCAGATACAAAAACATGGTTGCAGCCGCCCACCCCGTGTAATGTGCTAGCTTGGTTGTTCGCTGCGTAGTTTTGCCGATAAGTAGCATCAGCCCGTGAAGTAACACATACACCGCCGTTCCAATCATGCCCGCCACGAAAGTTTTCGAACCAAAATGATTGGCCGGTAGCAGCGAGATGCCGCTCACAACAGCTACGGTGATAACCGGTGGCAACCACCAGCGTCCAACTCGTTGGAGCGGACGCTCGATCCATTCTAGCCAGTGGCGCGCTTTATTCTCCGCCATGAAGAAGTGTAGTGCCAGCATCAGCAAAAATGCTCCGCCGAAGGAGGTTAGGGTTGGATTTGCGAGTTCCAGTTCGTGTGCATACTGAGCTGGATGATGAAGCGCCAAGTCTATGACATCGCGCCATGGCAAATGCGCCGTCAATGCCACCATCACAATAGGAAAGACCAGCCGCATGCCAAACACTGCAATAATGATGCCAACACTGAGGAAAATCTCTTGCCATAAGGGCGACATTTTCTTGAGAATCTGGGCATTGACGATGGCGTTATCAAAACTAAAAGTCACCTCGATAATCACCAAAGTAATCAGTGGCGCCAGCGACGACAGCCCGAGATAATACATCGTGACGGTTAGTACAGCCACGGTAGCGACCAGTGAAAATCCAAAACTGCGCAGGAGTGATGACATATTCGTTTATCCTACCATGAGCATCCTTGCTTATGCTATGTTTACAGGCGGCGCTCACCCGAGTAGAATATCTAGTAATTGATGGTACGGAGACACAGGTAGAAGCGATATGGAGGGAATACTGCTATTACTGGTGGTCGTGGTGCTCGTGGGGTTCTCTGGGCTATGTTCCGGTCTCAATGTATCCCTGTTGGCTCTGGATATCGGCGAGCTCCGTCGCAAGGCAAAGCTGGGCAACAAGTCCGCTCAGCGGGTTTTGCCGTTTCGGCGCAATAGCCACCTGACGCTGGCTGCTATCTTGCTGGTGAATGTTGCCGCGGTATCGGCCACATCGCTGGTGCTTGAAAATGCCCTCAACGGCATACTTGCCGGTATTATTACCACCTTGTTGATTGTCGTCTTCGGAGAAATCTTCCCGCAGGCCCTGTTGAGTAAGCGAGCGCTGCACTACATGTCGGTGGCTACGCCTATTCTGCACATCATGATTTTCCTCACCTACCCTATTGCCAAGCCCCTCCAGCTGTTGCTCGATAGGCTATTCGGGCATGAAGTTGGCAAACTGCAGAGCAGGCGCGAGCTCGGCATCATGATTAGCGAACACCTTGGCCACCACGAAAGCGAGCTAGATGAAGACGAGGTAGAGATTATTCGAGGTGCCCTGCAGCTCAGCGAAAAACGAGTGCGGGACATCATGACGCCTATCGGTCATACCTTCTGGTTGACACCGGATACTATTATTGACGGTTCTAAAATAGACGAGATAAAAGCGGCTGGCCGCAGTCGTATCCCAATTTTTAATCGACAATTGACGAAATGTTATGGCGTCTTGTTGATGAAGGAATTAGTTGACATGGACTTTGACGAACAGCAACGACGCGTCGATGAGTTGAATTTGCACAGCACGTCATTGGTCGGCAGCATGACCGCACTCGATACGATGTTCCGTAAATTTATTGGCGCGGGCAGTCACCTGATACCGATCGAGAAAGATGACGCCATCGCTGGTATAGTCACCATCGAAGATTTACTCGAGGAAATTGTAGGCCACGAGATTGAAGACGAAACCGATCGTACACGCAAAAAACGTACGGTTCGCGTCAAAAAACCACGCGCCTAGTCTTTGGCTTTGTGCACCACACGTTGAGGGAATGGTATCTCGATGCCAGCCTTGTCGAATGCAATCTTGAGACGCTTACGTAACTCACCCGTCACATCCCACTGACGGAGTGGTTTGGTGCGGCCGGTTATTTTGATATCTATCGAGCTGTCGCCAAAGTTATCAACCCGTAGAAACGATGGTGCTTCGATAATGTCGTTAGCCCATTGCTCGTCCCTGGTTATGTCCATACCGACTTCATTGACCACCTTGATAACCTTTTCTAAATTGCTACTGTAATCCACGCCCACATTCAGATTTATGCCAGAAAATTCGCTTGATAGGTTTGACGCTCGATCGATGGTGCCATTTGGAATGTGGTGAACAGTGCCATCCAGATCGCGCAGAGTGGTCTTGCGCAGGTTGATATCCTCGACCAACCCAGACGTTCCATCTAGATCTACCACATCCCCAACTCCGTACTGATTCTCAATAATAATAAACAGTCCGGATATGACGTCTTTGACAAGGCTCTGAGCGCCAAAACCCAGCGCGACACCGACAATACCAGCTCCCGCAATCAGTGGACCAATCTGGACGCCTAGCTGGGCAACCACGAGGATCAAGGCCATCGGCCACACCAAGATACGAATACCGCCGTTGATAATGTGGATTATGGTGCGCTCGCGCTTCTCTTCCTCTTCTTTGGTACTGAATTTGTCAGGCGTCACCCCGCGCACAACTGCGCGACGCACAAAAACGTCGCCGAAGCGGACGACCAGCCATGCCCCCACCAATATCCCCACAACCTGTACAAGTGTCTCGCGGTTATTTATCAAGAAATCATGCATGTTAATCGTTACCCTTTCTGCTCACCAGTATACCAACCATGCTGATACAGCCAAAGGCTAGCAAATAATTTACAGCCAGCCGCAGATTCCTTTGATAGGATAACGTCGAAAGGGGGTCATATGTTAGATTTCAGCGAAATGAGTGAAGACATGCGCGCCCGCTATGCCGTTCTCAGTGACCGAGAAGCTACCGGTAATCTCACCGATAATGAACGCCGAGAGCTTCGTCAATTGCGGTGCGATCTCGATATCCTATAGCAGTGCCTGCTATGCTACATGAGTATGGATAATCGACCACTAGCAGAGCGAATGCGTCCAGCCAAGCTCGGAGAAGTACTCGGGCAGGCTCATCTTGTCGATACCGGCAAAATCGTGCATGAGATTATCGAGCGCAAAAACCCCACCAGTCTGATACTGTGGGGTCCACCTGGCAGTGGCAAAACTACCCTGGCTCGTATAATCGCCCAGCAAACTGGCGCTGAGTTCGTCGAACTCAGCGCTGTCACTGCTGGCAAAGCAGATGTCATGAAAGTGATTGAGCGAGCGGAACAAAACCGTCGGTTAGCCATGACGACCATATTGTTCGTGGACGAAATCCATCGATTTAATAAAGCTCAGCAAGATGCTTTCTTGCCGCATGTAGAAGATGGCACGATAGTTCTGATAGGTGCTACCACCGAGAATCCGAGCTTTGAGGTCATAACACCCTTACTCAGCCGCTCGCGGGTCCTCGTGCTCGAACCGCTCAGTAAAGATTCAATTGTGACCGTGCTCCAGCGTGCAGCTAAGTCACTTAACCTTTCGGTTAAACGTTTACCTAAACGTAGTATTGATGCCCTGGCCGAGCTCTCTGGAGGCGATGCTCGTGTAGCACTGGGCAACCTAGAACTCGCCATGCAACTAACAGACGGTACAATCAGCCCCGAGGTCGTTGCCACTGCGGCTCAGCGACGTATACCGGGATACGACAAAGCAGGCGAACAGCACTACAACATTATCAGTGCATTCATAAAAAGCATGCGCGGATCTGACGGGACTGCCGCGCTTTATTATCTGGCTCGCATGCTGCAGGCCGGTGAGGATCCGAAATTCATCGCCCGGCGCATGGTGATTTTTGCATCTGAGGATATTGGCATTGCCGCCCCGGCGGCACTAAACTTGGCCGTCTCGACATTTCTTGCCGTCGAACGCATTGGCATGCCCGAATGCGAATACAACCTCTACCACTGCTCGACCGTGCTCGCCAAGGCGCCCAAATCTCGTGAGATAGTGGACGCCATGTCTGCCGCAAAGGCCGCTGCCCGGCAACACCCTGACCTACCCGTCCCCATTGGTATTCGTAACGCCCCGACCAAACTGATGAAAGACCTCGGCTACGGCAAGGACTACAAATGGCAGGCTGGCCATCAAGCGAAAGACGGATTTTTACCGCCGGAGCTCCAGGACCTGGACTTTTTTGCCTAAAGGTCCGATTGTGTGCATTATATAAATCACTGATATAATCAGCCTATGACGACTTCATCATCCGCAGAGCAAAAACGCTCTAGCCTCCACCACGTCCGTAAGTTATTCCTAAAAACCCATGACCCCCTCTGGCATATGCACCTCGGCGTCGTCGCCGTTATTGGCCTGCAGCTGCTAACAAATACCTCATTCCTGCCGGTTCACAAAGGTTGGCTGGTGGCCGCTGAGTCGTTGTTGCTTATCCTGCTGGTAGCGCTTACTACTGAAGGCTACCACCAGGTGTCGCAAGCCCGCCGCAACATCGCAGTGTTCCTCATTAGCATTATTGCGATTATTAACATCATCTCGCTGGCCACCCTCCTCAACGCCCTCTGGTTTGGCGACACTACCATCAGTGGGCGCTCGTTACTGCTCAATGGCATGGTGATCTACTTTACCAACATCCTCGCCTTTGCATTGTGGTACTGGGAACTGGATGGCAACGGCCCCGACAGCCGCACCGCTGGGCAGGCGCGACGCGATTTTCTCTTCCCCCAGATGGTGCATAGCCATTATGCGGGCGATTATTGGCTGCCGGGATTTGTCGACTATTTGTATCTCTCGACGACCAACGTGACCAACTTCGCACCCGCCGACAGCCAACCCCTGACGCACCGGGCAAAAATACTCATGATGTTGCAGTCGCTGGTGGCTGTTGTCACTGTAGTACTGGTGCTTGCGCGCGCCATCTCGATATTGCAGTAACTTGCCGAAGCGTAAGTTGTATGGCTATACTGGCTACATATGGCGAAAAATGACAACCCCTTCGGCTGACGAATCTGACAAAGCACTATCCTGGCACAAGCCCCCTGCGCTGAATAACGTTTCCCTGGAGCTCGCCGCGGTGAAGTTTATGGCTTCTTAGGTGCAAACGGGGCCGGTAAATCGACCGCCATCCGCACACTCCTGAATTTCATCCAACCTAGTAGCGGCAGTGCAACTATCTTTGGTCTGGACATCGTCAAGGACAGTGTCGAGATAAAACAGCACGTCGGCTACCTAGCTGGAGATGTGGCTCTGTATCCAAAAGTTACGGGTGGACAGATGCTGGACTACCTCGCATCCCTGCAGGGTGGCATCGACAAAACTACCTACAGCACCTCGTGGAGCGCTTTGAGGCGCAACTCAACAAGCCTATCGGCACACTATCCAAGGGTAATCGGCAAAAGATAGGGCTGCTGCAGGCGCTGATGCATCAACCAAAGCTTCTTATCCTCGACGAGCCGACGAGTGGCCTCGACCCATTAATGCAGGAGCGATTTTACGAACTGATTCGTGACGCCAAGGAAGATGGTGCGGCCGTCTTTTTGAGTAGTCACAGCCTGCCCGAGGCGCAACATATGTGCGACCGTGTTGGTATTATCCGGAACGGTAAATTGCTGCGAGAAGCCTCTGTAGCTGAATTAACTGCTGATGTTCACCCAATCTTCACCGTGGTATTCCGCAAAGCACCCACGAAAGCAGCCCTGAGCAAGCTTGCAGCACTAGAGGTAGTCAGCCTACACGGTCCATCTGCACGACTACGTACAACCGGGGCCATCAACGAGGCACTCAAGCAGCTTGCCAGCTTTGACATCAACTCGCTCAGCGTAGAGAACGATCAGCTTGAAGACCAATTCATGAGTTATTACGAAAGTGAGGGTGCTGCATGATCACGATCATCCTCTGGGAGCTAACAAGACGGCGCGTTTCCTTATTTGGTGGTCTATCGGCGTTGTCGCGCTGGTGGCATTAACAGTGTTGTCGTATGCCGCAGTCAAGGACCAGGCGTCTCAACTCGAAGATGCATTTGGTCCACTCTCCGGCGGGGTGAGTTCATTTGTTGGAACGGCCGATCTGTTTTCACCCGAAGGCTACCTCAATTCCAACCTGTATTACATTACCCTGCCCATTCTTTACATCATACTGGTCCTGAACCTAAGCAGCAGCCTACTCGGCAAAGAGGAAAACGACACGACGCTTGAGGTGCTCTTGAGCCGACCGATTAGCCGTGGTCGCCTCTTGGCCGCCAAAGCAACTGCGGGCATGATCGCACTTAATGTAGTTGGCTACTGGCAGCAACAATTACAACCATTATCTGCGCCAATACTCATCAATCTTGATGTCAGCATTGGCGGACTTCTGCTCGCCAACATCGGTACTATTTTGTTTTCGGCAACTTTTGGAGCCATTAGCTACGCCATGTTTGCTGCCAACCGTTACACCAAACGGTTCGCGACGCTAAGCGCTATCGCTCTGAGTTTTGGCGGATATATCGTATCCTCGCTAGCCGGCAATGTGTCGTGGCTTGAAACACCGGCAAAGTTCTTCCCATACCATTACTTTGACAGTGGTCAATTATTATCAGGCTCCGTTCCTGTCGGCTTAGCCGTATACATTGTTGGCATCTTTGCACTAGCAAAAATTGCCGGCTATATTGGCTTCCGACGACGAGATCTCAACTAGTAACCATAAGCAATATACAACACTGTTGCCGCGCGTAACAATATGTGAGAAAACAATTGACAAAAGTGCTTAAGCGTTGTACAATGGCACCAGTCTGAGTTTTGGGTACTTTCAGACCGTATCTCTATCACTGGTGAGGAGTGGTGAGATGTCTGTACGTATCCAAAGCTACGCACAAACGGATAATTAACCAACGAGGAGGTGCATATGGGACGACTACTAGCAAAACTTAAGAGACTACCCCGCAATGCGGTGGTTGCTGGCTTTGTCGCCTTTGCATCCGTTGCTACCGGCCTAGCACTATACAGCAGTGCATCTGCTGGTAATGTTGCAATCAGCTTCAACCCTGACTGTGGCACCAACGCCGTTATGTACTGTGGCGCCAAGGACGTAAATCAAGTAAAGAGCAAGTACGCCAATGGCGACGGCCTCAACAGCGCCGCAAGCTTGCATCACATCTACAACTACAGCTTTTTCGGTATCAGCACAACTGATATTAACAACATGGACAAGTACGCTGTGTCCGGCTACGTCACCCGAGATGGTAATGTGCACGCCAACGGCCAGGTTGTTGCTACCAATGCCTACACGGCTGGTCGCCACTACCTCAGCGGCAGCACGAAGCACGTCGTAAGCGGTACTACGTTCTACACACGCCCTACCAGCATTTCGTTTGTGACACAATCTAGTTTTAAAGCCTACGTGGTGATGAAGGATGGTAAGTTCGACTACGCCATTCTGGCTCGCTGTGGCAACCCAGTACACGCTAAGCCGAAGCTGCCTAACTACACCATCCAGAAGGATGTGCGCGTGAAAGGCACCAACACCTGGCACCAGTCCGTCAGTGTTAAAGCAGGCGCAAAGGTAGAATACCGTGTGACTGTCAAAAGCACCGGCGCCGTGACCGTTAATAACGTATCGGTTAGCGACACCCTGCCAGCTAACGTTGAATATGTCGCCAACAGTCTCCAGCGCAATGGCGTATCAATCAGCTCTACCGGATTCTTCGGTAGCGGGAACTCAGTTTCTCGTATTGCCCCCGGCAACAGTGTTACCTACACCTTCGACGCTGTCGTTGCACCAAACGAAACAGTCTACGAGTGTCAAGAAGCTACGTACAACAACGTCGCAAAGATGACAAGCCCCGGCTTGCCTAACAAGCAAGACGATGCGGACGTCAGCAAGACGTGCGCTCCAAAGCCAGCGCTGAGCTGTGTTGACTTGGTAGCAACACCAACAACTACCCCACGAGAATACAGCTTTACTACTCGTGCAACTGCCGAGAACGGCGCCACGGTCACCGGCTATCACTACGAGTTTGGCGTTGGCGACAACCAAACCCAAGACGAAACCAGTAGCGACCTGACAAACACCGTTACACACGCCTATGACAATGATGGCAGCTATACCATCGTCGTAACCGTAAAGTTCGACGTCCTGGGTGAAGCAAAGAGCGAGACCTGCCAAACTTCTGTCGGTATCGAGACCCCAGCCTACAGCTGTGACGCTTTCGATGTCGAAAAGGGTGACAACCGCACCGTTACTGTCAACCGATTCAGCACCTCACAAAGTGGTGGCGCCGAATATGCAAACGTTGTCATTGACTGGGGCGACGGCGCTAGTTCGGAGCCTGCCAACAAAGCCGTTGGTCAGACCCACCAGTACACCGCTGATGGCACCTACAACATTGTCGCAACCGCTTACTTCAACGTCCCCGGCGAAGACAATCCAGTAGCAGCTCCTGCCGGTCACTGTGCAGCAAGCGTAAGCTTCAATACTCCTACGCCTCCTCCAGTAACACCTCCTACGCCAGAACTTCCAAACACTGGTGCAGGTGATGTCATCGGCTTCTTCAGCGCTACCACCATCGCGGGTGGCCTGCTGCACCGATTCTTCCTCCGCCGCAAGTTCGTAGCCTAAGCTACCGATACAGCGAAGGATTCAGAAACCGCCCCAAACCCTGGGGCGGTTTTCATTTCCGAACAGTGCCGAATCATACCGACACCCTCAGCACTGTGCGATGGTACGCTGCAACTTCATCGAGTAGTATCGTGTTGAGCGATGGCTGCATCCATTTCATGGATGGCTCCAGACACATCATCAGCCGATACATCGAGTAATCCTAGTCTCTCTGCTTCGTTCTGTGCATGCAGAAAGTCTGCCAAAATCATTCTGGCCTTTTCTCTACCCTCAAAAAATAGGTTGCGAATATCCCCTAGCATATACGCAACCATGACATCTTCGCTAGCTGTTTTTGGGCGCACATGCTCGTCGTCATGCTCAGACTCAACAAACTTTGTAATACCATTGTTGCGACCGAGCATCAGTCCTGTCCATAGTGTTGTTGAGCGCCCATCGGCATCGATCACCACTTCACCGCGATTGTAGCTCGCAATTATCTGCGGGTCTACGCCAACCTCCACCTCGACACGTACGCCAGTCTTTAGCACGAACTCACCGAGTCCGCGATTGACCATGGCAATACAGCGCTCCGCGAAGGTAGTTTTTTGCTCATCGGTAATATCCAGCTCAGCCATATCTGGTACTATTGTACTGCTCGCGGATGAATATCGAAATATGAACGGCTGTCGCATTGCCTAGGTGGCGTGGGTTCACTGACTTCACGCCGGCGCATATTCTTCCTCTGGTGTAACAGGGTAAAATACGATATAATCTACGCTTGTAGCAAACCAGATTCATCCATTCATTGGGGATTAGCCAAGTGGTAAGGGACCGGATTCTGGCCCATGATTGGGGCGAGAACTGCCGGTGGCGGTTCGCAGGGGAGTCCACTCTTGCAAACTGGTTTGCAAAGATGTGGCGACGGGCTCGCCGAAGGTGAGTCGAATCCTATTCGAACCCCTCGTACCTTTCAGTTATAATCAACGTTATATTGGGGATTAGCCAAGTGGTAAGGCAGTGGGTTCTGGTCCCATGATCGGGGGTTCGAATCCCTCATCCCCAGCCAAAGAAAATGCACTATGTCCGAAAGGAGATGGTGCATTTTCTTTAGTTTATAAAGGAAGGGATTCGAACGGGAGTGCCTGTGGCACTCCCCGCCTTTAGCCCGGCGACCATGGGAGCCGGGTTGCCTAAGCAGCGCAATTTGCGCTCGCTGGAAAGTCGAATCCCTCATCCCCAAGGGAGAAAATCTCGCAGCTAGCCTTGGCATCAAGGTTTTTCCCAGGGATCGTTTAGTTGCTCCCCCCTACGTACGTAAACCCAAACGATAAAATACAACAAAATTGCGCCAGTGAAGAGCATTCCCAACCACACAATTACTTGCACTAGCGTATTCTGTTGGACAGACCATCTTGCTATCTTCATAAAAAGCCAGCAAAGAAATGCAGTCCATGCGACAGTTATTAGTACTGCTATAATTCCGATGATTATGTTTTCCATATTATTCTCCAATATGATGACACTATACTTAATCAACATTCAAAAATAAAACACGGGTGACCCGGGGTAGCATCGTAGTTGCGAAGTACGTCTACTAAGGGCAGCCAAAAATGACCAACAACCGTTGGTCATTTTTAGTTCGTAGATTCGGTATTTATAGGTTACCAGCGACGACGCACGTTACGTGCCAGCTCTACGGCAACCTGGCTGACCCGAGGGCTAGACAGATATGCAACGTAGCCAGAGAGGACGACTAGAACCATGAACGGAGCGAGATTGGACGGACCAGTGTTGGGTAGTTCCGATGTGTCTGCGCTTGCTAATACGTTCGTCTCTTCGCTATCGACTGCATCGGTATGAACCTGTGGTGAAGTTCCCATGTCGTTATGCCCTGCCATCCCCATGCTGCCCGAACTTGTTCCGGTTGGCTCCTGTCCTGTTGTCTGCGGCGTGGATGAGTATTTGGTCAGATCAATATCAGGAATGGGACCCGGATCATAGTCGGGCTTGTACAGTCGATTGCCATCGCGTGTGATGTCGAGACAATCACGCGGGGTGTTCAGACATTCACTGACCAGGGCGTTCTGTACACGCACATCCCAGGCCGCAAAGAAGTCCGCGTGCATGGAATACGGATTGCCGCTGGCTAACGAGTAGCTGGGACCACCGGCTATACCCTCGTAATCCAGATTGTAGACTACGCGTGGCAGCGACACTGGGTGTGAAGACGGGCACGTTCCCTGCGCGTTGCCATAAGCCATGTGCGATTTGTGATCTGCGCTGTCGAGATGGACGCCGTCCCAACAATTAGGAAAATTCACGGTCGCGTGAATGGGCTGGCCTGGCTCGTTGCACGTCGGAATCTTGCCGTAGTGCGGGCCGCCACCACCACCGCCACATGCCCAGTATAGTACTGAGTCTGGTTGGGTCGAAGTTGCCATATGGTTACCGGCTATCATCCGCAATCCATTAGGGAATGGCTGAATGCGAGGCCCGGCGCTACCACCTGGCCGTTCGTAATAGACAAATACGGTCTGTCCCGATGAAGTGACATGCTTCAGGCTGCCATCGGATTGCTGTTTGTAGAGAGACGGCACCCAATATGCGGAATGATCGGTGTTTTGCATCTCTCGACCGCAACTTGAGGATGCGGCCATCAGGCTGTCGGTGGTTGAGTTGGCATTCGTCGAAGTATTGCCATAAAACGAGTGCATGTGGAATGCCCCTGGCTGGCCTGGCATGACGATTGGGTCATCTTTGGCATAGTGGTTGGCATCGCAGAATACCTGCCAGACACCTTCGGTTGCCTCAGCTTTGGCTGTCGTTGGCCTGCCAAACATCGGTGTGGCCAACAGTAGTAAGGTTGATATAAGAGTCCATCGAACGGCTTGTTCGGTGAGGCTTTTGAAACGCGACATGGCGAATCCTCCTGATCTCTTATGAGGACTTCATAATACCACCATGGGAAAATATTGCAAGTTTATTGTAGTATATTCTAATATCCCGAGAAGTGGTCAGTTCTTATCCTATGGATCGGTACCTCGAGCTGCGTTAGATAACCTCTGGTTGCATCGACCATCACGGAGGGGCCGGATATATAGAATGTTCGTTCATCGTAATCTTTGACCAGTTCTGCCAGTAGGTGCGCATCCAGCTGTGCTTGCACGACGCCCTTGATTTGCTGGGTACGAATGTTGGTTACCACCGGCACGACGCGTAACCCAATACGACTAGCCTCACGAAATTCGCGCCAATAGGCCAGTTCTGTAACGTCCGACACGACATATACCAGAACGATATCGCGTGCGATGCGCTTGTCGGTCAGATACTTGATGATGCTGCGAAATGGTGTAATGCCGATGCCGCCAGCGATTAAGGCAAGTTTTTCAGAAGAATGTGGATCAATCGTAAAGTTACCAGCCAACTGGCTGCCATATATTTCGTCGCCTGGTCGCATACTAGCAAGCTTCATCTTAAACATGCTGGCTGGCTCATAAAATTTTACGCCCAGCTGCACAGTGTCCTCGGTTGGCGAAGAGGCAATCGTAAAGGTGCGACGGTTGCCCCGGGCGTCATACGGTACGCCTGGCAATGTCCACTCCATGTATTGCCCTGGCTGAAATGCAAACCGCTTGTCTGGTCGAAACACGTAGTTATACACTCGATCGGATATTCGCTGAACCTCCTGTAGCTGTAGTCGTACCCGAAATTTCGGTGACACCGCAAAGGCGTACAAATTGCCAATCAACAGTGCGACTTCCGGGAATATCGTCAGCGGCCCCACCTTCCAGCCGGTCACATACAGTACAGCTACCAGAACGGCAAAGGCCATCTGCTGGCTGCGGCGTGCCGGCATGGTAGCTGGTTCGGTCAGCATGATCGTCGACAAAAATATGAACGGCGAGGCAATCAGGGCGCTCTTCATGACATGATCGAGCGTGTGAAGGTCGAGCAAAAAGAGTGACGCCTGGAGACCTACCGCGACAACGGCAAACGTTAGCCAAAGTGGGATACGTCGTATTTTACGGAGCACCGCCAAACCGAGTATGAGTGTCAGTGGCCAGAACAAGCTACCGCCAATCCACCAGGTAGCCGGATGCAAATCGGTCAGGCTCAAGAATGCCGCGGCGAATGCTGCCGGATTGAAAATATGTCGCCCGTGCCAAGCAAACAAGAATTTCGATGCGCTCGACAGCCCACCTGCCAGCACCAACGCAAGGCCAGTGCCCAGCGAGTGAGCAGGGGCGATAATCAGAAATAAGATTAGCGAGGTAATCAGCCACGATTCACTATTGGTGGTCGTCCGCAGAATGCGCGCGGCCGTCTTGTCGACAATGAGTGCAGGCATTATGATTAATCCCAGCGATATAACCATTTCGGTCGGACTAAATGGCAACCGGCCCATGAAGGCGAACATGGTTGCAAACCCGATATATATGCCCAGGATATACACCACCAGGCGGTACATCGTTATGCTATCAATCAAATCATCAATATACCTCATGCGCTTACCCCGTCTTCTCTAATGGTAAACGTGTCAGCTCGTTCCAGAATCATGTCTGAGTCGAGTCGAGCGTAGGTAAACGTAAATATGTCTGTTAGTTGCAGTGCCGGCACGAAGAAGAGTGCCGTGGCAATGCCATCAGCAACCATGGCGGTTGGCGCAATCACCCAACTTGCCATGGTAGTGGACGGCGACGTTAAGGTCGTTGGATCGATTATATGGGTGAACTTGTCCCAGCGCCGCTTTTGTCCAGCCGACGCGCAGAGACTCTCGTTGAGTATGTACGTGACGCCGATAATTTCGTCGGGATTGGCGGGGTCTTCCAAGCCAACCGCCAGTGGCTTGCCCGCTGCACTGCGCTGCAGAATGTCACCACCCGCGTTTATGACATACTCGCTCACTCCGAAGCCATTCAGCACTTCGCCGAGTAAGTCCACCAGGTAGCCCTTGCCCGCCGCGCCTACATCAAGTAATGCTGGGCGCGTAAGTGTCAGGTGTTTCTCGTCATACGAAATGACATCCCTCCAGGCTGGTGGTACTGATAACGTCCCTGGTCGCAAGGAATACGCGGCATCATACCCGGCATCAGACATAACCTGACCGATAAGTGGCGTTACGCGGCCATCGGTGGCATGGTACAGCTCATCATAAAACCTTACTAGCCGCGCTCCATCATCCGGCATGGCGTAGGTTCCGGCTTTGCCTGCAATGGTGCTGACAAACGAATCGCTCCGAAACCGCGAATACGTTTTGTCGAACAATGCAATACGTTGTCGTATGGCGCGAGCAATGCTGGCATGCTTCACTCCTGGACTCGGCAAATCGTACTGTATATGCCAGCGCGTACCGATAGCCTCAAATCGCATTTCTTGCGACATTTTCGCAGAACTAAGCGTGTGCTTGTGAGGCAATTTGGTCGAGTGCATCAATAAATCCTCGGGTTGTATCAGACGCTCCGGCAATCACGCCCAGTCTGAGATTTGTTAATTTCTGACCCACGACGTACTGTTTGTAGATCGACGCAAAACTTTGCTGGTACTGAGCAGACGTGTAGTCAGACTCGCTGTTATTCACACTGGCATCGCTAATCACACCATTTTTCAGTGTTAGCGATACGGCGATACTCTGGGAGCCGTTCGGAACATAGTATCTGCTCGAAGCCGAATAGGTGCCATTTTTATACCCCGAGGATGCATTGTTGGCGCTTGTATTGGTCGTCGCAGACGCTCCACTGCCTGAGGAACCTCTCGCATTGTTGTCACTTGCCACGATGGCGGCACCCTGACTACTCGACGCGTGTGCGCTGGTGTCCGTGGAGGTATTGTCGACAAATACTACAATACCCGCTATCACAACCAGCGCCATGACTGTGGTGACTAATTTAGTAGTGGAGTGTCGTTCGTATGCTTGCATTGCTTCTTTTTTAATCCGTTCTGCAGCCATCCTACGACCCAATGCTTAAGAATACTTGAAGGTTCCGTCCCAAAATATCGCTTCGTCGCAGCATAGTTCAGAGGACCTGGCGATCATCGAAACTCTGCTAGAATACGTCTATGGACAAAATCAGCAAACACGCGTTCCGATACCTCAGCATCATTGCGGTTGCCACAATCGCTACGGGCACCATCTTTTATCATTTGGTTGAGAAACTAGGCTGGATCGATGCGTATTACTTCAGTGTTATCACCTTGTCGACTGTGGGCTACGGTGACATTTCGCCGCAGACGACTGTGGGCAAACTGTTTACGACAATATACATCCTGATAGGTGTCGGCATACTGACGACCTTTATTAGCGCACTGATTCGGCGCAGAGCCACTGTTCGCCAGGAAAAATGGCGCAAGGACAACACTACGCAGTAACGACTTAGTCGCTAATTGAGAAGTTGGTGAAGTCAAATCTGGCAGGACTACCGCCCGTGGAGACGATTTCCACTCCGTAGCAAATCTGTCCCAGCGTTGAGTTTGCTGGCATCCAACCCTTGCCAATCACCCAATTGAATATCTGCAACAGATCGAGAGAACCAGACGTCATCGTCGTCTTTGGGACAAACGCGATATAGTCACTGCCCCATTTATAGACGTCGTAGGTTTTCCCGCCTAGCGTCACGCTGGTAACTTTGCTTCCACCCGGCACCTGATTATAGTTTTCCGTCCAAACCATCAGCTCTGTTGAGCCGCTGTCAGCGACGCCATTTATCCATATGTCATATGCCACGTTATATATACCGACATGCGGGCTTGTTGCGGCGAAACTGCTGGTAATTTTTGAGAAGGAACTAATGCGAGGCTCGTTGCCAGACCCCCAGTCATGATAATCTTTGTGGACATTCGGATATGTTTTTACCGCCCCATCGTGACTATTGTTGTTGGCTGTGGCAGTTACGTACCAATTTTTGTACGAACAGGCCTTGAGCGTTTCAGATACAGAATAACCACCGACATTCCACATGTTGTTGTGCACGTAATATCCGCCGTTGCTCCAGCCACCGTCAGTGCTGGAAGTACTAAAGACGGGGCTCGTGCACGAGGCTGATGACCCCCCACCACTAGATGTACCACCCCCGCCAGAACTTCCTCCAGACGAGGAACCAGCGGAACTGCTGGTTGAGCCGGTGGTTGCCGCGGAGGTAGATGTTTTATCCGTGGTGGTAGCCTTCTTTTTGCTATCTTGCTTCTTTGGCTGCGCTGTTGTCTGTTCGGCTGGTGTGCTGGCGATGGGTTCTGACTCGACTGCGGGCACAGTATCGGTGGTAGCGCTATTCTGGCTGGCGAGTGTGATAACCCCCCAGGTGGAACCTGCGACAATCACTGCCGACACCACGGTAACAGCCAACAGAGCCGGTGACTGCTTGAACATCGTGAAAAGTGCTGAGAAAAGTTTCATGACAATGCCCCATTAGTACACCTTAGCGGCAATTATTACAAGTATGAGCGCTGTGGGTAATATCCGTTACTGTGGGGAGTCGGAGGCTTCGCCGCGCCCCATGCTTGCGTTAATCATCTTGTCGATATCGTCGTCCGACAGGTTTGCCTTGATGGCGTAGCCCTCGATGCCTTGCTCGCGCAGACCTGGGGGCGCTTCACTCTCGTTGAGGTTAGTCACGACTAGTACTTTGATATCCTTGCCCCAAGGGGTTGAGCGCATTGCTTTTAGTACCTGATCACCGGCGAGTTTGGGCAACATGAGATCCAGCAGCACCATACTGGGGCGCTCTTTTTCTATCAGTGCCAGCGCAGAGATACCGTCATAGGCGACATAACAGATATAGCCGATACTCTCGAGCCGAGTTTTATAAATATCGGCCAGCGATTCATTATCTTCGACGATAACAATTTTGGCGAGTGAGCTAAAGGTGTCATCTGTAGGTGTGTCTTCGCCCATGTACGTTCTACCCGGCTGGCCCCAATATACTGTTCACTATTTTATCAATGTCGTCGTTCTCTAGGTTTGCTTTGACTGAATATCCCTCGATACCTTGCTGTCGTAATCCAGCCGGCGCATCTGCCTCATTCAGGTTGGATATGATATGGACTTTGATATCTCGTCCCCATTCACTGGCACGCATACGTGCCAAAATTTGATCACCCGCTACCTTAGGAACCATCAAATCGAGCAATACAAGGTGTGGCCGTTCACTTTGGATGAGGGCGAGGGCTTGCTCTCCATCGGGGGCAACAAAGCATTTATAGCCAATAATTTCGAGGCGAATCTTGTAAATTTCGGCCAGCGAAGCATTGTCTTCGACAATGACGATTTTAGGCTGTGATCCGAATAGACCCATACTACTCGTGATTGTACCCCAACCTCCCCGGTTTGCCTAGGTTAAAGCGTTTCTTCAGGGAGTTGTTATTAGCTATAGACCGCCCCACGGGGAGCGAGACAGATAATTAGTAAAGGAGGAGCAACATGATAGGTAAACGATCAGCATTGATAGCGGCGGCGGTCACCACTGTAGGCGTGGCGAGTTTTGCGGGAGCTGGGCTCGTTTCGGCGGACGCACTGCAGGGCAGTGCCACCCACCAAAGCTTAGTCGATAAAATTGCCGACAAGTTTCATCTCAATCGGTCAGAGGTGCAGGCGGTATTTGATGAAAACCGAGTCGAACACCAAGATGAGCGCCAAGCTCGCGTACAGGACAGGTTGGATGCACTGGTCAAAGATGGCACCATTACCCAAAGCCAGAAAACCGCCATTGAGGCTAAGCTGGTTTCGCTGCAGCAAGAACGAGAATCTAGCAGAGGGAAAATGCAAGAGATGTCGGCGGATGAAAGACGGCAACATATGCAGCAGCAACGCGCCGATCTAGAGGCATGGGCCAACGATCAGGGCCTAAACCTACGCGAACTGCGCGGCATATTTATGCCTGGACACGGTATGCACGGGCATCACGGGCCACATGATATGGACAACGACGAATAGGCAGTCTCCCTGGAGCACGAACGCGCCTCTCGGGGCGCGTTTTATATGCTAGCGACTCTGATATTGTCCCACGACCCAAACCTGGCTATGATATGTCTACATGCCTAACAGACAACAAACTATTGCGTGGGGAGCAATACTGCAATTATCACTGGTAGTTGCGCTATTGGCGATGGCCGGTCACCTCTGGCAGCCAACCCCTCCTTCTGATGATAATCCGTTTCGTGGCATACAACATGTAGCCCCGACGCCTCCGTTTGAATTTCCCCACGGTGGGCGAAAGCTCTTTCCCCAGAACAGATTAGTCGCGTTATATGGCGTTCCGGGCGCACCGGTCCTCGGAGCACTTGGTCAGCAAAATGTGACAGCCTCGGTCCAGCGTGTCAAAAAACTGGCCAGGGCTTATCAACCCTACATGACTGAACAAGCCTACCCAACCTTCGAAATTATTGCCACGGTCGCCTCTGCCTCCCCCACCGCCAATAATGACTACTCTGCCGAAGTCGACACCGCAGTGCTCGCCCGGTGGATCAATGTCGCTAAGGCAAACGGCATATATGTAATCCTCGACCTGCAACCTGGTCGGACAGACTTTTTGACGCAAGCAAAACAGCTGAAGCCACTGCTGCTCGAGCCGAACGTGGGCCTTGCTCTCGACCCGGAATGGCGACTGACACCAACCCAGGTACCACTGAAGCAAATCGGCGCCGTCTCTATTCGCGAAGTTAATCAAGTCGGAAACTGGCTGGCTGAGTTGACCCGAGCCAACAAGCTACCCCAAAAAATCTTTTTGTTACATCAATTTAGAAACGACATGCTGCCCGAACGAGATCTACTCAATACCAGCCACCCCGAGCTTGCCTACGCTATCCAGATGGACGGTCAGGGAACCCAGTCTCAAAAGCGCGACACCTGGCGCGCGATTACTCATCCGGCTCCTGACAATGTCCATTTTGGCTGGAAGAATTTTTATCAAAAGGACGTCACACTGCTATCACCCGCCGACACCATGCTCATCCGACCAAAGCCGTGGTACGTTTCGTATCAATAAGTTAGATATATTTGTAGCGCACGGCAATCCACAGCGCTACTGCGCCCAAACCCAGTGGCAACCAATACGTTATCACGCGATATAGCAACACGGCTGCCAACGCATTACCCGCTGGCACTCCGCCGAGCACCAGGCCGCCGACTAGACCGGCCTCTGCCCCTCCTAGTCCGCCCGGGGTAGGAGTGATTGTCTGCGCCGCTACCCCGACCGTCAGTGCTATCACGGCTGTCACAAAGCCATATGTTAATCCCAGCGCTCGACCGCTCAGCCACAACATGACAATGTAGCAAGCCGTCAACATCATCGACAATACGAGCGCTACGGCCAGTTGCCGCAAACCTGGGTGTGTCCGACGAAGTTGCAGTACTATCGATGCAAGCCCACGGCGTAATCTCATCCGAAATACCCATCCAACGAGCACAACCAGCATGAGCAGACTCACCACAAACCACACCGAACCGGCCAAGTTCGTAGGCGGCGAAATCAATTGTGTCGGCGCATAGATTATCGCGATAGCCACCCATAGCATATGGCCGACAAAGCCTATCAAGTTATTCAATGCGACAACACTGCCGGCTATAACCTGGCTCAGCTTCTGCGCTCTCAGATATAAATAGTTGACGCTGATACTGCCAATGCCAGCAGGCAATGCACGGCTCGCAAATGAGCCAGCTACCTGCACGACATAGGTTCGCGCGAACGACAGCCTCCGGGGTACCAGCAGCATATACATGCCACTGGCGCAGGCGTAACTCACTAGTAGCACACAGACTGCGACAGCCGCCAGGGACCAATCGCTGTCCAGCAAAATCGCCCAGCTGTTGCCCAGAATCCCTAGCTGCGGCACTGCCGCGTAGACCGCCCCGGCCAGCAGAATCCCCACTAACACCAGCAGTTTGTGTTGACGAAGCTGACTGGTCAGATTCGTGCGTGTTATAGAGGTTGATTTCTCTTTCTGCGGCATAGCTTAACCTTAATTGTTTTGCCGTAAAAGCGCAATTATCATAAGCTTAAACAATGTGTGAAATTTTTCATAACCACATGTTGCAACGTTACGTATGATAGGTTCTAATGAGCTGGAACAAAGACGATAGCCTGTCCTCAGGCATCACGAACAAACACAAAACTCCTCACCACAGACGGAGCCCACTTTCTTCACCGCAACGAAAGTTTCGAGGACTCCTATTGAGCGGTAATGTGTTTTTTGTATTGCTTGCCGTCGGCATGATGTTTGGGCTCGGTAATGCGATGATGAGTGATGACGTAACCAGTACAAAAACCACGCTCAGCAGTGGAACTGCCAGCACAAACCAGGCAACGAATCCTCAAAAAATATCTAATCCCGATGCCCAGCCACTCGAGACAGCCAGCAAACTGCCCACCACCAACGCGGCCTCTGTGCAAAGTAGCGCAGCCAAGGCACAGGGCGACAACTCAGACTGCGATGCAGTGGCAAAACGACGCGCAGACTCTTCTCGTGCATCTGCCAGATCCGAGGAGATGGACAAGCACCACGACACGGTGTTCAAGTTGCAAAGTACCGGCGCGCTAACTCGCTTTTTTGATTCGGACTCATATAAGTCGCGGATTAGAGATGAAAACACGAGGCACGACAAAGCGCTGCAGGCAATTGATCTGGTATATTCCCGAACATTACAGACTGCCAACTGCATCGAATAATTTCGGATTTCAGTTCGATATATTTACTTAGCCTAAGTAAATATGTTAGACTCGCTTCATGAGCAATCGTGACGATTTACAAAACATTGCGGATGGGCTGATGGCACTACATCGCGCCAGTTTTCAGCCGAAATCATGGACTGTACTACAGCAGCGGGCCGGTATTACACTCGACCGCGCTGATGTCGCCCTGCTCAAAGCAGTCGTCCATTGCGACCGACCACAGTGTCGTATGCAGGATATTGCACAATACCTAGGCATTGAGGCGCCATCCGTCACTCGCAAAGTACAAGATTTGGAAGCGCGACAGCTTCTGCATAGGCGGTCAGACCCTGAAGACAAACGCGCTAGTATCGTTCAGATAACCGCACAAGGTACAGCCGCTATTCTTAAGCTTCAGCAGGCTCGCATACAGCAATTAGAGCTCGCCATGCATAACTGGCCGAGCGCCGATCGCAAAGAATTTGCCCGGTTATTACAACAGTTAGCGGACGACTTACATACAACCTAACGGAAGGATTCCATGAGCACACAACCTGCAGCAGCAGCGCCAGTATCAGACGGCCAGAAAAGCCACAGCGAAATCAAATTCATCATGGTGGCGTTGATGATATCGATGCTACTCGCAGCGCTCGACCAGTCAATTGTCGCCACTGCCCTCCCCCGCATCGCCAGTGATTTGAACGGTCTGACTAAGCTCTCGTGGGTCGCTACGTCATACCTCATCACGAGTGCCATCTCAACACCAATCTACGGCAAGCTCGGTGACCTGTACGGCCGCAAGAAGATTTTCCAGATTGCAATTATTATTTTCCTGACTGGTTCAGCATTGTGTGGACTGTCACAGAACATGAACGAGCTGGTATTCTTCCGTGCCATCCAAGGCATTGGTGCAGGTGGCTTAATCAGTCTTGTGCTCGCCATCATTGGCGATGTCATTCCACCACGACAGCGTGGCAAGTATCAGGGCTACTTCGGTGCCGTGTTCGGCATATCGAGCGTGGCCGGTCCTGTTTTGGGTGGTCTGCTTGCCAACGCCAATAGCATTGTCGGCATAGCCGGCTGGCGCTGGATTTTCTACATTAATCTGCCGCTCGGTGCCCTGGCACTCAGCCTGGTGGCCGCTCGGCTTCACCTCCACAAGCCAGAACCGAAAAAGAACCAGATTGATTACGGTGGCGCGGCATTACTGGCCATATCGGTACTGAGCCTCGTGCTGGTATCGGTGTGGGCTGATGTTGACTATGCTTGGGGCTCGTGGCAAATCTTGAGCCTGATTGCGAGCAGTCTGGTGTTCGCCGGACTGTTCATCTGGCGCGAAACGCGAGCACCTGAGCCACTCATGCCGCTCAAACTGTTCAAGAACGACATTATGCGTGTGTCGACACTATTGTCATTCGTCACTGGCGTCGCCATGTTTGCCGCCATTCTCTACATCCCGCTCTACCAGCAAATCGTGCGTGGCTATTCACCAACCAAGTCCGGGTTGCTCATGCTGCCCCTGGTGCTCGGCATGTTCATTGCCTCGATGGGATCTGGTCGCCTGATTACTCGCTGGGGTCGGTATCGCATTTTCCCTATCATTGGTACGTTGACATTGGCGCTTGGGCTCTTCCTGTTTAGCCACGTCTCTATCGACACGCATTATTTGACGCTATCTATTTGGATGGTCGTCATCGGGCTCGGACTGGGTCAATTGTTCCAAGTTCCCACCCTGGCGGTCCAGAACTCCACACCGCGGGCAGATCTGGGAGTCGCCACGTCCACGGTCACGTTTTTCCGCAGTATCGGTAGCGCGCTCGGTGGAGCCGTCTTTGGCACCATCCTCATATCACGGCTCAATTACCACCTGTCGGCAGACTTGCCAGCGGACGTTGCCAAACAGCTGTCGAGTGGCATATCGCAAGGTCTTGGCCAGCTTGCCTCCCTGTCCGCACAGCTCAAACTCGACGTACTGCTCGCCTATGTTGAATCCTTCCAGGATATGTTCTTGTTCGCAATACCGGTTGTCTTGGTTGCGTTTGTCATCGCCCTAAAATTGCGCGAAGCACCGCTGCGCGATTCACACGACGACCAGCCGACCATTATCGAGTAAGCTTACTGGACAGTAGTCTTACGCCGCGGCCAGACTAGAGAGCCAAGTACATGTTCGGTGCCCAGCCAGCCAAATTCGCGACTGTCCGTGCTAGCCGTCGGGTTATCACCCAGTACATAGATCTTGCCGCTCTCGAGACGAGCGATACGCTTTATTTTCTCCTTGCCGTCGTGACGAAACATGACCACATCACCGACATGCAGTGGCCGCCCCGCAGCGAACACGACGAGTTGCCCTGCACGATAGGTAGGCGACATGCTTTCGCCACTGATGCGTCGCACCAGCAGCCCAACCGGCTTTGCCAGGCTAGGCTTTTTTGGTCGCCCAGAAGATATCGGCGATGTCATCGACCATATCCAGGAGCTTCTGCCCTTCCTCGGGCTCACTGTGATGTTTGCATTCGCTGGCTTGCTTGATGGCCTTCCAGAACTTGTCATGCAGATCAGGATATTTCTCGAGGTGCTCCGGCTTGAAATAATCAGCCCACAGCACCATCAGGTGGTGCTTGACCAGCTCGGCGCGCTCTTCTTTGATAACGATGGCGCGCACTGCGGTCATCGCCCTCGTAGGTCGGCCAGTCTTGTCCTGGATAGACTTTACGCTCTGCGCCTCAACTTTGGCCTGTGCCGGGTCATACACGCCGCACGGCAGATCACAGTGGGCATAGACAGGCTTGATGTGGAATAATTTCATAGATGTTCCTCCTTTACTGCCAGTATAGCACTAGCGGCCTAGTATGGTGGAGGCAAGTGCGCGCAAATATTGGGGATAGTGGGTCTGAGGACCATGCCCTATCCCCGGCAGAATTGCTGCGCTGACTTCGAGATTAGTATGCTGGGATATTGCTTCGGTTACCTGGATCAGTCGTGCCTGCAAATCGAGTCCACGAGACAAGACATCCAGCTCACCGCTGGTGAACAATACTCTCGCATCGGGATTTGCTTGAACTAACGCAACGTTGTCGTGCAGCATAGGAAAGCCAGCGTTTGGCCCATGTGTCAGTCCGACCAAATATGAGGCATACATTGCTGCGCTTCGTTTTGGTTTCAGCCCTCTGCCTTTGTAGTCTTCGCTTGCATTTGCCAACGTGAAGGCTGCCACTTCATCACGCATCTTAAGGGGGTCGGGTGAAAATCGCTCGTGCTCCCTAGAAATCGCTCCGTCATCAAGCAGCATGCCCTTGGCGAGCGCCAAAGCACTCAAATCTTTGATGCCAGCCCGCACATTCTGGTGCGAAGTACGAATATCACCTTTGCCATAGGCTGCTCCCAATGCAACACTGCGCATTGCTCCGGCCGAGTCACTTTCTAAATGCTGCACTACTAAGCCTTCATCGACCAGCACTCTTGCTAGGGCCGTGACTGCTGGCAGGGCCTGGTATTTGCCAGCCTGGCTATCATACTCAAGCAAAGAGCCTGTACGCCTAACATGCCGACGTTCACGCGGAGTCAGGGGCGAGCTTAGCCCCATGCCCAAAGATCCAACATAGACATGTGTCATATTTGGTCGTAGCGTATGCGCCACTGCCTGCTCAAATACATTTCCCGGGTTATTACTTAACGCCGAGCTGTACGTTGCATCATGTAACATCACGTCACCGCCAGCACTCTCCAGAACTCCGAACTCAATATCGTAGTCGTTTCCATCGATATTCTTGGCTGTGTATACGGTCACCGAATCGTACAACCGTGTGATGTTTTGGGCGACGCGATTCCTGAACTCATCACTTTCATCAGACGGGTCAAACCTAGCAGCAACTTCGGCTGCCTCCACTGGCATTTCTAGAACGTTTGCACTGCCATACTGTGCACGAATAACTGATACAGAACCGATACCTTCCGTATATAACTGTGCGATACCATCATCTAGACGCGCCTCTGTCATAGCATATAATTATACAAGAATATTAATAAAACAACAACTAGTGTACACTGGCGTTATGAGCGTAAGAATAGTACACAGCGAAGAACGTGTCGTGCTGTATGAATATGACAACCCAGCAGAGCGGCCGCAAACACCAGATGCCCTCCAGTATCAGGAGACCTACCAGGCTGACGATGGTCGCACATTTTACAGACTGTACGAGTTTGCGGGCGACAACAGAAAAGAAAACTTTCTGAGCTTGTTGGATGCGAAGATTGAGTGGGCACAAAAAGCTGGCGACAGCCGAGAAGTCGAGCGATTAACCTCGTTCAAAAAATCGTACGAACAATAAAGACTTTCGAGGTATTATTTGCCAGAGTTATCTGCCCGCCACTTTTCGATTTCGGCATGGTTGCCGCTTAGCAGCACATCTGGCACATTCATACCCTGAAACTCGGCTGGACGGGTGTACTGCGGGAACTCGATGGTCGTGTCATCATCCTGGAATGACTCGATATCAGCACTGGTTTCGCCACCGAGCACTCCCGGCAATAGACGGACGACGCTATCGATGAGCACCATTGCAGGGATTTCCCCTCCTGTCAGCACATAATTGCCGATGCAATACTGCTCGTCTATCCACTTGGTAATGCGCTCATCGTAGCCCTCATAACGGGGGCAAATAATAATGAGGTCTTCGTCCGCCGCGGCGAGACGTTTTGCATCCGACTGCTTGTAGACCGTACCACGCGGCGTGGGCAATAGCACGCGAACTTTTCTGCCCGGCTCTACCCGCGACTTGGCAGCCTCGATGGCCGCCAGCAGCGGCTGCACCATCAGCAGCATGCCATCACCACCGCCGTATGGCGTATCGTCGACCTGCTGCCGCGGGCCCAGCCCAAAGTCTCGCAGATTGACACACTCGTACTGCGACAATGCCGCGGTCGCTCGCCTTCCACAGCATGCTCGAGGCAAACACCCCCTCGAACATCTCCGGAAATAGTGTTATAACTTGAATTTTCATGCCTGTAGTGCCTGCCGTAGCTTTCCGACCGTCTGTTCGACGGTATCGTCGGTAGAATCAATCACTAGTTCACTTTCGTCAATGGTGTCGTAGACAGCATCATACAATGCATCGAACTCAGCAGCCGGAACGCTGTACTCACGGTCAGTATTACGCTGCGACAGGACTTCTTTTGATGCCCTCAGAACAATCGAAGTTACATCGTAGTCATACTGGCCAGCTAAGTCGGCTAGCTCGCGCACATTACCCTCGCTCGACTCAGTGTCATCCCAGGTAAACAGACCTTCGAGGACGATAGTATACCGTCCAGTTTTCAGATACTGCTCGTAGAGCATCGTGGTGTTCCGGTTAGCAAGCCGATGCTCCTCGGCGGACACGTCAGTAATGTTACGGCCGATAAGATGTATACCCCAGCGCATCTTATCCTGTTCGATGAGCGCGACTGGCAGCGGCAGATGCTCGGCAAATGCAGGCACAACAGCGCCCTTGCCGCTCGCCGGTGCCCCTCTAAAGATATAAACCTGATGTCTCATTGGTGTTATTGTACCACTTCGACAGTTCACACACCCCGGGCTAGCTAGCCCGTGAGGTGCGTGAACCAAAAAGAACCCCGTTAAGGGGTTCCTTCTGTCACATAAAGCTCCCAACCATGCTAGTTGCATCGATTGGCTCGCATGAGCTTGTTGTTTTTGTTTTGGGAAGTTTCTGTCGTTGTATCGACTGGACCTAACTATAGCGTAGGCAGTTTGGCAATGCAATAGCCAAATGACTATCTGGGGCGACCCTGTGGATAACGATTTATACGTCGAGGTCGTCTAGATCTTGCAGCTCGCGCCGAGTCCGGCTGACAACGTCGCTTTCTTTGTCGTCGTCTTCCTTGTCTTCGCGCAGCGACACCTCTTCGTTATCGCCAAGCTTGTCAGTCGCGTCTTCATCCGTTGCGACCGCATCATCGCTATCATCGCTCGTAGGCTTACTCGCAGCTGCGTCGTCTTTAGGCGGTGCCACACCGTTATCGACGATTTTCAGGTTGTAGCGAGCGTCGTTCTTGGTGCCCAGCGCCCGCAATAACGTACGCAGGCTCTGTGCGGTCGCGCCACGCTTACCTATCACACGTCCCAGATCCTCTGGGTCAACGGTTAGCTCTAACAACACACCCTTCTCATCGATGCGACGTTCTACCTTTACCTCATCTGGCTTACCGACGAGAGACTTCACGACATATTCTATGAACTGTTGGTCAATACTGTTATCCATACATCCTCCTCAGAATTACATAGCAACCGTAAAACGCATTATAGCACCGGGCGGTGCACTCACCGCCGTAAAGAATCCAACAGCTAAGCTGCTTCGTCAGCAGGGGCTTCCGCCTCGGCTGTTGGCTCAGCGTCCGCTGCAGGCGCCTCTGGCTCGGCCTCGGTCTCAGGCGTTGCAGCTTCCTCGGCTGGAGCGGCCTCTTCCTTTGGCTGGTTCTTGCGCAACTTCTCGGGGTTACGCAGTGCGCCTTCCTTCGTAGTTGGGTCCTTGACCCACTTTGGCAGCTTGACGCCTTCTGCCTTTAGCAAACGGACGACGCGGTCAGTTGGCTGTGCACCGTTGTTGAGGTACACACTGGCCTTTTCCTTGTCCAGTGTTGAGGTTTTTGTGTGTGGATTATAACTACCCAGGCTGGCAACAAGTTTGCCGCTGGTAGGGGTCCGGCGACTGTCTTGTACGACAACGCGGAATTGAGCGTGACCTTTGCGGCCAGTTCGCTGCATTCGAATAACAAGCATGTTATCCCTTTCTATACTTCCCTAAACAGAGATTACTAATAACCAACGTATTGTATCTGTTTTCACCCCTGTTGTCAATCTATAATATATCAACCTTCGTGGGGTGCTATGCCGAGATTGTCTCGCAGCCGTTCGGCTAAGGGGTTATCATCAGAGGCGATATAGAATGGAACTTCCAATGGGCATGGAGATTTCTCAAAATAGCCGCTGGCGCCAGCAGTAACCAACATTTCGGCCATAATGCGACAAATGTTAGGTTGATGGACATTGGGATAAACAGGACATTGTCCCTCGCATGGAGAGCGGAATTCAGTCATTTGCATATTATATCATCAGTCATTAACAGATGTACACATCTAGTTTATATTATTTTTCTCACAACACTATCTTTTTTGCCACCCACCATTCCAGGTCACATCAAAACGGATTTTTGTCAAATATGTAGACAATGCAAATATTTTCGCTATACTAAACATTAGCAATTGAGTCGTGAGACGCTCATTGCTGGAGACAGGTGAAATTTTGAGAGTTGTTTTGCGAACACCAACAAGGTGTTCGTTTTCGTTTATAACCTAATTTGATTCACGGTACGATTCGAGGGCAGCTTCGGCGGCCTTTTGTTGGCCAGCCTGCTTGCTTGGACCAGTGCCCTGGCCCTTAAGCTTACCATCGACAAACACACCTATCGTGAACATCTTTTCGTGATCGGGTCCAACTTCGGCCATTACTTTATACGCAGGCGTGGCGCCGTCGACGCTCTGCGCCAATTCCTGCAGATGAGACTTGGGGTCCATCCATGAACCGGTCTTCAAGTATCTCATCGAATGTGCTCAGCAGACTCTCGGTGATGAAACGCTTGCAGACGTCGTATCCCTGGTCGAGATACAACGCGCCCAACACTGCCTCATATGAGTTGGCCAAAATCTGCTCACGCGCCCGGTCACTTCCACGTTTCTCACCACGGCTGAGTCGTAACAGCGGCTCGTAGTCATAGCGACTGGCCGCCGCACTAATGCTCTCGGTGCGCACCAAACTACTCCGCCAGCTCGTCAACGTACCCTCGGGATCGCTGTAGTTCGCTAAATAAATATTCGGTCGTGACCAGCTCGAGCACGGCGTCGCCCAGGAACTCCAACCGTTCATTGTGCTCTTTGACCGTTTTTTTGTGCTCGTTCAGGTACGAACGGTGCGTAAACGCTGTAATTAACAGGTTAATGTCGTTGAAGGTGACGCCCAGTTTTTGCTGTGCAAACGCCACATATAGATTAGTGTCCATAATGACGATACTAGCTGATGGATTGAAGACCGGCGCTCGTGGCACGCTCTACAGTCTATAAGCTACTATCAAATTTCTCCTTTACATATTGCTACCGGTGTTTATTATACTAAAAATGATCCGGAACGCCAGAGTAAGAGCTAAAACAGCTTGCCCTCGCGAATTTTACGCATCGCCACGAGGATGAGTTTACCGATGTCGTCGTAGGCGATTTTGTCGATAGCCTCCTGGGCTGGCATCCATTTGATGTCCGTCAGCCACTCCTCAGGATGGAGTTTGTTGGTGTCACCCTGTCCTTCGACCAGATATATGTTCATGGTCATGAGTACCAGGGTATGAACTCGGCGGTAACGGAAATTGACCTTGCCCAACCAAAAGAATACTTCCATATCCTGCAGGCCAGTCTCTTCACGGATTTCCCGCTCCGCGGTTGCCCCGGGATCTTCGCCCGGCTCGACATGTCCTTTAGGAATCGTCCAGCGATGTTTGGCATCACTGATCAAGAGCACTTCTAGTTTACCGTTGCTGTCACGGCGAAAGACCACGCCACCCGAAGTCGTCTCGTGGACAACTTCATCGATAGCAGGTCGGCGTTTATTGTTGCCGACGAGCTTCTTGAAGCCTTGAAGTGGCTTGGGACGTTTCATAAGATAGGCGCTTCCTGTTCATTACTTTTTCTTGGTTGTCTTCTTCGGTGAAGGATTTTTGGTTGGCGCTGCTTCGGATTCTGCTTCTTGCTGACGCAGGGCAGTACCCAGGACGCCATTGATGAACTTACTAGAGTTCTCACTACCGAATGCTTTGGCAAGTTCTACCGCTTCGTTGATAACAACCTTTGGTGGAACATCCTTGCCGTGCAACAGTTCGTACAGACCAATGCGCAATATGACACGATCCATCCGAGCTATCTGGTCAATCGGCCACTCGGGTGCAATAGGCTGTAGCGTGACATCCAGCTTCTCCACCTGTTTCGACACACCGTGAGTCAATTCGGTGATGAATTTGGTGTCATCAACCATGGATTCGTAGCGAGCGATGTTTCGCTGCAATACTTCATCGAGGTCAAACGTCGTATCATCTGCCGACAAACGAAAGTCCTGCTCGTACAACGTCTGCAGGGCTATGATGCGACCGAGGTGGCGATTTGATGCCATGATTTGTTAAAAACCTTCCGTTTATGCTATCTACTTTTCAGTATAGCGTAGCCTAGGCCTGTGCTAGGCAGTCTTACCCGTCTCACGACGGGTGGTGCGAACTTTTACCGGTGATTTGCTGTTCACCTTGCGTGCCAGTTCAAGCACGAGGTGGCTGCGACGTGCACCAGTCTTACGCGGACTGGTTCGCTTCTTTGGCTTACCCATATGTGCGAACTCCTTCTCGAAGTTTGTGGTTACTATTTACCCGTATTTTACCGGTTATGCCCCGTTTTATCAATGATTTGATGCAATATTATTGACGGTTTGTACTTTTGGTGTCAATATTGTGTCATGAAACGAGGTCTAGAGATGACATTGGCGGCCACTCTGGTCGCCGGAAGCGCAACTGGCTGCGGGGCAGATGCTTGGCCTGGTGTCACGCGATGCTACGAAGTACAAGCTGGCAATGGCTCAACTGAACGAGCTCTGGGCAAAATTGTCTCCAGACTTACGGGCATCCCGGGCGCCTATAACAGCCCTGATACCGCTGGACTCCATGACACGCTCGATGATGTCCGAGACAAGCTGCAGAGCGACTATAAGGATTTGCACGGCCAAGATAAACCACGACTTTTTGTGCCGAATAGTGGGGACTATTACGCCTTCCGTTTCGACCCCGAGGACGAGACGAACGACAAGGCGGGCGGTACATTCACCATGTACGAACCCGGCACTGTTACACAGCTTGACTATAAACAGATCGACAAGCGTACTCGTGCCTACCTCCAGAACCATGATGTCAACTTCGTCCAAATCGCCTGTGATGGCACCACAAAACTCGCTAAAAAATAGTTGCTTGTATTTTTGATGAAATTATTGAATGGATGTTGACTTTTCGGCATGCTTATGCTAATATAATCATCATGACACAACGACACGAAAATCCCGCATTTGGAACCCACGAACATCCTGATACAGCCGCATTCCTGGCTGCAGGATTTTCTACTGACAGCGCCCGAGAGATCGGACAAGACGACGGTGTCGATCGACAGGGACGCATTGCCCGGATTGCTGCAAAAATTAAAGCTGAGCGAAACGGCACGCCTGGTCTTGGATCAACCACCGGTGCCTGGAGCCAACATTTTAGCGCCTTAGAAGCTGCCGAAATCGCGGCACGCCAAACTAGCGAAATTTCTGATACCGATGGAGCTGTGACTCCTAATGCTCAACCGAGCTTCGCATTAGTTAGGCCTGTACTTGAGGGTGTTGTCCTCGACTCAGGCCATGAAACGCCTAGTGCTCACCCTCATGAGCAGCCAGCCCCTACCCCGGAAACGGACGACCTCGATGTGCCCGACTTCATGAAGTAGTCGGCTACCTATACGACGAAGTTTACGAGCTTGTTTGGTACGTAAATGACCTTCTTCACGTCGCCGGTTATATAACTGGCGACGTGTTTGTCAGTGCGCGCAGCTTTTTCGATATCTTCTCGGCTAGCGTCAGTAGCTACTTCGATATTGGCGCGAACTTTGCCGTTTACCTGCACTACTATAGTCATTTGGCTACTCTCTAGGTATTTGTCGTTACATTTTGGCCAGGTATCTTTGTGTACCGACAGATGGTGACCCAGTTGGAACCATAATTCTTCGGCGGTATGAGGCGCAAATGGTGCTATGGCCGCAACCAGAAACTCCAGTGCTTCCTGCCATGCATCATTGCGAGTCAGGTTGTCGACCTTTAGCTTGTACAGCTCGTTAGAAGCGGTCATAGCGGCTGCAATCGCAGTGTTGTAGCGGTTGGCCTCTATATCTTCGGTCATTTTCTTGGCCATGGCGTGGACTGTGCGACGCAGTTCGGCCACGGTTTTGTCATCCGATTCACCTTCGTTAGCCTCTAGATACTCCTGTACCAGCGCCCATACACGGGACAGGAAGCGGTGTGTGCCAGGAACACCCTTTGGATCCCAGCGAATCCAGATGTCCAGCGGCGCGGCAAACATCAGGTATGTACGCAGCGCGTCCGCGCCATAGCCCTGATCGATAATTTCCAGCGGGTCGACGCCGTTGCCTTTGCTTTTGCTAAACATCGCGCCGTCGGCGGCAGTAACTTTGCCGTTAAACAAGAACTGCTTAAACGGCTCGGCTTCGTCAACCAAACCCAGCTTCTTGAAAAAATGGCCGATAAATCGCGCATACAACAGGTGTGCTGTGGCGTGGTCAGCCCCATTATAGAAATCGATCGGTTCCCATTTCTTTACGATTTTGCTGTCAAATATTGCCTCCTGATTGTGCGGATCAAAGTAGCGATACATATACCAGATGACTCAGATGTAGGTGTCCAGTGTGTCGGTTTCGCGTTCGGCCGGGCCGCCACATTTCGGACAGTCAACCTTCAGCCAATCGTTTGCACGAGCCAAGGCACTGCGGCCATCGCCACTGGGTTTGAAGTCGTCCAGCTCTGGCAAAACAACTGGTAAATCGTCCTCGGGCACCAACACAGCGCCGCATTTTTCGCAGTTAATGATCGGGATTGGCGCGCCCCAGTAGCGTTGGCGGCTAACCGTCCAGTCCCGCATTTTGTAGTTTACTTTTTCGTCGCCGTTGCCTTGCTTTGCCAGCTCTGCACGATGCTCGCCCGGGCTTCGGCCGAGGCCTGACCATCGATACTCGCCGAGTTCATCATGACGCCAGTTCGTCGTGCGTACATTCATCATCCGGTGCGTCGTTTTTGTACCACTCGTGACAATTGGCAGTTCAAACTTCTGGGCAAACTCGTGGTCGCGTTCGTCGTGGGCCGGTACGGCCATGATGGCGCCGGTGCCGTAACCTTCAAGTACGTAGTCAGCAATCCATACCGGTATTTTCTGGCTATTTACTGGGTTGAGCGCATACGCGCCAGTGAAGACACCCGTTTTTTCCTTTTCGGTTTGTCGCTCTAGCTCAGATTTTTGCTGTGCTGCTTTAGCGTATTCACTCAACCGCATCCTGTTGCTCTGCCCGTTGTTAATCTGTTCCACCAGCTCATGCTCTGGCGCCAGCACCAAGAATGTCGCCCCATACAAGGTATCTGGACGAGTCGTGAACACTTTGACCGTTGCTGTCGACTGCCCTCAATGGCGAATTCCACTTCAGCGCCGTTGCTCCGACCAATCCAGTTCTTTTGCGCCAGTTTGACGCTTTCGGTCCAGTCTAATCCATCTATTGCGTCCAGTAGTTCATCGGCATAGTCGGTGATCTTGAAGAACCATTGCTTGACTTCCTTCTTTTCGACCAGTGGGTCGTCCGGGCCATCGTGCCGCCAACATTTGCCGTCTATGACTTGTTCGTTGGCTAGGACCGTCTGGCCTTTTGCACCACCACTGCATGCGGCTGTCCTGGTAGGCCAGGCCTTGCTTGTGCATCTGCACAGAAAATCCACTGCGACCATTTGTAATACTCCGGCAGGTGAGTGGCAATCTCTTTTTCCCAGTCGTTGCTCCAGCCCATGGCTTTGTACTGCTTGTGATAGCTCGGGAATAATAGTCGCCATGCTCTCCTGCGGGCTGACGCCAGCCTTGATAGCATAGTTTTCGGCCGGCAGGCCAAAGGCATCCCAGCCAACCGGATGATAGCTTTCATAGCCCTGCTGGCGCTTAAAGCGTGCTTTACATCGCGAGATCGTGTAGTTCATGGCGTGGCCGATGTGAATACCAGCACCACTGGGGTAATTGAACATGCTCATGGCGATGTATTTGGGCTTGTCACTGTGCAGATCGGCGGTGTAGACGCCGGTCTCGTCCCAAATTTTTTGCCACTTCGGCTCAATGTCTTTTGGATTGTATCGTTTCATCGCCTCTATTGTATCAGAAGACAACCGAAGTAATACGCCGAGTGTAGATGAGGCGTATAATGGCACAGTATGAATGTACTTGTTATTGCAGGCGGAAGCTCCGGAGAACGGGATGTGTCCCTGCGCTCAGGTAGTGCCGTCCAGTCTGCGCTCGAGGCGGCTGGACATAAGGTGACGGTTCTCGATCCAAAAACAGAACAGCTCGACTCGGAAATCGCTGCCCAATGTGACGTCGCGTTTCCTATCATCCACGGCGCTGGCGGCGAAGATGGCACATTGCAACAGCAGCTCGAATCGCTACAGCTCCCGTACGTTGGCTCGGACGTGGCTTCGTGTCAACTGACGTTTGACAAAAATTCCTACAAGACTGCTCTTGAGCAGGAGCATATCCTAACCCCAGCCGGAGACATTGTCGATGCCGACACTATCCATGCCCATGCACTGGCGCAGCAGCCTTTTGTGCTGAAGCCATTCGACGGTGGTTCCAGCGTCGATACGTTTATTGTTCGTGATGTTGCACATACCGCCTGGGACGACATTGCCAGAGCTCTTAAAAAGTACGATGCTATGCTGCTCGAAGAACTCATTGAAGGAGTAGAGATAACGGTCGGAGTACTCGGTGATACGGCGCTACCCGTCATAGAAATCATACCGCCGGAAAATGGCGAATTTGATTACGAGAACAAATACAACGGTGCCACTCAGGAGTTGTGCCCACCACAGCACGTCGATGATGCCATACAGCAAGAGGCTCAAAACTTGGCAGCACGGATACACAAGCTCTGCGGATGCCGTGATTTGAGTCGCACGGATATGATCGTTAGCAAAAACGGAGAGGTGTACGTGCTTGAAACCAATACACTACCCGGTATGACCGATCAAAGCCTGTTGCCAAAAGCTGCCGCGGCTGCTGGTTTCGACATGCCGTCCCTGTGCGATCGATTGGTACAGATGGCTACAAATCGCTAAATTGGCGACGTTTTTGCTTCATCCAGTAGTCACTTTGGCGGACAAGTTTGTTGGCATCATTAGGATTTTTGAGCATAACTTTGAGCGCCTCTTCGGCAAATACGCCATTTTGCGACCCCTTGCAGAGTACGACTGCTCTTTCCGTGAGCTGTTCCTTGACATATTCGCCAGCTTCGCGCGGATTTGAATACGATACAACGTTGCATTTTTTGCGCTTGGCAGCAGGAGCGAGATATTGCTGGGCCTCTGTGCCGATGGTCACAACCAAGTCGAGTTTAGTAGGATCACATAGCTTGCCGATATCTTTGTGCGCCTGCGAGCTAACATCACCTAGCTCGTTCATACTCCCCAGCACAGCGATACGCTGCGGTGCATCGGCAGACTGTAACACGTCTAGTGCAGCAGCCACCGCCATGGGGCTAGCGTTGTATGTATCATCGATGAGCGTTGATTTTTTGATGCCGGGCAAGACCTGCATGCGACCGGCGAACGAGGTTAGGTGGGTGAGCCCACTGCGCACGTCATCGCGCGACAAGGCCATTTCACTGGCCGTTGCTGCAGCTGCCAGGGCAAATTTGGCGCCCTGCTGCCCAATCGGCTGAATACTGGCAGAAACTTTGTACCCTGCCAGGTTCAGCGTCACACGCTGACCGCTGAGGCTTTTGTTTGGTCGTGCCGACACCAGTTGATATGTGGCATCACCACTGCCGTATGATACAAACTCTCTGCCCTTGAGATATTGCGGATAGACATCATCGCTGTTAACCAATACTCGTTGGCAGTAGTCGAATAGAGCTAACTCTTCGCTCGCGACCGCATCCAGTGTGCCGAACTGCTCCATATGCTCGGGTGTTATTGCAGTCAATACTCCTAGGTCCGGCTGCAAATAGGCAAACTGTTTCATTTGGCCAATACCATCTGTACCGAGCTCTACAACGATGACATCATACGGGAATTCCTGCCGGATAATTTTGCGATTGTTTCGCAGTATTTTGACCCAAGCAAAGATATTATAGAGACCCGGTTCCTGATGCCCAAAGATGACGAGCGGTACTGTCAGGCGATCGTTATAATTACCTGCCTGGTGCCGAACCCGCCTAGACACACTCAGGGCATCGGCAATCGCTAATTTGGTCGAGGTCTTGCCAACGCTACCGGCGACGGCAACGACGGCAAACTTGTGCTGTTTGCGAAGTTGTCGCACTTGTCGCTCCAACATACTGCACAATACTCGTTTGCCCACTGGCTTCAGCAAAAACGGCAGGCCAAATATAGACAACAGTGGTGCCAGGTGTGCCCATACCAGCGGATAGCCGACAATCATCGCCAGACCAAAGAACTCGGCCGCAAATTGGTAATGAACGATGCCATACCATGTCAAAAATATACCTGCTCCGAGCTGGGTAAACATGCCAATGCGAGTCATATCGACTAACAACCGAGCGCCAAGGCTCATGGAACGACCCGGTGTGACGTTTGCGAAGGATTGTGTGGACCAAAAACGCCAATAATACCTTAGTGGGTTGTAATCAGATTCGCGCAGCATCGTCACAATGATGTTTGCAGAGCGCCAACCATAGGTGGCTCGGATGGTAGTCAGGAATGCGTGCAGCATGATTACCACCTAGTATAGCGCACTACGAACCGACAGAGGATAGACGCTGTTTGAGTTCGTCGAGCCGGATGCTATCCGTCGGTAGCGTCAGCTGTGTGTCGAGGCCATAGTCGCTGTAAGTCACCTGATACCCTGTCCGATCATACGATAATCGCACCAGATTGTGTGACAAACTATCTATCGCAATTGTCACCGTATCATCCGGTTCATTTTGGTACTGTGTGGCACTGACGGTAGCCAGTGCCTCGAAGCCAAAGGCTTTTTCGTACGCCTGCAGCATACGCACATAGGGCGCTTGCTTGACCGCGACTGTCATCTGATACGCAGACCGGCCGCCTACTTCTACTGTTTTGACCGAGGAGTAGTCTGGAGTAAATACCTGCTCATCCGCAATATATTTCAGTAGAGAATCACGAGAAGTCTGGGGAATGGCACCAATCGGAAAGGTTGGCGCGTAATTAATATCCATAACGGCTTGATAGAACAGACCTGTGCCCGTTGCTGCATCCGCCGCTTGTTTGCCCCATTGATTCACATAACGTTTGTATTGCTTGTTGTCTTCCTGGCTGTCGCTGACGATGCGATTGTAGCGTACATACTCAACATCCGTCAGCCCAATACTCTCTGTTACGACCTCATTCGAATCCTGTTTAGCAGTCACAATCCAACGTGCATAATTATCGGCGCCGAGCTGCAGGTGCACCTGCTGTGCCAGGACGTCCTTTGTCGAATCAAGTCGAATGTCCTTGGTGACGCTCCGAGTGGACACATTGTGAGCCAGCATGTCTTGGAATGCGCGCTGTGGCGTGTGATATACCTGTGTCCACCACAGTAGGGCGCTCACCATATAGAGAATCGCTCCAATAATGAGCATTCCTCGCACGGGATATTTACGCAAGAGATCGATGAGTGGCATTACCGTTTATTGTATCATTTCGACCAATGCAAAACCGGCCGTTGTACCGCTGGCACTCCCGTTCAAGTCCCAGCCTGGCTGCCAAACGTAAAACCCCCTGACGGGGGCTGACGGCGGGACTTGCCTTGCACGCGAGCGCAAAGTGCGCTGCCGGTGCAACCGGTCTCCAATGTCGACCGGCTTCGGGTCCGGGGAGTGCCACAGGCACTCCCGTTCAAGTCCCAGCCTGGCTGCCAAACGTAAAACCCCCTGACGGGGGCTGACGGCGGGACTTGCCTTGCACGCGAGCGCAAAGTGCGCTGCCGGTGCAACCGGTCTCCAATGTCGACCGGCTTCGGGTCCGGGGAGTGCCACAGGCACTCCCGTTCAAGTCCCAGCCTGGCTGCCAAACGTAAAACCCCCTGACGGGGGCTTTACGTTTGGTGGGCGAGGTGGGACTTGAACCCACAAGGTTTATGCAACCAACGGATTTTAAGTCCGTCGCGTATACCAATTCCGCCACTCGCCCGTGACTGGGTTGATTATAGCAATATATGCTCTAATTTTGGTACGAAGTTGAGGCCTTTGATAAATTTCTGAGCATCGAAGACTGCCTGTGCGTCGTTCGGAAATGCAGTTTTGAACGGAGTCGCGTATACAATCCGTTCGATATTTGCATACGACAGTGCTGTCAGACACATCGCGCACGGCTCGCAGCTGCAGTACGCGGTCGTTCCTGGTAGTTTGCGTTTTTTGAGTGAGTAATTCGCTGCTACCAATGCCTTAATCTCAGCGTGATTGATTGCGATATTGTCGCTATTTTGCGAATTGAACTGAGCCGTAATGACGCCTTTTCTGTCGACAAGTACACAGCCACACGGCACGTCTTCCTGCGACTGTTTCGCAATTTCCTGAGCTTGTTGTAGATATTCTACGTCTGTCATATTCAAAAAATGGAGGCACGGACGGGATTCGAACCCGTGTACAAGGTTTTGCAGACCTCTGCGTAACCACTCCGCCACCGCGCCGTCCCGATAATTGTAACAGAGGCCCCACATTCTACCAACGGCTAGTAAAGCATACTAGCCCCGTATTGAGTAGCGATAGTATCGGCGACGCCAAAGGATGTAGGCACTGACTATCAGGCTTATTGCCATGGCGCTTGAAAGAATCGTACTCATACCAGTATTGACCAGCGATCCACCACCAGGATCACTGCCGCCGCCTGGCGAACTAACCGACACACTGTCAGAAGTCATGACACCCAACACAGTTTCAACCGAATCGTTGACCGAACCGTCCGAATCGTTGGTGCCGCCATCGGTCACTGAATACGTGATGAGTAAACCAGTCCGTCCACACAACGAGCCAGTGGTCACCGTGTAACCGCTCAATGGCGTGGAAGTATTGGTGCCACTATCGTAGGCATACACCTGTACATCGGCGGGTGCCAAGGCACTTTCGAACAGCAATCGTACGCTTTCCGTGCCACCGCTGCTCTGTGGGGTCAGCACAGTATCAATCGCTCCATAAATGTAGCTGATGTCGGGATCAGTCGGCGACAAGCTGTTGACACTGACCAGGCTCGCACCACCGCTTACACCTACGCAAGCCGTCGTACCACCGGTGGTTGTGGTGACTTCGGCCGAATCGTTAACATAAGAAAACTTCTGTACTCGATATTGCTCATAGTCGACGGTGTAGACGCTGCCGGCCGCATCTGTTTCGATGCCAGACGGCTCGATAAACTGACTCTGTCCGACACCATATGAGCCCCATTTGCTGATGAAGTTCCCGCTGGTATCAAATGCCTGCACGCGGTAATTATGCGCATCCATGACATATACCAGTCCGCTGTCTGTTACAGAGATGTCTACAGGCAGGTCAAACTGGCCATCACCGTTGCCACTTGAGCCCCATTTAGCCAGGAACGTACCGTCAGCAGTAAACTTTTGCACGCGATTTAGGCTAGAGTCTACGACATATGCGTTGCTGTCCTTGTCAAAGGTCATAGCTATCGGATTCGTAAACTGCCCATCGCCGGTGCCACTTGAGCCCCATTCTCCGAGATAGTTCCCGGCGCTGTCGTAGTGTTGCACGGTGTTGCCAGTAAAGTTTATGACATACCAGGTATCGTCAGGAGCAACCGCCAGCCCACCGATTCTATACACCGCAGACCCCGATATTGTCACCGTATATATAAAGTTGCCGCTAGAATCAAACTTACGTATGCGACCGTTCACGTCGTTAACGTAGACGTTATTGGCAGAGTCTGTATCAATTACATAAGGTACCTGAAACCCTGGGTCTGCCACATTGAATGACCCCCATGATGTCACAAAGTTATTATTGCTATCAAATTTTTGGATACGGTGATTCTCGGTATCAGCAACATAGCGGTTCCCGTTTGTATCGATGGCCATGGTAGATGGGTGCCATAATTGACCCTGTTTGGAGGGTTGGTCACCAAAGTTGAACAGGAAATTGCCTGAGCTGTCGAACTTCACCATGCGATAGTTGAGCGTATCAGCCACGTACACATTACCGCTTGCGTCGACCGCAACATCGTCCGGACGGTACAGCTGCCCGTCGCCACTACCGCTGTTACCAAAACTCATCAGATAATTGCCGCTGCTATCGAATTTTTGGATTCGGTCACCACCCCAGTCAGCAACGAATATATTGTTACTTGCATCAGACGTAATACCGTCAGGCCCGTTAAACTGTCCGTTGCCGCTTCCGGCCGTACCCCACTGCAAGAGGTAATTGCCATCACTGTCGAATTTTTGGATACGGTTTAAATTAGCGTCGCTGACATATACATTGTCGGCTGAGTCGATGCCCATGCCCCAGATAGTGCTAAATTGCCCATCGCCGGAACCATTTGATCCCCACGAAGTGACAATATTCCAGCTCGTGTCATACTTTACAATAGAGTATGACTCCGCTATGTATACATTGTCCGAGGAGTCGACCACTAGTTTCGTCCCGCCAGTCACTGCGTGCTGTGTTACGAACGTGCCGTCTTGCTGGAATGTTTTCACAAGCCCATTATCTGCATCAAATACTAATACGTTGCCGTTAGATAACTGCGCAATGTCCCCAATGCCAAAAAATTCATATGGTGCAGTTGAGCCATATGAAAGCCCTACTCCACCCCACTTGCGCAGGAACGTACCTGACTGCGAAAACACACCGACACGGTTCAGATCTTGGCTCGCTGTAAAAAGCTCGCCCTCATCGGTCATATATATATTCGCAACGATGTCTGTTCGCTCATCGCTTAGACCAAATTCGGATGTATAACTCGGCACCGACTGACTTGACGTTAGTGTGCCAGTCAGACCTTTGGCTAACGGTGTTAAGACCAGCGCCACAACCGATGTTACTGCTAGGAGTATCGGTATCAGCCCAATTTTTGTTGCACGAGAGTTATATTTTGTGACGGAGCTACTAGCCATCATCAACCCCACTGTTTGTCTCAGTACAAACACCGGGCTTACAATGTTGGTTTCTCAGGCCGTTTCTGTTTCGCGTTTTTGGTGGTGTTTGTAAGATATTTTTAAGTTTACAAATGCATCATAGCATAACCGATATATATTGCAAATATCTTCTACAACCGAATCTGCGAGCCTCATGCCCACGCTGTTTCGATCACGATACTGCTCGGGAATTAGCATTCTCCCAATAACTTCGTTAGCGTTCTTTGACGGTGACGAGCACTTGAGAAAGACTGATAGTTTCAGGCAGCGATTGTTGGACTTCCTCTTGGTTTCGACCGTAGAGAAGTCTATCCGTTCGAGCGCAGTATTTTGTCCATCGCTTTGCCTTTGGCAAGTTCGTCGATGAGTTTGTCCAGGTAGCGAATCTCTTGCATAGTTGGCTCCTCGATATCTTCGACTCGGACACCACAAATGAGCCCTGTTATCTGTCGCCGTGCAGGGTTGAGCCGCGGCGCCTCGGCAAAAAATGTCTCGAAATTAGTCTCTTCTGCCAGGACGCGCTGCATACCGTCTGCGTCGTATCCGGTGAGCCACTCGATGATGGTGTCGACCTCTGCCTTGGTGCGGCCCTTGCGCTCAGCTTTGGCAACATACAGTGGATATACGCTCGCCACGCTCATGTTGTAGATTCGATGCGTTTCCATGGTTTATTTTCCGCTACGCTTGGACGTGACCCACTTCTGGGAAGCGCTCATGCCTTTGTCGGTACGGTGAGTACAGCCAACCCAGCAACAGGGACGGCGCTCACCTTTGTGCATCTTGTCGCGCATAACGACAATATGCTTGGCGCGAGTTTCGGCCTTGGCGCAACTGATTGTCCAACAAATCCACTCATTGCGCGCCAGCGGCGTGATGTCCTGCCATGTGGCCAGCATCTGCTTGTCAGCGGCAATTGCCTTTTGCATATCAGCCGGCAGCTCGTGCGCCGTGCCGCCAGGGAGTTTGGTAGATTTCGTAAACATACCTCTATTTTACCGCATCGATTCAATCACCAGAACAATATAATAACGAGCAACTAGATGAGAACTGTGTCAAATGTTAACTACAGTTTGGCTAATAATTGGGCGGGTGATGGTGTATTCTGCATACCCGAGCCAAACGCATGAGAGACTGCCTCGCCACCTGCTCTGAGTCGATATTCCACCAAATTTTTATGGACGTACTCAGCGCTGGGTGCTTGCTGACGCAGCTCAAATATAGGTTGCAAGTACACTGGGTCGATGTATGGCATCAGGTATGTCGAAACACGCAGCATCCTAGTCTGTCGTATGCGCATATCTGTTGGTTCGGGAACTTCTTCTGTATCGAGAGTAAGTGACAATAGCTCGATTGTAGGGTCAAATAGTCTGAATCGCTTAAAATTTTGCATCAAATTCTTTTTGCGACGTTCTATCTGAAGCGCTTCGTATTCAGGATTAGGATGTGGCGTATACTCTCCTGTCCAGACCGCAATATCATCCTGCCACAACGAGTCGATCCTGCCATTGTAGAGGGTAAGGCGTACCGGTGAATACACTGCCTCGCTCATAGAATGTATAGTGAATCTATCCTAGTAAAAATGCAAGCGCCAGCGGTCGTAATGGGGCGGACCGGGCGACTACTCATAGACGCACTAGCCTTCTACTACGACCTCGAACCCACCATAGGCCATTTTTGTCATGTCCGCTGGCATCGTGAAGTCACTTTGCTCTTTGTAAGCCTCACTCATTTCCGCCATGACTTTTTGATTTACCTCTTCGCGGTGTTCTCTCGACTCAAAAATAATAAACGAAAACCACACGTTTTCACCGTCATTAACGGACGCCATCTCTGCAAAATCTCGGCTTTTCTCGTCGCCCATTTCTTGCTGCTTGATAGATCCTTGCCGCGGCACTCAAAGTATTGCAGTGCACCGTGTTTCATCCATGCGTCGCGACCATCTTCAGCCATTTTTTGATATTCCGCTTCTTTTCCCTTGGGCACCACTAGCACAAATCCATCGACGTATTTAGCCATAATAATTCTCCCGCTACATTGCTGATATGTTGATTGTAGCACCATACGCCTTGAGAAAAGTTCTCAGGTCGCCTGGATCTCGCCGGCTAGAGTACGCACGAAGGTCGTGCACACTATGGCAAGCGCTTCCATCGGGGAGCAATAAAGAAAAAATGTACCTAGGAAGCTGTCTGTTCGGGTGCACCCGCGTACCACCAAGCCTGAAATGGCTCGGCCTGGTGGTACGCGGAGGGTGCTACCCGGTGACGTTCAACACGACTGGTCGCAGCAGCATCACGACGTCTCCGAGCATCAGCATGCCGAACATGCTGACGAACACGAAGCCGGTGATGTTGCGGTAGGCCGGGATGAACCGATCCAGCCCTACTCGCTTCATGAAGCTGACCGCCATGAAGCCGCCGTCCAGTGGCACCATCGGGATCATGTTGGTGAACGCGAGGCTCAGCGACACGATTGCGGCGAGGAACACCACCTGGGACAGGGTCTGTCCGCTGGCAGCGAGCTTCACCGCAAAGATGGGACCGCCTCCGGCAGAGCCTGACGACGAGGCCGAACCGTGCGAGAAGGCGAACACCGCCCACGCGAAGAACGCCAGCCCGATGAACGGCGCCACCATGGTGATGACTCGCCGGGCAATGAACGTCAACGAGAAGACGATCAGCATCACGGCGAAGAACTTCGTCGTGACCACGTCGTCCGGGTGCATGATCTGCATGACGCCGTAGTAGGCGACACCGATCAGCTCGGCGAGCAGCAGGTTCATGACCACGCCAGCGCCGTAGACGACCGACTTGTCGGTGTAGGTCGCGTCGCGCAGCTCGTCGGTGTCCTGCTTGACGTAGGCGCCGATCAGGAGCGGTGCCAGCGTCAGGTCGAACGGGACGAATGGGATACGACCCGCCTTGATGCGCAGGATCGGTCCGCGCGGGAAGCTGGGCAGCTTGCCGCCAGCCCGCTTCATGAACTCCGGAGTGACGGCCGCCAGCAGCGCACGTGCCTGTCCGTAGACCGGCGCGCACGAGGCCTTGATCCGCGCCTTGTACCGGTAGTAGTTCGGCAGGTTCAGGCGACGCCAGGCGAGGTCCTGGAGCTGCTCCGGGGACTTCTCCTTCTGTGAGAACTCCTCGAGAGGAATCCCCACACCCAGCTCCAGAACGGTCAACCCTCGCCGCAACAGTGCGACGGCGTGGCCGATCTCGTGCCAGACCAGGTTCAGGATGACGCCGAGGCCGATGCCCAGCAGGATCATCAACAACGTGTGCAGGATGTTCGGCAGTGCATGGACGAGAGACATGACAACTCCCTAGGTAGGTTCCAAACAAACGGCGGTTCCGAATGTTTCTAGCTATACTATACCGTAATTGTGGCTACTTGGCTATTTCCTTGCATAGCTATAACCGTATTTTTACGTGTTGTGAACGTCTGTAGGATGCAGGGTACTGGAGTTTTCGGGAGGAACTTCGTATTTTGTAACCACCCAGTAAGAAGATTTTTTGGTGGTGACGTTTTCTATCTCTGACACATCATGGCCAGGGACAATGATAAATCGACGTTTGTCCTTATGGATTTCAGTATATTCTTCGAGGCTCATCTGGATTCTTTCCTGGCAGTTTTCATCAGCGCATTCACAAAAAAAATCCAGAGGATCTTTGTCGTCAAATCGTAATGATACAGCCCCAGTTTCGGATGTCATAGCATTGGACGTATGTACGCCGCGCTGTACGCGCTGGTTCAACCCACGAAAAATCGCTTCGTTTTCAGCCTTATGACGGTCGTTGATAGTATCTGGCATAGCTCCAGTGTAGCACTTGGCCTCGGCTGTCCTATGACGATTTTAGGCTATACGCCAGGTTATACAGAGGTTGAGTCCACAGCAGGTGTCTCGGCGGATTCAGTGCTAGCGGGGCGCCTGAACCGAGACTCGCCAGCTGCTTGGTCTGATGCAAATTCTAAATCTAGCGCTTCGCGCTCAAGCCTTGCGTCCTCAGCCATGCTGGCTCGATCCCAATAACTTTCAGGTACGCTATGCCCTGTACGTCTTTCATTCATACTATTATTTTATCATGTTTGTTCCATTTTGCTAAGGGTTTACCTGTTCATGAGCCGAACTATCCCAGGAGCATAGGATAAATCCAAAAACATATAATCAGTGAGGTGAGACATGGCAAAAGGTAGTGGGATGATGGGGTGACCGCGCGTGCGGGAGAGGGCGCCAGGGGCACAGCATCTCCCGCACGCGGGATGGTCACGCCGTGACGGGCTGGTACTCCCGCAGCGGGAACTCCAGGCACCAGCCGCTGGACTCGAGGTCCGGGGTGGCGTGGATGTCCAGTCGCTGCTGCAGCACCGATGCCACCTGACGCACGTAGCGCTCCTCCTCGTCACCGCGGACGGCGAGGCGGTAGAAGCTGGTGTGCGGCGGGGCGGGTCCCCAGATGATCTGGACGGCGACACCGCTGGCGGCGGCGTTGAGGATGAGGTCGACGTTGCTGAGCATGTCGATCCCCTCGTCCTGGAGGCGGTCGTAGAGGTGCTGCGCCAGCAGCTCCTCGGGTCGTCGGTCGACGACCGTCCAGTAGCGCTGGTAGTCCTCGCCCGTCAGCAGCTGCGCGGTCTCCCGCGGGTTCCATCGGAACACGTAGTCGTTGCCGACGCTGCCCTTCCTCAGCTCAGCGCTGCGGCGGTCGCGCTCGTCGAGCGGCCGGATCAGAGCCCTGGTGTCGAAGTTGGCGGCGTGGATGTGCAGCCGCCCCAGGAACGAGTCGGTGGGCAGCATGAGGTCGGTGTTGTTGTCGGCGTGGGTCATGGAGAATCCTCTCATCGATGTGCCTCGTGTTAGGCTACCTTTCCTTCAGCGCTGAAGCGAAAGTAGCCGAACACAAAACGCAAAAGAACTCACACTTTTGCCATGTCAAAGTGCGCTCGATATGTGAGCTGTGCATTACACTAACATTTTTTTGATTCTTTTTCAATTAGTTGTGACTATTCAAGTCAGCTGTCCGACATACTGTCTTCTGGAGCTATCCCTGCAACTTGGTGGGCCATCTGGAGTTGCTTGTATTTGGCAAGCTCCGTTGCACCGTACCTCGCTAACTCCGCAGGGCTATTGGCGACAAACACTGGCAAATCGGGAAAATCAAGCAGTTGTCGACCCAGATGAGCCATAGCGAGCTTGCGCTGCCGATTAGCGTCGGATTTGGGGTCACTGTCGTGGCGCTCAACATATATACCCAGTCGCTGGCCGTTCATAACACAGTAGGTTATCAGCCATCCCAGCTCACCCATTGCGCCAAAACTATTTTCAGTCTCAGTGACGGCGAACAAAACGACGGCATCGTTCGTCTTGTGCGCTAACTCTTCAACAGCATTGTCCTCAGTCCAGTCCTTAGCATAGGCGCTAAATACCTCGTGCGATTCAAGACCGGCATCCTGTAGTCGTCCTAATATACCCTCGTACCATGAGTCGCTGTATCGTGGTGCGCCGCTACCCACCAAACTTACTCGAGGCGCCAAATCGGTGCGCGGCATAATAGTGTAACGGTTCTCGTGAAGCACTCGGCTGCTCGCCTCTTCCACGAAATCACTCACATCATTGACGCCATTCGACACCATCGATGCCAAATCTGGCGCCATCTTGGCATTGATACGAAAATCCTGCAGTGTTTGTCTGGCGAGCATAGTTGTCAATGAGCGAGCGCGCCTTGTCGCGTCGTCGTGTGCCTGGCCAGATTCGATAAACATATGGACTCTTTGTGGTCGAAGAGTACCGCCAAGAGCTGCAAAGCCGGTTTCAGCCAAACTGGCGTGACCAGTCGTCAAATCCAGAACTGGCAATACTAGTGCGGCATCTCGTGCTAAATGAAGTGCCTCTTCGGCAGCGTCAGATGGATTCCAATCTCGCTTCAGAGGATTGTATACCGTAACGCGCCCATCAACGCCCCTTCCCGCCAGCGCTTCGTGTATAGTCGGCAGTACTTCTGCCCGCCAGTCATATATGACATCCGGGTTGCCAGCCGTGCCAAATAGCCCGAGAGCACCCATGTAGGTAGCGCGTTCGTCATGAGCTTGGATTAACTCCATTGGTCTGATTCGGCCTAACGATGGGCTGCCGACCGCCGGAGTCAAGATATCTTGTGTTGCGTACACTTCTGCCATAGTATTAAAATAATAATATATCTATTTGACTGTATGTCAATCATGTACCTAGAATTTTGAGTGTATTTACAATTCGTAAATGCGGCCACTACTATGCCTATGTTCGAATCCTGTTGCCCCAGCCAAGTAGTGCACCAAAGGTGACCGTAATGCCTAGAGAAGACGATGAAAATTTCATTGAGAGCCTGAAAGGTGATGCACAAGATATCGCAGGTGCTTCAGCAGGCGCTCTTATAGGTCTGAGTATTGGCGGGCCGTTAGGTGCAGTAATAGGTCCAATCACTCCTGTTATAGTGGACGCTGCGCAACGACTTACAGGACGTAAACGCAAAAAAGTTGCAGCACTAGTTGCGTTCACAGTATGCAAAATAGACGAGCACCTAGAAGCCGGTAAAGAAATTCGTACTGACGGCTTTTTTGGCGACAATGTTGATGCTCCATCCAGCGCTTTTGAGATTTGGGAGCGTGCAATTAACTTTGCCGAGAACGAAAGTGAACAAAAGAAGTTAAAATACATAGCTAATCTTATTGCAAACATTAGCTTTGAGCCTTCAATTAGCCAGCAACAAGCAAACGAATTGCTGAAAATTGCCGAGTCACTTTCGTATCAGCAATTATCCCTTTTGCGAATATTTGCTAGCCAAGAAATCAGGCTAAGTCTAAAAGATGGGGATTATAGAGGTTCAAAAGAAAATTTTGCTTTTGATAAATTGTCTGTACTAACTGAAGTGTTAGAGTTGCACCGCTACGGTATAATAATTATGCCAAACGATACAATGTTAGGTATAAGCGATGTCAACCCCTGAAAAATTAACCTACTAGGGATTGGCAAATCCTTGTATAAACTAATGGAGCTACATCAAATTCCAATAGATGATCTACACTACTCAATAGATCATCTGAAAGACTAGCCTAGATCAAGACGCTCAGCCAGGATAACAGCAACAAGTGCTCCATACGGTCACCTCAATATTTTATATCAGAATATTTACAATAATTGTATTTTGTAATATTATATTGGGATGTCCTATGAGCACGCCGTTGCTGCTACCAAATCTCTAGCAAGTCAAAATATTGGCAGTTTTTGTGTTGCAGGTAGTCTAGATGCAGTTCTAAAACATACCGATATCGATCATAGTGATTATCTAGAATCAATTAAGAGATCCGAAAATGAGGCGACTTTAACTGACGAGGAGTTCAATACACTCTTAAACCGTCCCGATTATCTCGATTTTCACGAATACCTCGCAAGTAAGTATTTTCCAGGCAAATATATACTGGAGGATCTCACAACATCAGAGTGGGAAATTAATTTTGATGACGATCCGTTTGATCCTGAAGTATGGCAGGAGTTCGGAGCACCACAGCCTAAACATTATGTTTTTAAAGACCTTATAGAGCACGTCATACAAAAGCAGCAAAGACAGCCCGACTATGAATACGGCAACATGACACTTGCAGCACTTAGGACGAAAATCGGAACTCTGATTGCTATAGAAAATGCATTTGATGCAGGTCTTACCATACTGGGCAAAAGGCAGCACGAAGATGGTGATCATGTGTTTGGCATTAGTAAGAATGGAGACGCGTACTTTGTCTACGATAGCCCGGAAAGCTCCATTGACATATCGACGCCAATTAGTAGTAATGGGCCACTTACAGTTAACGAGTTGGTGGGCTTGCCTGAGGAGCGACGCCCAACTGGATGGCCTAAGCTTGTGAAAGGAAGGCCTAAAACATTTAGTTTTATCAGTGACGATATGGGTCATCATTACGCCATTCGACTTTACCCTTCAGAATAGTCCTAACTTGACATAATATACTCAGCCAAGTATTACACCAAAGGAGACCTTTATGGCATCAATCCCTCCATTTTTTACAGACGCTGTAGTTGCTATAGGATATGAACAACAAAACGGCCAAGTAGTGTGGGGAGCTTCGGGTTTTTTCTATTTTCATACATTAAGGGGCGATCAAGGAAGAGTTTATCTCGTAACTAATAAGCATGTTTTAGCGGGCAATGATAAAGTATTGTTGCGCATTAATCCAAAAGCCCTGGGAACGCCTAAAGGGTATGTTTTAAATCTATATAATCTGGCTACAGGGCAAAAATTATGGCATGGTCACCGTATTAAGAAAGTTGATGTTGCGGTTATCCCTGTGAATTTTAATTTATTTCAAGCAGAAGACATGCAGGTAAGCTATTTTCATGACATTAAGCACACATTAACTACTCAAGAAATGGAAATTGACGGACAGTCTGACGGAGATAGTGTCTATGCGCTTGGCTTTCCCGTTAGCTTGGTCGGCGACAAGAGTAATAGTGTAATTGTGCGATCAGGTACGATTGCAAGAATAAGAGATACGTTTAAGTCGCCAACCGAGCCTTTTTTGGTAGATACAACCGTTTTTCCTGGAAACAGTGGCGGCCCTATTGTGAACAGACCAGAATTTATAGCTATAGAGGGCACGAAGTCTATTGATAGGGCTAGTCTAATTGGAATAGTAGCTTCTTATGTGCCTTATAGGGATTATGCAGTAAGTCGCCAAACCCAAAACTTAAGGGTTGTTTTTGAAGAAAACTCAGGCTTAAGCAATGTATTTTCAGTAAACTTCATCAAAACTGTAATACGATCCTTCGAGCGAGGATTAAAGAAAAAAGTCCAGCTAGCAGAGCCTAAGAAATCTGAAAAAGCCGCTGAAAATCCTAAAGACCAAGAAATTCAAACAAACTTCTAGACCATAACGCTCAGGATCAAATAAAAAAAGCCCAACCGTGCTGAGCTATTTTATTTGGTGCAGCATAGTTGACGCATTGCAAACATCTGCAATAGAGAACGTGGATAGCCAAATACTCAAATACCTAGTGAACGCGTTTAATTTATCCGACCAACTATTAGCTTAGTTATTTAGTCGCAGTCACGATTGGCTGATAATAGCCGCTTTGCCGTGGTTCAAGCCACTCAATATTTTTATAGCCAGACTTTTCCAGCAGCTCACTCAGCTCGTTTTTTCTCAATGCCCTATACGTGGTTGAGGAAGTATTTACTTTCCAGCTACCATTTTCAGGTACAAGGATAAACAGGTTCGTCTGGTAAGTCGGCGAGTTATCACTCCACTGCCACGTTTGGAAGTACACTCTTTCACCCTCGTCTGTTTGTGTGACTTGTGGCATTGTAGCCTTCGGTTTTTCTTCAAGCAGGGCATCATAGTCACGAATACTTATAAATAGCTTGCCGCCATCTACTAGCTTGGTTTTCATAGCATCGAGTGCTTTTGTTATATCTTCATCAGTCAAAAGATGGGGCAGTGAATTATCAAATGAGATAACTGCATCATATTCACCGTCTACGTCAGCGTCTAAGTTGCGAAAATCAGTGACACCGAAAGTAAGGTTAGCACCCATTTCATCGGCAGCTTCTTTTGCTTTTTCAACTTCTTTCGGACTTATATCTGTTGCGTGAACTTTATAGCCTAGCTTCGCTAAGCCGATAGCTTGCGTACCGATGCCGCACGAACAATCTAAGACAGAAAGAGGTGGCTCACCAATGAGCTTGCCAATTATGTTCCCTTGTCGCTCAACTGCTGCCTGCCAATCAGGAAAAATAAAAGCATAACTATCTGCTAGGTCGTCATAAAACTGCTGTGGGCTATTGTTCATGCTTCAATTTTAACAAAAAAGAGCCTCAATGAGGCTCTAATGTTTGAAACTATACTGTTTCAAAATCGTTTGGGTCTAATTGGTGCGGGTGAGGGGACTCTAACCCCTGGCCTCATCCTTGGCAAGGATGCGCTCTAAACAACTGAGCTACACCCGCTCGTCGGAACCGACGCACCTGTCTCGTTTTGCCTACTGGCAAAAGCTTCGACCTGGCGCTATGTTCCTCCTCTCAGAATTCTATTCAGTCGCATTCGCTCCTTGGATTAGAATTCTGGCAGTAGCTGCGAAAGCTACCGTTTTGGGTACTGAAAAATTGTACCAAAACTTCGGTGAAATGCAAAGAGTTACAGTAATTTATCTGCAGCAGCAAAAAAGACCTGTAGGGGCTCGCCAGATAAATTATGCTGTGCGCCGGGGATGATTTCGTAGCTGGCAAATGGCATGTCGCGGTGTGGCGAGTCGCTCGGCGCCGACAATTTCTTCGTCACCCGACTCGAACACGTGCACTTCTGGGTAGTGTTGCAGTAGTTCTTGGTAACGTTCCTCCCAGACGACCCCTTCGCACGATGTCGACAAACTCTTTAGTTATGATCCTTTCCATTGCCCTCTGTGGTTTGATGACTGTCATGCCACCAATAACCTCCGGGCCATAGCGTTCACCTGCAGCTTTTTGTTCTGGTCACCTGCTGTCGGCGCCACAAATACCACTTTATTGACGTCGGCCAGATCCAGATACGTCATCACACCGCAGCCCATGGAGTGTCCCATGAGGTAGATGGGCTGCCGGCGATAGGCCTGGTGCGCCAGTACGATGGCGCTCTGCACTCGCTCGGCCATTACCTGCAGCGCTGGCAGCTCACTGCCGCCACCCTCAATTGGTTGATTTTGATCGACCAAGTATGACCACGTACTCGGCGTAATGGTCCGCCACTTGGTAAAAGAACTCCTCGCCGTCCCAGCGCCGCACGCCCTTGCCGTGGGCGCAGACAATCACGCCGCGCGGCTTGGTCTCACACTCAAATATCTCGGTCTCGTACGTCCCGGCGATATCCTGGTTGGTCATAATCATGCTGTCGCGCTGCGGCATAGTTTCTCCCTGTTAGCTCTCTCTATTGTATACCATGGGGTAAGCACTAGGGGGTTGACATATTTTGCCAGTTCGGTACCCTAGTATGGTGTCTCGGGATGAGGAGCGAACGCTACAAACACGCGTCGGCCATCCCATGTGAGGGGACAAATACACTAGGGAGGAGATCACTAGCATGGAAGCTGTAAAAGGCTTATTCAAGCGTGAAAAGCGCTCTACTCCGAGGTTTTTGAAAGATACCAAGCCAAACCAAAAACTTTGGAACGAAATGCTACGCGAAAAACGCGCGGGCAACTAAATAGAAATAGCGCGGGCACTACTGTCCCGCGCTATTTTCATGTCTGATGTTTGTTAGTCGGTGACGTTGGCGTGAACTTTTGGTGTTGTGCTGCCAGCTGTGTCGAATACGGTGCTAAAGCCATGAATCTCATTGCGAATCAGCTTGTTGTTGTCGGCAACGGGGGTATGAGTGCCCGTGCCTTCATAATCGTACGCACCAATCCATACGCCGGTGTCGCCATGGTCGCCCACGATGACGTTCTGGTCGACTTTGTTATTATTTGCAACTGCGTCGCATTCTGAACTGTAGTTATATGCCGCTACTGACACGCCCCACTGGGCGCCAGTTACTTCGTTGTTTATGATCTTATTATTGCTGGCGTCCTGCACGCCGTACCAGCACCACGTCTCTACGGATATGCCGGTCTGGCTGGCAGTCACGACGTTCTTCTGGACGACGACGTTGCTACTCTCGAACATCAAGATGCCGGTCGACGCCCAGTTGGCACCCTCGTACCAGTTGCCATCTACTGTGTTGCCCATGACTTGGCCGGTGGCGCCGTAGCCCAGCTGAATGCCGTTTTGGGCAATGTAGTCAACGTTGCTTAGCCCGGTGACTGTGTTGTCGCGCACGCTCACACTCGCGTTTTCGCCATTGGCGACGATACCGCCCTTTTGGTACTGGCTGATGTCGTTGCCCCAGACTTTGCCGGATACCTGGCCAGGCAAGTTAAAGCCGTTGTAATACACTGCTACGCCATATTGGTTGCCGTTCGGTGCAAAATCACCGCTGCCATTGTGATCGCCGGTGTTGCGCACAGTGCTATCGGTCACATTGACGTTCACATCAGCAGTGTTGCCATCGACGAACACGCCGTACTTCTTGGCGTCGTGGATGTCGGCACCCGATACGTTGCCTGTGTTATCACTGTTGTAGTACACGCCGATGTCACAGCCCAGCGCATTTAGCTCGCCCAGTGACATCACCGCCGACTTGTGCGGCGGTCAGAGAGCCTTTTGATGTAGTTACAGTGGTACAAGTGGCAGCTTCAGCGTGTGAAGCGCCAATGATAGCCAGTGACATACCGCCACCGCCGCTCACCGACAACACTACTGCCGAGATGGCTAGCGCCATCCGAGTTTTTGCTTTTTGCGCACCGCTGCGCAGATTATATGAATAAGAATGCCACCTCATAAAGCACCTCCTCGCATTACTCGTACATTCAGTGTAGCACCGTGTGCAAGTGCCAGGAAAAGCACATAAAAAATACGCGAGCCCTTCGGCCCGCGTATCCTTACCACATCGGATTATTGGCTAGAAAAATCGGAAGTGGTGGTGACGAATCCAGCTGAAAACGTGCCATGATACTGAATGGTGGTCTTCGCTGTGCTTGTCTGATTTACTTTCGTCTTCGTGATGGCCGCGAGCATGGTTGTCGTCGTTGCCGTGGTCATCATGGTGATTGACGTAAGCTACACAGTCGCCTTGATTTTCAAACATGTCACTGTAGAACATCCAGTGTCCGTCCTTACAGTCAACCTTGCTTTCTGGTAAGTTGCGAACTGTTACGTTTACTGTGTCTGCGGCTGTGTTTGAATCACCGTAGCCGGTGCCGGTATTATCGTTAGCGCGAGCAACTACACGATACAGCCCGTTGTGAAGCTCAGTAGTATCAACCTTCTGCTTCCAGACATCATCGACGTTGACTGGTACGTGGATGGTCTTGACTGGAGACTCGACGTGACCATCTACGATTGGTCGGAAACTCAGACGAATCTCGTCATTGCGAAGTCCACTACCGACATCACTTGCAGTACCCTTAAACTTTTTTGTTTCGCTAATGGTTGCGCCATCGTGTGGCCGATGTATTTGTACAAGTGGGTTCGTATTGTCTACGTAGAACTGGCGGGTTTCACGTACATTGTTTTGTCCAGGTGCGTCGGCTGGGTTAAAGACAAAACAGTAAGAGCCATCCGTCACTGCTGTTGTGTCGAAGTCTGCCGCGAAACTGCTGCCGTCCCACGTAGAGGGATTATTGTGACCATCAACGTTACCTAAAACGGTGTTTGTTCCTGCGGCACAAGTACCTTCACGAACTGCCCATTGTACATTTGCTGTACCTGGGGCGCCACCGTCGTCATAGCTAGCTGCTAGTCCGACAGTACCGTTGTAGTACATACCAGCTTCAGGGCTAGTGATTGCGCCCGAAGATTGGCCATAAGGCTCAAAATTAACGTTCGCTACTGAGCCATCCGAAAGCTCTACCGAGAGTCCATCTAGCTGTCCAGTAAAACTGTCTGCCCATGCACTACCTGTCTGCAAACTGAAGAATTTAACCGTGTGACTGGCGTATGGATCACCTGAGAGTGCGTTGTCCGCCAACAAAGTCGCCCCATGTTGGGTCTGTATAGCTACCGAAGTAGCCGTTTGTCGACTCATAAAAACGCATCTGGTTGTTAGCACCACCCGTTGTCCAGTTGTTCCAATCATTAGCTGTTTCGCTAAGATTCTTGGCAAAGTAAGGCTCAGAACCAATGCGGTCGCCATACCACGAACCACCACCGTGAGTATCTCCCGCATAAGGATTCGTATAAATCACGAGTGACCAATCAACTTCGTTTGGATTAACATGTACGGTACCTTTTTTAGTCCAGTAACTCATGCTTGCTATATCACTGAGTGCTACATCGTGACCGAACATTGCATCCGGTGTAACATACCAGTCAGTTTTTCCGGATCCATCCGAAGCAACACTACCTGAGGCAAATCCAGGTGCTGCATCCGAAGATACACCTACTACGTTGTTGCTGTCATAACCCGCTGACGCCGGCGTCACTACAAGATTTGTTGTTGCTGGTGTATCAGCATGGCTGACACCCATGACTGCGAATGCAGCACCGCCACCACCACTCACTGCGAGTACGAGTGCTGATAGTGCCAACGCGGTTCGCGTCTTTACCTTCTGCACGCCCCGACGTACGTTATACATATTATATTTTAGTTTCATAGGCACCCCTCCGTTTATTTGCCTTTCTAGCATACACCCTGGTAGGTAGACTATAGCGGCTTGAGAGAAGTAAATATGCTGTTGACACGTTATCCACAAGCTTGTTTATGTAACTTTTTTCACAATAGCCACCGATGGTGGGGTACAATATGCGGATGCAACATATCCCCAAAGTCGCCATCCAGGGCGCGCGCGGCTCGTTCCACGATGCGGCCGCTCATCAACTCCTGCCCGAGCATGGCCAGCTCGACATCATCTGCTGCGATAACTTCCACCAGGTGTTTGCACACGTGGCCGACGGTACCGCCGACTACGGCGTGAGCGCGGTCGAGAACAGCCTGCACGGCTCTATCAACGAAGTCTATCGCCTGCTGGGTCGGCACGACGCGTTCATCAGCCGTGACATCCGCATGCAAATCCACATGCAACTAATTGCGACCAAATCGCACTCGCTGGCCGAGCTGCAGCAGATGGACGACCTGCAGGTGCTGTCGCAGGGGCCTGCCCTGTCGCAGGTAGAGCTGTGGCTGGACGAGCATTTGCCCAACGCCACACGCGTCGAGACGCACGATACCGCCGCCAGCGTAGCGACCATCATGGCAGCACCCGAGGCGCACCAGGTGGCCGTGGCCGGTGAAGCCGCTGCTACTGAGTACGGCGGCACCATCGTGGCACGCAACATCGAAGATGATCCGCAGAACTACACGCGGTTTGTCCTGCTGGAGCAGGCGCAGCGAGAGGATAGCGCCATAAACCGCGCGGCCATTATCCTGCAGACCGGCCACGAGCCGGGCGCCCTGCTGCACGCCCTGCAAATCTTTGAGGCGCATAACAGCAACCTGACCAAGCTGGACAGTCACCCAATCCCGGGCGACCAGCAGCACTACGCGTTCTACATTGACTTTGAGGTGACCGACGCCCGACACGCCGCCACCATCACTGACGAACTGAGCAGCAACGGCTTCCGCGTTAAGCAACTGGGCCTGTACGAACACCTAGATAGCTAATTCATAATGAATTCATAACGCGGTTTTACAGGGGTGACGTATATACGTACGTATATACGTGAGAGAAGTTAAATGGCCATGTGATTAAAATATGTGCAGCGACCAGCCAGACCAAGCTCATCAGTTGAAAAAAACCCGTTTCCTCTGTAAAATGATGTGAGTTCTGAGTTTGCGCGATTGCAAACAATCGCGGCTCTTTAGCTCAGTTGGTAGAGCAGAGGCCTGAAGAGCCTTGTGTCCCCAGTTCGAGTCTGGGAGGAGCCACCAAAATAAGACCCCGACCTTGTGTCGGGGCTTTATTTTGGTAAGCCCTCCCAGGCACGAACTGCTTGCAGTTCGGCGAACGAGGAACGCAGGAACAAATGTGCTCGCATATTTATTCCGAGTACCGCAGGGAGGAGTACGCACAAAGTGCGCGCGATGCCTGGGGGAGCCAACCCGCACAGGAACTTGTTCCGAGCATGGCGCAGTGCGCGAGCGAAGCGAGGCCTGGGAGGCGCCACCAATCTTTCTCAATTGGAAATTGCTACTTCGTAATACGCATCAAGAACCGCGAAATCGCTCAGCTCCATGCAGATGGCCTGGTCATCGGGCAATTCGCTGGCGAACGCATAGGCAATCATGCCATCACCGGGCTGTATAGCACCATTGCGCAACTGCACGGGCACGGCGATACGCATTGTCATGACTTCTTGGATATTGACTGCCGGGACGGCAAACAATGGGTCGCCGACGGACGCTGCACCGACACCCAATTCCTCCAGCACTTCTCGGCGCACGCATTCCTCGAGCGTTTCGCCATGCTCCCAGCCGCCACCTGGCAGCTCCCACTCGGTACTTTTATGCTGTACCAACAGCAGGTCACCGACATTGTTGGTAATTATTGCCTTTACCACAACCCTATAAAACGTGCTGGGCAGGATATTGTAGGAAAACGTGTCCATCAACAGCAACTATACCTCAATCATCATATGGTCGCGAATAGTAAGCAACTTAGGAAATATTCCGGGTCATAACGCCCTGCATACGGCTGGCGATAGACTGCATCTCTGAGGCAGCACTTTGAACGTCTTGCGCTACTGAGTTGGCTTCGACTTCCACACTATGCAGTTCGGACTGCAGATTACGTTTTTCATTCTCCAGCTGCGAGATTTCGTGCTGCAACTGCATCTGACGTGCTGGCTCTTTTTCAGCACCAGCCTCAGCGGTCAGCGCCTGGTGACGCCGATCAATGTCGCTGAGCTGACTCTGTAGCTGCGACTTTTTATTCATAGCATCACCCTGAATCTGCTGGGCATCGCTCTGTAGTGCCTGGGCAGCTCGCTGGGCTGCTGAAGAGGCTTGCTTTATATACGCTTTACCTGACATACCACCTCCATCTGTTCATACTCATAATAGATAAATTATAGTGATGGCCGACGATGGCGTCTGCGATAAAATTCACAGCTAGCTATTACTGAATAGCCGTACCGAACAGCACGCCGATGCCGTAAGTAGCGGCCATGGCGATGGCACCACCGATGACAACGCGACGAACCGCACGGCCGCGTGGGGCTCCGCCAACCGTGGCGCTAATGTAGCCGGTGCCAGTCAGCGCGACCAACACCGCCACAAACGTGACGATGAAGCGCAGACTAGGCGTGGCCAGCAATATGGCGATGAATGGGATGAGTCCACCGATGGTGAACGACACCAGGCTGGCGATGCCTGCCTCCCATGGATTGTTGAGATCATCTTCGTCCAGGTTAAGCTCGGCGTCCAGGTGCGCCTTGAGCGGATCCTTTTGCGTTAGCTCCTGGGCGACCTTGCGCGCAGTGGCTTTGCTGACTCCCTTTTCGACGTAGATGTCGGCCAGACCTTCCAGCTCGTGCTCGGGATTTTTGCGCAGGCGGCGCTTCTCCTTGGCTATAAAGGCACGTTCGGTATCGCGCTGACTACTCACCGAGACGTATTCGCCTACGGCCATGGACAGTGCGCCAGCAACCAGACCAGCCAACCCGGCGGTAAAAATAGCGCCGCGATTGTCGGTCGCACCGGCCACACCCAGCACGATGCTGGAGGTAGAGACGATACCGTCGTTGGCGCCGAGCACCGCTGCCCGCAGGCGGTTCAGCATGGAGGTTGAGGCTTTGTGTTGCTGTTCCTTTTTATCTGCCACGCGCTATTTCTCCTTTGCTACAAACTCTTTCACGCTCTTGATGGTATCCAGGAACTGCGACGGAAAGACGATGGTGCTGTTCTTCTCCACGGCGATTTCGTTCAGCACCTGCAGGTTACGAAGCTGCAAGGCAATGGGGTGTGCGGCGATGACGTCGGCAGCTTCACCCAGCTTTTTGGCGCTCAGGGCTTCACCCTCGGCGGCGATAATCTTGGCACGCTTTTCACGCTCGGCCTCGGCCTGCTTGGCCATGGCGCGCTTCATGTCCTGTGGCAGCTCGATGTTCTGCACCTTCACACTGTCGACGTTGATGCCCCACTTTTCGGTCTCGACATCGACGATTTGCTTGATCTGCTTGCTAATCTCATCGCGCTTGGACAGCAGCGAGTCGAGGTCGACATTACCAGTCACATCACGCAGTGCGGCCTGGGCAAACTGGCTGGTGGCGTAGATGTAGTTGGCCACCTCCAGCACGGCGCGCTCGGAATCTTTGACGTTGAAGTACACTACGGCGTCGACATTGACCGTGACGTTGTCCTGGGTGATGACCTCTTGCTTGGGGATGTCGATGGTGTTGACTCGCACGTCAACCTTGCGCATGACCTGGATAACTGGCACGACAATACGCAGGCCCGGCTGGCGCACACCAGTAAAACGTCCCAGTGTCAGGACGACGCCGCGCTCGTACTGATTAACGACCTTAATACTCGCGAACAGTAAAACAACCAGCGCAATAACAATAAACCACATGACTCAGCCTCCCATTCGTTATATCTCTATTGTAACGCTGATAAATAAAAACAGCCAAACCTTTCGGCTTAGCTGTTCATGGTGGAGATAGAGGGACTCAAACCCTCGACCTCAGCGCTGCCAGCGCTGCGCTCTAATCAACTGAGCTATATCCCCGCGAGCATGGGCTATTTTAACAGATATCCGCCGGTGTTGGAAGTCAGAATATCCGCTTGCGGCGACCGAATACTGCAACGGCAGTTAGCAGGCCGAGGCTGAACGCAATCAGTACGGCGAATGCCCAGTGATGGCCCTGGAACGGTAGGTCGACATTCATGCCATACATGCTGAAGAACAGGTTGGGGATGGCAATCATCACCGTGGCGATGGTCAGAATCCTAATGGTACGGTTCAGGTTGTTATTACTGATCGAGCCATACGCTTCGCGAATGTTGGCGATGGACTTCATGTTGCTGTTACAGGCCTCGATAGACTGCTCGTTATTGAGCAGTAAGTCCTCGACGATGTCCTGGTCCTCTTCGAACAGCGGCATATAGCGGCCGAGTAGCAGGCGACGTAACGTGGCGTTGGTGGGTACCAGCGCTGACAAAAACTCATTTAGCTCATCCTCGATGGTCACGAATTCGATGAATTCTTGGTTGCCGATGTTGTGGCTGCGGAGGTGGGCGCGGATGCGCTTAATCTGCTTGCTGGTGCCGGCAATGAATGTGTCGTAATGGTCGGAGATAAGGTTGAGGATTTGCAGGACTAATTTAGCTCGCTGTGTGGTCGCAAACTCAATGCGCTGTTGCACGAATGCTGCCAGTGATGGCAATCGCACCAATGAGACCGTCATCAGCAGTTCTTTGCCAAACACGAAGAGCAGCGGCATGGTGACGAGCTCACCTTCGTCGTTCATCAGTGCAAAACGCACGAATATGTAGCTGACCTCGCCCTCTTTTTCCAGGCGGGGCATTTCGTTTTCATCTAGGGCGTCTTCGAGAATACCGCGATCCAGGTGAAATTTGTCGGTTAAGGTATCGAGTTCTGCTTCAGTGGGGGCCTCAACGTACACCCACGTGCCACGTTTGTAATCATCGAGTTCCTTGAGGGCATCGGTGCGGAGACTTTTGTAGTAGTACTTGATCATGTTTATTTGTCCTTACGGTTAAGTATACACGACTTCCGCTTGGGCCGGATTTGCCCGACAGGCGATATACTTTTGGCATTGCCCAATCAACCACTGTTCTGACTGGCCAGAACCACCCAGTTCCTTTTGTCATGATACAAAAGGAACCAAAACATCTAGGGCGGTTACACTACGTTGGGCAGTAGTCGATGCAAATCACTACCAGCCCAACAACTCAGTCGCGTTGGCTCCTTCAAACAAGGTTGTGCTGTCGAAGGAAGTTGTCATTTGTACAGACAACTCCGCCAGGATAGTTCCACAAGCCCGACTAGCCCAAGCCAGCATAGAACCGAATGTAGCCTACAGCGAACTGAACGCGTGCGGTTCGATGGCCATGTCGGCGTTCCTGGCCATAGTGTTGTGAACCGACAACTCCCCTGGCAAGGGCACCAAAACTCTGTTTGACGACCGTACGGGAGGAGGTGTTTTGGTGGTTGTCGGGCTCGACAGCACTATGCCACGAACCAAAGACTAGGCCTGAACTTTTGGCTACTTTTCTTTCATGAGAAAAGTAGATAGCCAAGGCGGGCAAGTCCGCCTAAAATTGAATATTTCAAGGGGATTAAAGAATTTGGCGCTTTGCGGGGTGGCCATATTAGTGTGGATTGGAATTTCTATTTCGTGCGCGCCCTCGTCGTCGCTGCACCCAGCCATGCTCAGCTTCGACAATCAAGTGGCCGAAACTAAGCATGACCTCCTGGCGTTCCTCCTCTCCCCACAAAGCGCACTGCGTTAGCGCTTTGCGGGGACCCCTTTTTCAGGGTGGACCGTGAAATAGAAAATCCGGCCATACGACCGGAATTTCTATTTCGTGCGCGCCCACCCTGCGGCGGGTGCTGTTTGTTTTTGTGTGTTTATTTCGCAAGCGCCGCTTGTGCGCACGATTACCCTTAGCATAACCGTTTCAGGCTATTTGTCAACAACTAGCGCTGACCTTCCCATTCGCCGTAAAATTCTTCGAGAAATTGCTCCATGTATTCATGCCGCTGCTGGGCTAGTTTCTTCCCTGTCTGGGTATACATTCTATCTTTCAGCAATAACAACTTTTCATAGAAGTGGTTGATGGTATGGCTGCCAGATGTTTTGTATTGCTCGAAGTTGTCGTGCATGGTTGGTTTTTCGACTGGGTTGTATATCTCACGATTGTGCGCCCCACCGTAGGCAAAGGTCCGAGCGATACCGAGTGCACCGATCGCATCCAGCTTGTCGGCATCATGTATAATCTTGCCCTCGATGGTTTTCATGTTGGAGGCAACGTTGGCTCCCTTGAATGATACTGTCCGGATGATGTCCTCTATGTGTGTGATGACTGATTCTTCAACCTGCAGAGATTCCAGCCATTCCCGCGCAGCACGTGGGCCAGCCTCTTCGTCGCCATCATGAAACTTCCAGTCTGCGATATCGTGCAGTAAGGCACCGAGTTCGGTAACGAACACATCTGCATCCGGTTCGGATTTGCATATTGTTTTGGACAGCTGCCAGACGCGGTACATGTGCCACCAATCGTGGCCGGTGGCCTCACCAGTAAACTTCTCTTTTAGATAGGCGGCGGTTTTAGTGATTACTTCTTGGTGCGTCACGCTAACTCCCGCAAAAAATCCCGTAGGGCGGCGAAGGGTTTTTTCTCCTCTGCATAGATACGCTCGTTCTCGGCTTGGTCATATTCTGCCAAGGTAATATCATCTCCATCTCGAACGAATATCTTGTCGAAACCAAAGCCGTTTTCGCCCCTCGGCATCTTGCTAATACTCCCTTTCATTTCGGAGTCAAACATGCGGATCTGTTTTCCATCAAAATAGCCAAAGGTACAGTGTATAGTTGCCGAGCGATCATCGAACGCATCCAACATCCTGCAGCATACGTCGGTAACAATGTTGGTAATAAAAAATTTTATGAAAGGTCCGGGTAGTCCGCCGAGTACAGTAAATCCCAAACTCGTATCTTCGACGATAACCGGTTTCTGCACAATCTCGTACGCTTGGCGCAATTTGTGTTCGACAATCACATGGAGGTCGGTTGACTGCAACTCGTCTAGCTCGACCTTTTCGTGCGCGATATCAATACCTAGCTGGCGCGCCAGATAGTCGGCCTTGTGCTGGTTGCTGGTGATAAATACCGGCTGGGTCATAACATCTCCATGAGTTCTTGCTCGCTGAGTTGTTTGGTGCCGTATTTGTCGGCTTTGGCGAGCTTGCTAGCACCGACGTTTTGGCCAACCACCAGGTAGGTGGTGTCTTTGCCGAGGCTGCTCTGAAAGGTGCCGCCGAGGGCACGAATCTTTTCGGCGGCCTCATCGCGCTTCATAGTTTCCAGAGTACCGGTGATGACAAAGTTCTGCCCGGACAGTTTGCCGCCAATCGACTTGCTGTCTTGTGGCCACACGCCCAGGCCGCGGAACTTTGCGAGTAACGCCTGGTTGTCTTCCTCGTCAAACCAAAGATAGATGGCATCGGCGACTACATCACCTACGCCGTCGACTGCTTTGAGCTCATCGAGCTTGGCCAGGCCCAGGTTATCCAGCTTCTTGAATGTGTGCGCCAGGTCGATAGCGGTCTGCACGCCCACATGGCGGATACCCAAGCCGTACACGAAGCGCTCGAGCGGCGGATGCATCTTGTTATGAATGGCATCGACCAGCTTTTGGGCGGAGATGTCGGCAAACCTGTCCAGCTCCAACAGCTGTGCTTTTGTCAGTGTATAGATATCTGCCAGATCGTTGACTAAGCCGGCATCGACGAGCGCGGCGACGTTCTTTTCGCCCAGCGTATCAATGTCCAGCGCCCCCTTAGACGCAAAATGAGCCAGTGCTTGCTTGAGCAATATGGTGCCGGTCGCCCCCTTGACCCGATAGACTGCCTCGCCTTCGGGACGCTCAAATTCCAGCTCTGGGAATTGCCGCTGCAGCTCATGCTCCATGCTGAAACGCGGCGCGCGTTCGGGACGCAGGTTCATGACCACTTCCTCGACCTGCGGGATGATATCGCCGGCCTTGTATATGACAACTGTGTCACCCACACGCACATCCTTGCGCGCAATCTCGTCGGCATTGTGGAGGCTGGCGTGCTGCACGGTCGTACCGGCGACCACCACGGGGTCAAAGACGGCCACTGGTGTGGCTGCTCCCGTGCGGCCGATGCTAATAACGATGTCCTTGACGATGGTTGTTGCCTGCTCGGCGGCGTATTTGTATGCCACGGCACCACGTGGCTGTTTGCCAACGACGCCCAGCTCGGCGTATTGGGTTCTATCGTTTACTTTTATCACTAGACCGTCGGTATTGAACGGCAACTCGTGACGCTGTTCGTCCCAGCTATTTACAAACTGCATGACACCGTCCAGCGAATCAAAGACACTCGCCTCATTGTTGCGACGGAGACCAACCGCGCTGATGGCTTCGTAAGCATACATGTGCGTGGGCAGTTCAGCGGCATCATCGCGCTGCATATCGTAGGCAACAAATGTCAGTGGTCGCGCTGCGACAAGCCTTGGATCCAGCTGGCGAATGGTGCCAGCAGCCAGGTTACGCGGATTGGCAAACTCCGCCTTGCCGGCGGCGCGCTGCTCTTCATTGAGCTTGGCAAAATCGTCTTTGAGCATGACGATTTCGCCGCGAATTTCGGTGCGACCACTGAGGAATTGCTCGAAGCCTTTTTTGCGACGAAGTCGCAGCGGCACATTCTTGATGGTGCGGACATTGTTGGTGACGTCTTCGCCAATGTAGCTGTCACCTCGGGTGACGGCCTGTGTAAATACACCGTCCTCGTACACCAAAGCACACGCCAAACCATCCATCTTTACATCAGCAAAAAACTCGTGCTTGCTCCCCGGCAGTAGCTTGTCCATGCGCTGCACCCACGCTTCGACCTCGCTTCGGTCAAATACGTCATTGAGACTGAGCATTCGACTACTGTGCTCAACCTTTTGGAAGCCCTCCTTGAGTGCATTGCCGACGCGCTGCGTCGGACTGTCTGCCGTGACTAATTCGGGGTTGGCTGCCTCGAGAGCCTTGAGCTCGCCGAATAGGCTATCGTAGACCGCATCACTAACCTGTGGATCGTCATCGACGTGATAGGCATAGCTGTACTCATTTAACAACGCCCGTAACTCTTCAGTACGCGCTGCTGCTTGCTTAGTCACCATTTAACTCCCGATACAGGATATAGAAACAGGTGTGGAACGCGATAATACCAAATGGAATCAATATATAAAAGACGATGCGAGCCAAGGCGGGCCAGATCAAGATCAGCGGTATGGTAACGATGCCGGCAGCTGCGAAAATTAGTAACGGCAATAGGATGAGTTTGCGGGCAACCGATGCCTTCCGGCCTGCAACCAGCTGCTTGGCGGTGGCGTAAGCCTCGAGTGGTAACTTGCCAAAGTTGGCGACGTCGTACAGCGCAACCACTGTCCTACCAAGCCATGACAGCGTCCCCGCCCCCACCACCACGAGCAAGACAAGCGCGACGTGCTGCTGCCAGCCCGGCGCCAGTATCAGTCCCGAAGTCATCAAGCCATACACGTACAGTACCAAAGCCAGCGGCAAGAGCTGTATTACCATCAATACCGTAATGAGCATGAACGGTACCAGCTGGGCTGGACCCTCATAAAATGCGAGTTTTGCTTTGAGCTCCCCTGTCTTAGCCGGTGTAGGCCATACGATTCGTTGTAAAGCCCAGATGGTGGCGAGCGAAAACAGCAGTATAAAAAATAAATGATAGACCTGCGAAGGACCGCTCGAGCTAGAGGCAGCACTGGTTATTAGGGTAGAGAATGAGTTTAACGTCCGAGTTGCTACGTCAGTTGCACTGCCCGATATATCACCGACCTTGAGCTGTGACAACGTCTGAATAAACAGGTAGTCGACCACCCAATAGACGGCGGACAACCTAAGGAAAAACATCCGATAGGTCCATATGGCGTTGGCGGCTCGACGGGCAATACTGAGACTCGATGCAATTGGCTTGGGTTCGGTCTGTTGCGGCTGCGAGGACGCTGACTTGGCAGAATCATTTGTCGTTGCGGTACGGGATTTTTGCTTCTTGTATTGTTTGGACTTGGACTTTGCGGACGATGTAGCCATAGCTAGCGGCCTTCCTTTATCATTTATACTTTCGTCTCCATCTGGCGCAAGCGGGCGACGCGCTCCTCGACTGGGGGATGGGTACTAAATAAGTTCGCAAAGCCCTTGGCCTTGAGCGGGTTAGCAAAAAAGAGGTGAGCCGTAGCGGTATTCTGTTTGCGCATGACTGAGCCGTGCGCACCGATCTTTTCCAGCGCTGTAGCCAAGCCCTCTGGATATCGAGTCGTGAGGGCGCCTGTACTGTCGGCGAGAAATTCGCGGCGACGTGAGACCGCCAGCTGTACTAACGATGCGGCTAGCGGAGCTAGGATAGCCGCGGCGATGCCCAGCACTATAAACAGGGGGCTTGATCGCTCGCGATCATTTCCGCCCCACCAGAACATATGCAGCAATATATCAGCGAGTAGGCCGATGGCGCTAACTAGACCAAAGACGATCATCATAACTCGAATGTCATAATTCTTGACGTGACCCATTTCGTGCGCCATGACACCCTCGAGCTCGGTGTCTGTCATCATATCCAGCAGCCCGGTTGTAGCACACACGACGGCGTGATCTGGGTCGCGCCCGGTTGCAAATGCATTCGGCGCCTGATCTTTGATGACATATACCTTTGGCATCGGCATACCGTTGGTAATTGCCAAATTTTCAACCGTGCGGTAGAGGCGAGGCTGTTCTGACTTGGTTACCTCAACAGCGCCGTTCATGCTCAGGGCAAGCTTGCTGGCCGCAAAATACTGGATCAGCGCGTAGACGCCTCCAACGATAAATGCCAGGTATAGAAAACTGGGCGACCCGTAGAGATTGCTAACAATCCACCCGAGCACCCCGATGATAACCACGAACACGAACATGATGAACCATGTCTTGCGCTTGTTGGCTGCGATTTCACTATACATATATCAACAATTACCTACCGCTGAGCTTAAACCGGCATTAAAACTTTACGTCAACAGGATTCTGGACTGCAGCTGTTGCAGCTTCGTCGAGCTCGAAGAACACTTTGTCTTCTTTGAATCCAAGCATATTGGCAAAGATGTTGGTCGGGAATACTTTTCGCTTGGTGTTAAAATCTCGCACGGTTGCGTTGTAAAAGCGGCGTGATGCTTGAATTTTGTCTTCGGTGTCGACCAGCTCGTCCTGGAGAGCCTTGAAATTCTCGTTGGCCTTTAGGTCTGGGTAGTTTTCAGCCACCGCAAACAAACTCTTGAGCGTGTCCTGGAACTGGTTCTCTGTCTTTGCTTGTTCCTCAACACCTTGGGCATTCAGAGCATTAGCTCGAGCCTTGGTGACATTCTCAAAGACTGACTTTTCGTGCGTAGCGTAGCCCTTGACAGTATTTACCAGGTTGGGAATCAGGTCGTATCGACGCTTGAGCTGAACCGTGATATCGCTCCAAGCTTCATTCGCGCGTACGTTGAGCTTCACAAGTCCGTTGTACATGGCACCGAGAACGGCTACCACGAGTACTACTATTCCAACAATAATCCAGATCATTCGTATGTACCCCTTATTAACTAGTGCATACAATTATACGCTGTTGGGGTCATTTTCACCACTCGAAATGGTATGATGATATACATGCCACAGTACTATTCAGTACGCTCATCGTCCGGTGTTATCGCCAAGCGCAAGCGACCTATCGGCCGCGTCCTCAGCCTCATGATGGTACTGGTCTTGGGCGCTTACATCTCCTGGGCTTATTTGGTCGTGCCGCGCCATGCGTTGGCCGGTACCGCTGACGCACAGGCGCCACAAGTAGCTTCAACTCAGGCTAGTCTCACGTGGCCCAGCCAAGGCCAAGCAGCCATCGGTGCTGTCGGCTATGGGCTACTCGCTCAACATAACACTGAAAAACAACTGGCAACAGCCAGCACGACCAAGCTCATTACCGCCCTGTGCGTGTTGCAAAAGGCACCGCTGAGTCCAGGCGAAGCCGGTCCGACTATCACAATGACCCAACGCGATGTTGACCGCTATAATTACTATGTAGCTAATCACGGTTCGGTCATGACGGTGCGCGCAGGTCAAAAATTGTCAGAACGACAAGCACTCGAGGCAATGTTGTTGCGCTCAGCAAATAATATGGCCGATACGCTCGCGATATGGGCGTTTGGGTCTCTGCCCGCCTATGCAACCTACGCCAACGAATTCGTTGTGCAACATGGTCTTGACCAAACTCGCATCGGCAATGATGCTAGCGGTCTCGACCCGAGCACAATTAGTACGGCTGACAACCTAGTCAAACTAGGCTTGCTAATTATGCAGGATCCGGTTCTATCAGTAATTGTTGGTGAAAAAACTGCCTCAATCCCTGAAGTTGGGGTCATCACTAATACGAATAATTTCCTGGGTAAGGACGGTATTGTCGGCATCAAAACCGGTAATAATGACCAAGACCCGGGTGCCTATGTGGTCGCCGCCACCAAGGTTGTCGATGGGCAAGAACTGACGCTGGTCGGCGCAATCATGGGCCAAAAGAGCATCTACGACGCCAAGCAAGCTGGCCGCAGCCTACTCAATAGCGCTACCGATGATTTTGGCACGAAGACAGTGGTGCGCACTGGCGACGTGGTGGGGTCATACACGACCCCATGGGGCGCCACCAGCAACCTCATAGCCACGCAAAACGTTGGCGTATTTGGATGGCGCAGTACTGATATCATTGCGAGAGTTTCCTTGAACAATGTCAAACCACCACTTGCTTCTTCGCAGACAGTTGGCCGAATACTCGTGACGTCCACAGCGGGCAAACAGTTGGCGAGCGGTACAATCGCTGTATCGACATCCATCCCCGAGCCGTCGTTGCAATGGCGTCTGACTCACCCGTTAGAGTAATGGCGTGTAGCCTGGACTCGGCAAGCTAAATGGGCACGCCCCAGCCGATAAAGTTCTGGGACGGATACGATTGCGCCAGCACTTCAAGATAGACTGATTCTGTTTGCATGTCGGGCATGCCACTGACGAGTGATTCGGCATAGACCGACTCGGTTTGCATACCGGGCGTCCCGCCGACGAGTGATTCGGCATAGACCGACTCGGTTTGCATACGTGGTGAATTAATAAGCGTCTCGGTATAAACCCCCTCAACCTGAATGTAGGGAGAACCCGCCGCCAAGGCTTCACTATAGACTGACTCCACCTGGGCATTTGGCGTGCCAGTGGCCAGTGTTTCGGCGTAAAGCGATTCTACACGAGCGGCTGCATTCAGCTGCAGCACTTCCAAGTAATTACTCTCGACTTGAGCCGGAGCAGCACTTGATACGGTTGCGACTTCGACATAGTTCGCCTCAACCTGTGCCGGTGCTGCCGACTCGGTGGTTAATGCCTCGACATAGTTCGACTCCACCACCGCATCTGTCGGTGGGACACCACTACTGAAGTGCGTTGCGATTCTGCCAGCAGATAGTTCACCAACATACACCGAGACCTCATCGACATAATACGTCGATGGTATGCGGTAGCTACCGCTGGCACTCCAGCCACTGACCTGAAATGTACATGAAGATAACGACGGCGCTGTACCGGAACTTCCCGAAAGACTCTGGAGCGCTCCGTCGATGTAGATCTTGCCGTTGGTAGTAGCCGTATTGTTAGGCACAACGGCAACGATATGATGGTAGCCATTAGCGATACTACAGCCGTATTGGTCACCTGCTCCAGTATTAAATCCTATCCGGCCACCGGTTATGTACAAATCCAAACTTGAAACCCCGAAACTGAACGGCATGTACGTCTGGCCAGAGTTCACATATGCCCACATTTCGACCGTAACGCTACTTGAGCCAAATGAAATAGCCGGGGATACTATGTAGCCTCCACCGGAAGTTGTACCGTAGGTCGATCCAGTGACGTGCGTTGGTGTTTGTTGAAGATTCCACGAACCATTTATCGTACCAGTATTACCGTTGCTTGAATCATCGGCTACTGGAGACGAGCTATCATCCAATTTCCAATACAGAATGGGCGAATCGGCTAGTACCTCATCGCTATACGCCATTAGTTCACCTCAAAGCCAGATTCAAGCGAATTTACCCCAGAAACAGTCCAGGCACTGCTGGTGTTTGGATCGAGGGAGCGGGTGTCGGAGAGCACGATGTCGTAGCTGGCGAGTGGCACCGCGCTGCCATAATAGACACTTGCACCCGATTTTATCGCGGGCTTTAGCGCCATTGTGCCGGAGTCTGTCTTTTTTGCAATGACGTTATTCTGTACGCCAAATATAGTCGGTGATCCACTCAGATCTTGGAGCGCGTAGGTATCGCGATTGCCCGTGGTGGTACTCGACACATAGTCGCTCGACGAGTATGGCAATTCGTCGACCGTAGTATAGTTAGCGCCCGACGACGGAGTAAACTGTGTCGAACTGCCTGCACCATTTGGTACCAGCGTCTGCACGCGAACATCGCCGAGAAAAGTATTATATGGCGATGCACCGCTGCTGTCGCAGAGGTAGAAATCATCAAATTTACTGCCCGGCGTACCATTCATGCCGAGGCCTATCGAATCTATGGTCGTCGCGGAACCACCATTTTTTGTGTCACCCGTATAGTTAATGACCTCTACGCCGTTTAGTCGGACAATGGCAGTACCGGTTGTATCGTTGATAGTTGCACCCAGCTCGATGTATTGCCACGCATTCGACGGGCACGAAAAAGTATAGGTACCGAGCGTTGTACTGCCCACTCCTCCCCTGCTGAGCACTATTCCGTTTGTCCTGATGCCGACTGTTAGGTGTTGCGTTGCGCCACCGTCACCGTAGAAGCTCATGTACGATCGAACGTTTGTATCGATGTTTGATGCAGTCATCGCGACGCCCGCAAACACCTGACTGCTCGGGGCGCTCATATCATAATTCATGATGCTGGAGTTGGGTGGCTGTGCCCATCTGCCTGTGCCAAATCTGGTCGCTGGGCTGGTGCCACTTCCCGAGCCATTTCGCCACTTGGTCGAGACGTCGCCCGCATCAAAGCCGTCCATGTATAGTAATGCCATTATGCTACCTCCATGCCAGATTCCATACTATTAACACCACTCGGGGTCCACGCGCTTGAGGTCGACGGGTCAGTTTGACGTAAGTCAGTGATGACGATATCCGACGCGGTGAGTGCGGTGGTGGTACCGTAGTAGTTTGTGCCGCCCGAACGAGTCACGGGGCGTAGTGATATGGTGCCAGCATCAGTCTTTTTGGCGATGACGTTATTCTGCACAGCATAAATTGTGGCAGCCCCTGTCGGCAAATCACTCATGGTGTATGTATCTCTATTACCCGGTGTTGGGCTCTGTACATAATCGCTCGCGGAATATGGCAGCTCGTCAACCGTCGTGTAGTTGGCTCCTGATGAAGGGACGAATTGCGTGGTGGCCCCAGCGCCATCAGGGGTTGATGTGTAGACGCGCACGTCTCCCAAAAAGGTGTTATAGGGTCCCGCGCCGGTTGTATCCAATACATAGAAATCGTCTATCAATTTTTGTCCACCGAATGTTCCAGCGACCCGGACTGCGTCTATGGAATCTGAGGTGCCTGTATTTTTTGTGTTGCCACTAAATGATGCAACTGTCACGCCATTGAGCCGTACATCGGCAGTACCTACGGTGCTGCTAATCTTTGCCGAGAATTCAATATAATTCCAGGTGCTGGCATTGACGAGACCCATTGCCGAGTTCGCAATCGAAGTACTTCCTCGCATAATATGTAGCGCACCGTTGGTATTTACCCTAAGTGACAGCGCTAACGACGCGGCGCTATCGGTGTAATACCTGACCATGTCTGAGCTGTATATATTCCCGATTCCACCCGCTTCGTAGAATGCAAACCCAACGACTATAGCGCCCGCTGTGGGTGTAATATATTTTGTCATTTGGAGATTATCACTCCCGCTAATTGAGCGGCCGATTGAAAATCGGGTAGTCGTTGACGTGGCATAAAAGTTGGCCAAGTTCCACTTCATCGCGCCATCGCCAGCGTCAAATCCATCCATGAAAAGTAAAGCCATTACAGCGCCTCCGTTCCAATTTCAATCGAATTTACGTCACTCGCCGACCAGTCGGCTGCCGTATCCGGATTTTGCGCATACGTCGAAGAGTATGTCACGTCGCTCGTCCCCAGATTGTTGGTGCTGCCTGGTGTGGTGGTGCTGCCACTTTTCAATACGGTGCGGCCAGAAATACTGCCGGCGTCGGTTTTTTTGCTGATAATGTTTGCCTGTACCCCATAAATAGTTCCGGGATTTGCCGGTAGATCTGATGTGCTATACAAATCTTTTTGACCCATCGAACCAGTCACATAATCGGAGGCAGAATAGGGTAACTCATCAACTGTTGTGTAGTTTGCGCCCGACGAAGGAGTCATCTGCGTAGACGAACCAGCAGCATCCGGGACGAGCGTGTGAATACGAACGTCGCCCAAGAAGTTGTTATATGGTGCACCGCCAGTGCCATCCAGTATATACATGTCATCGTAGTAAATGTGGTAATAGGTATAATTTGGATACAACGCAATCTTATCGATGGTCGTGTTCGTGCCACCGTTTTTCGTGTCACCGGTAAAGTTAATAACAGTGGTTCCATTAACGCGCACTTCACAGGTTCCGCCGGCATCGCTGATGGTCGCCGATAGCTCGATATATTGCCACGGCATAATGAGAAAAGAAGTGACGGTCCCGGTAGCAAGCTGGGTGCCGCCACGGTACAACCCAAGTGTGGTCGCATTTTCTAGCTTCAGTATCAAATGATTCGTAGCACCTGTGTCGCCATACAAATACATAATCGTAGGATTATTGGATCCTGGCGCAGAAGCAAAGCCGATGAATATTTGGCTAGCGGCCGGAAATGTTTTTGTCATAGTCGCGCCAGAACCGCCCGCCCATAAATCTATGCAAAGACCTGTCCCAAAACGAGTACTCGATGAGGTGGACCCACCGTTAACACTCCATTTTTTCGAAAAGTCCCCAGCGTCAAATCCATCCATGAAAAGTAACGCCATATCAATATACCTCCACCTGCACTGTTAAGTCCGCACCGGCGACGGTCGAGCCAATTTGGTCGATATCGACGGTCACATAGCTACCGTCAGCAACTGTTGTCACATCCATATTCGTCACCTTACCCGAAGTATAACCACTAGCAGCTATAGTAGGCCGATTGCTCTGGGTAGTAAATACCGTCGTACCGTCAACATTCACATCGAAGATAGCCGAAGAACCAGTTGGAGCTGTGCCTAAGCTAGCCCGAACACTGGCAATCGTCCACGCACTGCCCGTGTCATTGTAGAGTCGATGGGCGCCAGTCGTAACGCTGATAGTACCACCATACGAATATGCTTGGGGCTGATAGATGATTGGTAATTGCGAGCTCGGTACTTTACCGCCACTATCCAAACTTGCAACACCGCTGTTTGCACCGACGCTGGATGTGTCTACCTTGTTGGACAGGGCTGTTGTCAGACCAGAGATTTTGCTCTGAGCGATTGCTGCAGTGCCGGAGATATCATCATCGATGATAGTGCCGTCTGCTATTTTTGCGCTAGTGACCGCGCTATCTGCTAGCTCGGTTGTGCCGACTGCATCGGCCACAATTTGCGCGTTACTTGCCGTGCCGCTGAGATCGCCCCCCATCGCTGGGTCGTCGACCGGAATACTGTGAAAGCCTTTGCTTCCAGTACCGTCAGTACCGTAGTACATGCTATTGCCAGGTGTCGCACTATCGTTAACCAGGCTGAGTGTACGGTTGGTGGAAAGATCGCCACCGCCACTAATTGAGTTGGCGCCAGTGACGGTCGTGCTGGTATCGGCCTTGTTGCCCAGACCAGGCACGGTTGGAGATGCTGCCGTACCCGCCAGATCACCGGCCAGTTGGACGATACCTTTAGTCGTCGTAGTGGCATCAGGTGAGCCACCGGCAGTAATTGCTCCGTCGACGTATTGTTTGTTGGCAGCTTCGGTGCCAGATGAAGGATCGGGCACCTCTGGAGAAGAGCTAAATACTTTGACACCGGTTATCGTCTCGTTGGACGCTTTATGAACCACGGCAGTGTCATCTGCCTTTGCCGATAGCCCGGGCACTGTCGGTGACGCCGCTGTGCCACCCAGGTCTCCGGCAAGTTGGACGATACCTTTGCTGGACGTTGTAGCGTCGGGCTCCAGGCTGGATGGCAATTGCGCAACAGGTACTTTCGCCGTAGCATCAAGCGAGGCCACGCCGTTAGCCGAGCCGACGGCTGACGTGCTCACCTTGCTAGCCAGGCCTGGCACGGTTGGCGAGGTGTATGTGCCACCAATATCTCCAGCCAACTGAATGATACCCGCAGTCCCCGATGTCGCACCAGCGACGCTCCCACTGTTCAATTTCGTCTGTACGCTCCCATCCAGATCGCTCTCTGGGAATACCACCAACCGGTTTGACATACTTGGCAGCCAGACCAGGAACTGTCGGAGAAGCCGCTGTGCCGCCCAGGTCGCCCGCCAGCTGAATAATACCTTTGACGGTCGAAGTAGCATCTTGTAGAACTGCCCCGCTTGGAATCTGTGCTATCGGGACTAGTCCACTACCGTCCAGGCTAGCAACGCCGTTAGCTGCACCTTTTTGAGAAGTCGGAACATAGGCGCGATCGAGTTTCGAAGGAGTAATAGAGCCATCGGCAACCTGGGGTGTCGGCAATGCATCAACCCGAATCCTACCATCATCCAGATGAGAAACGGCCAAAAAATCGTTGAGGATATCACCCCAAACGTCTGCATCATCCCCTGGAACCGGTAGTCTTGACATAGGCTACTTCAAACAACCACTAAACTGCTACTGCTAATGTTTATACTATAGCAGTTTTACCTCTGGGATAAAACCTATTTCTAGGAGTTGGCGGCATGTGCTTTGAGCGTGACTGTTGTACCGTTTTTTGGATCCGATGTCATGGCAATATCACCACCCAGATACGTCATGATGAGCTTGTCCAAATATAGACTGAACCCCATTCCTTCTCGACTGAACGTTTCGGCGCCCTCTACTTTGTAAAATGGCTGGAACAGCGCTGTCTGTTTTTCGGGGCTCACACCAGGGCCGTGATCAGTAATGTGGACTTCCGCGAGTCCATGACGAGCCCGTGCCGTAACATCAACACTGCTCTTCTCGGGGCTGTAATCAACGGCGTTATCCAGCAATGTCTGCATTACCAACGCCATCAAACTCGGGCTCTGCGTGACCATTCGAGTATCATCACTGAACCGCACCGTAACTTGTTTGGCATCGGCCTTGGCTTTGACCCCACTCAGTGCTTCCTCGAACAGCTGCTGCGTTGCGACATTCTCTGGGACTGCCGTGCTGTGACTGCCACGGAGCTGAGTGGCAATAACGAATTTGTTGACCACCTCCCTCAGCTGCGTAATCCCCCGCGATAAAAATTCTGTGTCAGGTCCCGTCTGTGTCACCCCAGCGGCAATCGCCTCAAACTTGGTCAGCTCCCCCTTCAGAGATGTGGCCGCTTCGGAAATTGCCGCGTCTCGTGAAGTCTGCACGACACTTTCTTTTTCAAGTAGCGCATGAGCCGTCGTGATATCCCGTCGGTGAAGCTGCCAGCGTCGGACGAGCTGAAAAACGATCAGGGCCAGGCCGCTAAAGACAATTATTTGGATGAGTAGTGACACGAGGCTTGTTTTATACTCGGTAATACCGTTGGCCAGGTAGATGAACAGGCCAGCCAATACCGCTACTAACACGACCGGTATCCAGACGGCCAGATATCTCTTCTTGCTGAGAGGGGGCACCACCTGACTGTTGACGACAGCACCATCCGAACGTTCTGACACATTTTGGATGATAGCTTCTATGGCGTGTGACAGCGTATCGGCACCGGCCTGGAGATTTTTGAGCAAGGCTGCATCGTTGCTGGTGCCGGACAGCAGTTCAATACCACCACGCATGACCGTCAGCGGTGTACGCAAATAGTGCGACATCAGCTCCATAAATGTCTTCTTCATATCTGCGATTTCTCGTTCTCGAGCGGCTAGGGCCTGGAGCGTACGGAGCTCTTTGTATTCTCGCTTGGCTTGCAACAGCAGCACGATAATTTCGCCCAGTAGTAGGATAAAAAGCATGTAGGGGAATGCGTACACAACTGGTGGTGGTAACTGACGTATCAGATCCCTGGCGCCGGAACTGAGTCCCGATACAAATCCTGCAATTCCTCCCGAGTCACCTGTTGTAGTTGTTGGGGTGCCACTCGCCTGGTCTTCCCTAGCCAAGCTGACTGTAAAACGAAAGGTCGTTTCACCACCCGACGAATCAGACACCACGATACGGACATCTGGGCTCGGATACTTCGTCGTATTCCAGAACCATCTGCCGGTACCATCGGCGTCTGGCTGAATAGTGGCGACAAGTTGTCCCCCCAGGTAAATTTTGGCCTCAGCGAACGTATCACCCTGACCATTTAACGGAGTGATCTCTATGTCGTAGCCCGTGCCGGGTATTACCTGCCCATCTTTCAAATTCACGGCGACTGCTAAGCCATCGGGTGTGTCCTGAACGGTATGTTCGCCGCCGCTCGAAGTTGAAGGCGTACATGTTTCCTTGCCATATTCACATTCGCCAAACGTGCCAGTACCGTACGCAGCCTGCGCGTGAGAGGCGCCAGTGATACCACCCACCAGCGTCGATACCGCCAGTAGAACTACCAGCAGATGTTTGATACGATAGCCGAGTTTCATTACTGCTTATGGTACCATTTAGCAATCAGAGGTGGAAGGGGGATTGGTGATGGGGGACTCGACATGCCGCTGAGTGCAATAATGCGCTAGCAGACAACCCGGCCCCCAAGGTCGCCGGGCAAGGCGGGGATTGCCACTCGCAACCCCGTTCGAGTCCCATACGCCATGCAAGTAAAAACCGCCCCCTTCGGGACGGTCTTTACTTGGTGGGTGATGAGGGACTCGAACCCCCGACCCTCTCGGTGTAAACGAGATGCTCTAGCCAACTGAGCTAATCACCCTCGTCGGTCTGTACGCGTCTGCCTCGTTTTGCCTTTCGGCAAAAGCTTTGACTTACCGCTACAGCCCTCCTCTCAACATTGCATTCAGTCGCTTCGCTTCTTGGATTGCAATGTTGGTTACGACGTGGTGCGGATGAGAGGACTTGAACCTCCACGCCCTTGCGAGCACTACGACCTCAACGTAGCCTGTCTACCAATTCCAGCACATCCGCGTAGTGCAAATAACCCCATCATGGTATCTGTTTTTGACCAAAAACTCAAGTAGTATCTATCAGCTTCTCGGCAGGTGTATGTAGCGGTGGTCGTGGTCGTATTCACTGCGCACTAACGGACGAACGTCTTCGAGCGATACATTTACCTTGACGCCAGGATTGAGCGTGCCGTACGGGTCAAATATTTGCTTCACCTTGCCCAAAATTGCATACATCTCATCTCCGTACATAGCCCTGAGATACGGTGCCCGTAATCGGCCGTCATTGTACTCACCACTCGTGGACCCACCCATGCTAATAACAAGTTTGTAGTACTCGTCGATGAGGCGGAAGACCCTTTGCCTGTCACCAACCTGACTTAAATCCAGATGTGGTTGGATGCGCAGATTACCGTCGCCAGCACGTCCCCAAACTGCAGGATGGACTTTGTACTTCTGGCATAACTCATAGAGTTTAGTGACAAACTCGCCGACCTTCTGCACGGGCACAACACCATCATCAATAATCGGCAATGCTTTGGCTCGTCCTTCAGCGTGTACCGCTGCCATGGCGGACAGTTCGCGGATCTTCCAGAGTCGTGTCTGGTTATCGAGCTCTGTCTCCATTTGATAGCCGCTGGCGCTTTTGTCCAAAATCTTTTTGGCTTTTTTGGCGGCGCGTTTTTGCTGTCGTTCCGTGCTATCAAACTCTACGAGCAACATCACTTCAGGATATGGTTTTGGTACCAGCGTCTTTAGCTTGCTGGGATATATCTTGCCAACCAGCTCCAGCAAATTCCGGTCTACCATTTCTATAATGCTAGGGTGATCTGGCAAACTTCGTAACTCGTGAATTGCTGCTTGGGCTGATTGTAAACTATCAAACGAGGCGACGAATAACGTGGTCTCGGGATTATGCTCCTCGGTATCGAGCGTTGCTTCGGTGACAATGCCAAGCGTACCCTGGCTGCCAACAAACAACGGCGTCAGATCGATACTGCCGTCAGTCCGCTTGATGTCTGACAGGAAGTAGCCGGCGGTGTTTTTGGTAATAGGTAGTTTGAACGCATCGATTGTGCTCTGCTTTTCTTCGAGCAGTGCATCCAGTGAACGATAAATCTCTCCCTCAAATGTTGCCAGGCCCAACTTCTTGTTCAATTCTCGTTTGTTTATCCGACCAGTTTCGATGACTTCGCCATTTGCCAGTACGACGCGGAGCGACTTGACGAAGCTGCGGGTATCGCCGTATTTGATAGATTTTTCACCACTCGCATTATTCGCAATAGCACCACCAATAGTCGAGTACTCAACGGATGCTGGATACGGCGGCAAAAACTTGCCGTGAGTCATGAGCGTTTGCTGGAGCTTGCCATAGTTGACCCCAGGCTCCACCGTAACTTCACCTGATTTGCTATCAAATTCCAGGATTCGATTCATGTGCGCTGGGAATATAGTTAAGATACCCTGGCCCATGGCCGCTCCACCCAGGTCTGTACCGGCACCACGCGCAGTGATAGGTATGATGCGATTGCGTTCGGCGAGCTGCCAGCTAAAGCGCGCCACTTTTCGGACATCATTTTCATCGTGTGGATACACCACGAGTGCGGGTGCTACGCTAAAGATGCTCGCATCAGTTGAGAAATATCGTCGCGCATCGACTGACGTCACGACCTCACCAGTGATGTGTTCCTGCAAATAATGACCGATTTTACTCACAACTTGTGCTCCTGTACTGTCGTGCGATACTTATGCATAAATCATAGCATACCGCTCGTGGTTTATCGCGGTTTTGCCGCGGTTCGTCATGATGTTGGGAGTTGTTTTTTCTTGTTCCTGCGGCGAGCATCGGGTGAGTGGAGCAATCGAACTGCACCAACAACCGCTACCAAGAACCAGACGAGGTTAATAATTGTGAGAAATATGGCTGATTTTTCGTATGAGTAGTACATCAATGCTGCGCCAGCTGCAATATTCACGCTCTGATACACCAACATATGTCCATCCCAGACGCCTCGTGATGACTGAATAAACGCCAATAATAAGAGTGACGCACCGAGCAACCCGGTAAAATTTACGAAGTTCATTAAACATAAGTCTAGCATGATTGGGATTGTGAGAGGACTATCGCGTTTGGTGTGCTGCGCACAGCCAGGCACTCCTCCACTCAGTCATGCTCGAAGCAAGCTCCTGCGCGTGACCTCACTACGCGACCTCTCGTTCGCTGCGCTCACTCATGAGGTTCTACGTCCACTCGGCGCGAACAGGACCACGAAAAAAGCCCCCGATGGGGCTCTTTTCGTGGTGCGGACGAGAGGACTTGAACCTCCATGATATTGCTATCACTAGTACCTGAAACTAGCGCGTCTACCAATTCCGCCACGTCCGCGCAATGAGACAAACCTACGGTTTTTCTCATCGGCCAGTCGGCAAAGCCGAGTCGCAAGCGACCAAGCTGGCCTGCTCTTTTCCCTAGACCGCCAAGTTTAGATAAGCAGCCGGTTGGGATAGTTAACAGGGGTCATTGTACACTGAAAGGGATTGCCAAGCAAATCATTTCTCGTTCGTAACCTGGGCTGTACGGATCATCCATTCATAGACGTTGTTGAAGCGATCGATTGAGGTGTTAATCGTTCGTTCCTGAAGGTTGTAGACCTCACCCCTAGTTACGTACAAAAAGCGCGGCTGATACAATCCCAGGGCCGGCGCATCATCCTGCCAAGCCTTGAGGAACGGTTCATATTTGATTTTGCGTAGTGCATTACCAATGCGCGTTCGGCCAGCCTCGAGCGCAGTGTCTGCGGTCGTTGATTCGTATTCGGACAGGTTTAGTCTATTTTCGGAACGGATATCATTTTGCGAACTGTCCCAATAGACAAAGACGTCGGGGTCAGCGCCAATGGTAATGCCATAGACGATGGCATCGTACTCGTGACTGAGCAGCGACGAGCGAAATGACTCATCGTCTGCTAAATTTGGCACTACATCAACCCCGGCCTTACCCCACTGACGCTCCAACTGAGCAACAATCATTCGGTTCTCTGGAGTGGTGGCTGCAGTGATACTGACGACCAATGGTTTTCCCTTTTTGTAGCGCATTCCGTCGTCAGCAACCTTCCAGCCGGCTTTTGTGAGCATGTCTTTAGCCTTCTGCAACTGATCGGTTTTTTGCGTATATTTTGCGTTGTACGCAAACTGGTCGGACAGGAATGGTTCACGAACCGGATTGGTGGGGTATGGCAACTGCGACAGGATGTCCTGTGGCATAGAGGCATAGACAAGTGCTTGGCGTAGCGTTTTATCCTTGAGTGGGCCGGCACTTGTCTTAAAGAACACCATGTTGGCTGCCGTGAGCTTGAAGTTGTATATCCGAGTGGCCGGCTGCCGGGCAATATCCGATGGCACGGCGTTGAGCCCCGCCATCGCCGTCAACTGATTATCTCGGTAGGCATCTAGCATGTCTGGCTTATTGGCAAAAACGTGGACGATGAGAGTTTTCAATTTTGGCGCGCCCCGCCAGTAGTTATCGAATGGTAGTAGCCCGATTCGTTGCTGCAAATCGGCTGGCGAATGTCCACTTAGCGCCACATCATGCCACTGGAATTGACCTGACCCAATAGGCGCCTGACTATTGAACGGTGCCGAGCGTAATCCGGTCATTGGAATATCTTTGAGCAAATGGCGAGGGACGATACCGTTGGTCAGATTACTCAAGAACGAGCTGAGCGGATTTGGCAATGTGAACACCACGGTTCGGTCGTCAGTTGCCTCTACCGATATACCGGTCCAATTGGCCCGAAACGGCGACTCAGCATCAGGGTTTTGTATAACGCTATAGGTAAATGCGACGTCGTGGGCAGTCAGCGGTTCGCCGTCCTGCCAGGTGAGATTAGGCCGCAGTGTGATGGTGTATACCTGGCCCGTTTGATCCAATTTCCAGTCCTTAGCCAAATTGCCGACGAGCTGGTTGTTGTTATCGTACGTAAACAATCCGGCAAATATTAGGCGAGAGACGGTCGTGTCGACTTCACTGGAGGCATAGATTGGGTTGGCATTGCCAAATGTCCCGACGATGCCTTCTCGGTAAATACCGCCGGGTACGGGTTGCTCTGACTGATAGTAACCACTCAGGATACTGTTCTGTGCCACAACGACGCCTATTAGCACCACAATCAACAGTACCCACGCGACCACAAACCGCCGCACGTTGGCTAGACGACCAAACCGTCCAAAGAAATACCGCTCAACCAAGCGCTCTGCTTGAACGCTTGCCTTGCCTGCTTGTCGCTGCCGACGTCGTATCAGCCGCCTCAGTCGTACGCTTGGTCGCTGTTGCGACATGGACTTGCCTACCCCCTACTGCTTACGCAATGACACTCAGCAACAATGATGCCGTAAACACGATTGCCGTAATAATTGTAATCTGAAAAATGGTCTTGTCGGTGCCTCGGCGGGTGGTATTTATTTCACCGGAGCTACCGAGTCCCGCACCCAGGTCTGCACCACGAGTCTGAATCAAAATTAAGAATGTCAGCAGTGCCATGGATGCGATAGTAATGTAGTTATAGATGCTCATTTTACGTCCTCCAAAATGGTCGTCATTAAGTAGTTTACCAAGCCGATGACCATTCCGGCAAATACCGCTGCCCAGAAATTCGTAATGTGCAGTGCATGATACAGCCAACTGGCTAGGAACACCGTCAAGCCGTTGACGATAACCATGAACAATCCTAGGGTCAGTACGATGGCGGGCAACGAAAAAATGACCAGTATCGGTTTAATGACAATGTTGATGATGGCCAGTATCAGTCCAGACACAATGATGGCAGCAACGCTGTCGAACGCGATGCTGTTTTGTAGAAAGCCGGCAGCAATCCACAGGCCGAGACTGCTGACAAACCAACGAAGTAAGAATTTTGTTACGGGATGTCTCATGGTGCTCTATTGTAAATTAGCCGAGTGTCTCCGGGCAAGCAGCTGACAATACTTGGTTGCCGCCCGCTGTGATTAACACGTCATCTTCCAGCCTAACTCCTATTCCCTCTTCTGGGATATATATGCCAGGCTCACACGTCAGGACCACACCAGCTTGCAAGGCCTTACCATAATCTCCCACGTCATGAACATTTAGTCCCATAAAATGAGATGTCGCGTGCGGAAAATATTTCCGAATCAAGTCGTGATCGAGTGACGTAATGAGTCCGAGCTGTTTGAGATGTTGACCAACATATTTGGCTACTTTTTTCTCGTACGTATGTAGCTTGATGCCAGGCTTGAGCAAGCTGAGGGCGTATTGCTGTGAATCATACACTGCCGCATAGACATCTTGCTGACGCTGCGAAGGTTTGCCGCCCACGCACACGGTGCGCGTAATGTCTGCTGCGTAGTGTGACACTTCGGCACCGACGTCGCAGACCACCAGTTCGCCTTTAGTTAATGGGGCCTCGTTCGCGATGTTGTGAAGCGTGCAGGCGCGCTTGCCCCCGGCAACAATCGGCTCAAACGCATGTCCCGTCGCACCGGACATACGAAAGCCGAATGCAATGGCTGCCTCGAGTTGGTATTCATGACTGTAGCGCTTTAGGTTTTTGGGTTCTAGTACGGTTTCGAGCGTTTCGCAGGTAATGTCAATCGCCGACTGAATTGCAGCCAGTTCTTCGGGCTGCTTAACCATGCGGAGCCGAGCGATTTCTTTGCGGATGTCAGTAATAGTCGTCGTGTCGACGTGCTTATGCAAGCGCTCGAGCAGGCGGGCCCTTGCCGGGTTGGCATACATGCCAAGTTCTGGAATATAGGTTGGCGCATTTGCCAGTGCCGCAATATGTGGATCGTTCGTCAGCAAGCCGTCCAGCCGGTTCCAGCCATTAATTTCATCCTGGATATCTTTAACACCCGAGCGTGCCGTCAACCTGTCCAGATCGACAGCGCCATCAAATGCTTCGCGGGTTGCTTCGCGGGTCGGCACAATCAAAAACTCGCGCTCATTATCAATAACGAGCACGACATCCGGCTCATCTATGCCGGTCAGGTACCAAAAGTTCGCATCTTGCGCGAACTGATAGGTGCTATCAGCGCCTCGCTGCAGCAACCCATTAGCAGTCACGATGATTGGCAGGTCGCCTGGCAGGGCTTCGCGCAGTCGCCGTCGGTTGCCGACAAAAAAGTCGGTAGAAAACAGTGCATCCATATCTGTCATAGCTGTCCCGAGTATAGCAGAAAGCCTACTGTGGGTCTTGTCCATCTGCCAAATATTGCCTGACGACGCGACCGCGAGAGGCGCCAATGACCGCGGCCAATTCCTGCTCACTGGCCGACCGTACTGCAGCCACAGAACCGAACGCTCGCAACAATTTCTTGCGAGTGACCGGACCCAAACCGGGTATCTCATCGAGCAGTGATGATGTCTGTCTTTTGACCTTTAGTGTCGAGTGGTAGCTGACTGCAAAACGATGACTTTCGTCACGAATACGCTGCAGAAGCTTCACGAGATTAGAACTGTGTGGCACGTTGACGAGTATAAAATCTTGGCTCTCGGTCACAAAACCTCCGAGTTGGTGTAGCAACGTGTCATCCAGGCTGACATTGCTTCGCCCTTTATCGATGACGATTTGCTCCTCGCGTTTTGCCAGTCCAATGAAGGGAATGTTGTGTTGTTCCATCTGGTCACGTGCTCGTAATGCGGCGTCCAGCTGACCCTTTCCGCCGTCTATCAACACCAGATTTGGCTTACCCCAGAGCTTGATATTTCGCTCACTGAGTCGGCGCAGAATTGTCTCATGCATATTTTCGAAGTCATTATTTATATTGCGGCGGGTCTTGAATTTGCGATATTCGCCCTTGTCACTGACCCCGTTTGTAAATACCACCATACTCGCGACCACGTCACTTCCCTGCATGTGCGAGATATCGTATCCCTCAATCCGACGCGGGTATTTATCGAGCCGCAGGAGCCCCGTCAGCTCACTGAGCGCATGGTCTTTGCTGATATCTAAAAATTCTTTGTCACTAAAAATAACTTGATTGTTGAGATTTTGGAGCGCAAACACTTGATTGCGCAGCGTGGCGGCTGCCTCATAGTCATGTGCCTTGGCGGCGCGTTTCATATCTCGTTCGAGTTCGTGAATAATTGTCGTACGCCTTCCCTCAATAACGGACATAAGTTTACGCAGATTTGCCCGATATGTTTGTAGGCTGGTTTTACCTTCTTCGAGACCCGGATCAAGTCCGAGGTGGTAGTGGAGGGTTGCCCGTTTTTGATTGACCACTCGACGCGTCGCGTAGGGAAATATTTTACGCAATATCTTCAATGCCTTTCGGACGCTCAGTGTACTGAGGTATGGGCCGAAATAACGAGCACCGTCATCAAGAGGACGTCGCGTCGTACTCACGGTTGGATAGTCGCTGTCATAATCAATGCGGATGTACACCATTGATTTATCGTCGCGCAGCAGAATATTGTACTGCGGCATGTATCGACGTATCATCTCTGCCTCTAGAAAGAGCGCTTCCAGCTCACTGGCCACCACCATCCAGTCGATATCTGCAATTTCACTGACGAGAGCCTCCGTCTTGGGGTCGCGCGAACGGCTCTTCTGAAAATACTGACGGACACGGTTGCGTAGCACCGCGGCTTTGCCCACATAGATAATTTGCCCGTCCTTATTCTTATGGAAGTAGACGCCGGGCTCTTTGGGCAATTCAGCCAGTTTTTGCTTCACCTGTTCTGTCACAACAATAGTATAACTCGCTGACGACTAAACAGCAGGGATGGCTTGCTGTTTACATTCAACCGAATGGTATAACAAGTCAGAATTTCGTTTACAGGAATCACATATCAGCACCAAATCATTACAGCTAGCCAATGCGCAGTTCTCAAAGTTACTGGTTTTTCCCTGGCAATGTGTGCATGAGCCGATAGTCTTTGCCCTATCGCTGAAGTTAGTTACTTTGCGGTTGTCGAACACGCGCAGTGAACCTTCCCATAGACCATCATCGCCGTAGGCTTCACCGTATTTTACGATACCACCATCTATTTGGTAGACCTCCTGGAAGCCCCGTTTTTTCATCATGGCAGATATGACTTCACAACGCACGCCGCCCGTACAATACGTGACGACTTTTTTGTCTTTGATATCATCATATTTATTGCTCTCAAGTTCACGAATGAAGTCTCGACTGGTGTGCGTGTTCGGGACAATGGCGTTCTTAAACTTGCCAACTTGGGCTTCGTGCGCATTACGACCATCAAAAAACACGACATCGTCACCGTACTGTTCAACTAGTTCATGTACCTGTCGTGGCTTGAGGTGCTTACCGCCGCCAACCACTCCGGCTTCATCAACCGTAAATTCATCATCGGAGTTCTTGAAGCCCACTAATTCTCGACGTACTTTTACGCTCATACGTGGAAAATCTTCGCGACTGCCATCGCTCCACTTAAACATCGTATCCTTGAAGCTGGGGTATTGTTTGGTAGCTTTGACGTAGGCTTTGACATCGTCGATATCGCCGCCGACAGTCCCGTTCAGCCCGTGCTCACTTACAAGAATCCGACCGCGCAAATTCAGGCTATCACAGAGTGTTTTCTGCCACAGTTTTATTGCCTCTGGGTCCTTGAGAGGCGTAAATTTGTAATACAATACAATCTTTTGCATCGCGTACAGTATACCTGATTATCGAGTGAAGGTCAGCCACAGCGCATAGGCGGCTAACGCGATTAGGAGAAGGGTTAGAAATATCGTCAGCATTGGTGAGACGGTGGTCGGCTGTGTAGCCCGGCGACGAATCTTGGCAGCTCGGCCATCAGCTGCCGAACCGTTCGCTGGCGACTGTGTCGAAGATGCCCCACCTGCCTGAGGTGAGTTTTGCTGGGCTGCCTTGCCGCTGCCGGCTACCGTGCTTTCCATATCATCAGTAGATTTCAGGAATGGATCACGTTCGAATCGTAATTCTTTGATGAGGAATTCTCGTGCCAGTGCACGGCGCAAATCGTGCCCCGCCGCATGCTCGTGTACCAGCCGGCGCAGTCCCTGCTCGTCAACCAAACGTGCATCATATACTCGACGAAGATTGGTCTCACCAAACTGTATTTTGGAGCTGACTTCAAGTAACGATTGATAATCCAACTCGGTGGTCGTCCCCTGTAGCTGGGCCTCTCGATCAAGACGAGCCGCTTCGGCGGTTGGTCGCTCAGGACTATCGTGCTGTGTAATAGGGGCACGCTCGGTCACGGCATGTTCGACACCTGCAATTGTAGCGGCTCGGAGGGGTTGGCGCTCGGCGTTCCGCGCACTAACTTGTGCAGGTGAGCTACTACTCTCGCGAACGACTGCCCGGAGCATGTTTTCTTTATCGGCAATTTGTTGCTGCACATCTTTGACTTGTGTCTCGAGTTTCTGTTGGACTTTTGCCATCCGCTTTTCGGTCTTAATCCGACCGCGGCGGCGGCCGACAAAGTAGCCTACTAGACCGCCGACGAGCAGACCGCTCACGAGCGCTTCTTGTTCTCGCTGTTCCGCTTCAATAATTGGAACGGTGCGCTCGCCACCTCCCGCAGGTGAACTGGAGCTAGCTGCGACAGTACGACTGGGCGCGGACGGAGCTTCGGCTACATCGTCATCTGCAGCTTCGTGTGCCTGTTCCGCTTGCTCAATGCGCACGACCTCATCACGCGCCATCGCTGCGGGCGCTGGTGCTTCCGGAGCCAAGTTTGCCGCCTCAAAGGTATGTACCACTTCGTCATATGACTGTTGGATAGTTGCATCAAGTGGTTGTTCGGACGATTGCCGTGTGAGGCGCTCGCGCAAGGCCGCCAAGAATGAAACGTCGGCATCGTGCTCCACGGACATTGGCTCCTCTTCATTCGGTGTAGCCAACTCTTCGTCAGCCAAATCATGCAACCGCTGCTCTACATACGCCTGGGCTGCTTCGGTTTGTTCCTCTTCATTCAACTCATCCACGGGATATTCTGGCTTTTCTGCCGAGATGTCACTTTCAGCCCGCTTGTCTGAATTTTCAACATCTTGTTCTGTGCTAGGTTTGTGGCGCAGAAAGTCAGGCAGCAACAAAGTTTCGGCACTTGGCGTGTCGTTAACAGTTTTGTCTTTGGTATCGTGCACAGCCAAGATTTTTGCTAAATCCTTCGCACCCTTACTTTTCTTGGTGCTGGATTTACTGTCTTTCTTGTCCTTGTCGACGTCCCAGGTGTTTTCTTGTGATGAGGGCTTGAACCGTTCGTATTCCATGTAGTGTGTTGCAACGCTGTAAAACAGTTGCGTTCTTTACCACAACAGTATAGACTACCCTGACGTATTATCAAATAAACCGGAGGCGGCAGTATGAACATTTCACAAGCAAACACGTTTGGCATGACCGCCTACGGGCTCTCCTGCTAACACCCAGCATCGCGATATAACATCGCACTCAATCCCCATCAATCATCAAGGTCGGCACTTAGGAGGGCCGCACCATGGCAAACAACATCCCCACCGACAGTCAGGTTGCGCGCTATTTCCTGAGCAAATCATGGCATGAACGCAAGTTACTCATACCAGAGTTGCTGGTATTGCCGATTAATGTTGTCGTGAATCGTATCGTTCCGCCCATTATTTTGGCGAACGTTATTCAGCGGTTGTCGCAACATGACTATGAGCCGCACCGTATGTGGGCCAGCTTCGGTGGCGAATTGGTGCTATATGCTGCCTTGGTTATCGGCGGTGGCTTGACCTGGCGACTTATCGATGTTTTTCATTGGCAGTTGGAGGGTCGAGTCGAAAAACGTATTGCCCAGCAAGTTTTCTCCCATTTACTCAACCAGAGTGCTCGATTCCACGCCGACAACTTTACTGGCTCGCTCGTATCCCAGACCAACAAATTGATGGGTGCGTATATCAGGTTTGCCGACACTACGATCTATTCGCTCATACCGATGGTGCTGAATGTAATATTTGTCCTGATCGTGCTGGCATTTGTGTCACCGCTGTTTGCAATCGTGTTGCTGGTATTCAGCGTGGTGTATGTCATCTCCTCGCTGTTTGTCACTCGTCCAGTTCGTCGACTGGCTGCCAAGCACGCAACTATCGAAAGTATGCAAACGGGTAACCTTGCAGACGCCGTGACCAATGCACTTGCCATCAAGAGTTTTGCAGGAAAGCAGTTTGAGGACCGACGGTTTGCGCAGGCCACCAAACGTACACAACGTAGCCTCCTGCGCTTTAGCCGCGCGCACCAAAAACAGCAGTTCTACTTCAGCAGCATGCTCAGTAGCGTCGAGGCGATTGCACTGTTGGTTGCTGTGATTAGCGTTATGTCCTTCGGCACCAATATTGCCACGGTATTTTTAATCTTCACCTATACAGCAACCATTACGCAGGAACTATTTTCCTTCAGCAACAGCGCCATCCGTAACTACAACCGTTCACTGGGTGACTCAAAAGATATGGTTGGCATATTGAGGACTCCTGCAGAGGTCGTTGACCCTACCCAGCCAGAACCATCTCGCATTAGTAAAGGTCTGATAGCCTTTGAGGACATTTCCTTCATGCATGATGGAGCCAAGCGGCCAATTTTTGACCACTTTGGCATCGAGATTCATCCTGGCGAGAAGGTAGGACTGGTCGGCCATTCTGGTTCCGGCAAAACAACCTTCACTCGTCTGCTGCTGCGATTTTCTGACCTGCAGTCCGGGGCAATAACGATAGACGGACAAAACATTGCCGCAATCACACAAGATGATTTGCGCCGCAATATCGCCTATGTGCCGCAGGAGCCGTTGCTGTTTCACCGATCCATCGCCGAGAACATCAGCTACGGCAACCCAGATGCCGATGAGTCCGCCATACACCGCGCCTCGAAGCTGGCGCATGCCCACGAATTCGTCAAAGATTTGCCGAGGGGCTACGACACATTAGTGGGAGAACGAGGCGTCAAACTGAGCGGCGGTCAGCGTCAACGCATTGCCATTGCACGGGCAATGTTGAAAGATGCGCCAATACTGCTACTAGATGAAGCAACGTCGGCACTGGACAGCGAAAGCGAGGTACTCATTCAGGATGCGCTATGGAAACTAATGGAGGGCCGCACCACCGTCGTCATCGCCCACCGCCTCAGCACCGTCCAGCATATGGATCGAATCGTCGTATTAGATGATGGAGTCATTGTCGAACAAGGTTCGCACAAAGCGCTGCTGGCGCAGCATGGGGCCTACGCCAAGCTCTGGGAGCACCAATCTGGCGGCTTCATCGAAGACTAGCAACTGCTGCGTGCAGCTAGCGCCCGTCGGCTTGCCCAAGTCGTGGAGGCATCACACGAGCGTGCTTGGCTAGCCAAAGTATGTACAACTGAGCAACTATTGCCGGTGGCAATAGTTGGGAGGGCGATCTTTGGCTAAGCTCGGGTGAGGCTGGAACGACCTGGCGCAAACGAATATAGGGCTGTTCTTTTGGCTACTTTTCTAACTAGAGAAAAGTAGATGGGCTAGCTGGGCCATTCCAGTAAAACAAGAAAAAGGAAAAAAAGTACGGACCTCTGGCTATTTGTACAATTGATACATATGCCAAATTAACAGATACGACGTATATACGTGCGTATATACGTCACCCCTGGAAAAACGCGATATGAGCCGCAAATGAAAACCGCCCGTAGAGCTGGGCGGTTTTCTGCGTGTCAGTCTGTGTAAGGCGCTACTGTTTGTCGGGGTTGTGGCCCTGTGACTTGTCTTCCTTTTCTTGCTTGCCACCCGGGCGAGGCTCATCCTCTTGGGTGCCCTCTTCGGCGCTGCTTTCGTGCTCAGAGTCAACGCTCTCGGCATCTTCAGCGACGGCATCACCGCCAGCATCATCGTTCTTGGCGGCCAGTGCGCTTGGCTCATATACCGTTGCAACACCGTGTTCTGCGTCGGTCTTCACCTCGACGCCTTCTGGCACGATTAAATCTGCGACCGTCAACGTATCGCCAACCTCTACCAGCTTTTCAGCATCATAGTGCAGTACATCTGGCAGCTTGCTCGGCACAGCTTCAACCAGCACCTCATCGAGGTTACTGAGTACGATGAGACCGTTACGTTCAGCAGGGCTGGCATCGTTGTCTTCGGCATATTGTGGGCGAACTGGAATCTCCGCCTCTACCTTCTGCTTGGCGCTAATCGCGTTGAATACGACGTGATTTAGCTGGTTCTTCTTGGGCTCAAATGTGGCCTTCTTGATGATGGTTAAGTACATCTTGCCATCGACGGTCAACTCCACGGGGTGGTGACGCCCAGCTTCGGTGTAGACCCTACGTAGCGAGTTATAATCACCCTGCACATTGACTGATTCTTTGCCGTGATTATGAATAACTGCTGGCACAATGCCTTCACGTCGAAGACGTTTTACCGCCTTGCCGGTTACGTCGCGTGATTGCACCGTTAATGAAACCTTGTCTTGGGACATACAGAAATAGCTCCTTTTACTATCATTAGTATACCATTTTATGGATTTGCAATCTGGACTACTATAAAAAAAACCGCTACTCTTAGGTGACATGTTCGACGTTCAAAGCATCCTGACCACTGGTGGACTTCTGATTCTGTTTCTGATTATTTTCTCAGAATCGGGTATGATGGTGGGCTTATTCTTCCCTGGCGACACTCTATTGTTTAGTGCCGGCATCCTGGCGGCGGGCGGTTCGTTCAATATCGTCACAGTTATCGCAGTAATAGCTGGCGCGGCTATCTTGGGTGACAATATTGGCTACCTCATCGGTAAGCACGTCGGACCGAAGCTCTTCAAGGAAGATGGCCTGATCTTTCGTCACGAGTACATCATGCGAGCAGAGTCATTCTTTGATAAATACGGCAATAAGACTATGCTGATTGCGCACTTTATACCGATTGTCCGTTCATTTGCCCCCGTCGCAGCTGGAGCTGGCAGTATGGACCGACGGCAGTTTATTGTTTATGACGCTATCGGCGACATTGCCTGGGCGGTCATTGTGACACTCACCGGATACTACATTGGCAGTCGAATCCCCGGCATCGAGCACTATATTGAGCCGGTACTGTTAGGTATCGTCGTTATTTTCTTGGTACCGACCCTGTATCATGCCTTCAAAGATCCTAAACTTCGCACCATGCTCCGTTCGAAATTCTCCAAGAAACCCAAGTCAAAAGACTAAAGCATTTTTTTCAGATAGTGGCCGGTGTAGCTCTTGGGGGCCTTGGCGACCTGCTCAGGCGTGCCTTCGGCGATAATCTGGCCGCCGCCGTTGCCGCCCTCTGGGCCCATATCGATAACGTGGTCAGCGTTCTTGATCACATCCAGATTGTGCTCGATGACGACAATGCTGTTGCCGGCATCAACGAGCGCGTGCAGCATGTGTAGCAGCTTGTCGACGTCAGCCATGTGCAGCCCTGTCGTCGGTTCGTCGAGAATGTAGAGCGTCTTGCCGGTGGCGCGGCGGCTCAGCTCGGTGCTAAGCTTGATGCGCTGTGCCTCACCACCGGATAGCGTCGTGGCCGGTTGACCAAGGCCGATGTAGCCCAGCCCGACATCGACGAGTGTCTGTAATTTGCGAGCGATTGCCGGCTGGTTTTGGAAAAACTCCAGCGCCTCTTCACACGTCATCGCCAAGACATCGCTGATGGTCTTGCCTTTGTATTCGATGTCGAGTGCTTCGCGGTTGTATCGTTTACCGTGACAGACTTCGCATGGCACGTAGACGTCCGGCAGGAAGTGCATTTCTATCTTGATAATGCCGTCGCCAGCGCAGTTTTCGCAGCGACCGCCCTTGACGTTGAAGCTAAACCGTCCGGCTGTGTACCCGCGCAGTTTGGCCTCGGGCACACTGGCGAATAGCTCGCGAATTGGCGTAAACAGTCCGGTGTAGGTTGCGGGGTTACTGCGCGGGGTGCGGCCGATTGGGCTCTGGTCGATAATGATTGCTTTATCCAGCTGCTTTATTCCTTCAATTTCATCGTGGCGACCCGGCACGGTATTGGCACGCATCAAGCGAGCCTGCAATTCTTTGCTGAGGATGTCATTGATGAGGCTGGACTTACCAGAGCCGGATACGCCGCTGACGACGACGAACTGGCCGAGCGGTATCTCGACCGTTACGTTTTGCAGATTGTTTTCTCGAGCGCCTTTGATGACAAGTGACTTGCCGTTGCCCTTGCGACGCTTTTTTGGTGTCGCAATTGACTTCTTGCCCGCTAGATATTCGGCAGTGATACTGCCCTTTGTCTTCATGACCTCTGCTGGCGAACCGGCAGCAACGACGTGACCACCGTGGGTACCGGCGCCAGGACCGATGTCGACCAAGTAGTCGGCAGTACGGATGGTATCTTCGTCGTGCTCCACCACAATGACCGTGTTACCCAGCTCCTTCAGATGTTGCAGGGTGCTAATCAATCGGCCGTTATCACGCTGGTGCAGCCCGATGCTGGGCTCGTCCAGAACGTACAACACGCCCTGGAGGCCGGAGCCAATTTGTGTGGCCAGGCGGATGCGCTGGGCTTCACCGCCCGACAGTGTCGTAGCGCTGCGCAGTAGATTGAGGTAGTTGAGGCCGACATCGACTAGGAACTGCAGGCGCGCGCAGATTTCTTTCATGATGAGCTTGCTGATCTTTTGGTGGGCGGGGCTGAAGTTGAGGTTGGTTGCCCAGTTCAGCGCCTCATCAATACTCAGCTGACAGACATCCATAATCGAGTCTTTGCCAATTGTAATCGCCAGCACCTCTGGCTTGAGGCGCAGTCCCTTACATTTGTAGCAGGCCTTCTCAATCATAAATTTTTCGATGTCGCGGCGGACAAAATCACTGTCGGTTTCGTTGTGGCGACGCTCCAGGTTTGGCACGACTCCTTCGTAGGTGGTGTTGAAACTACGGCCGCCACCCAAGCTAACCTTGTAGGTTTCATCGCCGGTACCGTACATAATCTTTTCGATATCGCCCGGCTTGAGTTCGCCGGTCGGAACATGCAGGCTAAAGCCGTGCTTGTCAGCAACGGCCTGCAGCTTTTTCATCCACCAGGCGTCGGCGTTGAAGCGGTTGAATGGACGTATCGCGCCCTCGGCAATGGTCAGTCGGCCATTCGGGATGACAAGCTCCGGATCAACTTCCAGGCGCGAGCCCAGGCCAGTACAAACCGGGCAGGCGCCATGTGGGCTGTTGAAGCTAAAGGTGCGTGGCTCTAACTCCGGGATAGTGATATCAGGATGATCTGGGCAAGCGTACATCAGGCTGTAGCTGTGCTGCTTCACCGCTGTCGGCATTGACGACGGTCAGCCGTCCTTCGGCTACTTCAAGTGCCTGTTCAACACTCTGCGCCAGGCGAGTGCGACTTTCATCGTTATTGACCAGACGATCAGCCACGACTTCGATGGTGTGCTTGTATTTTTTGTCTAACTCCGGAAATTCATCGAGCGCATAAACGACACCATCGACACGGACGCGAGCGAAGCCAGCGCGCGTGAACTGCTCAGGGATGTGCTCGAAGGCACCTTTTTTATCAACCACGACCGGTGCCAAGATGAGCAGCCGGGCATCCTTAGGCAATGAGACGACTTGTTCAACAATATTCGTGTTGGTCTGGCGGACAACTTCCTGGCCATCTATTGGACAGTGCGGCACACCGACGCGGGCAAATAGCAGACGCAGATAGTCATAAATCTCGGTAACGGTCGCGACCGTACTGCGCGGATTGCGGCTGGTAGATTTCTGGTCAATGGAAATGGCTGGGCTCAAGCCGTCAATTTGGTCAACGTCCGGCTTCTCCATGAGGCCCAAAAATTGGCGGGCGTAACTGCTGAGCGATTCAACATACCGACGCTGACCTTCAGCGTAAATCGTATCAAAAGCTAGGCTCGATTTACCCGAGCCGCTTAGGCCAGTGATGACCACTAATTGGTTTCGCGGCAACTCAACATCAATGTTCTTGAGGTTATGTTCCCGGGCACCTTTGACTATAATCTTGTCACTCACAGTCAGAAGATTATACGCCGAAATCAAGAAAAAATCGAGACCTTTAAGGCTGACGCGCTACAATACAGCCATGGACTTTATAAAACGTAACGCAAAACGCATCGCCATAGATGCCGCTGGGTATGGACTCATTATCGCAGCCGCCCTGACTGGCTGGTTACCGGGCCCAGGTGGTATTCCCCTGTTCATCGCGGGGCTCGGCTTGCTGTCGATTAACAACGAGTGGGCGCAGCGTCTACGTGACTATTTACTTAAGCATGGTGGCAATCTCGTAAAAGTAATATTCCCGCCAAATCCATGGATACAGTGGCTCTATGATGCCATCGTTGTGCTCTTGTGGATTCTTGTGGCAATTCTGGCCTGGCAACATGCTGCCGTGTGGCAAGTGACGCTGGCAGTGTCGCTGTTCTTCTTGTCGCTCGCCATAGCGCTCTTGAACCGAGATCGTATGCAGCGAATTCGTTCTCGCAAACAATCTTAACGCTTACGTTATTACTATTATTGCCGCTTGTGCAAATTTGACGTATAATGCTGCGAAACAATGTGAGGCTATATGGATCGTATCCTGCTGCTCGGGCAAATCCCGGGAACTACCATTCAAATCAATTTTCTCAGCTGGCTGGTAGCCGCCTTGCTCATCGTGGCGTATGGCATGGTCCGGTACGATAGAGCCCACGATCATTTGCCAGCACTCTACGTCAAGCTATGGCGACGATATGCCTGGCTTCTTGTGAAGGTTAGATACTATCCACTGCTTCGGGCTCGAGTTGGACAATTGATTCGGCATACAATTGTAACTCTTCGATCAGGTATTGCTGCTGCTTGGTTAGCTTTCCGCCAGTGGCGAGCTGCTGCAAACGAGACGCAAATGTAGCCAATCGGCTCTGAGAGCCTCCGCTCTGTAGTCTGTCTCGACAAAATTCGTCCCATGTCTGCCGCTGCTCAGTTGTTAAACTAGCCGGGAAATTACGAGCCTGATACAGTGGCAGCAAAGCCTTCAGGCGCGGATCGTGCAGGTCCGATTGTAGTTGCTCGAAATCTTGGGGGGCTGCAGCCCGCACCACGGGCAGCAGTCGACCATCGTGTTCATCAAAAAAACCGTCATACAGCTGCATATCGACAGATTGCGGACGACTCTCCCATTCAGTCTGCTGCTGTGTGTCCATCAGTTCGAGTGCCTTCTTCAGGTTATCGATAAAACCGGGCGCATCAGCCAGCTGCGCTCGATGTTTTTCGATTCGCTGCAAATCGATATCGAGTCGCTTCATGGCGTCACCTTCTTTGAGCACCCCAAGTGGCGCTATGGCCGGGCAACGATTGAATTGCAACGTTTTCACCGGCAAGCGCTTGGGTGCATCCTGATCTTTGTTATATTTCCATCGTTCAACCAACTGGTTGGGTGTTAATGTGAGAAATTCGCTGGGATCATGCCGCAAGTCATAGACTAGGGCACCACCCTTTTTAGTGTGTTTGGCGATGGCCACCGCGACGGTTGTCTTTTCAAATTCATTGGCATACTTTCCTGAGGTATACACAAACGGGTTAGTCGAAAGTACCAAATCGGCCACAGACTTCTTATCTCGCATCGACAGTAAATAGTCGAACAATTTTGGCTGTTTGTTACGGATAAGTTGAGCAACTGCGATTGTCGCGTTCACGTCGGCCAGGGCGTCATGGGCGTTATCATGCGATAGCTTGTTTACTTTGGTCATAAATTCAAGGCGTACTGTTGGTTTGCCATCGGGTGCAAAGGGCCACTCAATCCCGTCAGGACGTAACGCTCGTGTCATACGTACGACATCCAGCAGATCCCAACGGCCACGACCGTCCTTCCACTGCCACTGATACGGATCGTAGAAATTGCGGTAGTGGAGGAAGCGCATAAACTCGTCATCGAACCGAACGGTATTGTAACCGACAAATATGGTGTCGCGGATAGCAACCTCGTCTTGAAACGTTTTGAGAAAATCGGCTTCGGAGACGCCATCGGCTAATGTCTGTTGTGGGGTAATGCCGGTTAACATAATAGCGTCAGGTTCGGGCAAGACATCGGGTGTCATTTTGATAAGAATGTTGACCGGCTCGCCAACCGGCTCCAGCTGCATATTGGTACGCTGCCCGGCAAATTGCATAATGCGCGACTCGCGTGGATTGATGCCACTCGTCTCTAGGTCATAAAAGAATAAACTCTGAGCCATGCCTAGTAGTGTACCACTAGACAGCGAAGAAGGATGAGCCGGAAACCCTATTTACCAGCAATGCGACCAATAAAGCGGGAGAGCGGACCAGGCTGAGGATCTTCCGCGGAACGAATCATGTCAGCTGTAAATGTTTCGAGCGCCTCGGCAATGTCTGCTTCGTCATGCAAGGTCAGAGGAATGTTAGCTTCGGTTTGCTCAGCGTAGTTTGCAGGAACTCCGGTCGGTACCTTTGTAGAATCATACGCCAGATGGCCGAACCGTGCTTTGCCCCTAGATGCGGGTATTATATAGCCAGACCCAGAAACGTTGGCACGCCCCGAATTTTCGTGTAACGTCATCCGCAACGACTCTGTCTCGCGACGCTTGTCGCCAGTACGCTGAAGGGTAATATATGTAATTGGTTCTGCAGGACCGTTGCTGCCATCGCCAGGATAGGACATAAAGCAGTGACGCTGTACGTTAACACCGTTGCGAACGATGTACCGACCTGAGCTATCAGACGCGGTATGCTGAGGTGCACCGAATAGCCGATCGGTGTAGTCGACCAGTGCGCGTACAATGGGCGCCTGGTTTTCTGGATCAACGATTTTCAACTCTTGTTCCCAGGCTGCCATATCGGCTAAATATTTTGGGGGTTTGTTGCGGTCATGATCGTTACTCATAATTCATATTGTAACACGTTTTATAATATTTATCAATAGTCGAACGAGCTGCCGGATGGGAAGACGACTTTTTGTCCCGGCTGGATACCCTTTCGCACCAACTCGTGCATAATGCCAATTTTGCGCATGATATCACGCAGCCGCTGTACGGCCTCGTCGTTATCAAAATCTGTGCGGACGGCAAACTGCTCAATTTTTGTGCCTGACACCATAAACCCATCAGGGTGCGATTCGATAGACCAAGTCTTATCCTCATCAGCCAGACGTAGCACAGGTACGCCTTCATCGTTCGTCTGCTTGGAACGCTTGGCGATTGCGGCTGCTTCGGCTGCACGAGCCGCCTGCACCATATCCTTCAACGCATACAGCATCTGCTGCAGACCCTTGCCGGATTGCCCGGAGATTGCGAACAATTGGGCTTTTTTGCCGGCAGCTTTGCGCAGCTGAGCCAGCATATCCTCTATCATGTCATCGTCGAGCCCTTCGGTTTTGTTTAGGGCGATGATCTCGGGACGTTTGGCCAGCTTTTTGTCATACGCTGCCAGCTCATCCCGAATCGTCTGGTAGGTGCCGACTAAGTCGTCTTGGTAGGCATCAATCAGATGTAGCATTACAGCCGTGCGTTCTACGTGACGAAGGAAGGTGTGACCGAGGCCTTTGCCCTCGCTGGCACCCTCAATAAGACCGGGAATATCAGCAAACAATAGACTCGTTTTATCAATATCTACCACACCAAGATTAGGAGTCAGTGTCGTAAACGGATAGTCAGCAATTTCGGGACGGGCGTTGCTCAGCCGAGCCAGCAACGTGGACTTGCCGGCATTTGGGAGTCCCAGCAGACCGACGTCCGCAATCATTTTCAGCTCCAGTGATACCTCGAACTGCTCGCCCGGTTCGCCTTTTTCGGCAAACTTTGGCGCCTGGCGTCGTGAGCTGACGAAGTGGGCATTGCCAAAACCACCGCGGCCGCCCTTGGCGATGATGGCTCGTTGGCCATCCTGTTTGAGATCAGCCAGCTCAACACCCTCTGTCGATGTAATAACGGTGCCGACGGGCACGTCCACTTCGAGCGCTTTGGCACTCCGACCATGTTTTTTCTGCTTGCTGCCAGCCTGACCGGGTTCTGCCTTGACGAGTTTATCAAAACGGAACTTAGCGAGGGTGTTTTGATTACGGCTCGCCACAAATACAACATCGCCGCCATGGCCGCCGTCACCACCATCAGGACCACCACGATCAATGAACTTTTCGTGTCGAAAGCTCACGCGACCGTCACCGCCGTCGCCAGCGACAACATCAACATTCACTGCATCTATAAACATCTTACCCCTAGCATAGCCAATAAAGTGTCATTGGTAAACGCCGGCCTAGTAAATGTAGAAGAATGAGTTGGCCGACGAAGCGCTCCAATGGCGATACGATACGACATTCCAGCCACCAACTGGGGTCGAATCTGAAAGGCTGCGTTGGCCGCTGGAGTTCATTTGAGAGACCCAGATGCTGCCATCACTGTTAACCTGTACAACATAGGCGACGTGACCTTCACCGCTCGTGCTCGTCACCGCTGCCGCTCCTACACGCGGCGAGTAGCCGTACGACAGGCCGAAGACTTTCGCCCAGTATGGCCAGCTGCTGGCGTTCCCGAGCCCGACCGGCAATGGATTACCTGCCTTTTGGCGTTCATTAGCCACCCACCAGGTGCAATAACCGTAGTCGTAGCCGTTATACCCGTATGATGGCTGGCGATACGTAACGGTTGACGATGATGAATACGAGGAGGTAATCTGTTGCGTCCTGGTTGCCCCGGGTAGAATAATCAACTCGCCCGGCTTCAAGCCCTTTAGCTCAGCATCGTTGTACTGGATAATCTTGGCCTTTGAGACATTGTATTTCAGTGCCAAAGAACCGGGTGAGTCGCCATTTTTCACCTTATACACAATGCCTTCGACGGGCGGAATCTTTAGCTTCATACCTCGTGAGACATTGTTGTCGCTGAGATCATTTGACCAACGGATACTGTCGGAGGAGACACCGAATTTAGTGGCAATTTTCGACATGGTATCGCCAGACTGGACGACATAGAGCTTGATGTCCTTATTGGATTTGTAAGCTGACTCAACTACCTGAGGCTTGTAGGCGAGCGTGTCGTTAGCGATGGATGCCTGACTGAGCTGAGCTCGCTCCGAGTCAGCTTGGTTGGTGATAGCGACGACTTCACCTACGCCCACCATCTTGGCGGCCGTCTCGGCGATGCTGGCGGACGCTAGTTGGTCGAGTGGAGTTAATTGCGGAGTCGCAACCGCTGAACTGCTCTCGGAGGATACGGGGGGAGCGGTGGCGTCTGTCTGTGTTGAGTGACCAATCACCAACACCACCACACCTATCAAGACAATGAGGTTCGCCCCAACAATCCCAATACGCAAAATACGCCGACGCAGCGATGCGCGCAGGCGGTCAAGTTTGAGAAGTTGAGTGAGGTTGAAGCCTCCCGCTTTTTTGGGGAGAATCAGCCTGCCAATAACAGTTTTAGAATCAGAGTAACTAATACAAGCTCCTGCCCGATATACCGGGTTACCTATCCTGCTGCCATGACTAACGTCAGTCAACAGAATCAAAATAGTGCGTCATACCGTACAGCACCGCACTATAGCGCCAAGTATACCAATTTCTGGCCGTTACTACAAGCGAAATCGTGCTCGTCCACCCCTGTTAGGTTCTGGTCTTAGCCACCGCTGGGACAGCCTTCGCGGCAATATTTTGCAATATTTGCCTTGTGTTCGTCATAGGTATGCGAAAAGTACGTTTTGCCATTGTCCCCAGTTACGAAAAACAGCCAGTCGGTATTCGCCGGATGGGCAACTGCATTCAGCGCCTCCTTGCTGACGGACCCGATGGGGCCGGGCGGCAGGCCCTTATGCTCAGTGGTGTCATATTTACTATTCTTCACGGCCTTGCTATATACCACAGTCACATCGGAGCCCAGCGTCATATTGCGCTTTAGGCGCAACAGAAATACTTGAGCGACTTTGGCTCGGTCGGCAGTGCCGGGGACTTCCTGTTCGACGATTGACGCCAATGAAACCCCTTGAAACACACTCAAGCCTTGCTTTGCAAAGCCCGAGCGAATATCACTCGTCAGATATTTCTGCATCTCGACTAGGGACTCAGCGACAATTTCACTCGGATCGGTATCGGCATTGCGCTGATACGAATCAGGGTAGAGGAAGCCCTCAAGATTAGCCGACTTAGGATTGTCAGCGAGAGCTGGATACGTACCCCTGTAACGGCTGGCGACCAAGGCGCTGTTGACCGCCGCCGGCGAAAATCCCGCATCAACAAACGTTTGCTTGACCTGATCGAGCCGCTGGCCTGGGATAATCGTCACCAAATCGGTCGCAACATCGCCCCTGGCTATTGCCTCGGCAATGGCATCAGTGGTCATACTTTGCGTAAAGCCGTAGGTGCCCGCCTGCAGCTTTTCACGGATGTTATGGGTGTTCACGTACCATTCAAAGGTCTTGGCATTGCGTATCAACCCAGCACTATACAATTGCTGTGCAATATCGCTAGCTGATGAACCGCTGGGAATTGTGACATATACCTCTGTTTTACTTGTGCCAACCGGTTGCAGATTGTGGCTATATTGTCGACGCACCACTACTGTCCCCCCTACCGCGAGGAGGACGATAATGATGATGAGGATAAGCATTCGAGTCGGAAAGCTTCGGCGCCGGTATTGTCTCTGATAGCGTGCCATACGTTCTACAGTGTACCACGACCGTCATTGAGATAATCTTCGAGGATGTAGGTTGCCGCCAGGGCATCAACGTCAGCCTTACTGAAGGGCTTGTTGCGCTGGGATAATTCGTCCTCGGCCTTCTTTGACGTCAGAGCTTCGTCTTGCAGCCGTATCGGGAGCGACGTGTGTTTGGCGAGCTCATCAGCAAAGGCACGAGCAAACGTTGTTTGCGCAGTATCTTCACCGCTCAGATTGCGTGGCAGACCGACTACCAACTGTTGCGCCGCGTGCTCTTCACAGAGCTGGTCCAAGCGCTGCCAAATGGTTTCGTCATTGGCAAGCGTCGTCAGCGGTTCGGCCAGGCGCACCGTGCTCGATGCACGCGCGACACCTACACGTACGGCGCCGACGTCGAGTGCCAAAATATCTCCTTGAGCCGTTGCCATGATGCTATCCTGGCTACGATCCATTAGCCGGGGATGCCTTGCCTACATTAACGGTAATCTTATCGGGATTGCTAGGTATAGATGTCAGCCAGAATGGGCTCAGTTTGATATTGACATCTGTAACACCCGGTAGCTGGTTGATAATATCCTGTGCTTCGCCACTCTTCTTGCCGGCAACCTGCTGCCTGATACTATCCGTGTCAATCTTTGGTCCGACGGTCGCTGTGCTCTCCATATTGACCTTGGCGGAGTCTTTTTTCGCTTCATCAAGCGTAAAGGCAGCCTGATCGAGTCCATCATCAATGATGCCTTGCTTGCTCGTGTCGACCTGCTGGCTGATATCATCTTCGATGAGCTGGACTAAATTGTCCTGCTTGGTGCCAAACATAGTGTAGGTGACGGTTTCCGTGACGGTCACCGTACTGGCTTCGTCGCCAGGCTTACTACTGGATGATACATTTGGTTTGCCGGCCGAAAATGTGGCACGAATCGCGAATAAATTATCATCGGTCAGCTGCTGGTACAACGCATCCTTGACCGTACTGTCATTGGTATCGATTTGGCCTGTGGCATTATCGATATCACTTTGACTGACCACTACAACGATGTCATCGGTGCCGCCACTGGCAGAGCCGGTCGCGCTAACATCAGACCTCCCGTTGACCGAAAAGGAAGCGTTGCTTTCGTTATATGCCTTACCCGCTTTTTGCGCTCTTATGCTGGTATTGTCTGATGCGGGATAGTTATAACAGCCCCCACCTTCATCTGTAGCCCCTATAATGGTGAAGGACGTTGTTTCTTGCGTGATATAGGTTTTACCACTGGTGCTTATGCCGGTACCGGCGGACACGCTGCTTGGCACATCAAATGGGCTACCACTACACTTGCTTGCAGTCATCTTGACGGTTCCATCTGCGGTCTCACCATTGTTTTGCTTGCCGGTGGCGTCGACTTGCTTGGTATACGTCTTCTGCTGCTCAACTGATGTTGCTGGCACGGTGCTGGTACCCAAGTCGACCTTCGTCGCTTTAGTATCCAGGGTTACATTTAGGCTGCTGTTTACATCCTGGGCGTTGGTGGAAATGGCAATAACCGCCTTTGGCAATACCGTCGTAACCAGGAACAGCCCAATTACCAGCAGTACAATAGCAGCGATGCCAACCGCGGTCAGAACGCGGAATTTATTGAAGTTTGGTACCAGTAGCTTCTTGTTTTTCTTGGCCTTGGTGGCTGATTTGGCAGCAGCCGCTTCGGCTTTTGGGGTATCCTCGACATCTACACCAGAGGAAATAACAAGTCCAGCGCCTGCCTTGTCGGCCAGCACTCCAACCGACTGATCACCGGCGGTATCTGCCGTGTATTCACCCTCCTCGTCGTCCAGCATGACTTCATCATCGTCATCGCTCGAGGCGTTGCTATTTGGGACGGCTGGGATTTCGGGTTTTGACTGCAGGGTACCCGCCGTGTAGAGTCCGACTGCACCAGCCAGTGGTAGCAGGCCTTTTTCAGCAGTGATTAGAACGACTTGTTTACTCGCCTCGTCAGCGCTGCGTTTTAGGAGCTTCATGTTTACGACGCTCTGTAATACCGTTGCCCGTTTTGGCAACACCAGAGCAACGATGCGACCGTTACTGGCGCGTACTTTATCAATGATGGTGGTTATCTCATCATCGACATCTATATAAATGGTATCTTTGTTTGCTGCTGTGCCTGCCATGGTTATACCTGGAGCATCCTGTCGATTTTATCGCGAATCGATCCGGAGTCGCCTTCACTAAATTGTAACGTATCCAGTCCAACTCGCAGTAATCCGAGTGCGGTGATAAACGTGTGATCATTGACGTCACCGGTCTTGTCGGTAATACCCACGACCTGGTCAGGACGGATATGATGCACTGATGGCTTGCGGGTAAAGGCAAGTTTGCGATACCACTCAGTCTTCTCAAGTGCATCAGTTAACGCCTGCAGGCTTGAGCCACCGCCACAGAGGAACATGCGGTGCGGCAAGTGATCGAGCTGATCAAATTCACTCAAGGCTAGTTCTACGCCATCAGTCCAGACATCAACCGTCCGTTGCAGTGCTTCGTCGGCCTCATCGCGCTTTTTGGCTTCAATGATCCCATCGCTCAGAGCCAACTTCAAATCTTCAGCCTCGTCAAACTCCAGACCCAGTCCACGTTCAATTGCCCTGGTGTAGGCGCGACCACCGATACCAAACATCTTCGTACCCTGGACACCACCGTCGTTAATAACAGCAATATCGGTCGTACCGCCGCCGACGTCCATGAGGATGGCGCTAAAGTTGCCACTTTGCCGGTTTCCAATCACCGACCGCGACACTGCAAATGGCTCAGCCGCCACAGCAAGCAAATCCAAATCAAGCTCCTGGGCAGTCCGCTCTAACGCGCCAATGTGCAACATCGGTGCAAAGGCGGTATACAACTGCACCACGACGTGCTTGCCCTGGAAACCGATGGGGTTCGTCACGGGGTAGCCATCAATTTCGATGCCGACGAGCGCACTATTGACGAGGCGTACGTCGACTTCTTTGCCGCCGAGTTCCAGCGCCAACTGATCACGCGTCTTCTTCTCGGCTCGCTCCTGCACAACGTGAATGATTCGTTCCATTTCGGCAATGTCTATCTGTTGTTTGGCATCCTTACGAGAAACGCGCACGGTAGTAGTCATGCCTTTTACGAGCTCACCAGCGATACCGATAACCGCGGTTCGAGCACTAACTCCGGCCTGCTCTTCGGCCTGACCAAGGGCTTTATCGCAGTTTTGGACGACACTGACGATGTCCGCGATGGCGCCTGCCTGCATGTCGGTGAGTTTTTGATGTTGACGACCTACGCCGATAACTTCGATGTCGCCTTCGGGAGTCACTCGCCCAATCAACGCCTTGACTACTTCGGTACCAATATCTAAGCCGACGATATATTCGTCCTCTTTGTTTCGTAATCGTCCAGCCGCATCGCGCGCTTTGGTCGCCGCCTCGCGGCTCAGGGCTTTGAATGAATCAAGCATATGCATATTATTTTAGCACGAACCGCGCAGACTTAGGCAAGCCTTTCCCCTGATGGGTGTACAAAATTCATCATTGCAATCTCGATTGGATGTTAGTACACTACTTTGTGAGTTTTCTCACAAATAGCAGCTAAAACTTGACATAAGCGTGCTATAATAAAAGTTGAATATGGCACTCAAAAACACACATATTCGGCTCACCTATCAAGTTCCTGACACGAATCGGGGATTTCCTAGGCGAGATAACATCACAAACATAAGTACAACTGCATGGATTGACATGCGGACAGGAGTATAAAACATGTCTGTGTCACATATGGAGATTGGCGGACGGCCGTTCTCCTTTTACTCTGGGGATTTATTAAACACGGCTGTCTCGCCCGATGAGCTAGAGGAATACGGCCTACCCCTGCATGGCGAGCAGACTCCGGTCGTCGCTGCGTATGACGATGACAACTCTAGACTCGTAGCGCTTGGCTCAGCAGACGTACGACACTATGCCAGGCTACACAATGGGCATGGGCAGGTCGCTGTACGGTTCGACCGCGGGCAATTGAATGGGCACAGCGAACAAGTTTCGCGCCAGGTCGCAGAAACGCTTCGTCGCATATCCGACCTGGAAGGTTTTCCGCTTGTTGACATTGATGCCCAGCCAGCGCCACCAGCTGATGAACGAGCCAAAATTCATGAAGCAAGAGAGCTAGCGCGTAAACGCCATGAGTCTGCGCTCCGTCGTGAACAAACGCTCAAGCGAATAGCCCACATGACAACGGATCACGAAGCACTCTACCAGCCATTCACATCTGAGTTTTCTGCACTGCTCGAATATTGCGACCGTGAAACGCACGAATACGTCGCCTAATTTTTCTTCACTGTAATACGGCTTTGATGCGACGGATGCCGGCGCTGGAGGATTCTTCTTTGCGGCTTCGCCTTATGAGACACCTGCCAGCAGGTTTCTCATCGCGCCGGCAAAAAGATGCGACTTTTTGTCGGGCTGCTCTTCCCAATCTACTGTAATACGGCTTTGATGCGACGGATGCCGGCTGACGAGGATTCTTCTTTGGTTATTTTGAATTTCTTGCCGCCCTCGGCCAGTTGGCCAGTGTGGTCGACGTGGGGACCGCCGCAGATTTCGAAGCTGAACGGCGTGTCTTCGCCCTCCGCCTGCATGCGGTAGCACTTGACGACGTCGCCGTAGCGATCGCCAAAGGCGCCCAGCACATGTAATTCGTTGATGGCTTTATCAGTTGGGTGTTCTTCCCAGGTAACGATCAGGTCTTTATCAATTTGCTCGTTGACCATGTCCTCGACTTGTTGGATTTGCTCGGCTGTCATCTTGTCGGGATGGCTGAAGTCAAAACGCAGTCGTTCCTCGGTGATATTGCTGCCGTGCTGGATGACATGGTCACCTAGGACATGCCGTAGGCTCTGGTACATCAGATGCGTCGCGGTGTGGTACTTTTTGTGCTGTTCGGTCTTGCCACCCAGACCGCCCTTGAACACGCCCTTAGCAGCCGTCTGTGAGCGTTGACGCTGCTCTTCCATGTGCGCATCAAACTCGGCCCGCCAAGTTTCTGGAACCTCGATATTCTGCTTAAATGCCTCTTCGATACTCAGCTCGACCGGGAAGCCATAGGTGTCATACAGCTTGAACAATTCTGCGCCTGTCAAACCGTCATCTTTGAGCTTTTCTAGCTCGCGAATACCTTTGCGGATGGTCTGGCGGAAGGCTTTTTCTTCTTTGATTAATACAGCGATGACTTCGTCACGGTGTTCGGCAACTTCTGGGAAATCGACGTGATACAAGTCAGCGATGACCGGCACGATCTGCTCCAGGAAGTTTTGCTCGACGCCCAGGTCAAAGGCAAACCGCACCGCTCGGCGCACCAGGCGGCGCATGACATAACCCTGCTCTTTGTTGCTGGGCTTCACGCCATCCACTGCCAGGAACGTCGCGGCGCGCAGATGGTCGGCGATGACACGCATACTTTCGGTGTGACTTTCGTAGTTCTTGCCGCTAATTTCCTCGAGCTTTTCAATGATTGGCTGCAATATACTTATCACAAATACATCAGGGTTGTTGAGCGCGGCAGCAGCGATACGTTCCAGGCCGCCGCCAAAATCTACATTCTGTTTTGGCAACTTAGCAAAACCCTGAGCTGTTTTGACATACTCCATAAAGACGCTGTTGCCGATTTCCATATAGCGGCCACAGTCACAGTTGGGGTGGCACTTGGCACCGTACTTGGTGTCGTGCTGAATGAAATCAAATTCATAAAATACTTCGCTGTCCGGTCCGCCCGGTTCGCCCTCGGGCATGTCAGCAATCTTGCCAGCGCGGCACCACCAGTTTTTGCTGGCGTCATAGTAGAAAATGCGCGCATGCTCGTCCATGCCACGCTTAGCACCATCGGCTTCGCTGCCGATATCTTGGGTTTCGGCCACAATACCCTTGGCGGCAAATAAATCTTTCCAAATCTTGGCGCTTTCTTCGTCGCGTGGGATGTCGTTGGCTTCGTCACCAATAAAGCACGTTACGTACAGCTTGCTGGGATCCAGGCCAACAATCTCCGTCAAAAAGTCAAAGAACCATGGCAGTTGATCGGCCTTGAAGTAATCACCGAGGCTCCAGTTGCCTAGCATCTCAAAGAACGTCGTGTGACGGTTGTCGCCGACTTCTTCAATATCCTGGGCACGCAAGCAGGTTTGGCTGTCGGCTAGTCGAACGCCCTTGGGGTGCTCCTGGCCGAGCAAGTATGGCAACAGCGCCTGCATACCACTGCCGGTAAACAGCGTCGTGGGGTCATCCTTGGGAACGAGCGGTGCACGAGCAATCACCTCGTGGTCGTTTTGGCGGCAAAACTCTAGATACTTCGCTCGGACGTCTTGTGCATTCATCACACGTATTCTAACAGAGGTGGCAGAATCATACAACGATGCCGCCGCCCAAGCACTCGTCGCCATCGTAGATGACCGCTGACTGGCCGGGCGTGATGGCACGGACCGATTCACCCAGTCTGAGTTGCATGAGGTCACCGTCAACACTCAGCTGGCACGAGACCAGTGGCTGTCGATACCGGGTGCGTACCTGGTATGTTTTGCTGGCATCGGGCGCATCGCCAATCCAATGCAGCGCAGTCAGGTTTAGCTTATCGTGCCATAGTCGCTCATCATCAATATCTGACGTGACATACACTTCGTTCTTGTCCATATCCTTGCCAGCGACGTAGTACGGTAAACCACCGCCCACGTGTAGACCGTGACGCTGACCGATAGTGTAAAACAGCGCGCCATCGTGTTCGCCAATGGTTCGGCCATGCTGATCGATTATGCAGCCGGGCTCCGTCGTCACGAACTGCTGCAAAAACTCCTTGATGCCCACCTTGCCAACAAAGCAGATGCCTTGACTGTCCTTTTTTTCGGCGGTCGCCAGGCCGAGTTTTTTCGCCTGCGAACGAACTTCCTCTTTGCTCACAAAATCACCAATGGGCATGAGGCTGTTTGCCAGCGCATCGCCTCGGACACGATACAAGAAATACGTTTGATCCTTGTCGGCATTTGCAGCCGTGAATAGACGACCGTCGTGCGTGCGTGCATAATGCCCCGTCGCAATCATGTCGGCTCCGTCAGCGAGTGCCGTCTCGAGAAATAGTTTAAATTTTATCTCTTGATTGCACATGATATCCGGGTTTGGTGTGATGCCTGCTTTGTAGCCATCCAGCATATAATCAACAACTCGCTGACGATATTCTGTCTCAAAATCATACATTTTGAACGGAATATCCAGCTGCACCGCTACTCGCTTGGCATCCTGATAATCTTCCTTCCACGGGCACTGGAAGCCGGGCAAATCCTGGCTCCAATTCTTCATATAGACACCGGTGACGTCATATCCCTGCTGTTTGAGCAGTGCAGCAGTCACGGACGAATCAACGCCGCCAGACATACCAACAAAGACCTTAGTGTGGGAATTATCTTTTGCCATAACTGATCTATTTTAACAAATTTTGAACTACGATGCGCTATGGCGTACCGCTGCGGGCGCGGTCAAGACGCTTGCGAATCACATACAATTCGTTGCGACCGCCCAGCCAGAAGGCCAAAATCAATAGAGGTACGACAGGCAGAAACCAGTACCATTCCGGGGAGATCTTCGTCGTAATCGTGCTGCTGGAGTTGCTATTGCCAGATTTTTGCGATGCTTCGCCGTTTGCCACACCGACTACTTGTAAATAGGCAGTACTACCGTTTTTGTCGGTTGCCTTGATGACCACATCATAGATACCGGCGCTGGTATACGTGTGAGTGATCGTAATATTCCCACCAAATCCTTGGCTGAGCAGCTGATTACCAGATGAATCCCCCCAGTCAATACTGAGCGCATACGGTGGTGTGCCACCACTGAGTGCTATCGGCCAGGTCAACTTATCACCAGGGTTGGCACCACGACGGGCATAATTGCTCGTTAAGGTCAGCTGAGTGCCATACTGGGCGTAATTTGCATCATTAAATGTCACACTGACTAGGTTAGAGCCGGGGCCAGCTTGATCAAGATCATCATATACTCGGGCGATTAGCTCATTCTTGCCGCTAAACAGACCGACTTGTAAGCTAAAGCTGCCATTCGTACATGTCACTGAGCCCACGAAAACATTGTTTGAAAATATTTTCACCAGCAGACCTGATTTACAGAGACCGGCGACCCTAATGGGAGATGAGCTAAATGTCTGCCCATTACTAGGCGTTGTAATGGTGGCAGCCTGCGTCGGTGGTGGGGACGATATACGTCCCTCTAGACCGACTGAGCCATCCTGCTCGGGATCAGGAGAGCCCAACGCCGAAACGGCTGAGACGGGCAGTACAAGTGCAAACAAGGCTACCAGCACAACCGTGAGGTTCAGTAAACGTTTGCAGCGTTGTATTTTCATCCTACTATTACCATAACCGAGATGGAAGTTCGCGGCAAGCTGTCCACGCCCCACTACTCGTGTCATTCAAACTGTTATCTACGACCGGCTTTTCGTAGCACGCGCTTGTTATAGTTACGAATTACGCGTGGTAGACCAAAGATCAGGAACAATATTAGTGCAAGTATTATCAATCCGAGAACAATTATATACACCGGGATGATGTAAAATGTCGTTTTTGCGGTAATTAATTGTCCTGTAGTGCCGTAACCGAAATTACCTTCTAGGGTGTATTTTCCAAATGAGCTAAGCTCCTTCAGTTGTATCTGGAACTTGCGGATGCTATCAGGGAGAACATTTGCTGGTTGATCGATATGATTAATTTCATATTCCTTAACGACGGTATCACCCTTTTTTAGAAGAACTTTTCCGAATGGCTGCTCCTGAATGTTTCCTTCATTCTGGAAACGAACGGTCGCCTTGATATCCTTGTTGGATGTAAAAACTGTTCGAGCGACATCATGTGGTGGCTTACCCTGTCTGGCATCAAAGCTCACGAGCGTAACCTTCTCTTTTACGTCTCCAGGTACGCGAACGAGGATTAGTGACGCAACGCTTCCTGATAGGGATACGTTCGCGTTATCTCCGCTGCCACTGAATGGGGCAAATCGAATCGCACCGTAGTAACCACCTCCGGCAGTACCGGTCGGAATCTTGATGGCAACTTTAACTTCTTGCTGAGTCCCAGGTGCAACTACAACAGTGTCTTGAGTTGTGACATATTTCTTTAAGCCGTGTTGATCGTTTGCCTCACCGTTTAATAGTAGTGCGGGTGCTCCGCTCTCATCTTTGCTGGCGACAAAATCATTTACTAGGACTTTTAATCTTTCCTCGACTTTGGTCACGTTGCGAACATATACGCTCACGATTTTTGAGGAACCTGGCTGCACTACTAAGTCTGTGCGGACAGGAGAAACTCGCATACCATTACCCTCACTCGAAGCTGCAGAGGCCACCGGTGACAGAGCCAAGAACAGCGCTACAAATGCAAATATGCCCACGCTCAATATATCTTTAATATTTTTCATTGATTTCATACCTTTTACATAGTCCTTAGCCACAATCATATCAAACCGCTAGAGCTTGCACAATACAGATGCGATACTTCTAAAAAGTTGCCACGGCAACATATGTCAGCGTACTAACATATATACCAGGCTTTTGATCTTTCGCAATATTAACCAGATAACTAACCGTGTATTTCCTATAATTATCGGCGTTGGTCGTTGATGCTATCTGCTCACCAGATATAAAATGATACCTGTTTGAAATTCCATATGAAGCTGCTACTGCGGCACTACCCGCCCCACTTACATTAGCACCGACATTTGGGTCGGTATTCTTGCGCAAATTTATTCCAAATTGGCTTGTACCAGGCCGAGATACATCGTTAAAGGTTATAGCTGGAATGCTATTTACACCTGAAAGCATAGTCGTACCATTGACCGTCACCACATATCCATCAGTGGCGTTGGTAGCTAGCACCATTTGCGTTGTTCCGGTCCGGGGCGACGTGCTGGAGAGTTCCCCAAAGTTGATGTAATTGCCCGTAGCAGTCGTACAGTCGAATCCCGTTATGGTAATCCCTGTACACATAAGCAGGAACGGAGGCACGGTGGTGCTGACACTTACAATGCGGTTGAGTGAATAGGCTAGACCGCCATGGTCAACATCCATTGCCGTCGGGAATGTGGCGGCGTATGTCTGTAAACGAACATAGTACGTGCCGTAGTTATTAGGGTTCCGTACATTATCAAATTCATATACTGATGTGCCTGCATTGGCCGGCACCGCCGCGCGAGTAAGCACTATTGTATTCGCATCGGTACCAGCTCCAATGGCAAATCCTGTGTTTGTCTGTTGATCAATCAAGGTGGATGATGAAACGTCCAACCCGACTGGAGCAGTACAGCTATCATCAATTAATGGTGAGTTGGCGCAGAATTGGAATCGAATCGAGCCGACTGATGCCCCTACTGATTCCATCTCAAACGAGAAGCGATATCTGCCGGTGTCACCTATCAGTGAAGTACTGAGTTCAATTTTTCTATTAGGCAGCTCGGCAGCATTCGTATGAAACACGAATGGCTTCACTCCCAGTACAAGGAGTGAAGCCATTGTGATTAGGATAGATACGCGTACTAAGTTGCGTTTTACAAACCGCATATCCTTTATTGTACGTGCTAGAAGGTGCCGGACGCAATCAATTGATGGTCAGCAGTGTAAACGCCTGCCTCTGTAGTGATGCTAGCTGTTACACCGTACGTAATCGGGACTTTCGCTCCAGCAATCGGACCACTGTTTGTGTCACAAATGATGTCACCATATGTGCTCGTCGTATTTGTTGTGTTGAGCGCGAAGTCGTCATTGTTACCAAGTGTATCGATGTTGTAGTCGTAGTTACCGACTGCATCTACTTGTCCGACTGTTGCTGCAGTAGTAGTTGGAACATGTAGTCCGAACGCTTCACTGCCAGCAACACCGTTGTAGATTCGAGCGTAGGATGCACCACTGTTGACAGCCGTTATGGTGTTAGCACCACTGGCTAGCGTATCGCCTTTCAGTCTGATGACCGCGCCACCAGAAGCGTTAGTGTCTAAGTCGAAGTTGACGAAGTTAGTGTAAGCCGCAAGAGAGTCAATTACCGCAGGAGTTCCCGTACCAAGATCGATGGATGGAGGTGAGTTAACGTCTCCACAGCTACCAGTGCCGGCGCCACCACCGTTATCGTCACCGTAGACACAGAGACTCAGTGACTCCATAACTCGGGCTGTGACGGTAATGGTGTCGACTGTACTCATAGCAACACCACCGTAGTCGATCATATCTGCGAATGATGAGGCACGAGTGGTACCAGTTGCGGTATATTCCGAGACGGTGTTAGCAGATGTGTCAAAGGTTAGGATACGTGCATAGAATGAGCCAGTGGCTGTTGGGTTGTGCACGGCCGTAATGTCGAATGTGATAGGTGTAGCACCACCGGTTGGGGTTTGAGCTGTGGTGTTTGTGTAAAGCAGCACCTGTTTGTTGGTGGCACTACCTTGCAAACTGTTCGTAGTTACCCAGCTACCAGTACTTGTCGAAAAGCCTGTGAGACTAGACACAGCCGGTGAGCTACCCAGGTCGAACCCGGTTGGGTATGTACAGTTTGTACCTACTAGTGGCGTATCGGCACAAAAGTCTACGACGATACCGCCAATGTCAGATCCTGATGCAGGAACGAACGACACATGATATGTTACTCCCGTCGCGTCGGGCGTTGAACTACTTAATTGGATCAGGCGTGATGTAACCTGAGCGGCCGAAGCCATACCTGGCAGCCACGCTGACAGCGCGACACCTGCCAGCAGACCTAAAGCAGCCAAACCGTACAACGGACGCTGCAATGCCTTTCTTACTTTTTTCATTGTTTTTCTCCTGTTACGGCTTTTTGTTTTGTTTATGCCTGAGGTGAATATATCATGCTAGTGCTTAGGCATGCAAGTCTTTTTGCCAAAAGTTATCCACAGATTTCTAGAACGTGCTGGTGGCAACGAGACTCTGATCCATAGTGTAGAGGCCAGCCGGTGTCACGTTGGAAATATTGAATATATAGCTAAGGGTGTATATGGTGAAGCCGGAACTACTATTGGACTGGGCGATAACGTCACCGTTATTGTATTTGTACTGATCTGGCGAATCATTGTATCGGTGGCTGCAATAGCCATAACTAAAACGTCTCGTCCGGATCCTGCGAGGGTCAGCGCCGAGTGTCCCCGAACAACTGCCAGCGCCAGCTCCTGGCGCCGTGCCTGGGCAACTGTTCGCCACGAGATTAATGCCAAACTGCTCTGTACCAACAGCGCTAGCTGTCGCGACTACCGGCACGCCAAGTGTGTGGCCACTCGTTGGACTCAGTGGATTCGTTATGCGCACCTGATACCCTTGTGCCAAATATGACTTTACCTGGAACTCCGCTGTACCAACATGTGTTTCAGTCGTCCAGCACGCCAACGTCAACGACTGGTTGTATTGACGTGCATCTCCAGCGATGGCCACCGATCCGTGTTAAAGCCGCCTGGGTCTGGTATTTGCCAATGCCTGTTCCGGCTTTGTAATGCGTTAGATTTGCGTCTGGTCGAAATTGCATCCGTTGTATATTGCGACTTCGTCTAACGTCCCGGATGTAGTATCGATCTGAGCCTGTGGCAGTGGATTATAGCCGCCAGCCGAATGATCGGAGAGCCGACGCCACCGTCAGCGCTACCAGAGTATTCGATCGCATCTTGCACACCGTCCACATACAGTCTGATGGTCATGCGTGCCGCCACTGACCTCAATACTGGAAACTATTTGATGCCATCGATTATCGTTAACGGCTACCGTCCCGTTTGCGTCCAGCATAGCCATCCGCCATATGCGACATTTACCGAACCATCTGTGCGTAGTCCGAGCAGGAATCGTTTTGCGTACCGCTATCATTCGCGGATAGTAAGGGCGGATGTCTGCTTCGGTATTGGTCGTGCTTGTTTTGGTACCCTTGTACCACAGCTCGATGGTGTGCGAACCACTCGAATAATCAAACGCTGAGCTCCATACCAACGAGCCTTGACCATCGACACCATCAAAACTGACGGCGGAATCATCATCAATCCCAGGAATACCGGGATCACCGAGCGTGTATCCACCCGAATATGTACCGCGTATGACTGTTGCCCGATGAATCGCTCATCGGCGTTCCTGCTAGCTCACCGAGTCGCCAATATGCCTCTGGGCTATTCGCACCAATATTATTGTCCTAGAAATACGCGCCGCCATAGCCGCCGCTTTGGCCAACGGCGAGAGCACCAGCCGACTGCTTGGCACAATAGCTAGCGGAACAGGAATCGTTGAGGCTGCCGCCTGAGCCAAAGAACGTTTCGCTGACACCATAGCTCGATGAACAACTCTGCTGATTCGGATCGGAACATACGGCATGAGCCACCCCTCCAGACCCAAGCCCCAGCATTACGCCCAATGCGATAAGGCTCGTCAGCTTTTTTATTCGCGTTTTTGTCCCGAACATTGTAGTGCCATTGTAGCCCGTAGGACAAAGTATGGCAATCCGTTTACGCTTAGCACCCCTTGCTGTATGATACATAGTAAGCACTAGTGTAATCATATTGCCATGGAAGATAACAAACAAAATTCAGCCGACGACGACTCTAACTCACTAGAGTCAACCGATGCCGCCCAGGGTTCAAACCAGGCAGCCGCCGATTCGACGAGCGGTGCTAGTGATGCGTCCAAGGCGAAGGCTGACGTAGTAGCGTTCCAAACCCTCGTAAGCGCGGCTTATCCTCAATTTTATCCCGATTAAATATATCTTTGTAGGTTTCTTGTTACTGCTCGTCCTAGCGGGTAGTGGTGGTGGCATCTACTATGTTAGTACCAGCAAAAACGACGCTCAGCAGCAAACCCAATCTCAAAGCCTATCAACCGACAGTCTTAAACAATTGGCCAACAGTGATGTTTCGGTCGGAGATAGCAAGCAAGTCCTGACTGTGCAAAGCAATGCCATCTTCGATGGAACGGTCTTATTACGCGGTGATGTTGACATCGCCGGCAAGCTTACCGTTGGCGACCAGCTGTCCCTAAATGGCATTAATGTGGGTGGCCAGAGCACGTTCCAGGATGTCAGTGTCGCAAATGACCTGTCTGTCGGTAACAACTTGGCGGTGAAGGGCCAAATTACGGCTGCAAAATGGCCTGACAGTGAACGGTGGCGCCAAGTTCAATGGATCATTATCAGTCAGTCAGCTCACGCTTAGCACCCTGCAGCTCAACAGCACACTCAACTTGACCCATCACGTCGTCGGCGGCGGCAGTACGCCATCACGAAGCAGCGGCACCGCACTGGGCAGCGGCGGCACCACGTCGGTGAGTGGCTCTGACACGGCAGGCTCGATCAAGATTAACACCGGCAGCAGCCCGGCGGCGGGTTGTTTCATAACCGTAAACTTTACCCAGAGTTATAGCAACACGCCCCATGTCGTCGTCACTCCGATTGGCTCGTCAGCAGGCAGCCTCAGCTATTACGTCAATCGTTCGACGACAAGCTTCAGCGTCTGCACCAACTCGGCAGCCGGTAGTAGTAAATCATTCGGCTTCGACTACATCGTCATCGGCTAACCCCAACAGTATCGATATCTATTGTTCTAAAACCGATCTAGAGGTCCGTCCTCTAGGTTAGTTTTAGATGTAACTTATATTGGGTTTTCTCAGGGGTGACGTATATACGTACGTATATACGTTTAGACATCGAGGAACACGACGACTTTGTCACCGCGAACATGCATGATGCCGCCCGATATTTTAACCATCTGTGGACCACGACGCGATTCAATTTTTAGCTCGCAGGGCTCGAGCAGTGTAATAAAGTTGTGGTGACGCGCCAAGATATCAAAATCTCCCGTGCGGTTGACGGCCGAGATGCTGTACCCCGGCTCATCATAGTAGGACTTGAATGGAGAATAGACCTTTATCTGCAGCAGCTCGCGGCCATTCTCATCCTTGGTTTGCTTCTCGTCAACCGTGCCGTCATCGATGATTTGTCCGGTGCTGGCGTCTAGTTCGTTTGACCATGGGGAGTCCTAGACAATGATTTCTTCGATGCCGTCGAGCGTTTGCTCGCGCGTGAAGTCTTCACCCTTGTTAGCGGACTGGTTCTCCATGACGTGCATGGTTTGGGAGAAAAATGTAATTAGCTTCTTGGCCTTGGCGTAATCAGCTCGGTCGGCCGCCGACAATTCGTTCTCACCAATGATGGCGATAATGCCCTTTAGGCTTTCATATTTCTGTAACAGGCTCTGCACCTGGACGCTCAAGCAGGTAGTGGCGGTCACCGACAATGTCAGGGCTCAACAGGCTGGACGTGGTGCGACTGAGGTCAACAGCGGGGCGAATGCCCTGCTCGGCGATGGCACGAGACAGCACGATAATACTATCTAGCTCGTGCTGAATCTGCTGCACAGCTGGGTCAGAGAGGTCGTCGGCCGGCACGTAAATGGTCTGGACAGCAGTAATTGACCCCTTTTCGTTACTGGCCAGGCGGTCCTGCAAGGTCTTCACGTCAGAGAAAATGGTTGGCTCGTAGCCACCCTCGCTCGGAACCTGACCGAGGATGGTCGACACCTCGTTCTTGGCCTGGACATATCGGTACATGTTGTCGGCGAAGAACAGCAGATCTTTGCCCTGCTCGTCGCGGAAATATTCGGCCAGCGTCACGGCACTCTGTGCAATCAAGGAACGCTGTACCGGGTTCTGGTCCATCTGGCCAAAGAACATGCAGGTGTTTTTGAGCAGGTCACGTCCCGCCAGTGTTTCATACAATTCGTGACCTTCACGAATGCGCTCTCCAATACCGGCAAAGAATGACAAACCACCGGTCGACTGGGCAATGTTGTTAATCAGCTCCATGGTCAGCACCGTCTTACCAACACCGGCACCACCGATAATGCCAATTTTGCGGCCCTTTACGAACGGCGTAAAGAAGTCAATGACCTTGATGCCCGTCTCGAGGATTTCGGGCTTTTCACCGGAGAAGCTCGCCCGGCTCTCGGCGGCTTTGAAAATACTGCGGCGAGGCAGCGAGTCGCTGACGGGTGGCTTGCCGTCAATCGGTCGCGCGGTAGCATCGACCACACGACCAATCAGCTCATCGCCAACGGGAATTTCCAGCGTACGTCCAGTCGGCGTCACGCTCATGCCCTTTTGGATAGTGCGATCAGCGTATAGGTTAAGGCAGACAGCCACGTTGCCCTCGAGCAAATTATCAACGAGCAGCTGTGATTTGTTGGCGTTATCAACAATAATCACGTCGCGTACCGCCGGTACCGTCTCGTCGAATTCGACGCGTACCACCAGTTCTTTGACGGCGCGGACAACACCCTTGCTGGTCACACTCATGCTTTTGCCCTCTCCGCCCCACGCAGGCCGTTAATGATTTCCTTGAGTCGTTCGTCGCTGACAGCACGCTTGGTTCGGTTAAACTGCAGCGCGAGGTCGTGATGCGTCTCGGTGGCACGCTGCTTTGCGGCCGACATGGAGCGGAAACGACTGGCATACTGCGCTAATTTGGAGTCCAATATCAACTGGCTGAGTGAAATCTGTAACATCGAACGCTCAAGGTGGGCGACCACTTCGTAGGTACCGGGCTCGAAAATATAGTTGGCGTCACTAATAATTTCACTGTCGTCCATGGCAGCCTGGCTACCGGCGTCCTGGACGGCCTTCTGCAACTCAATCTTCTTCACATCCTGGCTCATAAGAGATTCGTATGACTGATAGAAAACGCTGGCGTTCTTGTACTGCGCAATCTGCTCAATGAGTGGCAACACGTTTATATTTTGATCTTTGGCAGGAAGTTTGTAGTACTTCTTGTACTGGACGTTTTGCTGGCTCAGCTGGACGGCTCCGTGGTGCCCGATAACGATAATATCGTGCGTGTCTTCTTTATATTCTTTGAGCATCATGCGAATCAGTCGCTGGTCAATGTCACCACTAAAGCCACCCTCGGCAGTAATGACGATGAAGAGTTCTTTGTCGATGGCATGTTTTTCGTCTTCACGTCCAAAGCGGAATAAGCTGTCGACACGCAACTGCGTATAAATAAGCCATAGTTCGTCGAAGAATTTCTGGGATTCCAGCACCTGGTTCTTGGTCTGAGCGATACGCATACTGGCAAGCCCCTCGAAGACACTGGTCAGCCCCACTATCGTGCCCATGCCGTCACGCTCAACAGCAATTTCGCGTGGTTGTTTCATTTGTGGGCCTCCTCGGGCTGCTTGGCCTCGTGTGTGGTGGAAGCCTCGGCAGCTCCCTCATCAGCTTCGGCTGGCTTCTTATCGTCTGGTTCTGGTGCCTTGTCGGTCTCAGCTTCGGCTGGTTTGTCAGCCGGCTCAGCTGGCTTTGGTTCTGGATGAATCTCAGTACCTGGCTTGGCATTATCGGATGAATCGGACTCAGAATTATCAGTCTCATCGTCGTGGGATTCGTCCTTGGCAGGCTTATCATCCTTGTTGGAGGGCTTTTCTTCGTGTGGCTTGTTGTCGTCTGCTTTGTGGTCTGCCGGGTTCTCCTCTGGTTTGTCGCCAGCTTTGGCAGCCTCTTCGGCACGTATTTCATCTTCTGACTTTGGCTCGGGCAAATTGAGTGCCTTGCGCAGTGCATCACGGAAAGCAGCGTGCTCGGTAATCTTGCCCTCTTTGGCGAGCTTTTTGGCTTCCTCTTTCATGACGGCAACATCAACGACCTGATCGCCGCTTTCGTTCAAGACAATATCAAACATGGCCGTTTGCTGCACGAATGAGAATGTCTCGTCAGGCGCCTGCCCCATCAGTTTGTACAGCTGTGCACCGATGTGCAGGTTGCGTTTCGCCTCGGCGGCTAGCTCGGAACCAAATCGTGAATATTCCTGAGCTTGGCGGTGCGCGTTCAACACCTTAATTGTTTGGGCCGCCAGCTTCTTTTGATCGTCGTTTTGGCCGACACCACCAATACGAGTCACGCTCAGTCCAGAACTGACGGCGGGTCGCATGATATCGCGAAATATTGCCATATCGAGAATCCACTGACCATCGGTGATGGACATGACGTTGGTCGGCAGGAATGCGGTGATATCGCCATCGTTGGCCAGCACGATTGGTAACGCGGTCAACGTCTTCGAGTTTGCCGATATACGGCCGGCTCGCTCCAGCAACGAGGAGTGCGCATAGAACATATCACCAGGGTAGCTGTCACGACCGGGGCTGGTGCCAGCCAGTAGTGAAATTTCTCGATAAGCCTGGGCGTGGCTAGTCAGGTCGTCGTACACAATCAAGACGTCTTCGTCGCATTTTTGCCACAGATACTCGGCGATGGCACAGCCAACGTACGGTGCCAAGTAGCTCATAACTAGAGACTCAAAGGCGGTCGATACCACGACAATGGCTGATTCGAGCGCATTGTTCGACTTGAGTCGGCTGATGAGAGCATCGATGTCGCTGCGTCGCTTCGCCACCAGCACATAGACACTGATGACGTCAGTGTTCTTTTGGTTTAGCGCGAGCTGCAGTGCCATAGTCGTTTTGCCAACTTTGCTATCGCCCAGGATGGCCATACGCTGACCCCGCACTAACGGAAACAGCTCATCGAGCACCATTATGCCGGTCTCGAGCTGGGTGTCGAGCGCCTGCCGCTCAAACAATTTCGGGGCGTCATGGAATACCGGCCAGACTGCGTCCGCAGCGATAGGTGGCCCCCCGTCCAGTGGTTCGCCATTGACCGATATGACGCGACCTATGAAATCTTTGCCGACTTTGCTGACCAGCTCATCATGTTGTTGCACTACCGTCATGCCAGGCACAATACTGCTCACGCCGAGGTGCAGTACTACGACGACCTCTTCGAGCACATGGTGTACCAGACCCTTGGTGCCATCTTCAAACATAACGAGTGCGTGCGTGTTGACCGGGTGAAGCCCGCGCACTTTTATCAGGAAGTGGTCGACGGCGACGACCTCACCAACCGGCTTGCCGGCAGCTACGAGACGTTCGTAGTGTCTGTTGTCAGCACTCATGTGGTGGCGACTCCTTCATCGACCGACAGCTTTTCGACCAGCAATGGACGCGCCGCTTTGAAATGCTGCTTGAGACTGAGGTCAAATTGCTTGTTTGTGGTGCGCACCACGCACCCCGCAGCCACCGTTGGCTGCACACCCACCTGCACTAAGATACCGGGCTGGACATTTTTGCGCAGCCAGTCGACTACCCGTCCGACGAATGCAGATGATGGGTCGGTCGAAAAAGCCACATGTATCTGTGGGGCTTCGGCCTGGATACGCTCTAAGGCCGCCGCTGTTCGCTCAAAGTCATCACGTTTTAACAGATTCACCCCGTTGGCTCGCGCTAATTCATCGAGCAATCGGCTGGTTTTGGGCATTTTCAGCTGCGAGGGATCGACCTGACGCAAGGCTTCCTGGTGCAGATAATCATACAATGCATCAAGTTCACGGCGCAGCCGCATCACGTCAGCAACACCGACGACCAGGGCTGGTAACTGAAAATCAATGGGCTCATGCACCATTGGTAATGTCCTCAACAATAGCTGCCTTGTTTGCTTCTAGCTCCGCCAAAATGTATTCCAGCTGGTCGGTCAGATCGATCTGGTCTCCAATGGCTGCCAATACGTAGTGATTGATGACGTCGGCCATATTCTCCTCGAAGTGCTTGATGAGGTGTTTCTTTTGTTCGGTAACTTGTTTTTGGAGTTCTTCACCCAGCATTTTACGCTGTTCGTCGATGGCGGTGTTGGTTTTTTCGATAGATTCAATGGCCAGTTGCTTGGCGTCCATGATGGACTCTTCGTATTTGACGAATTCCTCTTTGAGCTTTTTGGTGATTTCCGCCTTCATGTACTCGTTCAGCTGACTCGTCGTCAAACGCAAGTCCTGCTGCAGGAACATGGCGTTCTCGCCAATAATCTTTTCGAAGTGTAGACGACCTCTGTTGCGCAATTCTTCACGAAATTCATCATTGAAGATATGCTCGACATCTTCCTGGGCCGCATCTTCGAGCGAATCGGCCAGACTGCGCTTACCGCCGCCTTGCACACGACTAATTGCAACTATGACCCAAATAAATCCCAGACCAACCGCAGCTAAAAATGCCAGTATCAGTACGAGCCACCAGATTGTCATATTTGTATTCCCACCATAAATTGCATGCCTTTATCAACGCTTGTGAGCCTTCGAAGCGCACCCCTGGTAACTCTGGCGAAATTGCTGAGTTAGGCGGCGCGGACTGAGAAGGTTCAAAAAGCTAAAGCTTTAGTAGTAAATATACCCCAAAAATGCCAATAATGAAAATGATTAAGCTGGTCATGACCACCTGAATCATACCGCGAATGATGTCGCGCTTGGCTAACGGGTTACGACCGATGGAGATCATGGCGTTGCGTACCGCACTAAACAGCAGCACGCTGGACACAATCGCGGTAATAATCAAAATTACCAGCGCCAGATACAATCGGGCAACGCTGACGTTCTTTTTGGTCACGGTATAGCCAATATCTCCCAGGAACTGGGTCAGCGCGCTCGGGAAACCTTGCGAACGCAGCGGATTTTCCTGCACGGCCACATCAACTAAAATGCGTCCGAGCGCAATCTTGACATCTTGGCCATTGCCGTCTTTGTAGGTGGCAGTGCTGCTGACCTGTCCATTGCCGTCGAAACTGGTCAAGGCCTTGCCGAGGATTAGATCTTCGTCGCCGTCCGCCTTCATGCCAATGCCATTGAGCGATGATATACTGACTGACTCACCGGCGATGATAGGTCCGTTTTGGGTGCTCACCAGCACGTAGTATTTGCCAAACGTCGCCACATACACCTGGCGCTTATCGAGGTTGCCGGTTAGAGAGAGTGCTGCGTCATTGGCATCAACGACGACGCCGAACATTTTCTTGCTATCTTCTTGTTTGAGGATGGATACCTTGCTGGTATCCTTGGCGTCGAGGCGGACAATCATACCCTTTTGCACCGTATCATCGGTGCCGTAGCTTTGGGTAACCGGGGCGCGCGTATCTGAAGCAGCCCCGGCCGTGGCCACTATGGCAAGCCCAATGACTACGGAGAGACCGAGGGTGCGTAGGCTATTACGAATAAGCGTAACCATCTTATCTACGAGTATACACGAATCACGCCCTGACATCGCAATAGTGCTAGTCATGACCAGCCACTGGGATTATTTGAGAATTTGGCTCAGACTCTGTAGGACGTAATCAATGGCTGTTTCGTCCGTCATGCGGCCGAGCGTAAAGCGCACCGAGCTCCGTGCCGTCGCCTCATCCAGCCCAAGCGCAGCCAGCACATGGGATGGCTCCTCGTTGCTGGCACTACAAGCCGAGCCCGCAGCTGCCAACACACCGGCCTCGTCCAGCTTAATGAGCAGTCGCTCGTTATCAACCCCTGGGAACGTCACGTGAACATTGTTGGGCAACCGTTTTGTCTTTGCCCCATTGATGGTGGCCTCTGGCTGAAGCTGCTGAATACCTTTGGCCAGGCGCGACTGCAGCTGCTTTAGTCGAGCGCCCTCGTCCCGTCGCATCGCCTGCGCCATAGTCAAAGCTTCGGCAAACCCAATAGCCCCGGCAACGTTCTCGGTGCCACTGCGCAGGCCCATCTCCTGGCCGCCGCCGTCAATCAGCGGCTCAAGCTTTGCTCCACCTTTTACATACAAACAACCAGTCTGCTTGGGACCGTAAATTTTGCCGCCATTTAGCGTCATCATATCAACACCCAGGCGAGCAACATGCAAATCGAGATAGTTGGCAGCCTGTGCGGCATCAGTGTGAAATACGAGTGGGTGGGCATGCTGGGAGCGTGCAGCGCACTTCTCTTTGATAAGTGCGGCAATGTCATGAATGGGCTGTACGGTGCCAATTTCATTGTTTGCGTACATCACGCTGACCATAACGGTGTCGTCATCAATCAGCTCTGCTAGGTGGTCCAGATCAACGAGACCACGCTCGTCTACTCGTGCGATACGGCACTCGTGCTTCTGGGCGGCTGCCAGTACCGACTCGTGCTCGATGGCACTTACCACGATATTTTTACCAGGAAAGCGACGCATGGTGCCATGAATTGCTAAATTGTTTGCTTCGCTGCCGCCCGCCGTAAAAACAATATCGGCAGCCCGCGCGCCGAGACAGCTCGCTACTTGGCCGCGTGCAATACGAAGTTCATTGGCAACGACGCGAGCCGGCCCATACGTCGCCGATGGATTATAAAACTGCAGCCCGAAGTATGGCTGCATACGCTGCATAACCAGCGGATCGACTGGCGTCGCAGCGGCGTGGTCTAGGTAGACAAGCCGTTGTGTAGTCATAGGCACCAGTGTAGCAAGTTAGGCAGTTGCTAGCTGTTGGATTTCTTGGATTTCGTCGAGCGCAGCCTTGCTGTACAATTCGACAGCGGCGCGGAAGTTCTGCTCTTCCTCTGTGCTCAAGTGCTGGTATGAGTTGACGCCCTGCGATTTCAAAATGCCGGTTGGGCGAATGTCATAGCGCGTCGTCAACGCTTGACGTTGACCCTGCTCGTCAGTCCATTCCTCGTGCCATACCCAGGTATATTCATCCAGGCAGAAGAATTCGCGTCGCACACCCTCCGGTACTGGACCAAAGACCTTTCCGCCCATCTTGGCAAGGTGGCGCAGCAGCATACGATGTGCATTGATACGGCGCTGTTCAGTGGCTCGCTTGGAGACAGCTCGGGCAAATTTCATAGCTAGGCGGCCTCCTGCCATGGGCTGTCGTTGGTAGCCTCTTCAGGAGCATCAACCGCAAAGCGCTTAGCCTGTTCTGATAAGTCAGCAATATTATTAGGGCTTTCGGCTTGTTGCCTGAGGTAGGCAGGCGTCTGTACTTCAGAACCGTCATCTTGCAAAATTGTTGAAGCAGATGCACTTAGTTCGCTATTGCGCCGACGCCACTCGTCAAGTGGTACAACTTCTGCCTCGGCAGGCTCGTTGGTGGGACGACCCCAGTTGAATAATTCAGCATTGTTCGGGTTATAGACGTTCTTGGCATTCTTGACGTTAGAGAACGCTGTAAGCGTTAGGTTTTCCATTTCGCTGGCAACTACACCCATCATGGGAACTTTGGCTAATTTATTCTTATCATAATGCTGCTCAGGAATGGTGGTACTGTATCCACGCTCCTCAAGCAAGCCTGCTTTAGCCAATCTCTCTTTGATCGTATTACTCATATGTCCTTTGTACCGTTTAGTCTTGCAAACGAAATAGCGCGTTGGCGTTTTGTGTGGTTGCCGCTGCGATGTCTTTTTGGCGTTCAGCCCGAATTGTTTCGAGAAATTCCGCAATAGTGCGTATGTGTTTTGGCTCGTTGATAGTACCACGGTAGGGATGTGGTGTCAAGAACGGAGCGTCTGTTTCTAACAGTAGTGACGTTAGCGGAATTGTGCGGTACATCACACGTTTTTCTTCCTCCTTGGCAAAGGTGGCAATGCCATTGACGCCGATATATAAGCCGTGTTTGACAGCACGCTGCATATTCTCAACAGAATCGGTAAAGCTATGCAGCACACCCCTGATGGAACCGCTGGGATACTGCTCGAATATCGGCCAGAAATCATCAAAGGCTTCGCGGACATGAAAAATCATGGCCAGGTCGTGTTGAATAGCCAGGTCTATCTGAAATTTTAGGATTTCCAGCTGCTGTTCTTTTGGCGAATGGCTATAAAAATAATCGAGACCACATTCACCTACCGCCCGAACAGCTGGCTCAGTCGCGAGAGCGGCAAATTCAGCGAGCAAATCTTGCTTGCCCGCATAGTGTTGCGCCTCGTGTGGGTGTATGCCGATGCTTGCATACAACCCATCGCGCTGACGAGCACAGTCTATGGCTAGCTTGCTATCCTCTAATTCACAGCCAACGCACATCATTTGCTGCACGCCGGCCTGGTGGGCGTTATCAATCAGTTGGTCGATCGTAATGTCATTAGCCTTTGCCCACAATTCATGCGTCGTTCGCTCACCCTTGTTCAGGCCAGCTGATTGTATATGGCAGTGGGTATCGAACAAGTCCATGGCTACTTAGGGTCAGTTTTGGGGAATAGCGTTCCGTCTATCGGGCGGACGATGCCTTCCTTGAAGACATCTCGGACTTTAGTAGCAGTATCGGGCAGGAACGGCTCCAGTAGTTCGGCAATTTGCAACAGATCGCTGGCCTGCTGCGATAAAACCTCACGCAAGTGATCCTCATCGCCCTCTTTGGCGATGATCCATGGCTTTTCCTCGTCGATGTACTGGTTAAGCCCACGTACTTTTGTCCAGACTTCGTCGAGCGCCCGGTCGAATTGACAGGCCTCGATGGCCTGCGTGTAAGCCGAGATATCGTGTTCTGATGGCGGAATCTCGCCAATCATGCCACCTTGGTATTTCTGAATCATCGCGGTGGTTCGTTGAACGGCGTTACCGAGCTCATTGGCTAGCTCATTGTTGTAGGCATTTTCGAACAGCTCCCAGCTAAAATCACCGTCTTCGTACGCAGGAATGTGCCGCAGGAAGTAATAACGAAGCGGATCGACACCATGTTTCTCGAGGATTTCACTCGGAGACACAACATTGCCGAGGCTTTTGCTCATCTTTTCGCCATTCAGATTGATAAAGCCATGGACATAGACGATTTCAGGCAGCGGCAAGCCAAGGCCGAGCAACATCGCTGGCCAGATTGCGGTGTGAAAGCGGCTAATATCCTTGCCGATGACCTGTACATTGGCTGGCCAGAAATCCTTGAAATCTTGGTTCTCAGGATAGCCAAGCACGGTGATGTAGTTCATGAGCGCCTCAAACCAGACGTACATGACTTGGGTTTTATCACCGGGCACCGGTATGCCCCACTCCAGCTTATCTTTCGGGCGCGATACACTGATATCTGCCAGGCCCTCCTTGAGCAGCGCCAGCGTTTCGTTGCGACGCGTTTTTGGCAAAATCAAGAATTCGTTGGTTTCAATGAGGTCGCGAATTTGGTCGTTGTATTTACTGAGTTTGAAGAAGTAGTTCTCTTCTTCGATTTTTTGGTAGGCCTGGGGGTGTTTGGGGTCTTTGCGCTCGGGAACTGCCTGGCTTTCGGACACAAATTCCTCTTGCTTGACGTCGTACCACCCAGTGTAGGTGTCCTTGTACAAGTCCGCCTTGAGCGCTTTCCAGATGAGCTGCGCGCGTTGCTCGTGTCCCTTGTCGGTCGTACGGACAAAGCGGTCATTGCTGATATTGAGGTCGACCAGGAGTTTTTTGAACTTGGCGGTATTTTCGTCAGCGAATGCCTGCGGCGATTTGCCCATCTTCTCTGCAGTCTGGGCGACCTTGGTACCATGTTCGTCAGAACCAGTGCTGTAGATGGTTGGAGTACCCTTTTGGCGGGCGTAGCGGGCCAGTACGTCGGCCTGTAGGAACTCGAGGGCATGCCCGACGTGTGGGTCGCCGTTCACATACGGAATAGAAGTGGTCACATAATAATTGCTCATAGTTGTAGTCTACCTGTTTAGCGTCTAATAAAGAAGTGCTGCCGAAGAGAAGTTATGCCCGTGGGGGCATCATGCGCATTTTAGTTACTGTTATGCGATTCATACGGATGAATTATACCATCGATGGGCAAAATATACTTATGGCCGACCAAGTCTGGATAGTACACTCTCAACCGTCTCTTCAACGCTATGATTTGATGTGTTGAGTCTTTCAAAAGCATCGTAGTACTTGTCAGTGGAGAATGTATTGTGGTGCTCCAGGACACTTTCTTCACCCATTACAACAGATTCGTGACGTTGACTATCACGAGCAATCACTTGCTCGACGTCAGGCAACAATAGTATTCGGTGTGTTATTGCTACGTGTTGTTCAATATTGCGCCAGGCAGGCATATCGATATAACCATTTATGATGACGTCGTAGCCTTTGTCCTGGAAGTTTGCGGCCAATAGTCCTATGCTATCCCCAACTAATTCCCACTCTGTGAAGCCACCGCCCCCGGGCATACGACTATCATCGTAGAATCCCCCGACAATCATATGTTTAACGTGATCAGCATCGATGTTCACACATGTATTCGTGCGCTTGGCTACTCTTTCGCCAATTGTGCTTTTACCGGCACCAGTCGGCCCAGTTAACGCTAATACGAAATGTTTCATGCTGTAACTATAACAAAATACGATATGCCAATCTGACGGAAATGGCGGTCAATACAGGACCTAGAGGTCCGTCCTCTAGATGGGGTTTTGTGAGTTTATGCTGCATTCATATGGCGTTTTTACAGAGGTGACGTATATACGTACGTATATACGTCGACAGGGGTCAAATGCGATATGAAATGATTATTCTGTATCTAGATAGTCTTGGCAGAGCCGTTCAAAGACACCGTTGGTCCAGCCAAAACCGGTTTGCGAGGGGTAGACGCCCTTCACCGGCGGTTTCTCGGGTGAGACTACGTTGTATTTCTCCAGGAAGACCCCATGGGTGTTGTACCAGTCCAGGTTCGCCTTGAGCCATTTGCGGGCAATCCGCTTGGCATCGTCGTGGTAGCCATATCGCTCTAGTGCTTTGATGACAATGTATTGGAGCGGCGCCCAGCCGTTCGGGTACGCCCACTGGGTCGGCATACTGCCGCGGACGTACTGGCCGATGGGCAGCATGTCGGTGGTAGATAGACCGCCCTTGTTTTCAAATCGGCGCAGAGCCTTAACAAGCGACTCGGCCTGCTTGTCGCTGACCATGCCAGCCCACATCGGGAAATAAGCAGCCAGGCTACTAACATTACCGCGTTTCTGGCGGACAAAATTGTAGTCGTAATAGAGGCCGCGAAGTTTGTCCCACATCAGCTCGTTCATGGTCTTCTTGCGCTCTTCGGCAGCTTGGCGCCAGCGCTCCGCTTCGTCGTCGTCACCAAAAATCTCGGCAGCTCGCACAAAGTCCATCTCGTACTTATACAGAAGTGCGTTCAAATCAACTGGCAGATAGTTGAGCGCCTTGCGCCCAAAACGCGGCGTCATGTCCCAGCCACTCTCGGCCTCGGCCAAATCATGCAGGAAATTGATGTCGTAGTAGCGACTCAGCCGCTTGTAGACGAGCCGGTCGTTGGGCTTCTTAGTGCCCATCCAGACAACTTCGTACTCCTGTTTGGCGAGCTCTATGGCATCTTTGAGCCATTCATCGCCGGGCTTGAAGCTTTCATACACCTCGAAAATAAACGTCGTCAAAAACGGAGGCTGTGAACGACCCATCAGATAGGTGCGCGACGCATTTGGAATCACTCGGAACCGTTGAAACAGGCTCATCAGATCTTCGAGAATACCCATGACGAGCTCCTGGTGTGCCTCGTCGTACATGCCCTGAATCATGAAGTAGCTATCCCAGTAGTACAGCTCGTTGTAGTCGAAGCTGGCATTTTCTTCGAAACTTGGCACGAGATACGGCTTGGGCAGGCCCAGCAAACTTTCGTCATCGTTCGGGTGGAAGCGCTCCAAGTTCGCCCAGTAATTACGGACATACTCACGGGCAGCTGCCACATGCTCAGCGGTCAGCTCGCTACCACTGCGAGCTCGTCGCAATTTCTGCGTTGTGCTCTGTGCCTTCTTGGCAGTCTTTTTGACATAGCCTTTGGCCTGGCTTTTTGCCTGCGTAATTCGTTCCTTCATCCTACTAGCCTACTGGGTAGTGTGGTGCACGGTCAAGCAAAAACCACCTGCCGAAGCAGGTGGTTTCGAACAAATCAGACCGGATGTTAGTAACGGCCGGTGCTAAAGTCGCGGCGTGGGCGCTCTTCGCGTGGGCGAGCTTCGCTCACGTTGACAGCACGACCATCAAGCTCTTTGCCGTTGAGCTCGTCAACAGCCTTTTTAGCCTCGTCGTCGTTGCTCATCTCAACAAAGCCGAAGCCCTTGCTGCGGTTGGTGTCGCGGTCTACGATGACCTTAGCCGACGTAACGGTACCGACTTGTGCAAAGAATTCACTCAGCATGTCATCGGTAACACCCCATGAGAGTGAACCTACGAATAGTTTGTTTGCCATTTAATATATCTCCTTCGTTCTCGGAGTAATCTGGCAAACCAGTTTAGCTGCGCTCCTGAAACACTATTATTGATTGACCTAGAACCCTGAACTCGAGTATTAGCAGCTTTTCTAGTAGCAGTAGCGTACCACATCGATACGTAAAAAGCTAGTAGTTTATCTCTGATAGTTTATTGTGAACGAAGCGACTATATGCGGTACTATATATATGCATGCAATCATTACTGTTCTATACCATGGGCTATCCTGGCGCAGGCAAAACCACTCTTGCACAAAATCTCGCGAATTGGTTCAACGGCACTCACCTGAGGGCAGATAAAATCGGCCTTAAGTTATTCATAGTACCGACGTATTCTGAGGCAGAACGAACCGCCGTCTACCAACACATGGACTATCAAGCGATGCTGGCCATGAACCAGGGTCAGACTGTCATCTATGATGGCGCACTCAACAGCGCTGCGCAACGCGCACGCTTGCAGCAGTTAGCGAAAAAACATAACGCGCTAGCGGTCGGTCTGTGGATGACAGTCCCTGTTGAAGTAGCGCGCACTAGGGCTGGCAAACTGCGCGACATTGGCGTCGGCGGTATCGGCGGCCGCATCATTCCACCCGAGCTGTTTGCGCGCTACCAGGCTGCGTTCGAGGAACCCGACCCGGCTGATGAGTTGTTTTTCAGAGTTGATGGCCTGCAGCCATTCGGTGGGCAATATCGTACTCTGAAATCGCAACTTAGCAGATACGGTGTCTCGTTACCGCGATTTATCGAACTGTAAGATGGTCAATCTGATGTAAGGTGCCAGAGATGGCAGTGCTGGCATTTGTACGGCTTCAGTTTAGTGCCATGCTGAAAGGCCGCGACATTAGCACTGGCATTCGCCTCTCGCCGAGTATCGAAGGCAAGCTTTTCGGCGCATGGCAATAAGGTATCTTCGTAGTCCATTACGCCTCCCGGCGGCGAATCGTCACCGAACCAAGCACCAGCGCCACTACAGCACAGCCCACCACAATGAGTAAGTCGCGGGACAACTGCCCCGTCCAGCTGCTGTACTGGGTTATCTGCTTCATGGCGTCAACGCTGTAGGTTAGTGGCAGCACATCAGATAGCTTTTGCAAGAATTCCGACATGCTGTCACGGGGCGCAAACAAGCCACACAGGATAATCTGCGGCATCAAAATCGGCATCACGAGTTCTACCGCCTGAAACTCGCTGGTTGCAAATGCACTGACAAACAAACCGAGTGCCGTACCGAGAAACGCAGCCGAAACAGCCGCCACCAGCAGTGGTACTGTGCCACCCAGCACGGTCACACCCAGCAGTCCGAGTGTCACCAGACTCACAACGCTGGCCTGGACAAACGCCAATATGGCGAACGCCAGCGCATAGCCAAAAATAAAGTCAAGCTTGCTAATCGGCATCGTCATGAGGCGATCGAGCGTGCCAGTTTTGCGCTCGCGCAACGTTGCAATTGAGGTAATGAGAAACATCATGAGTAGGGGGAATATACCGAGTAGCATTGGCGCAATCGCATTAAATAGCAATTGGTTACCGTCGAATACGTACTTCAGCAGCCACATCAACACGCACGGCACAACAAGTACAAGTACGAGCGTGCGCGGGTCATGCCGTAGCTGTGCTAATACGCGACCTGCTGTTGCCAACGTGCGGCGCAAACTCATGCCTTACCTCCTGCGAGCTTCAAGAAACTCTGCTCAACTGTGTTGGTATGGGTACGCTGGCGTAATGCTACGGGCGTATCATGCGCGACGACCTTGCCGTCGCGTATCAGTACCAAGTCATCGCAGCGCTCCGCCTCGTCCATGACGTGGCTCGACACAATGACCGTCACACCACTTTCGCTCAATCGGCGGAATAAGCCCCACAGCTCTTCGCGCAATACAGGATCCAGGCCAACGGTTGGTTCATCGAGTACTAGCAATTTTGGCTCACCAATCAGTGCAATCGCCAAAGATACGCGTTGCTTTTGCCCACCCGATAGGCTGCTGACCATCACGCTTTGCTTGTCCAGCAGAGATACTTTTTGCATCGCATCCTGAGCGGCCTGCTTCGCTGCAGCGCCATGATAGCCCTGCATACGCGCAAAATAACGCAGATTTTCTCCGGTAGTTAGATCGCTATAGACCGACACTTCCTGAGTCATGTAGCGTAGTTGCGGGCGTAATGTGGGTGAGCCAGCGGACTCCCCAAAGACCGTCACTGTGCCACTGGTCGCTTTTTGTCGACCAACAATTGTGCGAATCAATGTAGTTTTGCCGGCGCCACTTGGGCCTATAAATCCTGTAATTTTTCCACCTGGCAATTCCAACGACACATCTTTCAGCGCATCAAACGAATGACCGAGGCGCACCGTAAGTTTGTCGACAACAATAGCGCTTTGCATACACACAGCATAGCAGAACATATGTGGCAACAATATTTAAGCCCATTCCAAGAGCGAAGATATACAGTCAATCATTATCAATAAAACACCGAAAGGAGACGCCCATGAGCACACAGCTGTCGTTAGATACAGGCATGAACCTCGACTACGAGCCCTACACACGTCGCTCGCATACTTTGAGTTTGTTCTGGCGATGGTACCGACGATATTGAATATAGTTTCAACACTAGATATGAACAAACAGGAGGCACCATGAAAACAATCAACTTGCCGGAAGAATATGCACTCATCATGCAACAGATTGCCGAGAGCGGTCAGGAGGATTTTGACAATCTGTCGCAGTCTCTGCATATGGCGCGCCGCCGCGTTGTACACATTGTGTCATCGCTCCAGCACAAGGGACTGGTCCAACTGACGCAGGAGACAGCGTATGGACCATTGATAGAACTCAGTCGTAGTGGCAAGCGGCTGATTCACTATCTATGGCCAAGCAGCCCGGGCCTACAGCCGGGTTTTTAGGTTCTCCGAAGCACAAAAAGCAACAAAACCCACGATCTTTAGAGTCGTGGGTTTTGATATAGGTACCTCGCGGTTATACCGAAATGCCTTGCTGTACCTCAAGCTCATCGACTGGCGCGTGTTGTCGCACCAGCAACAACGCTGATAACGACGCCACCAAGGTAAAGCATGCACCGACGAGCAGCGCATCATGAAATCCATTAACTTGGGCTTGCACTGCTGTTAACTGATTTGAAACCTCTGAGGCATGCGTACTCAAATAGTTTTTGACGCCCGTTGTGGCCACCCCAGACAATATTGCCAATCCAAGAGCGCCGCCCAACTGCTGTGAGGTATTGAGAATCCCAGAGGCCAAACCTGATTCTTTGGCTGGGACGCCCGTAGTTGCAGCGATAGTGATGGAAATGAACATCATGCCCATGCCTATCGCCATCAGGATGAGTCCGGGAAAGACATCGACAAAGTAGCTACCATCAACACGGATGTGCGACAAATAGAACAAGCCAGCTGTCATAAATAACGGCGCCACAACCAACGGCTTTTTGTAGCCAAACCGTGTGATGACGCGAGGCATCGAAAATGATATGGCGCCTATAACAAAGGTGATTGGTAAAAAGCCGAGTCCTGTGGCGACTGGTGAATAACCAAGCACTGTCTGGATGTATAGCGATATAAAGAAGAACATTGAGAACATTGCCGCGGTAATAGGTAACTGGGTTATGTTAGCAGCGGCAACGGTTCCGACCTTGAAAATACTCAGCGGCACTAAGGCATGCTTGCTACGCGACTCATTCCAGATGAAGAAAATGAACAGCAGCGTACTAGTTGCGAGCAGGCTGATGGTCGTGGCGTCGAGCCAGCCATTGTTAGGCGACTGCGTGATAGCATACACCGCCATAATGAGGGCGGCGGTGATTGAGACGGCGCCGGGTAAATCGAGTTTACGATGGTCAAGCCCGGCATTACTTTCTGGCACAAATTTCCAGGCGGCGATAAATACGGCGATACCAACTGGTACATTAACGAAGAAGTTCCAGCGCCAGTTTAGATACTGTGTCAGGATACCGCCGAGCAGAACGCCTGCAGCAGCACCACCAGCCGCCACTGCGCCCCAAACACTGAGCGCCTTGGCGCGCTCTTTACCTTCTTTGAACGTCGTCAGCACAATAGAAAGCGCTGCTGGCGACATGAAGGCAGCTGTTAGCCCCTGAATGGCGCGGGTAATGTCCAGCATGATGCTGGATTGTGCCAGCCCGCAGGTCAAGGATGCTATCGTGAACAACGTCACCGCACTCAAAAATACTTTCTTACGACCGTACAAATCGGCAGCACGTCCGCCCAGCAGCAAGAAACCACCAAAGGCCAATGTATAGGCGGTCACGACCCACTGCAAATTGCTCTCACTAGTAAAATTCAGTCCTTTTGCGATCGACGGCAATGCTACGTTGACTATTGAGGTATCAAGCACCACCATGAATTGCGCGACGGCAATAATAAGCAGCACATAGTTTTTATGAATGACTCGTTTGACCACGGTTTTTCCTTGCTCCGATGTTGTCGGCTACGCTATTTTTCTCATCATAACACCCACACTACACAAAGTATAGTGTGGGATTTACACACATCGATTCCCTTCATGTTTTTTTAAGTAATCGCGCGTACACTGGGGTATATGAAGATATTGGTCGTCGAGGACGAACACAAAATCGCCAACGCGGTCCGCGATGGCCTCGAGCAAGAATCATTCGCTGTAGACGTTGCGTTTGATGGTGACGAGGGGCTGAATAGTGCCCTATATGACGAATACGACCTCATCATTCTCGATGTTATGTTGCCAGGCACAGACGGGTTTAGCGTATGCAAACAATTACGAGAGGCGGGTAATCATACTCCCATCCTCATGCTGACTGCAAAGGATCAACCCCGTGATGTCGTGACCGGGCTCAATGCCGGGGCAGACGACTACCTGGTAAAGCCGTTTTCGTTTGAAGTATTATTAGCTCGTGTACGCGCCCTGCTGCGGCGACCCCAACACAATCTCGGCGATGTGCTGTCCACCCACGACCTGACACTTGACACTGTCAGCAAGGAAGTCGTGCGCGACAACAAACCAATTCGACTGTCCGCCAAAGAATATGCGCTGCTCGAGTATCTGTTACGCAATAAGGGCAAGGTTCTCAGCAAACAAAATATTATCCACCACGTTTGGGACTTCGATGCCGATGTGCTCCCCAACAACGTCGAAGTCTTTATCACCTACCTGCGCGGCAAAATCGATCGACCATTTAAGAAATCACCACTCATTACCACCGTTCGCGGATTCGGATATAAAATAGAAGCTTAGCTATGAAACAACAACTTAGAGCCCTTCGACAATTCCTGCAGCCACATGCCCGCACCATCCAGCTGGCAGCCTCATACTTGTTGATCATCATGGTGATGAGCATTAGCTTTAGTGCCGTCATCTACCACACGTCAGCTCGTGAAATTGGCCGGCAACTACCGCCAAAAAGCATGTACAACCAATACATCAGCAACGACTCTGACCCGTTTCTGGAATTTCTTGAGGCACGCATTTCTGCCGGTCGGCACGAATTGTTTATACGGCTGCTGCTGCTGAATCTGTTTGTCCTAGGTGTCGGAGCGATGATTAGTTATATCCTGGCACGCCGGACGCTTGAACCTATCGAAGAAGCACTCGAGGCACAAAGTCGTTTCGCATCCGATGCTTCACACGAGCTACGGACGCCACTCGCCAGTATTCAGGCCGAGAATGAGGTAGCTCTACGCAATACGAGACTGACCCTAGCACGGGCAAAGGAATTGTTGGCGAGTAATCTCGAGGAGGTTACCCACTTGCAGCGTCTATCCGACGGGCTGCTACACCTGGCTCGACAGGAATCCTATACCGTAAAAACTGAACCAATCTCACTATCTGATATTACGCAGGAATGCATCAATCACAGTTTGCGCTCGGCTGAAGGCAAACATATTAGCATCGAAGACAACGTTCGCGATACCATGGTCTACGCCAACGCCAGTGGACTTGAACAAATCATCAATATTTTGCTGGACAATGCCATAAAATACAGCCCAGAGCACTCCACTATCACGCTATCGTCAGGCACGAGTGGTAAAGAAGGGTCTGTACAGATACACGACCAGGGGCCGGGTATTTCTCCAAAAGATTTACCGCATATTTTCGAACGGTTTTACCGAGCTGATCCCGCACGGTCGTCGCAGCAAGTCAGCGGCCATGGGCTAGGACTGGCTCTGGCTGAAAAACTCATTACCCAACAAGATGGACGTATTGATGTGAAAACCAAGCCAGGTAGTGGCGCGACCTTTACGGTTGTGCTCCCCTTAGCCTAGTCGTTCAATTATTGACGCTGAGACTGATCCACCGTCTCGGTGGCACCATCGACACCTTCGTCATATAATTCGTGAGAATCCGGCGGAACGTCAGTAACTGGGTGCGTATCGCCGATGGTATCGCTCTGCTGCAGTGTATCTGCAGCCTGGAACGGTGTGCCGTTATCTTCGGCAAGTTCTTCTCTACGTTCTTCTTCGTTCGGGTTCATAGGTGGCATATGTATTCCTCCATTACATAACCAGGTAGTCTAGGCTATTCGTAGTTCAGTAGCAGTAAGATAGTCCACACCATTGACAGATATGACCGTGAGGCATTATCGTTCAACTATATGGTTGAGTATGGACGTTCGCTTGATGACACGTTTGGCGCGCTGTCAGACCCTGTCCGCCGAGACATTCTGCAACGCGTCTCTACCAGCACGCTCAATATCAGCGACATCGCAAAGCCGTATCAAATATCATTTGCAGCCATCTCTAAGCATCTCAAAGTTCTAGAAGAAGCTGGGCTAATTACAAAACGCCGCCACGGCAAAGAACAGCTGGTGCAAATCGCTCCAGCCGCGCTAACAAGTGTGGCTGCCTTTATCGAACCGTTTCGCCATCAATGGCAGGGATATGTCTCCCCAGCCGAGGATGAGCGTTAACCGAGCCGTTTGATCATCAGACGAAGGTTCGCCAAGTACTGTCTCGTGTCAACTTTCGGGTGGCTCACCAGATAGTTGATGTGTTTCTCGATGAATGGGATACGATGATCGGGATATTTGTCGGCATTCGCACTGTAACTTGTTTGCGTAATCAAGCGGGGGTCTTCGAGCATCGCCTCAAGCTGTGCACGCACATCTTCGTCTTTGATACGTTGCAGTGACGCTGCAATTGTTTGTCGGTTTGCCATTGTGTAACTCTACCCTTCGTTGCCTGTTACGGCTTATGATATGAACGTAAGCGCATAGCCGACATTACCGGCGCGACCGGCGCGACCGATACGGTGTACGTAGTCAGAGTATGTCTGTGGCGTGCTGTAGTTAATGACATGACTGACATCCTTGACGTCGATGCCACGAGCGGCAACATCAGTTGCTACCAGAATAGTAACTTCGTTGTTCTTGAACTTGGCGAGCGATCGTTGGCGCTGTCCCTGGGTCTTGCCACCATGGATAGCATCGGCACGAAAACCTCGGGCAATTAGTTCCTTGCTCAAACGCTCAACACTACGCTGCGTGTCATCAAACACGATAACTTTCGCTACTGCCGTGTCAAGCAACACATCGTGCAGCTTGTCTATCTTCTGGGCGTCGTGAGGTACACGCACAACATCCTGGTGAATGTTTTCGCCAGTATCACCCGTCTTAACTGAAACAGAGACCGGATCGTTGCTGAATGTGTCAATCAATGTTCGGACTCGTGAATCGAGTGTGGCAGAAAAGAAGAACGATTGGCGCTCGGCAGGCAGATTACTCAAAATAGCCCGAACGTCATTCACGAACCCCATGTCGAGCATGCGGTCAACTTCGTCGAGGACGACGTTATCAAAATCATGCAGGCGCAAGCTGCCCCGCTCTAAGTGATCCTTGATGCGCCCTGGTGTTCCGATGACAATTTGTGGACGGTGTTTCAGGCCACGCAATTGCTGACTCATGCTGGTGCCGCCTATGAGTGTCACGGCTGATAAGTTACTACCCTTGGCAATACTGCCGAACTCAACATCAATCTGTTGGGCAAGTTCACGGGTTGGTGCGATAACCAGCGCCTTACTGTCGCTGAGCATCAGTTTTTGCAAAATTGGCACACCAAATGCAGCAGTTTTACCGGTGCCGGTATCAGCGATGCCGATGATGTCGCGGCCCTGTAGAGCGTGCGGAATTGCCTGGTCCTGAATGGCGGATGGTTCGATAAAACCCTTGTTAGTCAGGTTCTGCAACAGCGTTGGATTTATATCAAAATCAGCGAAGGTGTGCGTTGGCTCATAGCGCTCGTCTTCACGAGGTTTGGCGGCACGCACAAAACGGCTTGGATCGATATAGTCTTTCTTTGGACCTTTGCGTCCCGAATTGCCGCGTGGATAGCTATAGCTACCGCGACCGGATTTGCGGAAATTTCCGCGGCTACCGCCACTGCGGCGGCTAGAAAATGTATTAGTTTGTGGCATTAAAATAACCCTTTGGTGTTAGGAGCGCACAAAGCGATCATCGTCGCTGCGCTCAGCTTAGTATTACTCAACTATCGATAATGAAGTTCGAGTAATTTTTCGCTAACACAACCCGGGTTCATCAATGACAATTACCTATACATTAGCACGATATTTCAGTGGTGTCAATCGTTACTCAGCATTTCCCAGCACCTTCAGTGCGGTGCCGGGAGCATACTACGTCGCATCAGGTATCGCTGCTCTAATGCAATCGAATATTACCGCTAGTCAATGTGCCGCTGACGCTATAGCCGCTTTGCGTAACGAGTGCGAAGGTATCGTTCCCGGTGCCCGGCGTTGCGGCATCAGTTATATCGATACGGTACGTAGTTGGTTGGCCGTTGATGGTGGCATCACCAAAAATGGTCGCACTGTTTCCATCAGTCGTCACAACAGTTGCCGAGATACACTTCACTTGCGTGTTATTACCGGGGTCAACCACTGCACACTGCCCACTGACTCCACTGTCATCGCTTTTTGCGACGAATCCGAAAGCAACATCATGGGGCAATTGACTGCCAGCAATATGTCCTCCGCCAGTTACTTGGCCATTTTTCGTCGTAGGCAGCAACCAGGCTTGTGTGGCAGTTGCAGCCGGTTCAGTCTGATCGAGCTCGGCATTCACATTAGTGTCAGCATAAGCGAAGACCGCATCGGCACCGGGCAGCTGAGGTCCTTGGTAATTGAACGAGCACTGGCCGGTACTATCGGTCACACAGCTACCGGATGTAGCTATTGAGCCAGTGGTGCTAAATCGAATCGTGGCATCAGTGACTGGGTTGCCAAATGCGTTGGTCGCAGTCGCCTGGAACGTTGCGGTCGAGCCGACAGCGTTGGTTCCGTTTTTCGGTACAAGCACAAGATTACTTGCGACCGGAACAGTAAATCGACCGATGCTGTTGGCGGCAGCGGCAGTGAACCAGAGCGCACCATCGGAGCCATTGGTGATGATTTTCATGTCAGAATTATATGGTGCGTCATATTCGGCCGTAACCGTTCCGTCGGTCGTCATTCGGGCAATTTTGTTGGGGCTCTGTTCCACCACCCACAGCGATCCGTCACTGCCGGCAGTGATGTCGTATGGCGTGGCATTGATACCTGGCAGCTGATACTGCGAAACTACGCCGGCCGTGGTAATGCGCCCGATACTGTCTGTGCCGTATTCAGCAAACCACAGAGCGCCATCCACTCCAGTGGTAATGCCCTGGGGACTACTGTCGCCCGGCAAACTGTACTCACTGAACTGACCGTCTGTCGTCATTCGGCTGACGCTTGCCGTACCACTGAAAGAACGTGTCATCCAGAGTGCACCATCAGAACCGACTGTCATCTGAGAGACGTCGCCGTATTGCTGGGAGGTTGGATACTTCGAAAATACACCGTTTGTCGTTAGCCGACCAATATTGTATCCATTTGAAAACCAATCACTGAACCACAAGGCACCATCAGGACCCGCTACGATATCGGCATATTCGGTCGATCCAGTCGGTAGATGATATTCAGATATCGTGCCATCCGTCGATATGCGGCCGATGTGTTGTCCGCTCGTCTCGGTAAACCAGAGCGCACCATCGGATCCGGCGGTGATAGAGATGGGATTTGTTGATGACGGTATGGAGAATTCGGTGATCTGTCCGTCTGGTGTTATGCGGCCAATGTTTCCTCCCTGGCGCTCCGTGAACCACAAATTACCATCAGAGCCAGTCACAATATCATACGGGTTCGAGTCCTGTGTCGGTATCAGATATTCATCAAAATACTCAGCTGCCTTCACGGTCGTCGCTACGGTTGGCATTATCAGTAACACGACCAGACAAATACTACTGACAAGCCTACTGGCACTCTTCTTCATGGTGTTCTCCCACATTATTAGCAATACCTTAATGCTAAGTGGCTGGGAGGGTGAGCGTCAACGTCTTTACGACAACAATTGTGGTTATGGTTAACCGCCAAAGGTAAATGCGTTGATGGTGACGCCTTTTGTCACATGAATATCAAGTACTTGATTCGTCTTGAAGTTCGGCAAGTCTATGAGTCTATACAGCCTTGGGCCATCTAAGTGCACCGTCCCGTCGGTCGCAACATCACTCCCACCATGTTGACTGGCAGTGACAGTTTGTCCGTTGAGGCGTAGGGTGGCCGTGGCACCCGCTGGACCGTCCATAACGAGGTACACTTCCTTCGCTGCAAATTTGATACGCAGCACATTACTGGTATCGTCTAGTGCTTTGCTCTGCATGTCGCCAATCCGCCACAAGCCGCCCAGCGACCATTCATCTTGTTGTAAGGTGTTGGCCAGATGGTAGTCAATAATTTTGTCGTTAAAAAACTGGTCTACGTTGGCAAAGCGCTCGCCGCGGCTGTACCCGAGATAGGTCTCCGGGGTTTGACCTGCATGAACCGAACCGCTGTCGGCCCGCACCGAACCAGAGACTTCGTCGCCCGATGCGCTCAGTAGTTTCTGTATGGCGCGCTCGGTTTGGTCGTAGTCACCTTCGCCAAATTTGGTGTATCGCACCATGCCATTCTTGTCGATGAGATATTTGGCAGGCCAGAATTGGTTTTGGTAGGCTCGCCAAGTCTTAAAATCGTTATCGAGCGCAACGGGATAGGCGATGTTCTCTTCTGTCACAGCGTGCCGTACATTGTCGGGGACTTTTTCGAAGGCAAATTCAGGCGCATGAACACCGACAATCACGAGTCCTTTGTCGTGGTATTTGTCATACCAGGCATTGAGGTAGGGCTGTGTTCGCTGACAGTTGATGCACGAATATGTCCAAAAATCGATCAGAACTACCTTACCCCGTAGTTCAGCCATCGTTAATGGCTTGGTGTTTATCCAATCGACAATACCGGTAAATTCGGGTGCACTATATGGTGTCACATTCAGAATGCCGCTCGGATCGCTCACCATTTGTGGGCCTTGGGTAGACTTTTCGGACTGGCTACGTATCAAATTCTCCTCAATATTTGTCGTCGCAAATGGCAGGTGGTCAGCTGCCCATGTCTGAATACGGTCATTGTACCCAAATGCGACCAATAACCCGACCAGGATGAGTACAACCGCTAGGCCTCGGCGGAACCAGCCGTTTGGGTTAACCGCCCAGCCAAGTCTGGTCGTTAGGCGACGACCCAGCAGAGCAATAGCCAGTAGCGCTAAACCGAGACCCAGGGCATACGCAACCATATACGTCATACCGAGCACAATATTCACCGGCAGTACCGTTGCCAGCACTAGTGCGTACACTGGGCTACAGCTCGAGAACACTGGCCCCAACGCTGCGCCGGTCAAAATCGAACCGGTTACACCCCGATGTTTGTTGGCTTTGGCGAGCATTTCATTAGAGCCGTGTTCAAAGCCAATCGAAGCACTCAGCTGCACCCACCAGTTGGGAAATAACATCACGACACCAAGCACTATCACGATGACGCCGGCCAGGACTGTCCAAACAGCCGGGTCGATACCAATAAGCAGGCTCGTCGCCTTTAGCAGCAGCGTAAACAGCACGACTGAAACTGCCAGACTTGCCGAAATGATATACGGCTTGCGGCGATCCTGCTTTGCGTCACCGTCAGTCAAAATGCTACTACCAACAATTACCGGCAACAGTGGCAAAATACATGGTGCCAGGCTTGTGAGTACGCCTGCAAAAAATGATGCTATGAGTAAAAACATAAAGGGTAGTCGAAACTATTGGGCTTTCGTCATCGTGTCATCCGTCGACATAGTCGTGTCGGTACCTGCCGATGTATCGTCCTTCATCATCGTATCACTGCTCGTTTCGTCCTTCATCATGGCATCGTCAGCTTTTTGTTTCGCTTTGTAATCTTTGAGCATCATGGCGCTATCTTCAGCCTTCTGCTGAGCGAGATCTTTGTCATGCTTTTGGACGAGACCGTATGCCACGCCCGCTCCGGCGATAATCACTGCCGCGACGATGATAAGTAGTAGATTCTTGTTCACAATAGTACCCTCCTAAGATTGTTATGGTAGCAGTGTAATTCTGCAATGCCACAATGTCAAGTTGGCTTTACTTTTGTAAGTATTTTCCGAAGATTTTGGCGAGGATCATCAGCGTCAGTGTTAACACAAGGAAGTTGGTCGACTCATGGCGCAGCGCCTCGACGACTACCGCCACGGACAGGACTGTCGCTCCGACTAAGAAACCTATCCGGTCCGCCGACAGGAGCAGTTGCGCTTCGCGTTCATCGCGCGGATTCTCCCGCCAAATCAGCACGGCAAACAGAGCAAACGCTGCCACAAAAATGGCGATCGCGATCATGACGATACTGCTCGGCATAAAGCCGGAAAATACATTCGCACTCAGCAGCAAGCTACCAACAACGATGAGGCCGATAATGATGTCGTTACGATTATCTTTTAGGAAGTTCATATCCAAAATAGCTCCTCAACTTGTTTCTTAAGTGCTTTTGCTAATTTTAGCGCAAGCAGCACACTCGGTGTATAGTTGCCCTTCTCAATCGCGATGATTGTCTGGCGCGTCACCCCAACCGCCACGGCCATTTCGGCCTGCGTCATCTTGGCTGCTTTTCGCGCAGCCGCCACCGCATTTTCTGGTACCTCTTGATGCTTATAAAACATGTACAGTCAACTTTACTATCATACCGAGACCTGGTCAATCACACCCTATTTCCTAAAAGACATTAGTTGGTGCCCGAACTCCGAGTTAAATCGGAGTTAACTCGGAGTTCCAAAAACTAATCTGCGTTTTCTCGCACTGACAACACATAATAATGCTCGGCCTGTCCCCATTCACCGTACTCTCTCTTGCGAATTGTCACAGGCGATTCCAGCCCTCTCGGGGCAGTACTCCATATAGCCCCATACAAGAAAATACTCCACCGAATGGTGGAGTATTTTCTTTGGTGGAGCTGCCGGGTACTGCCCCCGGGTCCGTCGGTTTATCTTGGTTAGTCGTCTACAGGCTTAGTTCATTTTCAGATCTTAGCGCTCGGGTATCGAAATGAACAAACATTCCGAGCGAGCAATCCTGGTCTTAGCAGACAAGTCGGATAGGCTTATCTGAGCATCCAGAAAATATAAAACGCCATTCAGCTATCTGAAGTCACGTCAGGCATTGCTGAGCTATTAGGCTACAGCTGTTGCTGGCTTAGCGAAAGCTGCTTGCAGACTAGCTACAAACGACTCGCTGAAGACCAGCAAGTTTCTTAGATGTTGCATCTAGAAAATATGTCTATACGCTGACAAGCGACCTGCTGATCTAACCGATAAAGTCCAACGTCGAGCATAATTTCAGCCCCGCGTCTTTCCAAAGTTTCCATTCAGTCGCATTCGCTCCTTGGATTGGAAATTTGGTCTCAGCACCTTTGTACTGACAGATATTATTATAGCATAAGAACGAAGAAAAAGGAAAGGTAGAGATCCTTGCCTCTTACCCATTTTACTTGTAATAGTGAGGTCTTATGATATAGTTTTTTATTATGTCTCGTGAACAACCTGTCGTCCAGGTGCCAGAAATATTAGGACAGAACCCTTCGGCAAGTATCATCTCTATGCAGTGGCAACATGTCGCACGACAGATGTTACAATCCCCGGGACTCATTGAAGCATCCGAGAATGTTTATTCAACATGTGCAGAACCACTTGAATCCTTTGGTGATCGCCTGATTTGGGCTCGAGATACCGCCACACCACTCGTAGAGGTATCGAAACCAACACTCGTTGCAGAAGCCGATCGTTTGCGCGAGATGCTAGGCATCGAAGGTAACATTGCCAGTGACCTCATGACCACAACGGGCAAAGAATCGTTGGACAGAGATAGGGTGTCATCGATAGCATTTGAGAAACTATCCTATGTCACGTGGGCAAGTCACAAAGCAGGACGCTTTGGGGGTCGACTACAGTCTGTACTTTCGTTGGGCAAATACTCGGGATATAACCCAACTGAAAAAAATTTCCTGGGTCGCCCGGCGCAGCCAAGGTGTGCGGTATCATATGCGTATGAAGCAGGCACTGATTTCACGGTGGGCGCGCAATCAGAAATGAATCAGCTCCTCATAACCGCTACTCACCTGTTTGCCGTTGCTACCTCGCAGCATGGCACTGCCGCAAACGAGCCTAGCGTTCGTACATAGTCGCCCATCAATATCAAACGAATAGCCGGCCTTTATAAGACAAAATCCTCCTGACTACTGTGTATTATTCTGAATTTTCTATGAAGTGCGACATTTGTACAGAATATGCCATTGATCAAGAGAAAGCGCTTGGGCGCGAGTGTTTTCGGGAATGTTTGCTGCGGCGAGGAGAGAGCGAGCTTCGTCTTTGGATATTGCCAGGCCGCCGCTCAAGCTGTTCACGAGCGTTTTGCGTTTTTGGCTAAAGCCAGCTTTGACCAACCGGAAAAACTGTTTGGTATCAACATCTTCATATAACGGAGACTGTCGGTGTCGCAGTACCAGCACCTGCGAATCCACCTTTGGTGGTGGCGTAAACAGTTCGGCTGGAACTTCGACATCGAGTGATGCTTCCCAGTAATATTGCGCGGTTACGCTCAAGATTGACATGTTACCCGGCTGGGCGCAGACCCGCTCAGCAACTTCTTTTTGGATAAGCAGGACAGCACGAGCCGGTGGATTGGTTGATTCGCTGAGCACCCGTACTAGATTACTAGTGAGATAATACGGAATATTAGCAACGATTTTGTATCCGGGCTTCATACTAGTGAAGTCAAATTGCAGGATATCCTGATGTGTAACCGATAGATTATCGGCGGGAACCCGGATGGCCAAATCAGCAGCCAGCGCCTCATCAAACTCAACCGCCATGACCTGCCCTGCCCGCTCGGTTAGTAGTTCAGTCAGCGTACCGAGACCCGGGCCAATTTCGAGCACCGTGTCATCGGCAGTGACACCGGCGGCATCACAAATAGCACTTAATGTCGCCGAGTCGTACAGCCAGTGCTGGCCAAGCGATTTCTTGGGATGGACTTCGGACACTATCCTACCACCAACCATTGTTTACCCAATGAATGTAGGCGCCATACCAGCTGCCGTAGCGGCCGACGGCATAACTGTCGCACCACTTCAGCTGGGTGATTGGGTTAGTCTCCCAATCGCTACCGGCACTTGCCATCTTACTGCCGGGCAATGCTTGGCAGAGTCCGTACGCGCCTGATGACGCGTTGCGCGCCGTTGGATCCCAACGTGATTCGTGACTCACAATGTAGTCAACATATGGATAGTCGCTGGCCGCAATTCCTGCGCGAATAACGTCGCCCTCGGAACCACTCAGGTTGGTTCCGATTGCCACAATCTGCTGTACCGGCGGTGATATGACGACTTTCTGGACGATTTTGCGCAAGCCAGTATCCTTATCGATTTGGTACGTCACCACCCGCTTGCCAGGAGATCCTTGCTGTCGAATGGCGCGGATACCGTACGTCAAGTTGGGGTCATTGATGGTCTTAACCGGCATCGCAATCGGCTCAACGATAGACTTGAGTGTGGTGCCTTTACGGGCTACAAACACCGGTAGATTTGGCGAAATTGGCGTGTCTGGGCTGGGCAGGACCTGGTCGTCACTGGCAAGCTGCAAGCCCTTCTGATCCAACAAGTCTTGCACGGTCTTGGCTCGAGTACGCAGTGACAGTTGCGTGCCATAGAGGTTTAGGTGCACGGGCACGGAACGCTGGACAACGATTTGCTCACCGATGGAACCCTGCCTCAAGAAGTTCGTTACGGGCTGATCAACCACATTGTCCTCGGGATACAGCTTATATCCGACCTGATTGGCGATGCTACGAGGTGTTGTTGCCGCACTAAAGGTAAATTTTCGCTGCGACCCGGATATCACCTGCACCGGAACCGCGCGGTAGACATTGATACGGAAATCGTCCTGGGCAACGACAGTGTCCATAGACGGCTCAACGACGTCCCCGTCATTGAGTGTTATATCGAGTTTCTTCAGCAATGTACCGACTGTCTGTTGACGACTCGGTACTGTCTGCACTTCTTTGTCGTGCGAAATGATGACAATGAACGCACTGTCTGGCTTGACGGACTGAACATGGTGATTAAAGAAAATAAGATACGTTACCAGACTGGCTATACCCAGCGCGACTATCACCATAATCGGCACCATCACCGGATGGTGACCGAGGAGTTTCAAGCGCTCTAGAGGGCTAAGCCGTTTGGTAATGCGAAACCGTTTTTGACGGCGAAATAGACGTGTCATAGTGATTGAAATGCGTTCGTCACGAGTTAGTTCGTAAGTACTAGCATAACTACTGGCACATTATAGCAAAGATGGACGGTTCTCACCGATGTAGCCCTGGGCTACGACAGCTTCTCGAGAGGGGCGAAGGATATATTTAGTTTCGGGTGCCTTTGGAGAACATGAGACAAACCAGAGGTTTTTCTCATCGCGCCGGCAAAAAGGCGTGACTTTTTGTCGGGCTGCTCTTTTCCCTACGACAGCTTCTCGAGAGGGGCGAAGGATATATTTAGTTTTCGGGTGCCTTTGGAGCGGAAATAGATTACGGCCGTGTCGCCGTCCATTTCGACCACCGTGCCCGTGCCGAATTGTGGATGTCTGACACTATCACCCTCGTTGAGTTCTGGCACGTATCGCGGCTCGTCTGATGCGACTGGTGACTGTGTCACGTCATCACCACCGAATAGGGTACTTGCCCGACCAAAACCATAGTCCAGGCTCATAGCCCCATCGCCATACGGATTCGTCTGCACGAAGTCGGCATTTATTTCACTCAAAAACCGGGAGGGGGGGTTGTGCTGGACGCCACCATAGAGTAAGCGACCACTGGCACAGGTTAGGTACAGTTCCTGGCGGGCACGCGTCATGCCGACATAACACAACCGGCGCTCCTCCTCCATTTCACTTTGGTCGTACAGAGCGCGGCTATGCGGGAAGATTGTTTCCTCCAGACCAATCATGAATACGACCGGGAATTCCAAACCTTTGGCAGCATGGAGCGTCATCAGCGTCACGGCATCACCGCCAAAATCTGCACCATCCAGATCACTTACTAGCGCCACCTCTTCCAGGAAACCGTCCATGCCGACATTCTGATACTCCTGCGCGACGCTCAACAGTTCCTTGACGTTCTCCTGGCGGGCTTCACCCTGAGGCGTTCCATCATCCAAAAAATGCAGATAATCTATTCTGCGAAGCAACGAATCTATCAGACCAGATACGGTGGTCTCATCCAGCAGTGTCCGCAGCGACTGCAGCATCTCGCCCAGCTCAAATAATGCCTTCTTGGCCTTCGGCGTCAAGCTGTCACAGGCTTGAACCTGTAGCAAGGCAGCACTGAGCGTAAGGTGGGACTGCAGCTGCCACACCGCAAAATTCTGCAAACTTTTGGCCCCAACCCCACGTGTCGGCACGTTCACAATACGTTCAAAACTTACTCTGTCTTCTGGTTGGAAAATCAATCGCAGGTAGGCGATGATATCTTTGATTTCTTTGCGATCATAAAACCGGACACCACCCACCACCCGATATGGAATTCCGTGATGAACAAAGGCTTCCTCGATACTCCGACTCTGAGCATTCGTGCGATACAGCACCGCATAATCACCGAAGTGTCGTCGCCCAGTGTCTACTCCTGTCTGGATTCGACGAATAATCGCATCGCCTTCGGCTCGCTCACTAACGACTTGTAGCAGCTGTACCGGCAGTCCCTCTCCAGCTGAAGTCCATAACTGCTTGTCACTACGTTGAACATTTTTTGTAATGACCGCGTGCGCAGCATCGAGGATGTGCTTGGTACTGCGGTAATTTTGTTCGAGCTTTATGATTGTGCAGTCTGTGTAATCTCGTTCAAAGTTCAAGATGTTGCGAAAATCGGCTCCACGCCAGCTGTAAATACTCTGCCAATCATCACCTACGACAGCAATATTATGATCCTGGTTAACTAGCATACGGACAAGGCGATACTGGGCCTCGTTCGTGTCCTGATACTCGTCTATCATGATATAGCGAAACTGCTGCTGCCATTTTTTACGTACTTCCGGATGCGCCTTGAGTAGCGCAACAGTTCGACCAATCAGGTCATCAAAATCAAGTGCGCCAGCATCTTTGAGCGCCCGCTCATATATGGGGAATACTTGCGCAGCTGCTTTTTGCGTTGGCGATTGCGCAGTGCCTGAGTATTCGCTCGGTGTAATCAACTCGTTTTTTGCACTGCTGATATGTCCCGACAATGCTCGAGCTGGGAAACTTTTTTCGTCCAACATCAGTTGCTTGCTGGCCTGCTTGATAGCCGCCTGCCGATCCGACTCATCAAAGATAACGAAGGAACGCGGAATACCAATATATTCACCGTCCTGTCGCAACATGCGTACACATATCGAGTGAAATGTACCCATGAATGGCATGAAGGACCGGTTGTCGGCCTTTTCACCCAGCAGAGTGGCAACTCGTGCCCGCATTTCTTTGGCAGCTTTGTTGGTGAATGTTACAGCCAAAATGTTGTAGGGTGTGGCTCGCTGTGTGGCTATCAAATAGGCAATGCGATGCGTCAGTGTCTTCGTCTTGCCACTACCCGCGCCTGCCTGTATTAGCAGCGGGCCATCAGTCGTTTCGACTGCCCGGCGTTGTTCTGGATTTAAGCCCTCGAGTAGATTTTGCACTCTGTTAGTGTAGCAAAATTTTGCTTCGAGGATTGCAGTAGTTTTTACTTAAAGAAGTTGGTTGGCGCTTCGATACCGCCAATCGAAATAAGTCCGGCATCGAGCATGACATCAATCCAAATAACTATAAGAACAACCACCACGAGGACTGTGATAATAATCTCACGGCGCAAACGCTTGCCCTCGGCGGTTTTGATGGGCAAGAAAAACTCTCCAGATTCAACCGCTTGTTCTTGCTCAGGAGTTAGTTTGGCGTAGTTGGGCTTTTCTGGCTCTTTTTTCTCATCGGCCCCAGCATTTCCATCAACGCTCGGGGCCTGAGGATCTCGTGAGTCACCAGAGGGGCCCGTACTGTCATCGAAACTACGACCCGGCATCACCGCAGCCGATTCGTCTTTTACCGGGTCACCGGGGAGTGCCACTGGGGATTCATCGGCTTCACCATCTTTATCATCGCCGCCCCTAGCTACATCTTCGGCAGGTGATTCGCTCGATGCTTCGGGTGCTGGTTCGGATGCTTCACTGAAATCTGGCGTTGCCTTGTCCGCATCTTCGCTAGCCTTGGGCGGTTCGATTGTTTTACCCCTAGGTGACTGCTCACCTTTCGGCGTAGCCTCAGCCTTGGCTGCTGTTCCTTTGGCTAGCGGTGGCGCGGTGGCTGCCTCAGCTTGTTTGTCAGCATCATCATCCTTAGCATTCTCTGTTGGCTCGTCCTTAGCCTTTGCTGGCTTCGTATCATCGTCTTTTTCTTCATCCGTCAACGGGATAATTCTGGTTCGAGTCGTTGACGGAGCCTTGGTCTCCTTCGGTGATTCTTCAGGTGTCGGAGTGGTATCTTCTGGCTTCGGCTCCTCTTTTGGAGAATTTGCCGGATGATCTTCCGGCTCGGGAGACGACTCACCCGTTAGCTTGCTGACTTCTGCCATCATAGGATCTTTTAGTATTGGGCGATTGTTAACAATAATAGAGCGTGAATTGCCACTGGCGCCATCACTTTCGTGCTTCACGTCCACGATTTTTTTGGTGCTAGTCGTTTTTTTACTCTTTGCGTCTGCCATAATTAGCCCTTCTCATACTGTCGCTTTTGGGCTGCTTCAACAATTTGGGAAAACTTCTTGTGATTCAAGCTAGCACCACCCACAAGGAGCCCGTCGATGCCGCATTCTAATCCAAGAATCTGGTCAACATAGTCGGGTTCCACACCTGCACCATACAAAATCCTAACCGCTTTTGCGGCATTCGCACCATACAACTCCCGTACGTTATGACGAATAAAATTGATTGCGTCATTGATTTGCTCTGGCTTTGCGGTTACCCCAGTACCAATCGCCCAAACTGGCTCGTAGGCAATAACCATGTTCTCAACGTCACTTCCAGTCAGGTTCAAGAGTGCTGTCGTCAACTGATCGTGCAACACCTGTCGCGTTTCGCCTGCGGCTCGCTCTTGATGCGTTTCACCAATGCACAATATCGGCGTTATCTCGTTGCGGACGGCGGCCGCGACTTTGTCTCGTACCACTTCAAGCGTTTCACTGAAGTACGTCCTACGTTCACTGTGACCGATAATGGCATAATGCAATATGTCTCGTAGCATGGCAAAACTAACTTCGCCGGTGTAGGCACCTTCGTCTTTGTGGTAGGCGTTCTGGGACGCAAGACGGAATTTGCGACGATCAAGTTCAGTACTGATTGGCTGTAGTGTCAACATGCTAGGTGCCAGTACAACTTCGGTATTACGGTGCACCTCAATATGTTGGCTCAGACGATGCACAAGAGTACTAGCCTGATGTGTGTTCAGATGCATCTTCCAGTTGCCGACGATGAGTGTTTTACGGTCAGATTTCATAATACTTACGCTTATTGTACCTCATTATTCGATTTATCGAGCAATGCTTCTACCCCTGGGAGCTTTCGTCCCGCCATCAACTCTAGTGAGGCACCACCACCAGTCGAGACGTGGTCGAAATGCTGATGGAGCTTCTGGCTCTGGATAAAGCTGACTGTGTCACCGCCGCCGACTAGACTAAATGGCTTATTCCCCATTTGTCCTAAGTATTGCGTCCATGACCAAACGAGTGCCATGTGCATACGGTCCGACTGGTCCCTGTAAGCCGGTAATCTCAGCGACGCCAAGCGAACCATTCCATACGACGGTCTTAGCAAGCTGCATACAACCGGCAATAAACGAAGCTGAAAACGGCCCGACATCCAAAATCATCTCGTCAGGCTGTATCTGCGACGCCTCGTTAGGCGGTCGCTTGGGATAGTTTTCGATAGCAGATATGACATGGGCATCCCAGTCGACAATGCGCGTTGGCTTCGACTTATCAATAGCATGAGCTACCACGGCATCTTGTGGGATGTAAAAGACAAAGTTGCCCTTCTTTGCCTTTTCGCGAGCCTTGGTCAGGATATCTTTCGCGATGGCCAAATCATCCTTTTCGACGAGACTCTTAGCTACATCAACCCCATTTGCCATGAGAAAGGTATTGGCCATGGCACCACCAACAGCGACGATATCGGCGATTTCGATAAATCGGTGCAGAATATCAATCTTGTCAGAAATCTTGGCACCACCGACAACGGCCATCAACGGCCGTTCGGGCTGCTCCATAACATCGGTAATAGTTCCGACTTCCTTCTCTAGTAAAAAGCCAGCCACGCTCGGTAATAATTTTGCCACAGCATCAGTGCTAGCATGTGCTCGGTGTACTACACCAAAGCCGTCCTGAACAAATATCTCAGCTCCGCTATCACTGACGAGTTGCTTGGCAAATTCGGCATCGTCGGCTTCCTCTTCTTTGTGAAAGCGAACATTTTCCAGCAGCAGCACATGGCCATGCTCGAGCGATTTGGACGCCTTCTTCACCTCTTGGCCAACGCAATCTTTTGCGAAACTGACCGTGTCAGTACCGAGCAACTCGCCAAGCCGCTTGGCTACGGGGAATAAGCTATCTTTGGCATTTGGCTCACCGTCGGGTCGACCAAGGTGCGAACAGATAACAAGCTTTGTATTCTTCTCTAAAAGGTAGCGTATTGTCGGTAAAGCCTGTTCGATACGGTAGTCGTCAGCAATCTTGCCATCCACTACGGGCACGTTGAAGTCGGCTCTCATCAGAACTGTCTTGCCGTCGAGATCGATATCGCGAATTGTCTGTTTACTGAAACTCATGGCCCACCTTTTTCAGTATTTTATCATGCTTATGCTCGCACGTCAGTCCAGTCGTCGGACGCGAATGGTATCAGTAGCGCCAATCAGGCCTGGTTGGCGGCCACTGACTAGCACAACCGTTGCTCGTGGGCCTATAAAACCATCTGGAGCAGCCAGCTCTTTCGCCAGGTTTAGTCCGGCCTTTTCACCGTCGGGCCGCAAAAAACTCTTGTTGGCATAGAGCAGGGCTAGTTGCTGGGCAACTCGGGGTTGGCTGGTCACAGAGATAATCGGTCGGCTTGGACGGTGGGCAGCAATATTTTCGGCGGTCGCTCCAGATTTTGTTTCGGCAACGATAGCATCGGCATGGAGCTGATCAGATAGGCTAACAGCTGCGGCACTGATGGCAGCAGAATGTGATTCCAGGGCCAAGGGCTTTGCGAGTGGCCGCACCTCTGCGTGCTCTTGGGTGTATAGAATGGTGCGTCGCATGCTCTGGATGGTTTCAATGGGGTATTTACCGTTGGCTGTTTCGTCACTGAGCATGACGCAATCAGCACCCACGATGACCGCATTGGATACATCGTTCACTTCTGCACGGGTCGGTTCGGGGTTATCTACCATGCTGGCCATCATTTGGGTAGCCACAATGCTCAACTTGGCATGTTTTTGACAGAGGCCAATGATTTTTCGCTGTGCTATCGGCACAATCTCTGCGCCTACTTCAACAGCCAAATCACCACGGGCGACCATAACACCATCACTTGCCTCGACAATGCGCTCGAGCTCATCTTCATCGATCGCTGGCTTGGTCTCGACCTTGGCAATAACCTGTGCGGTCGAGCCATTTTCGGCCAAAAAACCTCGTGCCGCCTCTACATCTCCGGCAGACTGGATAAAACTGAGCGCTACATAATCTATATCGCGAGAAGCGCCAAAAGCCATGTCTCGGTAATCTTTGTCGGTAAAAATGTCCCCACCAAAGTTAGTATCGGGCAGATTGAGCCCCTTTCGACTCATCAAGAAGCCGTCGTTTTCAACGCGAACATGCACGCTTTTTTCGTCAGGATTACAGTCCAAAATAATGGTACGTACTTTGCCATCAAAGATGTAGAGCCGCTGGCCAGCTTCAACTTTGTCAGATAAGTCGTACTGTAGCGGCAGGATCTTGTCGTTGTGCTCAGCGCCGTAGGTCAAGAACAGTTCGTCACCCTTGGCTACGGGAAACTCTTTGACGTTTAACTCACCCAGGCGAATCTTGGGCCCCTGGATGTCTTGCAGAATTGCCACATTACGGTCGAGCTTCTGTGACGCCTCACGGATCCAGCTAATCTGCTGGTCGCGTTCGTCGTTTGACCCGTGACTAAAGTTTAGCCTAAATCCATTAACACCATTTTCAATCATGGTCTCAATGCTGTCGTAGTTGTTGGTGGCAGGCCCGACGGTAGCCAGAATTTTTGCACGCTTATAGATCTGTTTCATTCCTTATAGTATACACCACCGAAGGAGTCGCTAGGTTTATACTTGTTCGATGCGCTTTAGGCGGGATGCACCGACCGACACAGCCACGTACCCTGCCGCCATGATAAACAACAGGATATATACCACTGCCAGGACGGATTTGAGCCCCAGATCTTTACTGAGTGAATTGATAGTAGCCAGGTAGCCAACCAACACAAGGGAGAGAGTAATAATACCGACTCCTATAGCCAGTGTTCTGAATGCATTTTTGTATATATTTCCGGTCACATGCTTGGAGTAACAATACAAGAACCACACCGCCTCGAGCCCCATATACCACATTACCAACCTCGGCAAAACGTCGCTCAGGAACACTGCCCAGTCGGGCAAATACGGTAATATCGTGTGTCCGCCTGGTTCAGAGTGCCAGAATACCATCACCACATACACGACGGCCAACGCCACATAGAACACTACTCCGACTGTATGCCAGGTTGTTTTATAGGCTGTCGGACGTACCAGATGCCATGCTTTTTTAGCCCCCATATACAACCAGTAATACCCGACGAGCAATAGTGCAATATTTATATACAATCCGATTCGGTTAAACGTATCTGCATAGGCAGGATAATTTGTGGCCAGATCCTTGACGTATCGGTTCAAAATGGCAACGACGGGTAACCATAGTAGTAGGAAAAATAAGCCACGAGCCACCTTATTGATTGCCTCCCCATCCTTCTGGTCTCGAATATAATGGGTGTAGGAGCGTAAGCCCAGATAGCCTACGAGACCGGTTGTCCAAATCACTATGAGCGGTATCGCAACACTCAAGGAAAGCTTTATCAGATCACCATCAGACAAATTGTACTTCATTGCGGCATCGCTAGATGCAGATACATGTAAGGTTTGTAGCATGTACACCACAGAAAAAATGACAAACAGGGCAATCAGGGAAATTTGTCGGTAGTTATTCTTCATAGTGGTTTGATGTATTATTAGACGAAATCAAATAGTCTATTGTCAAATATTTCACATTAGGCGATTCTGCTCAAGACTTTTATCAAAAAATACAGGGGTCGTTTTCTTTCTTTGGTGAGCTCACGGAGAATCCGTCGTCGCTACGCTCCTTTGGGATAGCCTGCGTCGCATGCTCGGAGCAAGCTCCTGTGCGTGCGACTTGTTATCGAACTGGAGTTCGCTTCTGCGCCAAAGGCGCTACCAAAGAAAACACCCCAGTGCTACTGGGGCGCTTTCTTTGGTGACCTCACGGAGAATCCGTCGTCGCTACGCTCCTTTGGGATAGCCTGCGTCGCATGCTCGGAGCAAGCTCCTGTGCGTGCGACTTGTTATCGAACTGGAGTTCGCTTCTGCGCCAAAGGCGCTACCAAAGAAAACACCCCAGTGCTACTGGGGCGCTTTCTTTGGTGACCTCACGGAGAATCGAACTCCGATTGCCAGGATGAAAACCTGGTGTCCTAACCGTTAGACGATGAGGCCTCGTCCTCCCGTACGCCTCTGTCTCGTTTTGCCTTTCGGCAAAAGCTTCGACTTGCGGGCTACGGTCGTCCTCTCAAAATTCCAGTCAGTCGCTGTCGCTCCTTGGATTGGAATTTTGGGCGAAACTGTAAGTTTCGCTGTGTGAACTGGCGTTTGGGCACATACCCGAAGGGTATGAGGCCTCGTCCCTAAAAAGCAAAAGGACGAACAACCCAAAAAGCATAACATAACTGGGGTGAATGAACAACCCAGCCCATGCGTAACAATCGCCGTAGTGACGATTGTGCTAGTCAAATTGTGGTGTTTGTTAAGAGCGGTCAGTCATTGCTCGTATAAACTAGCTTGAATGTACCACAAAATGTGTTCAAGCGCTAGCGCTTATCCACAGTTTTGACATTCTGCCAAGCTACGTATCCTTATAGCCACAGTTCTGCGGCACCACACCCGAGAAGTAACGATAACTTATGAGTTATATTATAACACACTATGTGCTTTGGGTCAATCTACTTTGCGGCTTTTTTGGGTGCTGGCACGACGGGCGCATGCTTGACTGCTAGTTTTTGGAGTGGGAAGCTGAAGCCAAACGTGCTGCCTTTGTTCTCCTTGCTATCAAAGATGATGCTGCCGCCTTCGGCTACCACGACCTTCTTGGCCATGAACAGTCCCAGGCCAGTGCCGTCTGGGCGCGCCTTGCGGGCATTCCCTGCTCGATAGAACTTCGTAAACAGGTGGTGTTGCTCGCTCTTGGGCACACCGATGCCGTTGTCTATCACACGGAGCTCGACGCTATGGCTGGTTGCCTCTAGTTTCACCTCAATCGTTCCGTTTGGTTTCGTGTAGTAAATGGCGTTATCCACGAAGTTCATAATGACCTGCCTGGTCTTGGTCTCATCCAACATGAGCAGCGGGAAATCTTTGGGCTTCTTGTACGTCAGGGTTATCTCTCGCGCTTTGGCCGTTTCGACCAGCTGCGACAATTCCTCTTCAATCATGTGAGATAGATCGGTTGGCGCCTGTTCAATGACGAATTTTCCGGTACGCAGACGCGACACGTTCAATAGGTCGGCGATGAGGTAGACCATACGCTGACTACTGACGAACGCCTGCCCCAGCATCTTCTCTTGAGTGGCGTTCAGCTTGCCGGCGTCACCCTCGAGCACCATGCTCAGGTACCCCTTGACTGATGTCAGCGGGGTGCGCAGCTGGTGCGAGGCCATGCTAATAAAGTCGTCCTTGGTCTCGTCCAATGCGCGCAGTTTTTCATTCGTTCGCCGCAACTTCCGCGTAGCGTCATCGACACGACTCTGCAGCACTTCGTTGAATTGCTGAATCTCCTCGTAGTGCAATGCGTTTTGTACCGCAATAATCAACTCGTTCGCCACGGTCTCGAGTGTTTGCACATCCTGGGAAGTATACGGATTACCGCTCTTCTTATTACCCAGTATCAGATAACCCATACCCTCCTCTGTCTTACGAACATCCTGTGTCAGACGCACCAGTACAGCCACAGAGTTGTCTGACATTTGCTTCTTGAGTTCGCCATAATGACTTGTGTCAAGATAGTCGGCAACTATTACCTTGTGATGAATGTGTGGAGTTGTTTTACGGACGTATGCGATTGTACGCTCGGAAAATCCTATCTTGCGTGACGAAAATATTCTATATTGCCCCTTGGCTCCTGCGAAACCGACTGCAGCAAAATCCGGTTTTATTGCAGTTTCTATGATAGAGATGCTCTGTGTCATCAAAAACTTTGTATCAAGGCTTGAAACGAGGGTTTTGTTTAAGTCCCCGAAAAGCTTTTCGGGATCGTATGCATCTCTGTAAAATAGCCGGTTGCTGAACTTGTCAAACCACTTACGCAGTGTTGAGAACGAAAGTGAAGATATTGCAGTTAAAAGCGCGAAAAATATCTGAGCGTTTAATGGAATTTTGATTTGAAATAAATACCGCGTTACTGCAAAAACCACAATCCCATACAATAAGGCCAACAAGAGCATTGCGAATGCATACCCAAGTGCCCTGGCGACAACGAGACGAATATTAAAAAGTCGGTGCCTGACTATGGTGTATATGATGATGGCTATCATCACTAGAGCGCCTAGGGGCCTCAGAAATTGGATGTTGTTATTATCGACCCATAGTACTCCTGTTACATAACTAGCCAGAAGAAACGGTATAAATGCTAATGTGAGTAGTCGCATTTTACGTTTATCCTGTATGGTTGAGTGTCTGTAGTTATAGCCGAACAAAACGAGACCAATCAGTATAGTGCCGATTAGAAACGCTGACTGGATACTGTATAGCGGTCCATTAATAAAAGCTCCGGTGTCGGTAATACTTCCGATGTATGAGCTGAAAGAAAATGGCCCCAGCAATATAAACGACAGAAAGACAAGAGGATAATACTTGTAGGCTAACGATTGTTTGTCGGGTGACGCATAGGCGAAAAGAACGAACATCCCGACAGCGAGTTCAACGCTCAGAAATCCAATTCCAAGGAACAATTCTGGCGCAATATTCCTATTGATAAAAAACTGACTAATTAGCCAGCCGCTCAGACTCAAAGAGAAAAGTGCATACGACACAAAGAATGGTCGTTTGTTCGTGAAGAGCACCGCCAGCGCCGTTACAACAATCGCGGAGATGCTTGCCCAAGTAATTATCGCTTGCCACAACATGCTATAGGTAATTTCCTAGCTTAAGCATAACTGTTTTTCGGTATTGGGACAAACGAAGTGTTTCGAAGTGAGTACTACCTGCTGACAACGAACTTTTTCAGGAATCCAACGGGACTATAGTGTTCTTTTGCTGCACGCAGTCCCAATATTCCTAAATCCTGCTCGTGGTTGACCTTATAAATATGATAGTCGTTATAAATTGCGCGCATCATTGCCACCATCATAAAATCCGATGCGCCCGAATAGTTAAGATTTCCCTTTATAAAGTGGACTATCGCATAAGAATCGCGTATCTCAAATACACAAAAACCAGCCACTTCCGTATCCACCTTGAGAAGTAAACAATGTATATTCTTATTGCTATTGAGTAGTTCTATATCACTGATAAGTCGTCGAATCGCTCCAATTTCCTCGTCTGCGGTACTAGAACCTTCAGTGCCCATTTCCGCCCAGGAGCAGGAGAGTGAAATGATTTCTCGCTGAGTTTGACTATTGGCTATACTGGCGGGTTCCACGGTAATACTCTTGCCTTCAAGTTCTAAACCTCTTTTAAACTGCGAAAGTTTACGACGCGTGTGCGAAAAACTTCTTCCGGCGAGCTCGAGGAATTTTTCCGAAGATAGTATATAGTCGTGGTTGTCTCTATCCTCCGAAACGCTAAATTGCGACTGCGAGAGTTTACCGGCAACATATTCAGGTATCAGCTTGAGTTCATCGACATAGTCTTGATTATCGGCCGCAAAGTCGAGGAGAACCTTAGCAGTATCATCTAGATACTCATCGCCGATAAAGGTAAAGATACGCTGATTACTCATGTAATCTTTCATTGAAATTATTAGATTACCCTTATACTGTGACACATACTGCTCGTCGTCCCTGCCCCAAACGTACAAACTGGTGTACCCAAAATCAGAGTATGGCTCATATTTTGATATGTAGGCTTCATAGACCTCCCTAGGAACAGATGAAAATGGAGTAAAATCTGGAAATTGCGGGAGTTCTTCTGGAGCTAAGTTATTTTGTAATCGCATAATAGTCGAACCTTGACTTTGGTTGTTTTAGCCCACACATTTTGGCAACACCCGATCTTCGTACGGCATAGCGCACTATCTTCGGAACATATTTATAACTAATGTCTGTACACTCAAAGGAAATAATTGCAGGGCTTTGGCGCATTCCCTGAACTCTTGAGAGCAACTTCATGAGGGGTACACTGTAGGATGCTCCTCGCTTTAATTCATCGGTGACGATTCCAGGAAATACAAAGTGATTTCCGGTTTTCACGGCTTCAGGATACTTTTCTTCGTAATGGTCCTTGTTGAGCCAAGGAGCATGATCTAAATTCCCTACGAAAAACGCCAGTGTGGTGATGGTACCATCCTCGCGGTAGATTGCCTTCACCGTCTCTGGGTCACGTAGCATTTCAAAAAATTCATCCCTGCTATATCCAGAGTCGATAGGATGACCCGCACTCAGTTTATCGAACGGTGCCCGGTAAATACTCCATAGTCGTTCTGCATCTTCTCCCTCAATTTTATCCTTCAGGGCTGGTCCGTTTTGCTCATCAATGTCAAGGTTGCCGTTTTGCACAGCTTGTTCATACACTTCATAAACACCTGCGGATTCTCGGTAGGGTGCGTGCTTGTCAGCGTTAAGGACAAATTCTCCGTCATACTGATATAAGAATCTCTGACGCCCACTTTTGGTTATTGCAACCTTATTATACTCAGCGTCTGTTGATTCAAGCTCTTCGGCGAGGTCGCCATACACCTTGTTATCAGCGGTCACAGTATCATAAAGAACGACAGCACCTTCAGAAATTTTTTCCTCAATTATTGGCAATACCTTGTCGCGACTCGTTTGGTCATCCACGCGAGGGTGTGCAAAATAAAATATCTCTTCGGTACCAAACCGCTCGCTAAGGTAGTCTGTGTTGTACCAGTGCAGTCTATCTATCGGTGCGAGCACAGGTACCGACTCGCCCTCGTGCTCGATGCTTACAGTCCTTGGATCATCCAAGACTGCTGTCTCATCTTCTGCCGAAAGCCCGAGTTTTTGCGGTGATTCGGTAACATTGTTTCTGATACTTTGCCGCACTTCACTACTCTGTTGCTTAATTCTGTTGCGTGCCCACTTGATAGATCCGACTACACCTCCGACAGCCACAGCACCAATACTAATAGACAACGGGTTTGGGTGACTAATACCTTCAGCCACCATATACCCACCTGCGGCATTTATGGCCGCCAAGCCGGCTGCCATCTTGACACCATAGCGACGATTTTGCTGACGTGTTCGTTCAGGATCCTGGCGGTGCTTATACGCCGTAGCAATTGCTGAACCTCCTAGGTTAGCAAGCGCAAACTCGGTAGGCAGATTACTCTTGAGTATTCGTCCAACACCAAGCCCATCTACTTTCTCGTTAATTTTGTCTACAGCAGATGCACCCCTGCGTGTTGCCAACAGGTCCGCCGTTGATATGGCTGCACCCCCTTCCAGTAGGAGCGAGGTACCGGCGATGGCCGCCGAGGCAAGTATTGGATCTTTCGTGGCTGCCAACGTACCTGCAAATGCGGCAAACCTGAGTGTCTCATTCAGTGGAGTTAACTCCGCCGCAACTATAGCGCCGGCCGCAACAGCACCGCTTGGTGACTCGGCCCAGTTGGATGATGTTGTCACACTAATTGCACTACTATTTGCGGATTCCATAATAAGATCCTTCTAACTAACGTAGGTGATCTGCTTTGTTATCCCAGTCGCTCGACTGGTACACGGCAACGACCATCGCGCAGACCGGCAGGTGCGTACAAGTTTTCCCAACAACTTCCATATGAATTTCGCCAAAATCAACATTACGAGTAGCCATTAACGCATTGAGGCTTTGCTTGATATCCCCGCGAACTGCCGACTCACTGGTTCCTTCGTGCTCAACGAACAACCCCTTGCCTGACTCTTTTTCCTGAACCCAGCCAATGCCGGCCCAGGCTTCTTGGTTGGGCTTAACGACACGCTGCTCAGCCATTACCACGTAAAGCCTGTCTCCCCAACCACCCGGCATTATAGAAGCGTCAATACCCTTTTTGTTCTTAATAATTTCCGTTTTAGGGGGGATTACCGAACTAAGACGCAATAAGTTATAGTTTGCAATTCCGGCATCATTAAGCGCAGCGTCAAACGCCGACAAAGTCGTGGGTCCGCTACCAATGCCAGTTGCCAAATGAATTTTCATAGTTACCATATATCCTTATTACGTAAACAAAAACAGCATCCGCTAGGCCCCTTGGGGCCTGTTGGATGCTGTTTATCTGCTAATGAACTGTTTTACATAATACCCTATTTTTGTTAAAATGTCAACACACTAATTGGACTTTTTGTCAAAATACACACGATGGCACAGAAAATTCTTATCGTAGAAGACGACGCTTCGTTAGCCGATATCTATGAATTCAAATTCGAACACGAAGGATTTGATGTACGTGTCGCACACAATGGTGAAGCCGGCCTGGTATATGCGCAAGAATTCCAGCCACACCTTATATTACTCGACCTACGTATGCCGGTGATGAACGGTGATGAAATGCTCGAAAAGCTTCGCGCCGAAGATTGGGGGGCCGAAATGAGAGTGATCGTCCTGACAAATATCAGTCGCGATGAAGCACCAGGTAATTTACGATTCCTGGCTGTTGACCGCTACATAGTCAAGGCGCATCAGACGCCCACCCAAGTGGTCTCAGTTGCACGTGAGATTCTAGGCGAAACCTAGAGTCGTATGAAGTTCGATTGCTCTGCCGGTAGGTCGGCGGGACTTGCACTAGATGGTATTTCAGCAACGCCCATCCCACGTACTGATGGCGTATTTACGCCGACCATTTCTTCGATTTGGTGCACGTCTACGTCCACATGATTTCCGTCAGGTTCTTGGTTAGCCAGGATTACCACCGCAGAAGTAACTGCTGCCGCACCTATCAATGCTCCTGCGACGTAGTGGCGAACTCCCAGGTCACGACGCTCATCCTGTTCCTGTTTTTGTACTGATTCATATTCAGTATATTTCATGGTTTTTAATGATACTACTTTTGTTTGTTTTTGTCAAGGCTACGTCCCTCTTGCCGAGTCCTGTATGATGGTTCTATGACTAAAGTTGCAATTGTTGAAGATGACCAAGCTATTTCCCAAATGTACCGCTTCAAGTTCGAGGCGGAAGGCTTTGATGTAGAGACTGCCGACAACGGCAAACTCGGCCTGGAGCTCGTCGAGAAGATGAAGCCTGACATTATCCTGCTTGATCTGATGATGCCGGAAATGACCGGCGATGAGATGCTGGCTGCGCTACGCAAGACGAGCTGGGGAAAAGATATCAAGGTCGTCATCCTGACCAACAAGGGTGAACAAGAGATTCCGCCCAGCGTTCGTAATCTAAATGTGAGCGCCGTTATTCTAAAGGCAGACATGACACCTCGTCAGGTTGCCGAAGTTATCAAGAAAACAGTGTCGGCTTAGCTCTCTCTTCGTGTCATAATACCTCCATATGAAGGTTGCCATCGTCGGATTCGACACCGAAGGACGCAGTAGTTATAAATACTTTGCGGCCCAGGGTCACGACATTACTATCTGTGACCAAAAAACAGACATCGAAGTGCCGAAAGGTGCGGCGTCCTCGCTGGGCGAACACTATCTGGAAAACCTTGATGAATATGACCTGATTGTGCGCACGGCCGGATTACCGCCTCGCGCCATCCTGCAGCAAAACCCGGGTATAGACACGAAAATAACCACGCAGATCAATGAATTTTTTCGGGCTACGCCAACGCAAAACATCATCGCCGTGACCGGCACCAAAGGCAAAGGCACGACTAGCTCGCTGATTGCCAACATGCTCGATGCAGCCGGCAAACATGTGTTTATCGGAGGTAATATTGGCATCCCCGTCCTGGATTTCCTGCCTAAGCTGCACCGTGACTCCTGGGTGGTGTTGGAGCTATCGAGCTTCCAACTGAGTGACATGCAGTACGCCCCACACATTGGCGTCTGCCTGATGGTCGTCCCCGAACATCTCAACTGGCACGCCGACATGGACGACTATGTAGCGGCGAAATCCCGAATGTTTGCCCTGCAAAATAGCGACGATATCGCAATATCACTCGCTGGTAACGAAGTGTCCCAGTCGATTGCCGAAGCTGGCAATGGCCACCAAATACCGTTCTTCGCCGAGCCAGGAGCCCATGTCGAGGATGGCTGGATTCGCATCAATGAACAGACTATTTGTGCCACTAGCGACCTTAAACTCATCGGTCCGCACAACTGGCAAAATGCCTGCGCCGCCATCACCGCCGTCTGGCAAGTTGCCCCGGATGCCAAAGCGATCAAGAAAGTTCTCACTTCATTCAGCGGGCTGGAGCACAGACTAGAATTTGTCCGAGAAGTTGGCGGAGTGAAATATTATGACGATAGTTTTGGCACTACACCAGAGACGGCGGCCGTCGCGATAGAAGCATTTCAGGAACCAAAGGTCGTCATACTGGGTGGCTCTGACAAAGGAGCCGAATATGATGTCCTGGCAGATGTGGTCGCAAACAACAATGTCCGGCGCGCTGTCATTATCGGCGAAACCGGCGCAAAAATCATCACGGCGCTACAACGCGCCGGCTTTACCGACATCAGCCTGGGCGGGGAGACACTAGAATCCGCCTTTGCTATCTGCACTGAAGTGGCCCAGCCGGGCGATGTCGTATTACTGTCAACTGGCTGCGCCAGCTTTGGTATGTTCAAAAATTACAAAGATCGCGGCGAACAGTTCAAGAAACTGGTAGCAGCATTGCGCGAAGTTGGCTAATAATCATCTGCTCCGGCTGAATCACCTGAACACCCGCACCCGCAATGATCTGAATTTGTCGTTCTATCCAGTGATAGTGTGTGCAGCCCAGCACAATGACATCGGCGCCCAGGTTTATGCCAGGCTCCACACAGGCCTTGATAAGTGAGGCATTCATCTGGTTTTGCTCTATCAGATACGCCCAGTCGCTACAATCCGGCTCGATGACTGCGACGCCATTAGCAAACTGCCGTTTGAGCTCTCGATAGCGCTTGCTAGTGAGTGTTGCGGGGGTGGCGCAGACCACAATTCGGCCAGATTTGGATATGCGTGCCGCCTGCTCAATGAGTGGCTCGACGGCTATCATCGGCACATTGAATCGGTGGCGCAAAGCGTCCATCAAGTTCGTACTGACGGTGTTACAGGCAATGACGATAACATCGACCTTTTCTCGTTCCAGCTCAGCGATAATGGGCGTGACGTATTCAAAGACCTCTTCCATCGGCTTCGTGCCGTATGGCAGATGTTTACGGTCGTCACGAAATAGTATCTCTGCCTGCGGAAGTACCGCCTCTATGGCGTTGGCGACACTCTTACCACCGATACCGGAGTCAAATACGCCTATCTTCATAGTATTCCCTGCTCTGACTCAGCGCGTTCAGCCGCGCCTCTGGCGGCGCGAATTACGTTATCGAACAACGCGCAGACGGTCAGTGGACCGACACCACCCTTTTGCGGCGTGATGGTCAAATCATCCCGCTCATACACATCCGGTGCCAAATCACCAACTGTCTTGCCGGATTCACTAGCTACACCTGCGTCAACGACAACTGCATCATGCCGGATCATATCGGCATACAAAATTGCCGGGCTACCGGTGGCGGTGATGATAATATCGGCTTCCTGGGTGTGGCTGGACAGATCGTCGACTTCTCGACCTACGGTCTCGACGTCCACATCCATCGTCTGCAAGATTTTTTCGAGTGGTGCACCGACTAATTTACCCCGACCCACCAGCAGCACTTTCCTGCCTCGCAGTTCGACGTTGTAGCCGGCCAAAAGCCACAGAATAGCCATGGGCGTGGCTGGTTCAAAGGTCGCATTTACGCCCAGGGCGTCAACATCCTTTTCTGGCGCCACCAGGTTCACGATATCATCGGTCTCCTCCGGGTTTTGCAATGGCAGCTGCACAATAATGCCGTGTACGGACTCGTCTTGATTGAGCTGCTGGATCAGCGCTGGAGCCTCAGCCTGCTCGACTCGGTGTATGTCGACATCGATCTGGATATCATCGCCGTAACGCTTTTTTAGTCGCATGTACGTCTCGATAACCGGATCGTCTTTTGCCACCACAATAGCAAGCTTGGGGCTCACACCCATGGCTTGACGCAGGCCACGCACCTGTTTTGCCTGCCGTTCTTTTATAAATCCAGCCAACTCTAAACCATTTAGTAGCTTCACGCCGCTAATTGTAGCAGATTCTACCTCTGTTCGATACTAGGCCGATGGTTGAGAGTCGTCGCTTTTGGCTTCGACCACTTCTGGCTGGTCGGGTGTTTGTGGGACACTTTGCTCTGGGGCGGTTGGAGCTGGAGCTGCTGCCGCGACAGGAGCAGCCTCGGTTGCGTAGCTTACATGATCCACAACATAGCGGTACATCTTGGGGTAAAACCAGAACATATAAATACCCAGGGTTACAATGAGCAGTAATGTGTTAACGAAGATAAACTTCAGGGATTCACCATAGCCTGCCCTGTAGGCAACCTTTTTGCCATTGACGAGACTGTTGTCGGCAAACCATTCAGACACATAGTTCAGCATAAATGCCCACCCGAAGAATGGGATATAGGACATCACGAGCGATACCAAGAATACGACAAAATAGCCGCCCGGTGTGCCGTTAAATTGTAGTGGTTTATCGTTGTTCATGGTTGCGCATCCTTTTACTGTTTATGCCTTCACTATATCAGACGCAGTAACCCTCTTGATAAAACAGAGGTAATTTGCTACACTTTTCTCCTGTAACAGGGTATCCTGTCACTGCCCGCCAAGCGCGGGCCATTAGCTCAGCTGGTTAGAGCAGTGGCCTCTTAAGCCACGTGTCCTGGGTTCGAGTCCCAGATGGCCCTCCAAGTATTTCGCACAACAATATAACTGTTTGAAAAACATGATAGCTGGTTGCAGCTCTTTTTGTTATACTGCTAGCTATGCAAGACCAATCAAAGCTAAGCCAAGATGACATTGAGCTAGTCAGAATTGCCAGTAAGCACGCTAAAGAGCGTTTTCAAGATGACTTTATAAGCATTGCGGGGGCGCTACGAACCAAGAGCGGAAAAGTATATACCGGTATTAATCTCAAATATCGGGTGCGTAATGTGAGCACTTGCGGTGAACTGACCGCTATTTACGCGGCGCTGAATGATGGTGAAAGTGAATTTGACACCATTGTCGGCGTAAAGTATCTAAAAGATACCGATACGTACCAGGTCGTAAATGGTTGCGGATTGTGCAGGCAACTTTTTAGTTACAATACTCCGCTTAGTGTCATTGTTGATAAGGATGGCGTTTTGGAAAAGGTTAACGCTGAAGAGTTAATGCCTTACGCTTTCTTGTAATCAGACGTCGGCAATAAATAATTTCGTTTCAGACCGCAATTTAGTTGCAATAGCGTAGCACAAGGCCCTCCAATTTGCTTATGCTTAAAAGACTCCGTACCAGGAGTCTTTTTAATTTGTTATGATTAAGACGATGACAACAAATATACTAGCAGTAGATGCTGATGACACATTGTTTGATGAAAATACGGCTGTTCGTTTATTTATGAACGACACTTATGGATTTAAGCACACTGCCGAAGACTATTTAACTGTAGGCCCATTCAATAACTACTGGGAACGTATATGGGATAAGAGTCCAGAAGAAACCAATGATATGTATGAAAAATTTGTAGTTTCAACCTACAAAGAAAACTTAAAACCTATTGATGGTGCATTGCGAGTACTGCAAGAATTAAGGAAAACTTATGAATTAGTTATTGTAACAGCCAGGGACCAGCGTGGCGTCACAATGACCCACGAATCACTAGCTCTACACTATCCAGATATATTTAATGAAGTTCACTTTGTACCCTTGTGGGGCGCTGATGGTAAAGCTACAAAAGCAAAAATTTGTACTGAAATTGGTGCTAGTTATTTAATTGATGATAGCTTTGGACATTGTGAGCTAGCGGCAGAAGTAGGCATAAAAGCAATCTTATTTGGAAACTACGGGTGGAATCGCCAACAAACCTTGATTGACGGGATAGTTCGCTGTAAAGATTGGGATGCTGTTAGCAAAATCCTTTTGAATTAACCTGATTTCGGTTGCAACAGCGATACATATACCCCTCCATAGAAATGCCCCGACAGTTTAGTCGGGGTTTTTCTATTGGCGCGGATCAGATGGGACTCGAATGGGTTTGCCAGTGGCAAACCCCGGACCTTCCGGCGACCATGGGAGCCGGTTGCACTACGCAGCGCATTTTTGCGCTCGCGGTGCATGGCGAGTCCCGGATGGCCCTGCGAACTTTCTAACCGCTTATGCATGCAATTTGCGTAAAAAGGGAGTATAGTATGCAACTTGTTAGCCTATTGCACCGAAATGGCGCAATATCACTTCTATGGAGACGGCATTACACAGACTAGGTTTGGTGGTCGTTGGCATACTGATGATTGTATGCCTTGCTCTGCTACCGCCGCTCGTGACCGCTGCCATGAGCCAGACTAACCCGTCCAATAGTGGTACAGTGGGTACGTTTGACGCGTTTTCTACTAATTCGAATGCCGTGGCCCGTGGCATGTCGGGTATCGGTTCAGCGGCCCAGCAGGTCGGAGGAACGGCGGTTACAACGACACGTTCAATTTCATATGGAGCAGTACACGTTATTGGTTCAACGGTAAGTTTTGGTGCCGCTATAGGCACCGGCATAGGTAACGGTGCTCTCGCGATTGTCCGTGGCATAGGCACAGGAATAGTAATTACGGTACAGCTGCCAGGTAATGTCCTGCGGCATGTCAGTAACGTATCTGTTGGCAATTCTTTGATAAAACCGGCCGATCACGAGCAAACTCCGGCCATTGATACCAGCGTCTATGCGTTTGCCCCGCAACAGACAGTGCAACTAGCGGCCGCAAAACCAGTAGCAGCCGTCAAAAAGCCAACAGCCGTCAGTCCTACTGTGCACTGGCCGATACATGGAGCCATTACGACCCTGTTTGGCGTACCAGAACCCCCGTATCAGCCCATTCACACCGGCATAGACATCAGTGACGGCGCCGCAGCAGGCGTTACACCAGTCCACCCCTATCGGGCTGGCACTGTCATTGACACGATTTATTCATCTAGCGGCTTGGGGAATCACGTCATCGTTGATCACGGTGGCGGTATAACTTCCGTCTACGGCCACTTGGACTCCATTGCGGTCAAAAAAGGTCAGGCTGTCAGCATCAATTCGGTCCTCGGCCACGAGGGAACTACAGGCGTATCCACTGGCGTGCACCTGCACTTTGAGGTCAGGGTCAATGACACCCCCGTCAATCCATTTGATTATATATCTGGTCGCCCCTAGATACACAATAAGAGCCCGCCGTAGCGGGCTCCGAGTGATTAGTGTTTAGTCAGCAACTGTGACTACACACTGTGGTGGGGTCGTTGCACCATATTCATGATGGCAACGAGAACGACTGAACCGATAAAGGCCCAGAAGAGGCCTACCCAGCTAAATGCTAGGAACGACTGATCGGCGCCAGTGAATAGCTGTGAAATCCATCCACCGATAAATGCTCCGATGATACCGATAATAATACTCATGAGAATACCAGTGTCGCGACCCATAAGACTAGCCGCAGCCCAACCAACAAGTCCACCTAAGATTAACATTACAATGATGCCCATACGCACCTCCTTTTGAATTACAGGTATTATGCTGTTTGCACACCGAGAACCGTAACGTCGTCCCGACTTGTAGCAAACCAGTCGTTACGTATAACCGATCCGTCGTGACAGTGTGTTTTACGTTGACCGTACATATAACCTCCTTCCATGTCTGTATCCTACTGGAGGAGCAGGTTATACGCTGTGCATTTTTTCACTCAGGCTTATTTTCAGCTGAAATAGGGGGCAAAAACAGATGAAAAGTGGTAGAATACTACGGCGTGCACCCGTAGCTCAGTGGATTAGAGCACTGGTCTTCGGAACCAGGTGTCGCAGGTTCGGCGGACGAGAAGCGCAGGCAAAAGTATGCTCGCATGGTTTTGCCGAGCATCGCAGGGAGGAGCCACGCGCAGCGAGGCGATATCCTGCCGAGGCAGGATTCATTTACAATATAATTACGCACCCGTAGCTCAGTGGATTAGAGCACTGGTCTTCGGAACCAGGTGTCGCAGGTTCGAATCCTGCCGGGTGTACCAATAAAATTACCTCAGCTTGTCTGGGGTATTTTTATTGGCTAGCTCGCGATATCAAGTTCGAACCATTCAGGTTTCGATGTAGCGAGAACGCACTCAGGTGCCTGCACCGAGGACGTCGCAGCGAAAAAGGACGCAGTCCACTATCCTGCCGGGTGTAGCAGACTTTGCTATAATTATTATGATGAAAATCCTTGGTAAAATTGGTTACATAATTTTAGTTTGTGTATTTGGTATAGCTACGGGTTTATCACTTCTATATACCCGAGCGGCAAATATTGATACTACCGGTCCCACCTCGCATGACATAAGAATAGGTCTTATGTGGGCGTGTATATTTGCCATTCTTTTTGCTATATGTTTATGGCGCGCACTTAAACTTTTCAAAGAATCTACTACGTAAATCTCATTAATGTTCTAGCTTCCGACACTAAGCCACACCATGCCAAGTGCCTCGCCTGAGCGGGGCGTTTTTCATGGCAGTGAACAAATGACGGTATGTCGTAATTATCACTCACGTCTCGCTATTCGTGGTGTATGATTGTGCGATGAAGATAGTTGTTTTTGGGGCGAATGGTCGAGTAGGACAAAAGGTTGTCCAAAAGCTACTCAAGGCGGGACACGCCGTTCGAGGAGTTGTGCATGGCGACAATCCTTTCACCGAGCATGAAAATCTAGAGGTAGTCCAGGGCGATATCCATGATGGCGAATTCGTTATGCAAGCCGTACAGGGCTGCGATGCCGTCGCCAGTACACTAGGTAGTTGGGGCACGAAGACCAAAGATATACAAGTTGCGGGCATGAAGAACATTATCCCGGCCATGCAGGCTGCCAACATCGAACGCATTGTTTCCCTGACAGGCGCAGGGGTATTTGATGAGCTCGACCAGCCTTCCCTGATGGATAAAATCAATCGGCTGGCAATCAGTAAGGGTGCAACGAAAATATTCATAGATGGCGAGGAGCATATCCGTCTATTACGCCGGAGTCATTTAGTCTGGACCGTAGTGCGTTCTCCTATTATGAAAGAAAATGGCAAGCCAGGGCAGTTCGTGCTCAATGATCGCTTTCCTGCCCCATGGTCAACCATCCTGCGAGATGATGTCGCCACGTCCATCTGTAACCTGGTCACCGGCGATGATTGGGCGCAGCACGCCCCTTTTATTCACCGGGCAAAGTGATTATTACGTTACTGTCGGTTTAGCTGCATACGCTTGAACGCTGTAGCCAGGAGTGTGACGCCAATAAAGAGTGCGAGGACTTCGCCAGGGCCAGTGTTGGTAAGTTCGCCGGAGCTTGGAGTAGCACCATTGTCTGCAGACGCGCCATCGGTGTCGGTGGCCAAGGTGTCGGTTGTGCTAGAAGTATCGCTCGACGTAGCCTCGTCGGAAGCGCTCGTAGAGCCATCACTCGAACTGTCGGTAGTGCTCGTCGATTGATCGTTGCCACCTGAGCTTGCTGAGTTATCTCCACCCGAGGTTTCTTCGTCACTCTTAGAACTACCATCGATGGACTGCGAGGTTGTACTGTTGTCCTGATCCTTAGTGGCAACATTGCCAGAATCACCAGTATCACGGAAGAAGAAGAACCAGGCAAAAACCGCAACCAAAATAATAAAAATCACGCCAGCAATAATGTAACGGAATAGCGCCGTCACTACGTACTGTTGTTCTGGGTAATTCTGATCTGCCATGTGGTCCTAATATCCTCGCTTGTTTTGTAAGATTATATCATATCTAGGCAAGTACGTCATCAAAATTATACAATCGGTGTGCTTACGCTTCTGCGTCATACTGTCTGGCTATCTCGCCAGCGGCAAGTGGCATAAAGGACTGGCCTAGGCTGCCAAGGGCAGATAGGACGAGTTCGCCCGCCCGGCGCGCCATTCGCTCAGTGGCCGAATAACTCCACTTTGAGTTATCGAAATCTTGTAGCAGTTTGTCGGCAGCAATCATAGAGTCAAGTTCGTCGGGTTTTCGCATATGACTTTTATACACCTTTTCTCGTCATTTGCAAGCCGTTATACTGAAGCTACTGCCCCGTTAGCTCAATTGGATAGAGCGTTGGTTTCCGGTACCAAAGGTTGCAGGTTCGATTCCTGTGCGGGGTACCATAATCGTATTGTCGCTTAGTCATTCACAGTCACCGTGCCTGTATTGCCGCTGTGATCAGCCGCTCGGAATCGCCAGGTACCCTCTTTGGTAAATTGTCGGGTGCGAGAGGTGTACTCTGCGTCCACCGTCACCGACGACACGTTCGTCGATGTACCGTTAATCGGCGTGAAGTATGTCCGTACCTCGTCGTGATATGGGGTTTGGTATACAAAGCGAACGCTATCGCCTACGTGTAAGGATAGGTTGCTAACGCTATAGTTGCCCGACGAATTTACATAGACTGTGTAGGTGTGCGGATTTAGCGCAGATTCACCCTCGTGCTCTTCTGTTTCGCTGTTGGTAGTAGTTGACGAGTTTGTGTTGCTAGAATTCTGGGTTGTTGGGATAGGCAATGACGAGGCAGCTGGCTGAGGTTTTGGTTTTGGCTTAGCAACGACTTGGAAATCCTGATACGGCACCGTGTCGTAATATTCAACCTGCATTGCAATGCGGTATGTTCCGGGCGAACTGAATAGGTGTGGCCAATCATCGAAAGTCGCTGTCAAATTGCTGTGTGGCGCTATCTCGACACTGCGATCTTGATTATTACAATTCTTGATGTTTGTCTTGTCATGTATGCGGACCCACGTCTTGTTGATATATTTGTAGACGCTCAGCGGTTCTGCCGGACACCCATTAACTACATAGATAGAACTGTCGAAATTATTCGTGACGGTAAAACTGATGTTCTCACCAACCAGATAACGCGTATATGGCACATGCAATTCGACACCCCCGTTCGGCAAGGTGTAGGTCTGGATTCGCCCATACGTGAAATACCCAATGATAACAGCGAGGGCAATTAATAGTAGGTACACAAGTATCCAGCGCAATCGCAAACGCCAGGGATTTTGTGTATAGTCTAGTTCCCCGCTCATATCGTCTTTGCCCGCCTGAGTCGAGTTAGTGCAGCAATGAAAACGAGGATGTTCAAGCCAATCCATGACCACCGGAAAACGCCATGCGCCAGATCAGTGCCGAGGAAAATTGCATGCACAAACACAATTGCAATTGTGACGTACGACAGCAGATGAATGAGTTTCCAGGTGGCTGGCTTTTTCTCCACCCACAGCAAGGAAGTGATGATAATGACGGCAACCAAGTACAACGCAATAACGCCAAGCGCCACGTACAGCGAACCAAGATGTATGCCGAACAATGTCAGCGGTTTATAATCCGACAACCATGGGATAAGTAACTGCCAGATAGAAAATTGCACGAAATGATCAAACAGCAAAGATCCGACGTGCACCAATACTGATATACCAAAGGCAATGCCGAGTGCTCGGTGGGAAGCCCACGAGGTCAAGGGATCGAGAAGCCTGTACGTGTAGCCGGTAATCTGACCAATGCCCGAGAGTAGTAATATGACCAATGACACAGCTGCAACGAGTCCGGAGGCGCGGGTCACATACCATGGCCACGAGGTTTTTGCTCGTGAGGTGAACTTCCCGCCCAACTGGCCTTCTGGTTTAGTTTGTACGGTAACATTTCCGGGTGCAGCAGCGGCAAACACTGGCCGAGGTACTGCAATCCACAATAAACCTACCACTATGAAGGACGCCAGCAGCAAGGAGTTCCATCGCCTCATCGTGCCATCTCCTTAACTGATTGAGCAGGAACTATATAGTCGTCTCCGTCGAATACAATACCGTCATAAGTTTGAATAACTGACGCCAGAACACCAGCCTTACGTAAAAATGCCGGAGCATCTCGGCTACCAAGAATGACCGCGCACGAAGCCAGCACATCAGCTTCTACCGCCTTTTCCGCCACGACAGTCACCAGCAGAATGTCCGTATCTGCTGACTGAGCAGTACGCGGATCAATAATGTGGTGCTTGCCAGACTTCAGTTTCTGCCCAGGCCGGCGCAATGTTCCCGAGGTCGCAATCCCTATTAAGTTGCCGGCGGCACTGATTGCTTGCTCAACATCACGACGTAAATTTGCTGCCTGCACCGAGGTTTGCCACGGCTGATTGGACGCATCGACGCCGTACGTAACCATGTCACCGCTCAGTGACAGCCAGAATCCTGGCAATGCCAACGCCCGCAGATCAGCAGCAATCATGTCTGCCAAATAGCCCTTGCCGCAGCCGCCTATATCTATGGCTGTGCCGTATGGGATAGTCGCGATGTCGCCTCGGAGGTGTAATGAAGCGACATCAGTCACGCTGCGTGCGCGGTAATCTGGGACGGTATCGTCACTATACTCGGCGACCGCTGAACGCAGGTAGCCTGCTCGCTGTACAGCTGGCAAGACAAATGGGTTGTACAGGCCGTCTGTCTGCTGGCTCAGTTGCAATGAAGCCTGCAACAATGTCGCAAATTCTGGGCTTATCGGTACATCAAGACCTGCCTTACGATTAAACTGTGATAGTTCGCTCTCTGGTAAAAATCGGCTAAATCGACGTTCGAACTCATAGACTTTTCGCCAAATATTTGAAAAATCTTGTTCTGAAAAGGGGTGTTCCGACGTAACTACCAGCGTAACGTCTCCACCCAGTGCCGTAATTGTTTGGTGGTACTGCTTTAGCATGTCGTTACTCCACTTTGGGTCGTGGTGCAGGTGGGTGGTGGCGGAGGTGGTGCAGGGGTCGGCGTGGCTGTAGTTGTTGTCGGGGTGGTGGTTGATGTGGGTGTGCTCGAAGATGTTGTCGAGTTAGAAGTTGTACTCGAGGAGGTGCCGCTCGCAACTTGACTTGTGACAGCCGATTGCCGGTCGGCGGCGGCGATTGCAGCTCGCAATTTTGGCGAGCGTTTGGCCGAGCTATCGGCAGGCGGTAAGGAATTTATCAATGTATCGAGATCTTGTTGTCGGTTGTTTGAGAGTGAGCTCGTGAGTTGTTTGGATGTATTGACGCTACCCTCGGGTGGAATAATATTTGCCAGGTCTGCGCCCATCACAATAAATGAACCAGCCGATAAACCTAGGGCCGTCAGCGCATACATGCCGAACGGCCAGTCACGAACCTTGCCCGTCTGACGGTTAGGCCCCTGACTAAAAGCTTCCGTCATGATACTACTCCTAGAAACACCACGTGCCGTTAAAGCTTTAAGCATGGCATTCATGAATGGTGGTGGCCCACAAATGTAGAATTGTGTAGTTACATCACCAAATACTGGTCCGGCATATTGCTCGACAACGTTCGTGTCGAGCATGCCGCTGGCGACATGTTGATGCGGGAACCGGTGTGTCTCACCCTGGGCCACTACGAATGTCGGTTGCAGATGGGTATTTACACGGCTCAATTGCAGTATTTCCTCGGCAAAGGGCGCATCATCCTGATTGGCCAGAGAATAGAACAAATGGATATCACTACCGGCATGAATATCGGTGGAGTATCGCATCATGCTCATGAATGGAGTTATGCCGATACCGCCCGCCAACAGGACAACCCGATGTTGTTCAACAGGATTGTAGACAAGACCGCCATACGGGCCCTGGACATGGACTGGAGTATTGGGACGGAGCTCTGCAACTGCATGTGTAAACCTGCCACGTACTCGCATCGAAAACTGCAGCGTACCAGTTTCGGTCGGCGAACTCACAATCGAAAAACATCGGATCGGCATCGGTCGGCCCTGCTTGTAGCCGTTGATGGCAGCATATTGTCCGGGCTGAAATAACAATGGCTTACCCTTGGTAAGCCGCAAAGTGATGAGTTGTGTCGAAGGAGTTATCTGCCGATTGTCGGCTACGATATAATTCGCCATTGCTACCCTTTGTGCTTATTCTAGCACAGGCTATCATAAATTAAGCTTAGGGCATCCCACCCCTGCTCTAACGCCAGTGACACAAAAAGTGCACCGGCAAGAGTACGACGTTACAGCTACGATGATCCAAGGCAGACGCTACGCGACGTCATCATAAACTCGGGCGCGTAGCTCCATGAAGGACTCACGCTCGTCTGCATCCATAGCCTCAAATTCTTTTCGTGCTACGGTGTCCCAATTTCTTCGTACCATATAGTTATTCCTCCCTTACCTACAGAGGAGTATGTCAAACGTCCCAGGACGTGACTATGAAATATCTCATACCTATTTATCGGTATGACGGCGGGGCTGACCCAAACGACGCTGGGTATACCCGGCTTTTCCTTGCAAAATCGTGCGCTGCAAACTGTCCAGAACGGTCTGTGCTTGTTCGTAACTCATGCCGACACGTGCAACTGGCTGAGAGCCGTTTACACCCTCCTGGGTGAACTGCAGAACCACGCCAGCAGTATTAGCCGAAATCTCGATACCATCCGAATATTGCGTACGCATATCCATGGCCAGGACAACGACCGCACTGCCTTTTTCCAGCTGCTCGAGCCCACGACTACGGCCATCACGCGCATCAGTGCCAGCGGCATAGCCGGCAGTCTCCCAAATCTGCACTGCGTCCTGATCATGCACATCAAAATGATCCATGAGTAGCAGGAGGATATCCTCGGCGGGGCATTCATACCCCGATTCGATGCGATCCAGTGCTTCAACGTCAATCTCAACAGCACCTGCTGCCTCTGCGAGCGTCTCTCGACGCTGTTCGCGCACATACTTGAGGCGAGCCCCAAGCTTGTTAAAAGGTGTCGGTTTTTGCATCGGCTCCTCCTTCATGTACCTCTAGTAAACGCCAAAATTTCCATCAACGCAACCCACAATCTCAGGTAGGCTATAATACGGACATGAATATACAAGAGCAGGTGTCCCTACGCGAGCATTCAACCATGCGGCTAGGTGGCAATGCGGCCTATCTGTGTGAGGTCACCAGCCGACAAGATGTCAGCGAGGCGGTGGCCTGGGCTGAGGAGCGCTCGCTACCCATTCTGGCCATTGGTGACGGCAGCAATATAGTCTGGCGAGATGAAGGCTTTGAGGGTCTGATTATCGTCAACAAAATCATGGGGTATGAAGATCGTGCAGAGGATGCCAACAACCACTACATTACGGTTGGTGCGGGAGAAAACTGGGACAGTGTGGTGGAGCGCAGTGTCAGCGAGGGGCTCTCGGGCATAGAGTGTCTCAGTCTCATCCCCGGAACCGCAGGAGCTACGCCCGTCCAGAACGTCGGTGCCTACGGTCAAGAAATATCCAATTCGCTCGTCAGTGTTGAGGTTTATGACAAGGAAACTCACACATTTACCAATATCCCGAATATCGACTGCCGGTTCGGCTATCGCACGAGTAGGTTCAAGACGACCGACCGAGATCGCTATATCATCACCGGCATCTTATTACACCTCACGACTACCCTGCCGCAGCCGCCGCTCTATCCGGCCATCGACAAATATCTCAAAGAACATAGTGTCGAAATATACGATGCATCGGTACTGCGTGATGCCGTAACTGCCATCAGACGCAGTAAGCTGCCGGATCCAGCAAGCGTGGCTAACAATGGTTCGTTCTTTGGCAACCCGATTATCGATCGGGGCACATTTACGCAAATTCAAGCTGACTATCCTATGGTGCCGCACTGGGAAGTTGAGGGAGGCATTAAATTATCGGCGGCTTGGATAATTGAGCAAGTCGGCTTCAAAGACTTTCACGATACCGAAACCGGCATGGCAACATGGGCGCATCAGCCACTGGTATTTGTGAACGAATCAGCCGAAAAAACCGAACAGCTCCTCACCTTTCGGCAAAAGATTGTCGACAAAGTAAAAGCCCAGTTCGATGTCGACCTCCAGCAAGAGCCCGAACTACTGCCGTAAAATTGTGTAAATTTAACAATGCTGTGCTACCATAAGCAGTATGGCAAAGAAAACAACCAAATCACGAGCAACAAAAACCTCTAAGCGTAGCAGGACAGCTGATGTCTGGTTCAAGCCAGTCCGCGGCAGCTACATCCCAGTTAACGACATGGGCTGGTTCCTATACCTGCCGTTCGTCGCATACCTGGGCTTCACGTGGTACGCCGGCCTCAACTACACCGACAACTACGTCATGGCATCGCTGTGGATTATCCCTAACTGGGTAACCGCCGCTGTCGTTATGACCTGGGTCGCCAAGAAGACCAGCTAAGCTACTCGCTTAGCGCAAAATCCTCTCCCATGATGTCTTTGAAGCCGTCGTGATTTATAAAGACGTCGGCGTGTAGATCTGATTTGAAACCCTGACGTTGCAGATTTCGCACGCTCAGTGTCAATTTATCTGGTAGCGCATCCTCGCTGAAAAATTCCATGCCACTGCATTTGTGTGGCTCGGTAATAGTTGGGGTGCCCTGCCAATGTTTAACGATGAACACTGCGTTAATGTACGGCGAATCGGTATGGTTAATGCTCAGATGAACGAGCTCTAAATCCTCCGGCGTAATTGCAAGTGAGGTTTCTTCACGTAACTCTCGGACTGCCGCCGCGGCGAATGATTCGTTATCCTCAACATGGCCACTTGGAAAATCCCAATAGCCCGGCAGGAAGTTTGTACCGGCACGTTGGTGTAGTAACAAACGTCCTTGCTCGTCTCTGACGATTAGAAAAACTGCTGCATGAAATATGATGCCGCTCATTGAAAATCTCCTATGTATCGCTGGGCAGTGGGAATTTCAAGGCAAATTCCTTTACCTCTGCTTGTAACGTTTTTAGTTCATCTGGTTTCTCACGTCGCTCGATAGCCAATTTCATCCATTCGGCAATTTGTTCCATGTCTTTTTCACGCATGCCGCGAGTGGTCAGCGCTGGCGTTCCCAGGCGAATGCCGCTGGGACGGAACGGTGGCAGTGGATCATCAGCCACGGCATTTTTGTTGAGCGTCAGACCGATGGCATCCAACGCCTCTTCAGCAATCTTGCCGTCGATAGCAAAACTTTTGTAGACATCAGCCAGAATGAGGTGATTGCTTGTACCGCCGGTAATCAGATGAAAGCCTCGCGTCTGCAGCGCATCAGCTAGTGCAGATGCATTTTTGACAATCTGTTTGGCATAACTCTTGAAATCTGGCTTCAGCGCCTCACCAAAACAGACTGCTTTGGCGGCGATGACATGCATGTGCGGGCCGCCCTGCATGCCGGGGAATATCGAGCGGTCAATCAGTGTCGGCAGATTTTCGAGCGTCTTTGCCGGTGCTTTGAGCGGATTACCAACCTTGCCTTTGCTGAGTATGAGGCCGCCACGGGGTCCTCGAAGAGTCTTGTGGGTCGTCGTCGTGATCACATGGAAGCCGTAGTCAAACGGATTCTTAGCGACGCCACCGGCGATTAGTCCGGCAATGTGCGCCATATCCGCCATCAACATGCAGTCGTCGCCTACCTCTTTGGCGATGGCAGCAAATTTGGCGTAGTCGAGTTCACGAGGATAGGCACTGAATCCGGCGAGGATAATCTTCGGCTTGTTAGCCAGGGCGAGTTCACGCAGCTCATCATAGTCGATTTCCCCAGTCGCCGGATCTTTCATTTTATAGCGAATAAAGTTGTACAATTTGGCACTGCGCGTCACTGGTGCACCGTGCGTTAAGTGTCCACCGTGACTCAGATCCATAGCCAGAACAGTGTCACCCGGCTCCAGCCATGCACTGTAGACTGCCTCGTTAGCCGGGGCACCACTATGCGGCTGAACGTTGGCGTGATCGGCCTTGAAGAGCTTTTTCGCCCGGTCTATTGCCAACTGCTCGACGATGTCGGTGTAGGTCTGGCCGCCATAGTAGCGCTTGCCGGGATAACCCTCGCTATATTTGTTGGTAAATACGCTGCCCAGTGCGTCAAGGACATCCCGAGAAACATAGTTTTCAGACGGAATGAGTTCGATTCCCTCACGCTCTCGCTGTTCCTCGCCGGCAATAGCTGCCGCTACCTTATCGTCTGTCATACAAAACTCCCCTTGTTTGGTTACTAGTGTAGCACTAAATCTGGTGTCGGGGAGTAGCTAAATCATGGCTGGATTATAGCAATGAATGGGCGTAAAATGCCAATAGCTACAATAAACACAAACAATATGATATATTGACGAAATATATCACATGAGGTATATTTAGGAGCGCTATGCCTACAACCAACGAAAAAATCGGCTCATTAATATCACAATTACGACAAGATCGCGGCCTGACGCAGGCTGAGTTTGCTAAACAGCTGAAGACAAGCCAGTCCGCCGTCAACCGGATCGAAAAAGGCGGGCAAAACCTCAGCCTGGAGACAATTGGCCGGATCAGTGACGTACTGAACAAACCCCTTGTCACATTAAACTCAGGTGCGATTAATCTACGAATCGAAGGTGGGCATGAACTGCATGGCGACATCGCGCTCAAACGCAGCAAGAATGCTGCCGTTGCCCTGCTCTGCGCCAGCCTCCTCAACTTTGGGGTCACCCGTTTCAAAAGCTTCCCGCGCATCGAGGAAGTGTTTCGTATCATTGAGGTTCTGGAAAGTATTGGGGTAAAGGTTCGGTGGCTCGACGGCAACGACCTCGAAATCCGTCGCCCAGAGAAACTCAACCTCGGCGCCATGAATGCCGCATCCGCCCGCAAAACTCGCAGCGTCCTAATGCTACTGGGCCCGCTGATGCATTTTTATGATGAATTCAAAATTCCCTACGCTGGTGGATGCAACCTAGGAACTCGAACCGTTGCTCCTCACTTGTTCGCACTTGAAAATTTTGGTGTCAGCGTTGTGGCCAAGGCAAATCACTACAACGTGACCGTAGAGAAAAAACCGGCCGGATACCTTGTCCTGTATGAGGCCGGCAACACCGTGTCGAACAATGCTCTGATGGCGGCGGCGTGTACCTCCCAAGAGACAACGATTCAGGGGGCCAGCGCCGACTACATGGTGCAGGATCTGTCGATGTATCTGCGAAGACTTGGGGTAAAAATAGATGGTATCGGCACGCCTATTCTTAAAGTCACCGGTGTATCCGGTCGCATCAAAAAGAACATTACCTTTGCCCCCACCGAAGATCCCATTGAGGCCATGTTCTTCATCTCTGCGGCCGTCACCACCAACTCAAAGCTGACCGTTCGGCGCGCGCCTCACCGCTGGATTGGGCTGGAGCTGCTAAAGTTGCAAAAAATGGGGCTCAACTTCCAGGTGTCCGAGCCGTACCCTTCGGACAACGGCGTCACTGAACTGGCCGATATAACTATCGAGAAGCACAATGGCACGCTAACCGCGCTAACCGAAAAACTTCACCCCAATCTATGGCCGGGGGTCAATCCAGACAATATCCCATACTTTGTGCCAATTTGTGGTGTTGCCAAAGGCCGCACACTCATTCACGACTGGATATTCGAGAATCGCGCCATCTACTATACGGAAATGACAAAGATTGGCATGAACCTAGAGCTCGCCGATCCGCACCGCGTGTACATTAGTGGCCCGACTAAGTTCCGAGCAGGAGACGTCGTCTGTCCACCAGCCCTGCGCCCAGCCAGCTTGTTGCTGATAGGCATGTTGGCGGCCGATGGTACGAGTATGTTGCGCAACATCTACACAATTAACCGTGGCTACGAAGACATTGCAGAGCGCTTGAACAGCCTCGGTGCCCGCATCACCGTCATGCACGAACTCTAAATATAGCCACCGACGAGGGCAAGAATAACACCAACTATTGCCGCTATTTGTCCCAGAACCCAAAATCGCATCGTAATCTTCGTCCGTGGCCAGCCAATTGCCTCGAGGTGATGGTGGATTGGCGCAGCAATGAAAATCTTGCGGTGCAGGTAACGCTTCGATGACATCTGCAACAGACTGGTTCCCGCCTCGATTACAAATACTGCCCCTATGATCGGCAGCAGGATGAGCGTATCTGTCATCATCGCGACGACACCGAGTGCCGTGCCAAAACCGAACGAACCGACATCACCCATCTGAAAACGAGCTGGGGCAATATTGAACCATAGGTATGACATCAGAGCGCCGATGAGCGTGACACAGAACGCGGCCAACGCGAACTTTTCCTGCAACAGAGCAATCACGGCAAAGGCACTAAATGCACTTATCAGGAGTCCGCCGGCCAGCCCATCTACCCCATCAGTAATATTGACGGCGTTACTGGTACTAACGACCACCAGAATGAATAGCGGCACCAACAGCCAGCCAACCGTAACGTCACCCGCTACCGGCAGCTGCACCGAGTCATAGCCCAGGCGCAGGAAGAAAAACAAAGCCGCAACCGTTGCGACAACTGTGATAAGCCCAAATTTTATCGGCGCGCGCAGGCCAGCCACGTTACCACCTCGTCCGCGAATATTAATAATGTCGTCCAGAAGTCCGACCAACCCGCCACCGACCAGCCCGGCAAGAGGTAACCATGTTTCGATACGATCTAGATTGAGCGTTGCGGTCGCCGCAGCCGTTGCAACGATAGTCACGAGGCCTGCCATCATTGGAACTTTGGCCTTTGGCCGCTGATCACGCAACTTGCTGATAACTTCCAGTTTCTCACCACTGGTAGAGTGTGTGCGATGACGCTTCCACCAGTGATACTTGTAGGCGAAATGTGTGTATATGGGAGTCAACAGCACTGCCAATACAAAGCCGATCACACCCAGAATCAGGGCCTGAGTCATGTTATCGGTCAGTTGTGTGAGTGTCAGCATCGATTGCCCTTATTTTACACTATGGCTCTGAAAACTAGTATGCGGTCATTTATTACCCCTGTTTTAACCTGGTGTTTCAGCCACTTATGTACTATCATTTGGACAATGTCAGAAGACAATAAATCAGCTACTATACTCTACGTTCGGGGTTTGCCAGGCAGCGGTAAGTCACACCTTGCTCATGCCCTGGCCCAATCATTCCCGCAGGACTCTGTGGTCTCACTCGACCCTGACGCTATTGAGTTGGACAGCACCGAATATGCCAGTCACGTTGCCGCGATGCGTGAGGCTCAGGTTGATGAGAAGCTATTTGAGTATCGTTTTCTGCGAGCTCAGGCCTATCGAGGTATCGAAGAAGGCAAGATTATTATCTGGAATCAGCCATTTACAAATCTCGAGATATTCAACAAAATGGTTGGACGTATGCAGGAACACGCTGCCGAGTGTGGCGTACGACTCCGCATTCTGGTCGTGGAGGTCAATGTCGACCCAGCAGTTGCTAAGCAACGTGTAGACGAGCGTATCGCCAATGGTGGCCACGGACCATCAGACGACACATTTGCCCGCTTCGTTAGAGACTACAAGACCTTCGCAGATTCAGGATATAAAACAATACCGGTCAACGGCGACGCCAACGTGGCAGAATCAATTACAAGAATTCATAGTGCAATAACAGAGTAGTTTACTAAATCATATACTTGCTTTTGAAGTAATTTTATGATAAAATTACTATGTTTATGACACCTCATACATCACCATTAGCCGCCCCTATACGCGCACGCGCTAAGTCAAATTACCAACAGCGTGCTATTGAAGTTGCTCGTCGAAGCAGCAATTACCATAGCCGGGCGTTGCACCATGACGTTGCGATTTCATCAGGTAATGTCGGGGCAGCCAAATCAGACGCTCGCACTTCAGTCTCCAAAAAGCGCCGAACCACTGTCCGACGCAAAAAACTAGCTTTATTGCTACCTGGCCACAACGAGGAATTAATTATTGCAGAGACGATTCGCTCGGCAATAGCGGCAGGACAGAAAAAATGCGACATATTCGTCGTAGACGATAATTCCAGTGACGCCACGCGTGCTATCGCACTCAAGCACCTCAGTAAAAAGAACGTCTTGTCGGTCGAACGAAGCGGGAAGGCTCTCGCAGTTCAAAAAGCAGTCGAACATTTTGATTTGATATCCCGTTATAAATGGCTACACATTGCGGATGCCGACAGTGTGTTTTCGCAAAATTATTTTCGCGAATACCGATCAAAACTGGATGAAAAGAAATACGCAGTTGCAGTTGGGTTCGTACAAAGCATGCGCGGCAACTGGATCAGTACCTACCGCTCTTTGACCTACACATATAGTCAACACATAACCCGACGCATACAGTCGAAGTTGAATATGATTTCTGTATTTCCAGGACCTATTACGTGTTTTAGGACGGATATCTTCCCGCAGCTCGAGTTAGACGGCACCAGCCTGACAGAAGATTTTGATATTACATTACAGGTACACCGCAAACACTTGGGCAAGATTGTATTCATACCTAAGGCGATTAACTATACGCAAGATCCTCAATCACTGAGTGATTTCTACAAGCAGAACCTACGCTGGCAGCGTGGTTTTTTCCAGGGCGTCCGAAAATATCGCGTAGGCCTTCGGCCGCAAACTATCGATATCAGCTTAGGATTGCAAATGTCACAGATGATACTATTCATAATTCAGTTGGGTATATTGATACCGCTCATCATATATGTCACAGGTAACTGGATGATTATTCCGGTCGCCATCGCTGCCGACTTTATTATTAACAGTGGCATCGCAATTTTAGCTTCCGTTGCCATCCGCCGCTGGTATCTTCTTGGCGCCATGCCATACTTCTACTTTTTGCGCTGGGTGGAACTTAGCGCCTATATTATCGCGTTTTTCGAAGTCTTAGTATTGGGTCGGTTCCGTAGTGAGATTAAAGGTTGGTCAACCGAGGGGCGACGTTACAAACTGAGTAGCCACGCCCTGAAAGAAGTTAAGTAGCCGAACCCTTAGCCAACGAGTTTGTGTACGCCATCAAATCGAAAGTAATACATCTGGCGATTCTGCATCCAAACGCCCGAGCATGTTTGCACAGTTAGTCGCGGCCTGCCCTTGTAGGCAAATACGCTGGTGTTGGTAGGGCTGAACGATTCTGAGCTAGTGAACGTATATTCAAACTGATAATGATTCGACGTCCTAATATATGCCCTTGCTCCAGGCACTATATGGTGGAGATAGGCAAATACCTCTGGACGATAGTGACCATATATCATGGTGTCCCCACTCTTGTCGTTTGGCAACACCGATGGGAGCGCATATTGTGCCTTGTCGGTAGTCAAAGTCCATTGGCCAGTATTTGCGTCATAATGTCCATCGATAACCTCGAGTTCAATGTCGAGACTAGGTATACTGAGATGGACTGGGTGGCCAGATATTGCAGCGGGTTCAGGCACCGGAGCAGTGGCTAGCGCGTGTCCGGGTGAGGCGGTGGCAAGTGCATACCGTTGCTGGATACTCAGATAGACAAATGGCGTCATAGCGAGTACGCCGACAGTCGTTATCAGAGCTCCCAACAATGTGATTTTTCTTGGCAATGTCATAATTTATCCTCTCCAAATGAATAGGGTGGCGTCACCGCCACCCTACCCTAAACAACCAAGCGACGCGCTTAGTTTGTTGCTGCGCGACGGCTCTTGCGTGAAAGCAGAACTGCGACCGCGAGGATCACAACACCACTTACCAAGAGACCAGATGCGACTGCAAACAGCAGACGACTGTCGCCGGTGTTTGGAAGAACAGCAACGCCAGTAGCGACGTTACTTGCGCCTAGTACTTTTCCGTACATACGTCTCTCCCCTTATTGAACGGGTTCGGCACAATCTATATTGCTACAGACGCCAAAACCCTTGTTAATAGTTTTGGAACTTGCGCTGGAGTATTATTCAAAAGATAACTATCCCATGAATCTTACCAAACACCAAATCCGATTCATAGAATACACTATTTGTGCTTTTTTGTAAATACTATAGTATAGTAGCCATAAGCAGTTACCTCTGTTATTTTCTATATTATTCTTGACTATTTACCGATTTAGTTGTAAATTATAGCTAATAATAACGTTCATTGGCGAGGTTCCCCATGCATATTATTGGAAGGCTCAAACACGCCCTAATCACTGCGCTCTTTGTATTGTCAGGATTTACTCCTCTGACAGCAGGTTCTACTGCCGCTGCGGCAACCAATTTACTCGCCAACCCATCTGTTGAAGCCTCAACAAACGGTAGCTCTCCGTCCAATTGGGCTTCCAACCGCTGGGGTACTAACACGGCAACATTAACGTACGAGGATAACGGGCACACTGGCAACAAAAGCCTCAGGGTCGATATGCAGTCCCGAACCAACGGAGATGCCAAGTGGATGGCAGATCCGGTAGCCGTAAGTGCAGGCACTGCTTATACCTATACCAGCTTTTACAAATCCAACATCTCGACAGAAATTGACTTGCAATATATCGACGCCAGTGGCGCCTACAGCTATGCCTACGTGACTACTGTCGGAGCGGCCACGAATTGGACAGAGCTGTCTGCGCAATTCACCGTCCCAACCGGTGCCACGAAAGTCGTTGTCATGCACATTGTCGCTTCAAGTGGCTGGCTACAGACAGATGATTTTAGTTTGACCACCACCTCCGACGGGGGCACCACAGATCCTGGTACTACCGATCCGGGGACGACTGACCCTGGCACCACCGACCCGACGGGTAACTTACTGCTTAACCCATCGGTTGAGGATGCAAGCAATGGGTTGCCGACGGGCTGGACGGCCAATAAGTGGGGCACTAACACTGCCGACATGAGCTACTACTCGGGTGGCCACACCGGGGGCAAGAGCCTGTACATCAACATGTCCGCACACACCAGCGGAGATGCCAAGTGGATGCATAATTCCGTTAGTGTCGCTCCCGGCACAACCTACACCTATACAAGCTATTACAAATCAAATGTCGACACCGAAATTGATCTTCAATATACCAGCACGACTGGTGCCGTGAGCTATGCCTACGTGACGGCCGTACCGGCCAGCAATGACTGGCAGCTGATGACTGCGACATTTACCACTCCGAGCGGGGTGAGCAAAGTCGTTGTCATGCACGTTGTCGCTTCAAGTGGCTGGCTACAGACAGACGATTTTAGTTTGACAGATGGCAGCTCAAGCGATTCTGGAGGTGGTGATACAGGTGGGGGTGGAACAGGCGGTGGCGATACAACACCTCCATCCACCGACAATTTGCTGGCAAATAGCTCGATGGAAACGTCTAACGGTAACGCACCTGCCAGCTGGTCATCAAATAAGTGGGGCACTAACACTGCCAACTTTACTTACGGCAGTGACGCCCACACCGGCAGCAAGAGTGTGACCGCACAAATCACCTCCTACACAAGTGGCGATGCCAAGTGGTTTGCATCAGCCGTAGCAGTGAAGGCCGGCAGTAATTATCAATACTCCGATTATTACAAATCAAATGTCACGACGCGTGTTGTGGCAGCCTATCAGACTGCGGCAGGCGCCTACACCTACGTCGAGCTGGCAAGTACACCTGCCAGCAGTAGCTGGCAACAGTACTCTACGACAGTATCCATACCTACCGGCATCACAAAAGTCAGTTTCTACCATTTGATTGACCGTGTGGGCAGTCTCACTATTGATGATGCGAGTCTGGTTGAGCAAACAACAACTACACCGCCTAGCGACACGGTAGTTCCTAACGGTTCAGTAGAATCGTCTGCCAATGGCATAACGCCGACCGATTGGACAAACAATGCCTGGGGCACCAACTCTGCCAACTTCGAATATGTCCACAACGACGGCCACTCGGGCGACCAAAGCGTAAAAGTTACGGTATCAAACTATGTCAGTGGAGATGCCAAGTGGTTCTTTGATCCTATTACTACACTGACACCTGGAAGCCAATACCGTTTCACAACCTGGTACAAGACCAACACGCACCCACAAGCAGTCATGATGTACTTGACCGCAGATGGCAGTGAACACTTCTTTGGTATGCCCCAGCCGTTCCCTGCAGCTACCAGTACCACGACTTGGGCCAAGTACAGCGAGACGTTTATCGTGCCACAAGATGCCGTTGCTGTCTCCGCATTTTTGTTTGTCAACAACAATGGGTGGGTGCAAGTGGATGACCAGTCAATTTCTGACTACACGCCAACTGCTTGGGATCGTCCATTAGTTACCCTAACTTTCGACGACGGATATGAAGAAAACATCAATACAGTATTGCCAGTATTAGCTCAATACGGCTTCAAATCGACCCAATGCTATGAAACTACTGACCTCAAGACAGACCCTGCAACCACGGCATATACTATCAATACATTCATGGCAGCCGGACATGAAATATGCTCACACACTGTTACCCACCCTTATCTGACACAGCTAACTACAGCTCAGGTCGACCAAGAGTTGGCAGATTCTCAGGCATTTCTCCAAAATCTCACGGGAGGCGTACCTGTAGTAGACTTCGCCTCGCCATTTGGGGACTACAATCAAAGTGTTATCACCGAAATCAAAAAGTACTATCAATCGCATCGCAGTGTTGATGAAGGATTTAACTCCAAGGATAATTTCGATCCATATCGTATCCGCGTTCAGAATATGACACCAGAAACTACGCTTGCCCAGTACCAATCTTGGCTCGACCAAGCACAGCAAGATAAAACATGGCTCGTGTTGGTGTATCATGATGTCTCGGCAACAAATCCATCCCCATACGGCAGCTATCCGGCGGATTTCCAGCAGCAGATGGCAGCACTGAACGCCAGTGGTATCACCGTCGAAACGATGCGGGACGCTCTAGCAGAGCTCGAAGCCCAGCTCTAGGACCGATATCAACCAGTAGTCCCTCATTCATTCTGTATCAAACAACCACAGAGGAATGCTAGCAGCACGAAGATTGCGTGCAAATGATGTAAACACATCACTGTTTTTGTCGAGATTCGCTGGAGAGTGCCAATATGCCCAATCTATTCCTTCGCTGGTAGTGGATTTGTTTTCCGCAAAAAGATGGACTGCTACCGAATATCCTTGAGACTGTACCGATGCCGCCAGCTGCACTACTTGATCAAGCATCTGTTGTCGTGCCGACGCGGTTACTAAAACACGCTGTGATGCATTTTGTGCATACGACCTTCCAAAGGTTCCCGTATTAAACCATATTTCTTTTACCCCTAATGTCCTGGCAGCCTCAACCGCCAAATCAGTTCTAAGGTATACCGGCGGAGAATAGAGCGCTCCGTCCTGGCCAGCAGGCGGCGACCACGGGAAACCCTGCAGCCCGAAGCTGTCTATAAATCCTCGAGGTATGTTAGCCAAGTAGGGTTTCAAGCTGATGTAACGTCCCCCACTCCACGATGAACTGCTTGGGTATGTCATGCTGTCGAGCATGACACTGGCATTGCTGCCGGGAAAATATTGTTTTTGTTTTCCGGCTATTTTTGTCACGTTCTTAACGAACAGTGCTGGGTCGACAGTATTCCAGACTGGAATGTTTGCCTCCGGAAAAATGACCCATGTCCCCATTGTGGCACTAGTAACACCGAGTGTCTTCAACTTTTTAAAGTAAACGTCTAGTACGGCATCATATGCCCCAGTAGAACATGCCTTGAAATCAATACTTTTCCCATTATTTGTTGGCTCTAGGAAGATGAGTGGCTTGATACCATGCTGTTCGAAATCTGAAAGAACAGCTGCAACATCTTCGGCATTAGCATTGGCTTGTGCAGCGCTAGCTGGAAACGGCACAAAAAAACTTGCAGTGCCGGCCACTGCACCGCTGCACACCTTTTCGTACTCGGCAAGCTTTCGCAATACAGCGGCGTGAGCATTTGCCAAATTGTGACTCGGACCATACGAGCAAGTAGTTGAGGACACCCCTGAGATGACATGTTTGACAGCGTCCGTATTAGCGCCTAATGTTTGCCTCATCTGTGATGCCCCCTTTCCTGGAGCATGGGAACTCCCTGTTTGACTCGTGCCTCTTGTTACGCTTGGAGCAAAGACCGGCTCTTGTACATTCGCGTACGCAAACGAACTAATACATGTCGTTGCCACCAATGACGCTACAACCCTAGGATAGACACCGTAACGGTTTCTTTTCCGCTCAACCCTCGCGCCATGACGATATACCATCACTATACTCTACGATATTTTTTTATTTATGTGAATTCTCTGGTATTGAATGCTAATGGCAATGTACGTTCATCTAGGTAACAGTGGTACCGGTCATTATGTTCTGCTATAATCCTTGTGTTGCGCGGGTGTAGTACAGTGGCTAGTATGCAAGCCTTCCAAGCTCGAGACGGGAGTTCGATTCTCCCCACCCGCACCACGTCAGAATTCGTTTCGGCCTTGGATTTTGCCGAGCACGCCGCCAAGAATATACAAAGTATTCCCACGCACCATCATTCTTCCCTTGCAAAATTTCAAATGCTTCGCTGGTTTGAAATTTTAAGCCCCGGTAGCTCAGCTGGATAGAGCAGGAGACTTCTAAGCTTCAGGTCGTAGGTTCGAACCCTACCCGGGGTACCAATAAAATAGCCTTGGCTTGCCGAGGCTATTTTATTGGCAACTCGTGCTAGCGAGGGCGCACGCGAAAACTATTGTAAAAGCTTATGCTTAAGCTCTATACTAAACTTACTGCGTAACCGGAGCAAGGGATGCGTAACGGACATGAAAACAGTCAGCAACCAACGAACGTTGTTCCGCTGTTTGAGTCCAGTGATCCTCACGAACTTCGAGCACGGCACATCGATCTCCACCAAAAGCTTGGCATGTTGCGACGACAAATGGCCGGGTTAGAAGCTGCGCATCGAGAGCATGTGTTAGCCCTTATCGAAAGTAATGCGCTGCTGCGCGCAGCAGGAGTAAACATCGACGAGCTCGTAGCCGAACTCAGGCCACCATCACTCGAAGATGTGCCGACAATCTGGGGCGGTAATGCTTCATGAGGGGACTAGCCAAATGAACCTACATACGGTATAATCACCCCTGTTGCGTCGGAACTGACGGCTAAGTCTCGTTGTGGCGTTAAGGCGGATGTAGTTCAACGGTTAGAACGTTGGGTTGTGGTCCCGAAGACGAGGGTTCGATTCCCTTCATTCGCCCCATGATAAGAAGGTCAGGAAACTGGCCTTTTTATTATGGCTATGGAATCGAACGGGTTTGCCAGTGGCAAACCCCGGACCTTCGTTGCGACCATGGAAGCAACATTGTCTGGCCAGCGCAGTTTTGCGCTCGGCGACAAGGCGAGTCCCCTCATTCGCCCCAAATAAAAAACCGGTCGTTGATGACCGGTTTTTTATTTTGTTTTAACTTTGTGTTAGATTACGCTCGTCTGCGTGCGGCCGAACCAGCGGGCGCCAATCGCCATGATGATGAACATTAGTCCAGCAATCAAGTTGATGAGTGCATTGTTGCCAGTGTTTACGAGGGTTGGCCCCTGGCTTACCGTAGTCGATGCCCCGAGAACCTGGCCGCCGCTACCACCGGTTGGATCGTTCACGAATGTACAGGTGATGTCATCGCCTGCTGCCACCGTAATCTGAAGTCCTGTGCCACTCCATTCGACGGTCGCACCCTCTGAGCAGTTGATTTTGCTGAGGTTCCAGCCAGCCAGTGATTTCTCTTCTACCGTGTAGGTGCCGGGCTGTACCATGAAGCTCTTGCTGGCCAACTCCGGATCCTTGCCGTTGTCGACGAGTGAGAACAGTGACGTGTCGCCAGTAAGGTTCGTGGAGAAGTTAAATGCACTTGGGCTGTCAGTCGTCGCATCTTTTACGATGGTTACTTCGGCTTTTTTAACGTTAACGAATGTACAGACGACCTGTTCACCCATCTTTGGTTGTACGACTAGCATGTGATCCTCGGTCACCTTCCAACCGTCGCTACCCTCGCAACTGATGGAGTCGAGCATCCAGTTCAGCTGTGACATATCCTTTTCCTGGAAGGTGTAGTACTTACCACTGTAGATATGGCTGAAGGTCTTGCTGTTGCCTTCGCCGGTGCCATCGCCGGTGCCATCGTCCACCAACGTAAAGTACTTGTCGTGGTGACTGGCATTAGTCTGGAAGTCGAACGCTTGAGTACTGTCCGGCTGTGCATCTTTGACGATGGTGATGCTTGGCTTGCGGACATTAGTGAAGACACAGGTCACATGGTCGTTTTTGCTCACGCGCAGGTCTTTTACCCATGTGCTGTAGCCCCTGGCTACAATCTTAGGTTTGTGTCCCTCTTGATGCTCGTATTCGTGCTGTTGCTTCGCTTCGGAGAATAGCCCCAATACGCGTTCTTGGTCACCGCCATCTTGGCGTGGTGGCCAATTGTGGTTGTCGTCAAAGATACCTTTATTCCATTCGTAACATACATAGCTGGAGCGGTAGTCGGACAGGTTAGTCTCGCTCTTGTGCGATGCGCTTTCGGCGACCTGGACATGGCCGGTTGGGACCGTCGTCCAGTGGCTGCTGTCACCGTTGCTGGCAGCATACCTCACGACATGTCCGTTCACCCATAGGTTGAACAGTCCATTATCGTCGGATGGAGCCAAGTGTTTTACGACTTTGACTTTGGCAGTGTCCCTGGTGTTGGTAAAGACACAGATCGCGTGATCGCCAGGTTTCAGCCAAACATGCTCAGACGTACTGGCTCGATCTTCATGGTTACTTCCAAGGCCCTGTACCAAGCTCTCTTCGTGGTCATCGCCTTCGTGCTGGCCCTTTACGTAGCAAGCGCTCTGGGTCACGTGATAGCCTTCGCGCTGGCCTTCAGTAACGGTGTACTTACCTGGCTTGACGGTTACGGGGTTGTGGCTGCCGGTCTTGTAGACCTGGCTCTGTATGTCTTCGTGCTGTTTGTTACCGTAGGTCCATGTCCACTTGTTTGTGTCACGGACGTCTACCTTGCCGTCTCCATTGAGGTCGAGGTTCTTGACCACCGTAATGGTAGCGGGCTTGTATTCTGGCTTACGCACATTGTAGAAGGTACAGACTACATTGTGGCCAGCCTCAACTACAAACTTGCTAGACATGGTACCAAAACCGTAGGCAACCTTCTGCTCGCCGTCGTAACACTTGTAGGAACTCATGTAGTGGTTCATGTTCGTGTACATGCCGGCAGCTTCACTCACGACGTACTCACCGGTCGGCACTGTTTGTGCACCGGTTGTACCGCCGTTGCCGACATTCTCGGCATAGGTCTCACCGTTTATCTGAAGGTTAAACAGTCCACGGTCGTTTTCCGACTTCACAACCTTATTAACGGTGACTGTTCCGGTGTCGCGTGTGTTCGTAATAGTACAGGTAACGTTGTTGCCAGATGCTAGCTTGATGGTATTCCCATCCTGACTCCCCCCGTCACATTTCCAGGCGCCCGCAGTGTATCCATCTAGGCCACCTGTCTCCTTTAGTGTGTAAACAATATTTGCCGCAACTTCAGTTGGCTCAAAACCACCATAGCCACTTACTTGATACTGCTCGTTTGGCGGAATAGCCCATAACTTCCAGTCGGTCGGTTTGGCGTCTCCGCCGTTGACCTTCTTCACGAGTGAAAGAGTTGGCTTTTCTCGAACTTCCTTGGGTCGGTTTTCGAAAGTACAGCGGACGTGCTCGCCTTCCGAAAGATATATCGTCACACTAGCGTCTTCTAGTGATTCACTAACCTCGGCTCCACGTGAACATGTGATGTCGGTCAGTCGCCAGCCCTGAGTGTAGGATTCTCGGACTTTGTATGTGCCTGCTGGCAATTTTTCAAACGACTTACTTGGCAATCCAGCAGCAGAGGTGTCCGTCAATGTGAAGCCGGAATTGTCAGTACTCAGCCCTTGCGTCATGAATGTAAAAGGCTGCGTACTGTCAGGTATTGCGTCCTTTTCAATCTTTATTAATCCCTTTGGTTCTGGTGGCGTACATTCCACCTTAAAAACTTTGCTCTTAGCTTTTTCGTCCTTAAGGTCGATGTTTTGCCCGGTATCTTTACCGTACAACGTAGCCTTGTAGTGGCCGTCCGGTATAGTTACTCCGCCGTCGTTGAAGTACTGTGTCTCGGCGTAGCTGGTGTGCTGTGGATCGGCTACAGTCGGGCCAAATGCGTAGTCCCCATAGGTGCCCGTAGTCTGACCCTGGCCATCAATTTGGATATAGCCATCTTGGCCAACGTCAAAACCAAAGCCTTCAAAGTTGAAGGCACACACCTTGGGATCATTGTTCTCGGTACCGGATGGCGTGCCCTTTTCATGCACTTTAAGTGTACCGTTATTGCCAGGTGGATCTGCTGGCTGCGTCGCGCTGGCTAAGCCAGTGGCCGACAATGGTGCGATGAGTTGCACCATCAAAAAAGCACCTGCGAGCATAAAGCTCCTTAGGCGCCCAGATAAACGTTTAATATATGATATTTTTGGCATACGCGCTCCTTTCATCATGTTGAGCTTAGTTGTTACTGTTTGCTCTTCGGCATTCAGACGGAACGAGTACGCCACTCAAACGGTGGTCAAGGCCCTAGCGCCTCTCATGCGTAACCTACTGTTTGTGTTGGTGTCAAAATTACTCCCATCTTAAACAGAATGCAAGCCAAAATTCTTACAATGCACGACTTTTTGCATCATTTGCAAAACATGCCGTATGGCGCGGTGGTAATTGCTATACTAGATTCGAAGACTAAATCGGAGAAAACATGAAGAAATTGGCACGATTTTTGTGGCGCTATAAACAATTTAGTTTCGCACTGATTGCGGCGGTGATTGCAGCCGGATTGGCCTTGGCCGGGCTACACACCTTGGCGCATTGGCTGCTGGCGGTAGCATCGCTGATTGCAACCATACCCCTCATCATGGGTATGTGGGACGATTTTCGCAGTGGCGCCTACGGACTCGATATCTTGGCGCTGACAGCCATTGTGACTTCCGTAATATTGGGGCAGTACTGGGCAGCTATCATTGTCGTGTTGATGCTGACGGGTGGTGAATCACTGGAGGATTACGCTGAACACCGCGCCAAAAGCGAATTGGATGCACTGCTAACCCGAGCACCGCAGATTGCTCATCTGCTTCGCGGTAGTAAGACGCGAGACGTGCCCGTAACTGAGGTGCGCACCAGCGACAAACTAGTCATCAAACCCGGTGAAGTCGTGCCGGTTGATTCCGTCATTATTGAGGGTAAAGCCAGCTTTGACGAATCGAGCCTTACCGGCGAAAGCTTGCCACAAGTCCACGGTGTCGATGAGCAAATCCTGAGTGGATCGGTCAATCTGGACGGCGCCATAACAGTCAGAGCCCTGCATAGCGCCAAAGACAGCCAATACGAGCAAATTATTAAGCTGGTACGTGCCGCCCAAAAAAGCCAGGCGCCATTTGTCCGGCTGGCCGATCGCTATAGCATTCCGTTTACTATTATGTCGTTCGCGATTGCCGGTTCAGTCTGGTATATCAGTGGTGATGCCATTCGATTCCTGGAAGTGATCGTCGTCGCGACGCCCTGCCCGCTGTTGTTGGCAGCGCCAATTGCCTTCATATCAGGCATGAGCCGTGCCAGCAAATACGGCATCATTGTCAAGACCGGGTCGGCTCTGGAACGCCTCGCCGATACCCAGACCATGGCGTTCGACAAGACCGGCACACTGACCGTCGGCCAGCCGACCGTATCTGGGGTAAAAACATATAACTCTTTCACCCAGTCCGACGTGCTGTCTGCTGCGGCCAGTCTCGAGCAAAGCTCTACCCACGTTCTCGCCCAGGCGGTAGTAACAGCCGCTGATGAACAGGGCGTAAAGTACGGCAAAGCCAAGCATGTCAACGAAGCGGCCGGTCATGGTCTGAAGGCACATTTGCGCGGACACGACGTCCTGGTGGGTCGCGCTGATTTTATGCATGAACACTCGGTTGAATTCCCCACCTCGTTCAAGCAATCATCTGTTAATCAGACTGCTGCCTACGTCGCGATTGGCGGTACATTGGCCGGGATTATTACCTTCGAGGATCCATTGCGGAGCAACGCCACCTCCACGTTGAGTAAGCTACTCAAGCTAGGTGTCAAACGTACCGTCATGATAACCGGCGACAACCAGGCGGTTGCCAAAACCATGGCCAAACGTGCTGGTATCGCCGAGTTCTATGCCGAGGCACTGCCAGGCGACAAGCTACGCGTTATCGAAGCTGTCAACGACCGGCCAGTTACCTTTGTCGGTGATGGCGTCAATGACGCACCCGTCCTGACGGCTGCCGATGTCGGGATTGCCCTCGGCGCACGTGGCAGCACCGCCGCCAGCGAATCCGCCGATATCGTTCTCATGCAGGACGATATCATGCACGTCGCCCGTGCCATGGCCGTCGCCAAGCGTACCCTCAGCATCGCCAAACAAAGCATTCTCATTGGTATTGGCATTAGCCTGGTCTTGATGTTGATCTTTGCCACTGGCAAATTTACCCCTGTACTAGGTGCGCTACTACAGGAGGTTGTGGATGTGATTGTCATCCTCTATGCGCTACGAGCACACCGTATAAAAGTACTCGAAGACTAAATTACCAGTCCGAGTACAACAGCAACGAAGACGGGTACGAGCAAATTGTCGAGTCCCTTCACCGCAACATTTTCCATGAGTGTTGAACCCAATACCGCCAGCGGTAACCACAATCCAGGAGTAATGTCCTTGTACAGGCCGAATGTTATCAGTAGCAGCAACGATACAAGAGCGAATGTGGCCGTTCCAACGACTGACTTGTGCATACCCAAAATTTTGTAACTATTGCTCCGTCCATAATTGGTACCGACAATCGCCGCCAATCCGTCTGCAAGACTCATATGCAGTAATGCGACGGCATAGATTGCCGGCTGGTGTGTCATGAGGGCGGTGAGCCCAACTGCCACGCCAAAAAACACCTCGCCCCATGTCGGCCGCTGTGCGCTGTGAATGGCGCGAAACACTTGGAAATACTGACTGACCAATACGGAAAATACGAACGCCAGGCTCAGTAGTTGGATTTGCGTCCAACTGAGGTACAGCGGCCAAAATGCGACAAACGTACCAATGGTCAGATGGACAAATTTACGGCTCAGTTCACCGTGCGTTTTGCCATGCCACCACCACTCATTTGCAACCAGCACCGCCAGCATGCCGAGTATGGTGGCAAGCATTGCGGGGGTAAATACTATCGAGAACAACTCGGCGATAAAGCTCATGCTGTCATTGTAACTCAGCGTAAGAATTATCATGGCACTGCGAGTATAAACACGAAATAATGCAGCAAGAGGGAGATGAGCTATGAGAACATTTTTTGGCGAAGCATTTCGGGTCGAGCGATATCTTGGCAAAACCAAGCGAGCAAGGCGTACGAAGGCATAACTACTGTCTAACGAAAGTTGGCTTGGATATGGTCGGGGATGCGGGATTTGAACCCACGACCTCAGCGTCCCGAACGCTGCGCGCTACCAGGCTGCGCTAATCCCCGTTACCGCTGTTACAATAGCGAATATTATTCAGCTGCGCAAGCGTACGACAGAGGCTCAATTAGCTTGTATCGACAACCACAAGCGGGTACAATGTACGCAGCCCTCAAAAACAAAAAGGCAAAAACAAACAATGATAGATCTGCAAAACATTCAACGAATGATGCAGCAAGAAGTTACTCGCCAAGAGTTCTTGCAGTTTATCGGTGTGTCCATCCTGGGGCTCATCGGTGTAACACATGTACTCAATAGCATCCATGGCGGCCTGCTTCGAACGGGCAAACATCGACCGGTATCACACGGATATGGTGCAAGCACTTACGGCAAGTAGTGACGCACTTGTGTCGACTAGCGCGCAATATCATGAATGATATTGCTATTGCTTGTTTAATTCAGTATAGTAATCAATACATAAGCAAAGGAATGGGAATATGGACTTAGGCCTACCCGAACTAATCATCATCTTGGTAATCTTACTGCTGTTATTTGGTAGCACAAAGCTTCCAAAACTGGCACGAAGTGTTGGTGAATCAGCCAAAGAGCTTCGTGAAGGTATTTCTGGATCGAAGTCGAGCAGCAAAGATTCTGCCGAGCAACAAGAACAAAAAAGTTAAAGGAGTCAGTTGTGGCCAGCCAACAGGCTGCCGTTGCCAAGCCGTTCATTGAACATGTACATGAGCTCCGGCAGCGCATGTTTGTTGTTGCGTTGGCTATCGTGGCCGGCTCTGGCCTGGGGTATGCGCTGAGCGATACCCTGATTACGCTGTTGCGCGAACCGCTGAATCAAACCCTTTTTTATACTAATCCAACAGGTGCCTTTAGTTTTGTCTTTAGGCTTAGTTTTACGTTTGGCATTATTGTCGCTATGCCGGTAATTTTGTACCAGCTAATGCGCTTTCTTGGCCCGGTGATTCGAAATGTCACCTACAGATACATCATCACAATGATGACTGCGTCGTTATTACTCGCCGGCGTGGGCATTGTGGGGGCGTACTATATCGGACTACCTAGCGCATTGCAGTTCCTGACTGGCTTTCATAGTACCGAAATTCAATCACTGATTACTGCTGATGAGTACTTTAACTTTGTCCTGACCTATTTATCCGGTAGCGCCCTGTTATTCCAGCTGCCGCTCATTATGCTCGTTATCAACCGGATCAAACCGCTCAAGCCGCGGAAGTTACTTAGTTTCGAACGTTATGTCATAGCCGGCAGCTTTATCATTGGTGCGTTGCTCACGCCTACACCGGATCCATTTAACCAAGCACTCATGTCTGTGCCGATAATAATCACGTATCAAATTGGCGTGGGTCTAGTATGGGTTGCCAATAGACGGCGCAAACCTGCGGCTGTTGCCTACCCCGTTATGCCAGAAATACCCGAGGAGATATTGGGGGCAGAGCTACCGCCCTCGGTACGTCGCAGGAGCGCACCTTCGGCTGTTCAGGCGCAGGCAGGAAGAGATATGCGGCCCGCACGGCCGGTCATGCGTCGCATCGAACGACGGCCTATACAGATTGATGTGATGGCTTCGTCGACAGAATCACGCACCGATACACCGATACAGGACTTTGATCCGGCGTAAGACATATCGTGTGGAATAAAGAGATCCTGCTGTGCCTATATCACAGCAGGAACAATGTGGCTGAAACTATATTCACTTTCGCGAAGCTGAACTAAATAGATTGACTCTCGTAATACCTCGTATAACGCTGCCGGCGTATTTTAGGAAACCTGGCTGCAGTAGCTCTGCGCGTTCTCGTTTGTGAGCTTCTCGTTGGATTTCACCAGCCCTATCCATGACGCGTCTAGCTGCGCCCTTTTGAATATTCTCTAATGCCTGCAGGGCAGCTGGATTTGGAAGCACGCTCTCGGTGGCCGCTAGGGCAGCGATTCTGCTAGTCAGTTCTTCGCCACCTAACTCTTCAGCAACCTCACTCAATCCAGCGTGAAGGTATCCCCCAACCTCCTCAAAACTTTGCCGTAATGTGCCTAAGCCCATATCATTCATAAAATCGGCGACGCCCGAACCATCGGATCGTCCACTGTTAGCTTCAGTCATGTCTGACAAAATACCATAATTCACAGACAAGTACCAATTTCTATCCAGCGAATAAATCCCGACCAATGACTATTGCGCTAAAGGGCTTCGGTTTGCTGGTCAGGCTGAGATAAGTTCGTGGGGCTCGCTCTTCTCCACGACGCCTCCAACCTACCGTAAAGCGAAATTCAAAATCCATTGCGAGCAACATATTTGCGCGACCTACCCAAAAGCCCAAACAAGCTTTGCTTTTCCGTTGTAGTTGAGGTATAATCACCCCTGTTGTCAAAACTTTTCCTGGGGTTACACAACGGGGAAAAGAGGAGGCTGAGCGAATATCGTGATTATCACGCGCTTCTGGTGAGAACGACCGTAGGTTTGTCTCACGCATGACGACGGGGTGTGGCGCAGTTGGCTAGCGCGCGCGGTTTGGGACCGCGAGGTCGGAGGTTCAAGTCCTCTCACCCCGACCAAAAGAAGGAGCCGTCCATCAGGATGGCTTTTTCTTTTGTCGATGATAGATTATGGCTCCGGCCTCGCGGAGCGAGGTAGGAGGTGAGAACTGCCGGCGGCAGTTCGCAAGGGAATCAACACTTGCAAACTAGTTTGCAAAGCTGTTGTGACGGGGTCGCGAGACGTGACCAAGTCCTCTCACCCCGACCATATAAAAAGGCCCGGCATACGTCGGGCCTTTTTATATGGCTAAGCTTCGAAAATTTGTTGGATTCGTTCGGCTGACACTGCCAAACCTTTGGTATCTGTTTCGACCAATAATGCATTGAACTGAAATGGTGGCTTCGTTGCGAGGACATTCTTGGTTGGCTGCATTGAATGCCAGCGAGGAATAATACTGTCGTACGTCACACCTAGTGATGAATTGAGCGCGCCACACATACCGACATCAGTCTGATGGGCTGTACCGCCTGGCAGCACCCGTGCATCCGCCGTAGGCGTATGCCAATGATCGCCAACCACCATACTGACTTTGCCATCCAGATAGTGACCAATTACGACCTTTTCACTGCTATAGTCGCCGTGAAAATTCACGACAGTTGCCTCGTGCTGTTCGCCCTTTACCTCAGACAATATCTCATCAATTTTTTGCAAGGGATTGATGACAATCTTGTCGGCATCCCTGCCAACAACTTGCCCTAGCAGACTAATAATTAGGACTCGCTTGCTACCCACTTCAACAAATTTGTAGCCAGGATCTGGACACTGCGGCATGTTCGCCGGTACGGTCACTGGGGCAGCCGGGTCAGACAATAGCGGCAGGATGCTCGAATCCTCAAAACTGTGATTGCCGCCCGTAAAACCATCCACGCCTGCTTTTCGCAAGCGCTGATAATCAGCCACATTCAGACCCTTGCCAGCCGATACATTTTCGGCCTGCGCGATAACGACGTCAATTTGACGCTCGTTGCGCAGTGCAGGTAGCACCCGCTCGACAATTTTCATGCCAGCCTCAGCCATGACATCACCGATGTACAAAATCTTCATATCTCTACTGTATCACTAGTCAGGTCGTTCTTGTGCTAGAGCAATAACAATCTCACCAAATGGCTCCTCGGTATAGGGCATTATCAGGCTCAGGGCACTGTCGAGTCCGTGAAGTGCGCGCATATTTAATGAGCTTAGCTCGCTGGGGCTGTTTGTGGTCGCATATTGTCGACCCGTACGTAAACGTATTTCGTCTCCTTTGCGAATTATCACAGGGCCATCGTTCGGGCTATGCAGTATGCCGCCGCGTTCATTGTACTGCAGTGTTGACTCTTGCTTTGCTGCAAACGTTGTACAGGGGCTGACCAGGTAGTCAGCAGTGCTGATGTATCGAGTGTGGTCAATTGCGTCAGTCACAATACGGTTAGTAATAAATCGTATCATTGGAAAGCCATGCTTATTGTCTTTAGGGTACATATCGGTATAGGCGACAGCGACTAGCTCGTCAGCATTGCCAACATAGGTGGAGAAATAATGGCCCCCATCGCGAAGTTTAATGCCAAGGCGATCGAAGTTGGCAGTCAAATGTTCACGAACTTCTTCTACAACAGACTCCACGAACAGAGGTGACACATCATAGGTGATTAATTCTTTCGAGGGCAAAGATTCACGTCCCATTTACTACCTATTCGACAGGGTACTCATCGTCGAGGTACACTCTACTGCTTATTTGCTCAATAATCCCCTTGAGAGTTCGTGCCCGGGCCAGTGCTACATACAATTCCTCTAACGGCAATTTGTCGGAATTCATAGCAGGGCTTGTGGGGCGATACCCGGGGAATACTTTTCGATACATCTTACCGTCCTCGAGATCGCGCGCGATAACCGGATGTATATACTGTGTTACCGGGCAGCCGCGAGGCAATACTAATTCACCGTGCCGAGCCGCTACCCCTCCAATCTTCCTGGCGGCGATGTAGTCGTCCACCATGATGTGTCTTGTACCACCTTCTTCTGAGGTAATCCGGTTGACCGTCACACGGAGCATACCTTGATTGGCCATAGCTGGTGAGGTTGGTTGCGGGCCATACGGATTTATTAGCACCGCCAGCCTGCCATTTTGTTGTGGTATCGAATGGTGTTGCTGTGTGGCGAACGCACCGAATAGTCCAGCTTCATCCATGATGCCTTCCGTGCAGTCCCACAGCTCGCTAGCAACCTCAGCGAAGGTATCTGCCGAACAGCGGTCAAAATATGCTTGGTGTGTCGTGTCCTGGAGCTCTAGTTGTAACCGGGCAAAATCAAATTCTGTCATATATACCTGCACTCACCTGAATGCAGCTAGTATAGTATCATCTGACTATTTTGCAAACTCGATGGCGCGAGTTTCGCGGATGACATTGACCTTGATGGTGCCTGGGTACTGCATGCTCGACTCAATTTTGTTGGCAATGTCACGAGCCAAGCGAATAGCGCTGAGGTCATCAACGGCTTGCGGCTTCACAAAGACACGGACTTCGCGCCCAGCACTGATGGCGTAGCTCTTCTCGATACCTTTGAAGCCGTTGGCGATGTTCTCCAGCTCCTTCATGCGCTCGGCAAAGTTCTCGGCGCTGATGTTGCGCGCACCTGGCCGGGAGGCGCTAATGGCATCACAGACCCGGACGATTAATGCCTCGACGGTGGTAGCCTCCATGTCATCGTGGTGCTGCTCGGCAGCCAGGGCGACTTCTTCGGGGGCACCGTACTTACGTAGGATTTCACCACTGATGTGGTGGTGCTTGCCTTCCATCTTGTGGGTCAGCGCCTTGCCCAGGTCGTGGACGAGTGTCGCATACTTGGTTGTTTTGACATCGGCACCGAGCTCTTCGGCGATCATTCCAGCCATGTGCGCCATCTCAGTGCTGTGCTTGAGCACATTCTGACCATAGCTCGTTCGGTATTTCAGCTCACCAAGCAGATGCAAGATTTCCTTAGGAATACCGATAACACCAACTTCGCGGGCAGCATCTTCACCAGCTCGAATGACGTCTTTTTCAACGTTCTTCTGTGCCTTGGCGACGACTTCTTCAATACGGCCTGGGTGGACACGACCATCCTTGAGAAGTAGTTCGAGCGCCTGACGGGCAACCTCTCGGCGAACAGGATCGAAGCTACTGAGGACGATGTAGCCCGGCGTATCGTCAACCATGATGTCGACACCTGTCGCACGCTGCAACGCCTGAATGTTACGGCCTTCTTTACCGATGATGCGACCTTTCATTTCTTCGTCTTCGAGCTTGACGCTCGTAATGGTACGCTCGGCAGTCACTTCACTGGCCATCCGCTCCATAGCTTGTACTATAACGAGTGCCGCTGTTTCTTCGGCGTTGTCTTTCGCCTCGTTCTGAAGCTTGCTGACAAGTCCGGTCAAGTCGTGCTTGATGTCACGCTCAGTCATCTGCATGAGCTTGTCGGCGGCATCTTTCTTGGCTAATTTGGCGATTTTTTCCAGCTTTTCCTGTTGGCGACTGCGGATGTCGCGAATCTCGTTCTTGAGCTGTTCAACTTCATCCTCACCCTTGCGCAATCGCTCGGTGCGCTTATCGAGCTCGTCTAGTCGTTTGTCAAAATTGGACTCGCGCTGAACCAAACGGTCCTCGAGTTCTTTCAGTTCTTTGCGGCGAGTCTGCTCGTCTTTGCGAGCCGTATCGCTAATCTTGGCCGCCTCTTCACGGGCCTCATCAAGTAGTTTGTTTGCCTCTTTCTTGGCCTTGGCCAGTTCTTTTTTGGCTTGGTCCTCGGCTGAACCTATTTTTTTCTGAGTAATAACAGTGCTCGCGCCAAAGCCAGCACCGAGTCCGACTATCGCCAGGACAATGGCAAGTGGATCCATGGGGTTTCCTTTCTATAGGCAGACGATGTCTACGCAAACAATCGCTATCACTTCACTAGTTTGGCAATGAATCGTCTGAAAATCGAATTATATTGAGTAGGGTTCAAAAGGGACTGCAGTATAACGTCTCTCGTTGTTCGCAAATCCTCACTCAAATAATACGCCGATATTGCAAACAGCGTCAATGCTTCTGTTGCGTAATGTGTACTGGCGCACCATATTCCGGCAACGCAACCGCGTCACGCTCGCCGGCGAGTAATCTAGCGAGGCCGTGCTGTTGCCAATCATCTGACTGCTCGGCCACAACTGGTATGTCGAGTGAATCGGCAAGTGCATTCACCACACTTAGCCCGATGCGCAAACCGGTAAAACTGCCCGGGCCTTGGTACGCGACGATGCCTTGCAGGTCATGAATTGACTTGCCCTGCCCCTCCAGTAAGTCACGAATGGTGGAGTGAATCGTCTCAGCAAGCTGTCGGTGCGCCTGCCAGACTTTTTCGGACAGCTGGGTTTCGTCATCAAATAATCGGAGCTCAGCTTCCGGTTTGTCGGTACGCACGGTCAGGACTAGCATCAGGCATTTCCTCTCAGATATGCGGCCTGTTCGGGGAGGGTGATGGCAATTTCGCGACGACTATCACCGGTATGGTGTAGCTGAATAATAATGCGGTCGTTAGGCAGGACCTGGTCGACGGCATGCGCCCACTCCACGACCACGACTGCTTGCGGGTCGCCCAGCACTTCAGCCAACTCCTGGCTCATCAGCCCTGCCTCGCCCAAGCGGTAAAAGTCGTAGTGGTGAATGGTTAGCTGGCCGGCTTTGTATACCCGACTAATCGTGAAACTTGGGCTGGCAACTGCTTCGTCACTGCCAGCACCACGGGCCAGACCCCGAACAAAGGTCGTTTTGCCACCCCCGAGGTCACTACTAAGCTCAATCACTTCACCGCCGCGCAAGCGCGCGCCAATACTACTGCCGAGCTGCTCGGTTTCGTCGGAACTTGCGGATGTGATTTGCCAGGTCGTATCGGTACTCATACGCTCCGTATAGTACAGCGGCAGCGATGACTACAGCAAGCGTTAGCGGATGCACGGTTGCAACCGGCGCTTGGTCGGAGCCGGCAAATGACGAGGGGCTTGACGAGCTTGAGACATTTGACGACGCGATGGTGGCAACTTTTTTATTATTAACCGTTGCCTGACTGCTATTGCTACTCGTACTGACGGGTGTGGCGACTTTGTTTGTAGCACCAGGACTCGGCGATGTGCTCCATTGCCACGTACCACCCGCATTCACCCATGCATAATCGTCTTTCGCTTTGCCGTATGCGTCACATTTGGTCACGGTCGCACCCAGTGGATCTACCAACCAGACTTGACCCCCACTGTTACTCAAACTCAGGTGTGTCGTGCTCGACATAAATGCCCGAAAACTCCCCGGGGCGAGTTTTGTACCGACAGGGAACGTATAGGTGTGAGTTGCGCTCGAGCTGACCGAAGCGGTCTGCAGCATAAAGCCGGACAGGTCAAAGGGCTTGGTGTTGGGGTTATACAACTCGATGAACTCATCCTTCGCATCCGTCTTAGGACTGCCTGGATTCGGTACAATCTCACTCAGGTCAAGTGCCTTGAGCCCGATGTCGCTCGCTGGGATGTGCGGACGCTCTGCTCCTTTGGGCGCTACACTAGCAGCCAGTACATACGGTGGTCCGGCGTTGGCCTGCTGCCACTGCACCGTTTGCACCGGATTAGTCGTGTCGGGCGCCGTCACGGGTGTAAATTCGCACGCGTTCATAAATCCTACACGCCAGGCCGTATCGGTGGCTGTATTTCGGTACCACATCGGTTGCGGCTCAGGCACTAACGACTGCTGCTGGGCATAGTCCTCTACAACGGTCTCATCCTTTAGATTGAGATGCGCCAAATCGGTTGTATCGGCTTTACTCCAGTCGAGTGACCACAGGTAATCAAACTGTGTGCCGGAGTCAGCTGACGTGAACTGCCAGAGTGACAATCTGCCGCCGGTGTTACTCAACGAGAAGCCGAGCGAATCAACATATTGCGCGCCACACGTTGTGACGGCATTCTTGCTCAACACAATTGCCGCGCCCGCCGGCAGGGATTGCTCGGGCAACTGCTGCGTCGGCACCGCTGTTGCGGATGTGTCGCTGGTGTAACCCAGCCAGTAACCACCGAGGTCGGCCGGCACCGTACTAACGTTTTGCAAAATAACAAATTCATCGCCCGTGATATTCAGCTGAGTAATCGTCAATTCGGGCTTCGCTGGCACGGTTTCTGCAAAAACGTGTAGCGAGAACGTGGACACCAGCAAGCAGACCACCAAGCCCACCCAGAGAGCTCGTCTGGCATACCTCATATTGTCGCCGATTGTAAAAAACCACCCGACGAAGTGCAAGCATGAGCGTGCTGGATTTATTAAACGACTACATAATTACTAGCTATGAAGGTGTAAAATATAGGTCATGCTACTACTCAGCAACCAGCTGCTCAATCGCAAAGTCCTCAGTCTACGTCTCGGTGGTCAGGTAGCCATTGCTACCGAGCCCATTATCAACCCGGACAATTTTAAGATCGAAGGGTTTTACTGCGACACCCCGCAGGACGGCCAGCTGATATTACTGTGGCAAGATGTGCGCGAAGTGCTGGCTGATGGCTACGTTATCGACGATTATGAACGCCTGGCCGAAGCAGAAGACTTAGTCCGACTGAAGGAAGTGTTGGCCTATCAGTACAGCCCCATCGACAAGCAGGTTGTCACTATCGATAAGCACAAAGTTGGGAAGGTCAGTGATTATGCCATCGACAGCAACTCGATGTACATTCAGAAGGTCTACTGCTCCCAGTCGATACTCAAAAGTCTGACAGGCGGAAGCCTCAGCATCGACCGTAGCCAGATCCACGAAGTTACGCCAGAGCAGATTATCATCACAGAACTACAAGGCAAAGAAGCCGTACCGGCTGCCGCCCCGGCCGGGTAATAAACTCGGGCCAAATTACCACCTAGAGGTCCGTCCTCTAGGTGATGATTACAATCAATTCATAATGCGTTTTTCCAGGGGTGACGTATATACGGACGTATATACGTTTTATGGCTCGGGTAGCTACTGATTTTCTGAGTGTCGTTTCGGCCAGGACATCTTTGATATCGGAGTAGGAGAAGCCCTGGCGGGCGAGGTATTGCATTAGTTTGAGCTCGTCGTTTTGATACTTTGTCAGCTGGCGTTTCTTGGCGACGATATCGCGCAGGACATCGCGCTCGTCGGCCTGCTCTTCAGCCAGCGCTTGCTCTATAGCCTCCTCCGGCACGCGTTTTTTGCGGAGCTCGGCAATCATTTTTCTGGCGCTGGTAGGGCGCAGCAGGGAACGATCACGCACAAATGCCTGGGCGAATTTCATGTCATCGAGCATGCCCAGCGAAATCAGCTTGTTCGTAATTTGTTCGGTTAGCAGAGCAGGGGAGTGCTTTCGCTCCAGATAGGTCTGCACTTCCCAGACGCTGCGTGGCCGCATCGCCACATATTTGAGCGTACGGGCGTACAATTTGTCGTCGGACGATTTTTGCTTATACTCCGCGACGTCATCTTTGCTCAGCTCTTGCCCGCTGGTAAGTTTGCTGTCAAGCAGCCCCTGCTCGCTCAAACTAAACGAGTATTTTTCGTCGACAAATATCGAATACCTGCCCTTTGTCCTTTTGCTGCTGGACAATCTTGGTAATTCTCATCAACCGAGATAATGAAGCTGGCTAAGTTTACCATTGATCGAGCACAGGCACTGACCCACGTGGGCGAATGATATCTTTCAACTCGTCAAATAGCAGTATCTACCAGCAGGCTGATTCTTCGCCAATGCGCTGCAGATGCCCTCGGTTTGCGTCAAACACCTCTATGTTGCATCAATGGTTGACTGGCACGCTGAGTCCGAGATGTCGGTCGGCCATCTTCAAACCAGCCGGCAGCAAATGCCGCATCCTGAAGCCGAAGTGATTGACGCAAATTTGGATCTTTTACTTTTGGTATGTCTTCACTGGGATATCGTAATAGCCACACCCAAGATTGCTTCTGGGTGACCAAGAGCTTTCCAACATCTGGGGAGCTCCCAGGAATCGTTTCCACTAGCTGGGCGAACACTGCTCAACTGCTATACCAAATTACAGTTCGACTCTCACGAATTGGAACTGGTAACCGGGTCTGCGTCGAATGATGACTATTCCAGGTATCCCATACTCTCCTGCGCAGCAGCAGCAGCAGCGGCTGGTGATCTTCTTCGCGATCTCATCGCGCACTTTCGGATTTTCGCTCAGATACGTCTTGGCGGCTTCGCGTCCCTGCCCAATCTTGGCGTCGTTGTAGGCAAACCAGGCGCCAGACTTTTCGACAATACCCTTATCGACAGCCATATCCAGGATGTCGCCGGACTTGCTGATACCCTCGTTGTACATGATGTCGAACTCGGCCTGCCGGAACGGCGGCGCAATCTTGTTCTTGACCACTTTCACGCGAGTGCGGTTGCCGATGACTTCTTCGCCCTGCTTTATCTGGCCGATGCGGCGGATGTCGCAGCGGACCGAGGCATAAAACTTCAGCGCGTTACCGCCGGTCGTCGTCTCTGGGTTACCGAACATCACGCCAATTTTCATACGAATCTGGTTGATGAAGATAACGGTGCCCTTGCTGCGGCTGATGACGGCAGTCAACTTGCGAAGTGCTTGGCTCATAAGTCGAGCCTGCAGACCCGGCAGGCTGTCACCCATTTCACCTTCGATTTCGGCGCGTGGTACCAGAGCAGCCACCGAGTCAACGACAATAAGGTCAACGGCGTTACTGCGGACCAATGTTTCCGCAATCTCCAGTGCCTGCTCACCGTTATCAGGCTGCGATAGCAACAAATTGTCGATATCGACACCGATACGCTTGGCATATGCCGGATCCAGGGCGTGCTCGGCGTCGATAAATGCAGCCGTGCCGCCGCCGCGCTGACATTCAGCAATGGCGTGCAGTGTCAGGGTAGTCTTACCGGAGCTCTCTGGGCCGTAAATTTCAATAACGCGCCCTTTGGGGATACCGCCACCGAGTGCGAGGTCGAGTGAAATGGAGCCGGTCGGGATGGTCTCGACTTTGGTGTGCGTCGACTCGCCCAGTTTCATTATTGAGCCCTTGCCGAATTGCTTCTCGATATTCTCGAGGGCCAGGCCGAGTGCCTTTGACTTCCCGTCGACAGCTGAGGTGTCAGCCATTGTCTTTGGTTCGGATTTCTTTGCCATACTATGTGGTCCTTTCTACTTATGAATCTACGTTCTGGTATATACCTCGCCTACGCCACGCAATGCAAACTAAAAACTCAATCTAGAGGTCCGTCCTCTAGATTGGTTTTTTACCCAATTTTTACTCAGCCAGTTCGTGCTTCAATATGTCCAGCATCTCCTTATGTTGGACGTAATCCTGCAAGAATTGCAGATATTCGTTGGGTGTCGAAAAGTCTGCTGTAATGCGTTCTGGCCGCATCCAGTCATCCGTGATTTGTTGCAAATAATACGGCAAGCTGGAGTACTCATACTGGCGCCAGTCGCGCGGGTTGAGATGAATATAGCGCGTGATGTGTGTCAGGTAGTCGTCGCTGCTGATCAGCGAGGCTTTGTAGCGCGACTCGAACAAGGGGCCACTGCGTTTGTACTTCTTATTGAAATACATGCTGTAGCTGGTGAGCAGGCTGCGCATAAACGCCGACATCTCCCCGACCTGACGCTGGTACACCAAGAGGTGAATATGGTTTGGCATTAGACAGAAGGCAGCCAGCTCAAGGCGATTGTAGAAATTCGGGAATGACACGCCCGCTGAGCTCTTAGTTTCCTTGAGTGATAGATAGCGCTCAAACAGCTGCAGGAATTTCAGATAGTCTTTTTCATCACGGAAAATGCGTTGCCGGTTACTGCCACGCGCATACACATGATAGTAGCTTTCGGCAGCATCTTGCTTGATGACATTGCGACTCGGCATAGAGGTAGTACAGCAAAATATTTCCGTAAATTCAAGTAAATTTGCGACCTAGAGGACGGACCTCTAGGTCGGGTAGACGCCGCGAAAACCATTGTGCTTTTGCTTTACGGTAGCCACACGTCCAATTTGTTGTTAGAATAAGCGAAAAGGATGGGCAACACTACTGTGCAAACAGCAAACAACCGTTTTGGCCAGATACAGTCGAGAGAGGTACTACCGTGCGCATAGCTGATTCGTTGGTTGAGAAGTTGCTCAAGGAGAGCAACAAAGCCAGTGATGACCAGATAGCCTCTTTGCGTGAAAAAGAGGCAAAGGAAAAGAAGCCACTGCAGGATATTGTCCTGAAGGAAGGCGTCTTGAACGAGCGCGAGCTAACCCAGCTCTACGCCAAGGAGATTGACGTCCCGCTCATTGAGTTAAATGCCCGCGAAATCAAAAAAGACGTCCTGAAAACATTGCCTGAACGTATCGCCCGTCAATACCACGCTGTCGTGTTTGGACTGGATGAAAATGGCACCAAGCTGGTAGCCATGGAAGATCCCGATGATATCCAGGCGCTGAACTTCTTGCAAAAACAGCTTGGCAGCAACATCCGCGTCTACATTACGCTCAGCAGTTTGCTCCAGGGTGCCTTAGACCAGTACCGCGAAAACATTGGCAACGAGCTTACCAAAGTCATCTCCAGTGACGAAGAAGCCGAAGAGGTTGCCGACGTCGACGAAAACGACCTGGCTGAAGATTCACCGATCGCACAGACGGTGAATTTGCTTATCGAATACGGTGTCAAATCCGGTGCCAGCGACATTCACATTGAACCCCGCGAAACGTTTGTCGTCGTGCGTTACCGCGTTGACGGTGTGCTCCGCGAAGCCAACAAGCTCCCACGCAAGGTGCTCAATGCCCTGGTCAGCCGTATCAAAATCCTCAGCAACCTCAAGATCGATGAACACCGTGCACCGCAAGATGGACGATTTAAGGTGCAGGTAGCTGGAAATGTCTACGCGCTGCGTGTCTCTACTCTGCCCGTGACCGATGGCGAGAAAGTGGTTATGCGTATTCTGAACGAATCCAGCAAGGCTGCCGATTTCGCCGAACTGGGCTTCTGGGGCAACGCCCTAGAGATTCTGGAGCGCGCTATTATTCAGCCACACGGCATGGTGCTCGTGACCGGTCCAACCGGTTCCGGTAAATCAACTACGCTGTTCTCGGTGCTGTCCAAGCTCAACACTCCGGATGTTAACATTAGTACCGTCGAGGATCCGGTCGAGTACCGCATCCCAGGCGTCAACCAGACGCAGGTGAATCCGGTGGCTGGCATGACCTTTACGAATGGCTTGCGTGCCCTGCTTCGCCAAGACCCCAACATCATCATGGTCGGAGAGATTCGTGACGGTGAGACTGCCGAGCTGGCCGTCCAAGCTGCCCTAACCGGCCACTTGGTCTTCAGCACGCTCCACACCAACAACGCCGCCACATGTCTGCCTCGTCTGCTCGACATGGATATCGAACCGTTCCTTATCGCCAGTACCGTACGAGTTGTCATTGGCCAGCGCTTGGTGCGTCGACTATGTACCGAATGTCGTGAGACGTATCAACCGAGCGAAGAGGAAATCAAACAGCTGTCGAAAACTTTCAACCTGGATGCCTCGACAATGAAGCAGGTCAACGAGCTCGAGCAAAGCGCCCTGAAAGATGGCATCGGTAAAGGCAATACTGATAAATCGCCAACAAACGAACTCAGCACTAGCGGCAGCGCGGTAAATCGCCTATTTAAGGCGCATGAGGACGGCTGTAACGCCTGCAACCACACCGGATTTAAAGGTCGAATTGGTATCTACGAAGTGCTAGACAATAGCACCGAGCTCCAAAAACTTATCGTCAGCAACGGTACTAGTGAAACCATTCAGAAGGAAGCTATCAACGAAGGCATGCTCACCATGCAGCTCGATGGCTTCATAAAGGCGCTGCGTGGCGAAACGACTATCGAAGAAGTGTTGCGCGTCACGAGTGAAAAGTAGTAGCGTAAGCATATGAAATTTAAATACAAAGCCCAGACCAAAGACGGCAAGACCATCAACGGCACCTACGAAGGGGCGAATCGCGACGCACTTATCGCCGCCCTGGCCCGCCAAGGTGCCAAACCCGTTGTTATCGAAGTTGATAGTAGCAGTGGCAAGAAGGGCGGCTTTATTAATGGCGGTAACATCCAATTTGGCACACCCAAGGTCAAGCTACGTGACCTGATGATATTCACCCGCCAGCTCTCCACTATGGTATCGGCTGGCGTGCCACTAACTCGAGCACTGTCCACCCTGCAAGAACAGGCTGAATCAGCCTATTTCAAATCGGTTATCGCCGACATAACCAAGGATGTTGAATCTGGACAGACGCTAGGAGACTCATTTGGCAAATTCCCCAATGTCTTCTCCGAGGTCTACATCAACATGGTGAAAGCCGGTGAGGCCGGTGGTATTCTGGACGAAATTTTAAAGCGGGTGGCAACCCAGACCGAAAAGGACGCCAGTATCCGCAAGAAAATTAAAGGCGCCATGACCTACCCGGCGGTTATTCTGTCGATAACCATCATGGCTTTCTTTGGCATCATGATTTTCATCATGCCTAAAATTGGCAAAATTCTAACAGATTTGGGCGGTCCCGACGCACAGTTACCGGTCTACACTCGAGCATTGTTGGCTATCAGCCATTTCACCACCAGCAGCACCATCGTGCCAAAAGTGCCGAACATCATATTTATAGTAATCGTTGTTGGCGTCGCCACCTTCTTTACGAAACGTTACATTAGCACGCCAAACGGCAAATACAAGTTCCACGCCCTGCTCCTGAAAATCCCGGTAGTAAAAGTGCTCATTACCAAAGTGGCCGTGTCACGCTTCTCTCGTACATTTGCCTCGCTGACTTCGGCCGGCGTCACCGTACTGGATGCACTGACTGTCACCGGAGGTGCCATTGGCAATAAAGTCATCGAGAAAGAACTCCTCGACGCAGCTGATGAGGTTCGCAATGGTAAGCCACTGAGTGAACCAATATCACGCAGTAAGACCTTCCCGCCTATCGTCGCCCAGATGCTGGCGGTCGGTGAAGAAACCGGCCAGATTGACACGATTTTGGTCAAAATAGCTGACTTTTACGACGAAGAGGTGGATACGGCTATCGACTCGCTGACGTCACTTATTGAGCCATTGATGATCATCGTACTCGGTAGCATCGTTGGTTTGATTGCCGCCAGTGTGATGGGGCCAATCGCCAGCCTGAGCCAGAACGTCGGGAATAATTAGTACAGGAGGGGCACACCCCTCCGCCTTCACTCGAACTGAATTCGAGCAGCAGGCTCCTCCCCCTGAAGCTCGGCGTTGCCTCGTTCGCTATGGCTGATTACGACAGGAGGGGCACACCCCTCCGCCTTCACTCGAACTGAATTCGAGCAGCAGGCTCCTCCCCCTGAAGCTCGGCGTTGCCTCGTTCGCTATGGCTGATTACGACAGGAGGGGCACACCCCTCCGCCTTCACTCGAACTGAATTCGAGCAGCAGGCTCCTCCCCCTGAAGCTCGGCGTTGCCTCGTTCGCTATGGCTCAAGTTATGTATGGGTGGGTATGTGAGGATTTTGGGATGAAGCGCTTGACCTCCGCGTGCTTATGGTTATAATCGGTATCAGATACTAGCCTCTCGAAGGCAGCATCCATTACAAACATAAGTAATCAATTAAATAATAGGAGGGTGGGTTCCTATGATCTCACTGAAACAACGCTCAAAAGGTTTTACAATCGTCGAGCTTTTGATTGTCATCGTCGTGATTGCTATCTTGGCAACGCTGGTGATCGTAACATTTACTGGTATTCAACAAAAGGCACGTGATAGTCAGCGCCAGACTGATATTAACGCGGTAGACAGCCACGTAGAGGCATTCTATGCCCAATACGGCTACTACCCAACCCTCGCTGACCTTCAGAGTTCTACATTCCTAAGCAACTACATGAAGGGTCTCGACTCAGAAGCACTCGTTAGTCCTAAGGGAGGCGACATTGCTGCTGCCGCTACGAACACTACCGACTGGAAGTACGGCTACGTAGCTTCTGGCAGTGCCGGCTGTGTTAACACCACCGTCTCTGATCCAACCGGAGGAGACACCTCAAACAATGGATGTGATAGCTTTGAGCTGCACGCCACACTCGAGGCAGACGGTTCAGACTACACCAAGTCTAGCAACAACTAGCATAGGTATAGCACGAATTAATCCGGGACGAGCAATCGTTCCGGATTTTTTGTATACTAACCATAAGCATGTCGAGCATTACGTACCATCGCTTCCGATCGAGCCGCGGGTTCACCGTCGTAGAAATATTAGTTGGTATTATTATATTCGGCATTATCGTCTCTGGCCTGATGAGTGCCTACAAATCAATCCGTAGCTCATATGCCACAGCCCGACAGCTCAACGAGATGTATACCGTGCTCAGCGCCTGTCCCGAGGTGGATCGTGCGCTCGAGTACACCTCACTCAGCAGTTTTACGAACTGTTACCCTAACAATAGTTTCAAGATTGAGAACACCAACAATGGCGCACTGGTAACCTATTCGCCCAGCTTAACGGTGACCGCCACCAGCAGCCTGGCCAGTGGTGACCCCCTCAAGACTGTGCCAGACTCGAAGGTTGTGGCGATCGAACTGGGATTCCTCCCACCAAATGAAAATGCCCCACCCCTGGAACTACGACTCCTAATTACCCGAAACGGTATTGGGCAACTATGAGGCGTTTGCACGATAACCAGTCTGGGCTGACGCTAGTCGAGCTGTTGATTGTCATGATCGTAACCACGGTCGTCTCAGGTGCGATTCTGTTTTTTGCCATCGACTTTTGGGGCAGCAACGCCACATTGCAAAATGACCTAGAGACGTATGTGACCCGTTCTAACGCCGGTGATAGCCTGCGTGAAGCTCTGAACGTATCGTCGGGCCTCATGATGCAGAATAGCCTGCCAGACGCTCATCCAATGGCGCCAGACCCTTACGACGCCACTGGGAACTACTGGGAGACTATTCACGCGGTGCCAGGCGCCATTAACACACCGTCCAGCGGCAACTACGCCCCAGTTGTCTACTACCAGAGTCCAGCCACAGACAGTGATAAAAATATTTTGATGAACGGTGAGCAACCCTATGAAAATCAGTTCATACTGTATCTGAACGGTGCGACCAAGCAACTGCTCCTGCGCAGCATTGCCGTCAGCGGTGCCACCGGCAATGTGACCAAAAGTTCCTGCCCCGCCGCCAGCGCATCAGCCAGCTGTCCAGCCGACAAAATTATTGCCAGTGATGTCAGCTCCGTCGATATGCGGTATTTTTCTCGCTCAGGCAATCTTATTGACCACGAAAGTACCGTAGCCATTGATCCCAACACCGGGCTGCCCTATGACCCACCAGAGTACATTGGCCCCGATTTTACCGCCGTAGAGGTGGTCGAATTTAACATTCACCTCTTTCGTAAAGCTACCATTCAAGGCACGCAAGATACCATTAATAGCACAATCATCCGTGTAGCCATTCGTAACCGCTAGAAAGGAAGCCATGACACGTCATTCATCCACACCAAAGCAATCCGGCGCCATCGTCGTGACAATCCTCGCGCTGATGATATTCTTCAGCACAATGCTCCTGGGCCTGGTAGCGGTCGCGCAGGCGAACCTTTCTCGTGCTCGCGGGCGCATTATGCTCTTGCAGGCGCAGTACGCCGCTGAGTCAGGCGCCGATGCAGCCATTGCCGAGCTCAATGCTAGTAGCGTTGACCCGCCAACCTACAGCGGGACCAGCGGTGACATTACGCTGCTTAGCACTGGTCAGTATCGCGCCACCTATCACACGACCGTGACCGATCCTGGCGACAACAAAAAACGCACCATTGTAGCAGTCGGAAAAGTATACGACCCCGCGAGTAGCAGCAGCCCGACCTACACACGAACCATTCGCATATCCGCCGAGCGCACCAGCACTACCACGGCATCATCTATTCTCAGTCGAAATATTATCGACGTCCAGAGTGGCGTCAAGCAGATAACGGCGAAGGAAATATACGTCAACGGCTATATCAATGCGCCAAAAAACACCACCGACATCATAGCCGACAAGATCACTGTAGCCGGTAGCAATCCCAGTAGCTCAAACTGCTCACTCGGTCCTGACACCTCAAGTCCCGGACAACTTGTCGCGCCCGACCCATTTACTGATCCATCGCAGACTCAGGTCATCATCAATTTGGCTGCTCGTAACTGTTTGCCTGTCGACGATCCAAGCAAGTTTAGCATCAGCGAAAATCAAACCAACATTTCGACCATTAAGTCGACGTTCATACCGTGGAGCCAGTACATGGACAGCACCTATCAAAATTCGCCAGGCGGTTGCAATGACTGGACTGGTTCTGGCACTATCGATATCCCGAGCACCGGCAATACCAAGAAGACGCACTACCCGAACTCGAGTAGTGGTGTCACGAGTAGCTGTGGCAGCAGCGGCAATTTGGCATTAGGCAGCAACACCTATGTCCTCCACGATAGCGCACACATCCGTGCCAACTTCTGTGCCAGTAGCGCCTGTAACCCAACTTTCAACAATCCCGACAGCACGACTAAATATCTATTCGTCGAAGGCACCGTCAATTTCAATAGTGTCAAAACTGCCAGTGGTAGTGGTCCGATTGTATTGATTTCATATGGTGCTGATCCATCATCGAATAGTAGCGACTGCCCTCTCGGCGGCGCCGTGTATCTTGGCCAGCACGGCAGCGGCTACACGAAGGCTCCGGCCTTGTACCTGCTCGCCATGAACGGCTTGTGCATTGACGGTACGAAGTTCGGATCGAGCCCTTCGGACACTGGCGGCATGCTGGGAGGCGTGGGCGGCAAAAACATCTTCATCAATTCCAGCCCGAGCACGCCACGACCACTCAGCCTTGACCCGGATTTCCCGGTAGAGGAAATCCCCATCGACTTGTCCTGGCGCGCCGTCTATTACGAACGGCTCTAGAGTAGCAACAATAAACCGCTCATGCTATGATACATACTAAGGATATAACAGATATGACCAGGGTGGCATGAGCAAACAAAGCAAGTTTTATCACGACAAGCCAGTATTCGGCTTTGACCTCGGGCACAGCTCTCTGAAGGTCATGCAAATTGAGCAGCCAAAGGGCTCTGACAAACCTCGAATGCTCGGGTATGGCACCAGCACCTTCGATGCTTCTGCGGTCGACAACGGTGTAATTATCAAGCCAGACGTCATTGCCAAATCGGTCCAGGATCTGTTTGCCAATCATCTTATAGGTGATATTTCGACCAAGCGTGTGGCCGTGTCCATCCCAGCATACCGCGCATTTTCACGCTCCATCGTCTTGCCAAAACTAAAGCCAAAGGAGCTCCAGGAAGCCGTCCGCCTCGAAATTGAGCAGTACATCCCGATGCCGCTCGACCAACTCTACTATGACTATCATGTGACGACGCAGGGTCCTGAGCAAACTGAGCTATTCGCCGTTGCCTTCCCGAAAGATGTCGTCGACTCCTACACGGTTCTGACGAAGCTGATGGGTCTCGAGGTAGTCCTGGTTGAAACAACCATGTCGGCCGCAGCTCGTCTATTCAATCACGACCCGCACAGTGACGTCGCCACAGTTATCATTGATTTTGGCTCGCTGACTTCCGACATTAGCATCTTTCACAAGGAAGTGCTGGTGACTGGTACGGTTGCCGGTGGTGGTCTGGTCTTTACCAATGCGTTGAAGGAAAAACTGGGTGTCACTGAGGCAGAAGCCGGTACGATTAAGACAAAATATGGTCTGTCGGCCAGCAAAAAGCAGAAGGAAATCAAAGAAATCCTCGCGCCGACGCTAGAGATGATTGTCAAAGAGATTCGACGCATGATGCGCTACTACGAGGAACGGTATGGTAACCAGCAAAAAATTGGCCAGATTATCCTGCTGGGCGGTGGTGCCAACATGCCTGGCCTGTCCGACTACTTTACGAGTGAGCTCCGACTGCCCGTCCGCGCCCACGACCCCTGGAGCTATGTTGATTACAAAGGCCTACAACCGCCAAGTGGTCCCGATCGTTTGATGTACGCCACGGTAGCTGGCTTGGCGCTAGTCGAACCGCAGGAGGTGTTCCGAGGATGATCAACTTACTTCCTCCCGCCATTAAGGACGACTATGGCTACGCACGTCGCAATGTTCACATGGTCCGATGGGTCATTGCGTTTGCCGTCGCGCTCGTTGGTCTCGCTGCTATCGGTACTGCCGGCTTCGTCTACATGGAGCAGTTGTCGAGCAATTACCAAGAGCAGATCGAGGCAAAGCAGCTTTCACTGAAGGAGCAAAAGCTCGAGCAGACCAAGAATACGGCCAAGGAGATGAGCAACAGCCTCAAGCTCGCCGTCCAGGTACTGGGCCAGGAGGTACTGTTTTCTGAACTCCTGACCCAACTAGCGAAGGTCACACCAAACAATGTCAGCCTCTCGAATTTGGGCATCAGCCAGACCACCGGTGCGCTCGATATTACCGCCAAAGCATTGACCGACACCGCGGCCACCCAGCTGCAGGTCAACTTAGCCGATCCCAAGAACAAAATTTTCAGCAAGGCTGACATCATCAGCATTGCCTGCAACAGCGACAGCAAGGAAATATACCCCTGTACCGTGACTATCCGCGCCTTGTTCGCCGATGATAATCCGTTCCTCTTCATAAACTCGGGAGGCAACTAGTATGAATAGCAAGCGCCTGTATCAAGTCCTGGTTGGTCTCGTCGTACTGGCAATCTTGGGTCTATTCGGCGGCGCCTACATGCTCAACAAATTGCTGACGGGCCAAGCCGACACCCTCCAAAAACAGCGCGTCCAGATTGCCGTTCTGGATGGCCAGCAGGAGAGCCTCAATACCGCCAAGAAGAATATTGAGAAGTACCAGTCGCTCGCCAAGGTGGCCGAAACCATCGTTCCAAAAGATAAAAGCCAAGCGCTGACCATTCGTGAAATCACCAACATTGCCAAGGCACACGGCATAGTACTGGGGGCGTACAATTTCCCCAGCTCCAACCTGGGCACTGTCGTTGGGCCAGCTGCCGCATTATCGCAATTAAGCCCTGTCGCTAACATCCCCGGCGTGTTTTCGCTCGAAATAATCGTCAAGTCGGATGATGCTGTACTGGTTCCGTACCAAAACTTTATTGGCTTCCTCAAGGATCTCGAGAGCAACAGGCGCACAACTTTGGTTCAAAGTGTGTCCATCGATCCCAGTCCCGAAGACCCCAGCCGTATCAAGTTTAATTTGACCCTCCAGGAGTACATCAAGGCATGAGCAAAGAAAAGCCAAAGACCGAGCTAGATCTCAAGTCACTCCCTGCGCAACTCTTGCAGCTGGGGGCAACGTTACTACGATATCGCGTACTGCTATTCGTTCTCCTGCTGTGTGGAGTATACGGCTTTGTGACCTATCGTATTTATTCACTGAGTAACCAGCCGGCCGGTCAGGAAGCTGTCCAGGCACAAATTGAGAGCCTGGCCCCTCATCTCGACCAGGACGTCGCCAAGCGCCTCATCAGCCTCAAAGACAATAGTGTCAATGTACAAGCACTGTTCGACGAAGCTCGCCGCAATCCTTTCACCGAATAGCTAGCGGAGTCGGCTCACCACTCAACGGGACGTCCCATTTTGAAGGACTCGACTGCGTTGTTGAGTATGGCAATATTTTTCTTGGGATTCGTGGCAAAATGGAAGCGATAGGTTGTCTCATCTCCCTCAGTAGAGAGGCGCAACGAACCATAGTCAAACATGTGTTGCAGTATGCCCCGCTTGGTATAACTGGCGTCTTCAATGTTACCCAGACTGACCGTTTGCTCTCGGCTTGAAAACAGACTGTACTGCAAGTTCTGCACCACACTTTCGTTGGTGAGATAAAAACGGTTAGACTTGTACACCCACGTACCGACGGCCGCTCCTATGACGGCCAGCATACTTACTAGTGCCGCACCGAGCCCCAGAGCAAACGTAGGCACACCTTGCCCACCAATAGCGTTTTCGCCACTCACAATAACGCCAACGATGACAAATATCGCAATCACTACAATGCCCGCTCCACCCCATATCGGAACGAGTCCTATGGGATGACGACTGATGTCACTGATAACGTATTCGCCCTCACTGAGGTTGAGATGGGGATATTTCTGACGTGATTCGTCTGCACGTTTCTGGATTTCTGGAGTGATGGCGGGTCGCTGCGGCTCGAGCGGACGGGACCAATACATCGGCGCTGGTGGTTGATGATTCGTTTGCGGCGCTGGCTGCGACTGACTCGCCTGAGGCTGCTCGGCAGGTTGCTCAGGAGATGGTGGCTGAGCAGGAGGCTGCTGTTGCTGGGGGCGGTAGGGCTCTTGTGGTTCCATGAGTAGCTATTATAACTGAAAAGCGCTCGTTCTATACCAAGGTTGCCTGACCGTTGCCGGTAGATTGTTGCTTGCCCAGGTGAGTATAAGCTTTGCTAGTGACCTTGCGACCGCGTGGAGTACGTTCCAGCATACCTATCTGCAGCAGATACGGTTCGATAAAATCTTCGATAGTACTGCGCTCTTCGGCCGTCAATGCGGCCAGCGTCTCCACGCCGACCGGTCCGCCGTTATAGCTGTCGATGATAGCATTCAGCAGCATCCTGTCGGCTGGGTCCAGACCTAGTTCGTCAATTTCGAGTAGCTCGAGCGCCTTGGTACTAATATGTGTATCGATTATGCCATCACCGTTGACGTCGGCATAGTCGCGTACGCGCTTGAGAAGTCGGTTAGCGATACGCGGTGTCAGACGAGCGCGCTCGGCCAAAATGTCGGCGGCATCGTCCTTGATTTTGACATCTAGAATACCGGAGGCGCGGTTTATAATCTGACTGACCTGCTCTGGTGTATAGAACTCCAGGCGGTGGATGTGGCCAAACCGATCACGCAGTGGCGCCGCCAGTGCTCCAGTCCGCGTCGTGGCGCCCACTAGGGTGAACTGTGGCAGATCCAAGCGCATGCTGCGCGCACTCGGCCCCTTACCGAGCATGATGTCCAGCTTGTAATCCTCCATGGCGCTGTACAGCACCTCTTCGACGGTACGGTGCAGTCGGTGAATTTCGTCGATGAACAATATGTCGCCGTCCTGCAGATTGGTCAACAAACTGGCCAAATCGCCTGCTCGCTCGATGGCTGGGCCACTAGTGATGCGTATCTGCGCGCCCATTTCGTTAGCAATCACGCTGGCCATCGTCGTCTTGCCCAATCCGGGTGGCCCGTACAATAGGACGTGGTCGAGCGGTTCGCCACGCTTTTTGGCAGCCGCAATTGCCAGCTGCAAGTTCTGCTTCAGTCGGTCTTGGCCAATATAGCTGGCAAAGTCGTGAGGCCGGAGCTTGACTTCAAACTCCTGCTCCTCAGGAGTCTCATCGTCCTTCGCTGCCGCCCCTACAATTCGATCTATCATTACCTACGATTATAGCAGGCTACCGGTGCGAACCGGGTTGTTATCGGACAAACAGGCCGAGCAAGAACTGTAGCATCGGCAATACTACAAAGAAGAACAGCAGCAAAACGATGAGAATGCGCGAGCCGCTGTGCGACCGTGTTGGTTGCTGGGCTACCAGCTCCGGATGCTGCTGCAAATGCAATCGGTGCATACCCGCGACGATAACGCTAAGTGTCACGTCGACGATTGCCGAAGCGGCCAAAAGTCTTCCGTAAAAACCGCTGATCAGTGTTGAGCCATCCGGCAGATAGACCAGACCCAATATCATTGTGGCCACAATAGCGATAAAGACATAGTTTGCCATGACATACGGCCGTACTTTTTCGTATACCACCTGGACATCTATCAGTGTCTTGGCGTGCAGTAACACAAACAGTGCCACAACGTAGGTGACATAGAGTTTTCCCGACACATCACCGCTAATCACTTCCCATATGCCAAACACTGAGGTAAAGAAACTCAGCACTGCAATCACTATTGAGCTATTGATAACGAAGTCAGTTGCCTTTGGTGCTACATCAACTTTTGATGCGGTCATCGAGACCAGTCCAAACACCACTGCTATATGAAACAGTGCGGAAAATACCGTGACCAATGCGCGGCCAGTCGTACTATCAAATCGGCCAATTAGTATCGTGACAATTGCGACTGCAGCGGCTGCCACGAGGCACCCAAGCATCAACTTCACTAAATCTGCTCTCAGTTTCACCTTATCCATTACGAACTCTCCTTAATGAATTTCAGTATACACTAAGCATTAGCGTTGTAACGCAAGGCGTACCCGTTGTTCGGTTGGGATGTCTGCATCAATGTCTTTGAGAGCGGATGCGGCATCCTGCGGGCTGTAGCCCAATGACACGAGTGCCTCGACGGCTTCGTCCTGGGCATTTACCCCCGGGCGGCCGATAATCGCCTCTGCGCCCTCGCCTGCTACTAGGCCGACCTTATCGCGTAACTCGACCACAATCTGCTCGGCGGCACGTTTGCCGACGCCTTTGGCGGTCTGTATCAGCTTAACGTCACCAGCGGCAATGGCGCCGCGTACGGCTGGGGCCGTACCGATATCCAATACCGCCATGGCCGCCTTGGGGCCAACGTTTTTGACACCAAGCAGCTGAATGAACAGTTTTTTGGTGTCCAAGCTTATGAAACCAAACAGGTCAAATGACTGTTCGCGGATGTGCTCGTACACATACACTTTTGTCTGCTGGCCTTGGTTCATTCGGCCGAAATCCTCTGCAGTAACGTTCAGTCCGTAGCCGATACCGGCACACTCCAGCACCACCACGTCGGGCAGCTTTTCGCTGACGGTACCAGAAAGTGTCGCAATCATTAGGTACTATTATCGCACAGAATAACCACGTGGTGCCATCGCGCTAATTTCATAATAAATTCATATCGTGTTTTTACAGAGGTGACGTATATACGCACGTATATACGTCGTATCTGTTAAATCGCCATGTAATTGTTCTCTGAACCTTGGATGTTGCCCTCCGGCTTGCCCGAGGAGTGGAGTGGCCAACTATGTGTGCTTGGCTGGCAAAAGTACGTTCAACGAAGCAGGACTTGCTAGTAGCAAGTCCTGTGAGGCGATCTTTTGCCAAGCATAGGTGGCCATGGAACGACCCGGCGAAAACGAACATAGGGCTGTTCTTTTGCATACTTTTCTAACTAGAGAAAAGTATGTGACTATTATGGGGCAACCCCAGTTACGAGTGCGCTGGTTAGCCAACGACGATATTTGGGTTAGGCGGCAACGGCGGTTGCTGGTCATCTCCACCTTCTGGCTTCGCCTCGGCAGCTGGATCGGCCTGATCTGGCGCGGCCGCTGGTTCTGCTGGTGCACCATCGGCAGTTGGAGTTTCTGCGCCCGGAACAGCCGATACATCATCCGTTGCAGCTGGTGCTTCGGGAGTAACGTCAGACTCTGCATCTGACGAAGGCTCTGGTGATGGCGCACTAAAGTCGGCCGGAGGTGTCGCAGCTTCACCTGGTGCTACGGGGTCGTTAACAGGAACTTCTGCAGATTCCTGTGGAGCTTCTGGTGCGACATCTGGCATGACTACATCTTCAGCGGGCGCATCCTGTGCCTCAGGAGCGGCTTGAGCATCTGGTGCGGGTACGGCAGACGGATCAACTGCCGGCTGGTCCTGGGGTGTTGCTGATGGGTCTATGGGAGCTTGCGCATCATCTGGTGTTTGTGGAGGCATGAATGTCTCTCCTTTTGTGTCTTAGTGCTAATGGTACAACGGTACCACATACCAACGGTGTGCGCAAAATCTCACGGGGGTCAGCCAAGATTCGCTACGTTACTGTGGGTGATTGCTGCAGCAAGCGCATCGGCGCAATCATCAGGTTTTGGTACTTCCTTTAGCCCCAGCATTACGCGAACCATTTCCTGAATCTGTTTCTTGTCAGCTTTGCCGTAGCTGGTGATTGCCATCTTTATCTGCAGCGGGGTGTATTCAAATATTTCCAGCCCCGCTTGCCGGCCGCACAGCAACACGACGCCCCTGGCCTGCGCGACTGTCATCGCTGTCGTGACATTGCGAGCAAAGAATAATTTTTCCACGGACATGGCTACAGGTTTTGTGTCAGCAATAATATCGGTCAGTTCTTCGTAAATAGTCTGCAGCCTGACCGCGTCGTCCTCTTTGACCGGCGTCCGAATAACACCAGCATCGACGAGTTGTAGTTTTCCGCCGCCAGCCTCGATAACACCAAATCCTAGAATGCCGGTGCCAGGATCAATGCCGAGTATTCTCATAGCACTAGTATAAGTCATCCCCCGCACAGACCCCGTATCCTTTGCAAATTAAGCTCAACCATCTTAGTATGGTAGTGAGGAAAGACTTCGGTAGAATCATGGGTTTGCGAACTATTCAGCGCCGGCAGGTATCACGCACAATGTTTGTAGCGTTATTGGTGATGCTCGTGAGCGTGGGGTTTTGCGCGAACGCGCAGGCATTGAGCGAGACGCCCACCCAGACATGTGATGTATCAAGTGAGGCCGTTATCGAAACGTGCCCGACCGACAACTCCCAGGAAGTGGCGGCCACACCAGAGCCGACATTCGTGAATGCGACGTGTGATAAATCAGGCTACTACACGCTACCTGAGACCGAGGGCATACAGTATGTAGTCGGCAAAAATAGCACTCCTGTCGCTGCCGGTACGTACCTGGTAACTCAGGGCGAGCTTGTTGTCATCAGTGCATATCTGACAGGAAATGCTGATGCGAATGACGAATCTCGTCCAGCCACCGACAATGTTTGGACTCATACATTTCCATCACCTAGCTGCCCTCAGGTAAAGGGTGCTCATACCATCACTGACGACGGGGAGGTGCTGGGCGCTGCCACCACCTTGGCAGATACCGGTACGTCCAGCCAGCTGCCCACTATTGCTGCCATCGGTCTCATCCTGGTCAGCTTGATACTCTACCGCCAGCCGCACCATATCCGCTACCGCGGCCGCTAGATCTTAGCTCTTATAATCCACTAGTTGGACCAAATGTTCGTGGTATGTCGGGTGAGCAATAATCGCACCTTTGATAGACCCGTCATAACGTTGCTCTTCACCCCCCAAATCGGTTACAACGCCGCCACATGCCTCAACAATGACTTTCAGTGCAGCTATATCCCATGACTTATCACCTGAATATATTCCGGCCGCTACTCTGCCTTGTGCCACTCGCATAGCAATAAATGCACCGGTTGCATAGTTTGGAACCTGATATTGTTCGGCGAATAACTTTTCGCGCACACCCTGGAGGTTGTATTTGGCCGCATGGTACCACTCTAAATTAACCAGTTTCATTGGTTGCGCTCCCGCAATAGACGTCAGTTGCTCACCATTGAGCGTCGCCGCCCCACCGCGAACCGCCGCGAACAAATTATCTGAGTTAAAGTCGTAGACCACGCCAACCTGCGGCACACCCTCGACGACGTAGGCCAAACAAAAGGTGCTGGCAGGAATGCCCAGTGTGTAAGGTATCGTGCCGTCTATTGGATCGCACACCCACAACGATTTAGTGCCAACATCCTTGCTGCTCTGCTCCTCGCCCAGGACACCCACCCCCGGATACGCTTCTGCACAGCGCTCAATGACGAGCGCGTTGATGTCATTATCGGCCACGGTAACCGGCGAATTGTCCGATTTATTCTCATAGGCTATGCCTGCCGAGAAATGTTTGCGTGCGATTTCCCCAGCCTCTTTTGCCAAGGCAACAGCAAACGCTAGCTCTTGTTCATATGCCATCTACTTACCCAAGTAGGCTTTCGTCGATGTCGAAGTTTACGTGCGTATTCTGGACGTCATCGATGTCCTCGAGCGCATCCATCATGCGCATGATTTTGCCTGCTGTGTTGGCATCGGTAATCTCGACGGTATTATTGGGCACGAAGGTTAGTTGGGCTTCAGTAATATCAACACCCTGCTCCTTGAGTGCATCACGGACCTTGGCAAGGTCGGTTGCTGCCGTGTAGACGACAGACTCGTCGTCTTCCTCCTGGACATCCTCGGCACCAGCATCAATAGCCTGCAGCATAAAGTCATCGCCCGTCGCCTTCGCGCGAATCATACCCTTGTGATCAAACTGAAATGCAACGGCACCCTTCTCGGCGATGTTGCCGCCATGCTTCGAAAACGCCAGGCGGACTTCTGGATAGGTGCGGTTAATGTTGTCGGTGGCCGCTTCGACAATGACGGCGACGCCGCCCGGGCCATAGCCCTCATAGACGACTTCTTGCAGTTGTGCAGCATCCTTGTCCTTGACGCGGTCAATGCTGCGCTGGATGTTGGCCATCGGCATGTTAGCCCCCTTGGCTTTGTCGATCGCAAGTCGCAACGCAAAGTTCGTCTCTGGGTCAGTGCCGCTGCGCGCTGCAATAGCAATGGCGTTACCAAGCTTCGTAAATAACGCTCCACGGGCGGCGTCTTTGGCGCCTTTTTCGCGCTTAATGGTGCTCCATTTTGAGTGACCTGACATGCTGCTATCCTTTCCGTATTACGACTCGATGGCCGTGTCTTCATCTGTTATTGTAGCAGATTTGAGGATTTTTGTCTTGCGCCACAGCACGATAGTAACTGTCACCAACACAGCGTACAGTACTCCCAGCTGCACGAGTGGCAATGACAAGCCATCGGCAAACACATGTGGTATCGAACTAAGTAGTTGCGCCACGTCTAGCATGTATGTCAGCACATACCGCGCAGGCCAGGCCAGCCAGCCGGCAATCGCTGGCACGAGCATACCAGCCAGGCCAGCTATCATGCACAGTAGCATCGCCAGTGGTACAAAGACCGCGACCAACATATTGGCCAGCAGCCCAGCGAACGACATTTGGCCAAACACGTACAACACGTACGGTATCGTCATAACTTCTGCGCACAAGGTCTCTATCGCAACAGCTGCGACTAGTGAAGTGCCTATACGTTTCGGCATGCGCACAAGCACCATGGGCGCAATGACTAGTACACCAAAGAAGGCCAGGAACGATAAATACCAACTGGCATCACCCCACAGGTAATACGGATTGAGCCAGCCACTAATTGCAGCTGCGAACATCAGCAAGACTAATGGCTTCACTGGCCGCCCGTAGTACGCCGCCATGATGCCCAACACCGCGATGATGGCAGCACGGACAATGCTAGCACTGGCACCAGCAAATAGCAGGAACAGGCCAATCAGGCCAAACGACAATAGCACCGACAAGCGCTTGGAATGTTTCTTCAACATGCCATCGGTCGCCTTCAGAATAATGGTGAGGTTATAACCCGACACGGCGATGATATGCACCAGACCAACCATCAACAGCGCCTCGTAGACTTGGTCGGGCAAGTTTGCCCGCTGGCCAATCAGCAGCCCCATACCAAATGATGCTAGCGGCTCCGGCAACGCCGACTGCATACCGGCTACAAACTCTCGCCGGATCTGCGGTATCACGGCAGTGCTGCGCTGCACAACCTGCACCTGACCATAGGTCATGCGTGCCTGGTACGAACCCAGGCTTGGCTTCAATTTTCCGCTGACCTGCACCACATCACCAGCAAAGATGGCGGGCTCGCCAAAACCACTGAGGCTGACTTTACCTATTAACTGCTCGCCGGTGCTTGCCACGACAACATTATGCGCATCAAACGTCAGCTGTTTGTATTTATTATAGGCAGCATCCTCGCTAGCAGTCGCTACAATGGTTATCTTCTGGCCAAAATACGATTGATAGCGGGCGAAATGTTCCATGTAGACCGAGCCGCGCCACCAGCCTAGACTCAGCCCGAACAGAATCACCCACAGCAAGCTCCAGACAGTGTGCTTCCGCCAAGCGAACACCGCAAACCCTCCCACCAGCAATGGCCATACCCAATCTATTAGCTGTCCCGCATGCGCTACAGCGACCCCCAGTAAAAAGGCCGTGCTGAGAGCCAGCACCAACATCGTCTGTGGTATGTGTCGATCACGCCATGCCATATTGGCAAAAATTTTACCATCGACCTACTCGACAGCCATGAGCAGCATAGTGAGCGGCGTCATAGACAGGCGCTGCAGTTCGTCGCATACTGCACACAGGATAATTGGAGGGATGACGATGAGTGACGCAAAGAATTATTCAAACGGCAGCAGTAGTGCTGCATACATCGTGGCGATGATTGGCGCGGCGGTGTTCTATATTCAGCAATCCGAGACATTCGCCCAAGTCGTAGTGGCTTTGCTCAAGGCCTTGGTGTGGCCGGCATTTCTGGTCTACGATGTACTGAAATTTGTGACGTGATTATTCAAAGATCAGTATGAGTTTGCCCGTAGCATTTGGCGCCTGCACTAGTGCGAATGCCCTAGCAACTTGATGAAAATCGAGTTTGGTCATAGGGGAAACGTACAGCGTTCGGGATTCAAATTTCGGCACGACATATTCAAGGTATGTCGTAATGACGTTACGCTGCTCGAAAAGTCCTGACGCGTCGATGAACAGTGGTGGTTTTTGTTTACGAAACCAACTAAACCACTTTGGCGGTTTGTTGTAGCGCACCGCTAGCGTTGCAAAATCATGTCGCTGACCGGTCAATGGGTCTATGATAGGCTGCTGCTGTGCAAATGAGATGACCTGGCCTTTGCGAGCTAGGTGTTTGTAGTGTTGATCGAGCGGGAACATGCCGCGCGGATCACATATGAGGTCAAACCCCTTTGGTGCTATCTGCTTGCGGTGCGTTTCGATATCCGCACTGCCGCGGTGCGTAACTACATCGGCTCCGTAGCGTTGTGCCAACTCCATTTGCTCCGGGTCATACACCACGGCGAGTACCGCATAACCAGCGTCTTTGAGTAATTGCAGTGTCGCCAGCCCAACATCATCAACCGCAGAATAGACCACGGCTGTTTTCTTTTTAGGTGTGATTAGGTTATGGACGATGTGGAATGCCAGCCCAAATGCAACAGTTGCACTGGCGGCTTCGCCAAAGCTCATGCCCTCTGGGATATGTCGAACAAACGTCGTGTCGAGCAGAACCTGCGTGCCGTAGCCTTCAAAAAAGGTAAAGCCAAATACCCTATCACCTACCTGGAAATCGACAACATTTTCACCGACTTCCATGACAAATCCCGACACTTCGAACCCTGGGGTAATTGGCCAGCCAACACGCTGCTCACCCAGGGCATAAAACCCTTTGTTCAGACGCGAATCTACCATATTTACACCCGCTGCCCGCACATCTACTTTCACTTGGTTAGCACCGGGCCGGGGACAGTCAAAATCCTCGATTTCGACGCGGTTCCACCCGCTGGTTTTATGTAATCTGACGCGCTGGGCCATGTTATCACGAATTATACCCCAGTAAGACAACAAACATAAGCGTTGTGGATACAGTATCGCTATCGTGTTGACGTATCGCCGGGCGGTAATTGCTCGTTTGCCAAGCGACTTGGTATCCGAGTCAGTATCTGGGTTTTTTGCTCCTCAGTTAGGCTCGGGGCGTCGATACCACGAGTAATGAACAAGCACACATCATCAACAAGCCCTTCGCAACTTCTGCGACCCTCTATTTCGGCTTTTGGATAGCAACAGCCCGTACTCAATCCGCCTAGCTGCCAATAGGTACAGTTTTTGCCGAGGTTTTCCGTTGCAGGGTAAAATCGCTCCGTCATGTTGACAATTATGTACCTCTGATTGTCTAAATACTACCCCGGGATGAATTTTGCTGGGTTGTCAGTAATTTGAGAATCTGTAACGCAGCCTAAACCGTTACACGAAGCCCTATATTGCAGTCTGTTGATGCAACCATAACCGCCAGCTGTCGCTTTTCACATACAGGCTCGAAATCAACGCATGGTAGTCAGATTGACCGTTCCGTCGGGCAAATGCTTCGTATATCAAGACGGTTTCGTCATCAGAAATAGGCAGGAGCTCGGGATTCTGTAGCGTAAAATCATCCCATGCCGGCGAATTTTTCACCGAATCTATCACCGAAGACTTGTTGAGTATACCTCCCTCAAACGGAAGAATCAGACGACCGTTGTCGGCAAAGTATTCATCATAGTAGCTGCCGTCTCCGCCAGCCGCGCCCCAGAAGCCCTTTTCGAGTGTAAGTAAGTCAGTTAGCAGTTCTTCCATGTGTATAGTCTAGCAAGTGTGGTCAAACACAAAAACATTGGTCGTTTGTGGAGGCGGTGGGACGGTGGGATTCGCCTCGCAAGCGAGCGCAAAATGCGCTGCTATTGCGACGAGTTGAGCCGGGTGGGATGGCGGACTTCGTCCTTCTCCACTGCGGCGTGCTCGGAATAAATTCCTGTGCACGTCCTCGCTCCACCGAACCCACGACACTGCATATTTTCTCCCAAAATCTGCGTCGTGGGCTCGACTCTCCGAGTCAACCAAATAAAAAGACCCACCTGACGGTGAGTCATTTTATTTGGAGGAGCAAGGTGCAAACTATTGCAACTAAATTAAGCCTTACGCCTGAAATTATAATCGCAGAGTTTTAGACATTTTTCCTTTTTAGGAAGTCATCTTCAAGTTTGCGAGTTTTTACATTGGTCGCAACAAGATCTATTCCATAATGATCAGCGATACGAACAACTGCGAACATGATGTCTGCAAGTTCATCGGCAATGTTATCGTTAGATGCTTTGTAGTTGTCGCTTTCTTTTTCTCGTTCAGCATAATAATAACCCTCACGATTCATTATCAACGCAGAAAGTTGACCAACTTGCTTCGCTAATTCAATTACCGCTCCTTCAACACCCCATGGTTTTCCTTCAATTTTCTGAAACCGACTTACGATTTTGCGAATATCGTTGATTGCATCTTCAAAAGTTTGATCACTCATAGCCAAAGTATAACAAACAAAAAGAGCCACAATCGGCTCTTTAGTTCAGACTTTCCCACTAGGGTCATCTGTAAGGTCAAATTGGAGGGCCCGGTGGGATTCGAACCCACGACACGCGGCTTAAAAGGCCGCTGCTCTAACCTGCTGAGCTACGGGCCCTCGTCGGCTTCGGCTAGAGAAGCTAGCCGGCCGACGAGCAGAAAACAAGTTTCATGCTCATCAGCCGCCTAGCTCGTCGCCGTTCCTCCTCTCAACATTTCATTCAGTCGCTATCGCTCCTTGGATAGAAATGTTGGGGCAAGCCATTGGCTTTGCGAAGGCGCTGCTTTTTGCGCGCGAAATGCGCAAATAACTCCTTAGATTATCGATATTTTTGGCAAAAAGTCAATCAGTGGTGGCTTTTAGGGTGATGTTTGCCATGCTTGTCCTTGCCTGCTTTGGGCCGTTGTGCCCAAATAAATAGCAGACACACCATGGCACTCACACCAACGACGAGTGATTGAAATTGCAGTAATGTCAGCCACGCCGTGGACTCCGTAGCTTGTGATGCAAAATCCTTCGGCAGCAAAGGCACGGTTATGAGTGTGAGCAATAGGCCCGTGCCTAGCGCCGGAAAGACATTGAGCAATTGCCGGCTGCCGCGAACTGTTTTGATCATAAATACCGTCGTTAGAACCACCGGTAACAGCAGCATGGCGAGTTTCAGGTTATTACCGTTGAGCCACGGCAAGAACATGTCGGCAAAGTCGACCGCATCCGGCCCGATGTATTGCAACAACACCAGGCCCAGGCAGGCGCTCAAAAACACCAGCGATGCATTGACACGCAGCAGCAATAAGAGCGCGGTTGGCACGCCCACTAACAGGAGTACGGCTACGTCAGGTGACATAGCCTAATCATAGCACGAGCGGAATCAGCAGATATACTGCACGAAACCTAACGGCTGCAGCTGAGTATCCAGGCGATTTTCTTCAGGAGGAGTGGAGGGAACGGTACGGCTGGTACCGTGACTGAACACCGCACTGAAAAAACCGTCTGGATGCCAGCAACTTTGGCGGCACGGCTGGCTGTGCCAGCTGGCAGGCCAAAGTGGTGCAGACGTTAGGCGCCGACTTTGTCCTTCTTAGGCTTATTCTTGGCATTACGTTCGACGTACTCGATAATCTTCGTAGCAACATCTCGAGTAGTTACCATCTCTGGTGTTTTGATGCTGGCGCTGCTGTTAACCTCTAGGACTTTTGGACCATCCTTGGAGCGCATCATATCGACACCACACACTGGCAGGTTCATAGCTTTGGCCGCCCGCAGTGCCGTCTTGGTCTCTTCGTCAGTCAATTTGACGGCTGTACCGACGCCACCCTGGTGCGTGTTAGAACGGAAATCATCGTCCAAACTCTGTCGTTGTACACTGGCTACCACACGACCACCGACCACCAGCGCACGGATGTCTGTACCAGCCGACTCTTCAACATATTCCTGGACAATAAAGTTCACACCTTCGACATAAAATGCCTGCATCACGGCTTTGGCCGCTTTTTTAGTCTCGGCGAGTACCACGCCGTTGCCGTGTGTACCGCGTGCAACCTTGATAATCACGGGTGCGCCGCCGACCAGCTCCACGACCTCTTCCATATTGGCAGTTTCGCGAGCGAACACCGTCTTTGGAATGCCAACATCCTGTCTGGCCATGATTTGGTAGCTGCGCAGTTTGTCACGTGAACGATTAATGGCTATCGAGCTTGCCGTACTAAATGTACCCTGCATCTCAAACTGACGAACCACGGCTGTACCGTACTTTGTATAGCTCTGCGCAATACGTGGAATAATCGCGTCGAAGCGAGGCAGTTCCTTGCCCTTGTAATACACAACCGGGCGACCCTTCTCCATGGTCATGTAACACTTGGCGTAGTTAATTACCGACACATCGTGACCGCGTGCTAGCGCCACCTCTTTGAGGCGTCGTGTCGTGTAGTTGGCTGCACCTTTGGATAAAATTGCAATTTTCATAGTAAATCCGCCCTTATAGTCCCTGGGACCACTTGTTATCACGAAGTTTTTCGGCTGCTGAATCGGGGGTGCCACGCTTTACATCTACAATAAATTTACCGCGCAGCACGTTTCGCCCCACCAGTACAGGGTAGACCTGACGCGATCGATCCGCAAGGGAGAAGGAGGCGCGAATACGTCGCCCCTCGAGAAGAATTGATAATTTTACGATATACCGTTCCTCGTTATGTCCAGTTGAGTTTGTCACGACTCGAGTCGTGTAATCTGCCGTCTGCTGTAACTCACCAGTATAGAACTCTGAATCGCTGTCGAACAACGTGAAGTACAATACCCCGGCCTCTTCACGAATGTGAGAAGCCCAGATTGCCGAGGTACGTGCACCCGTATCAATCCGTGCAGGCACATCGTTAATCTGGTGACGAGGAAAGGAAATCCTTTCGGCGCGACCGATGACTTGTAACTTCGGCATAACTTGCCTATTTTAACATATTTTTGAAGTAATTGCTATAGATTTGGAGTTTTTCTTCCATGAATGCCCCGCTGCCGATTTGCGGGCTAGCGTTGACCTCCAGAACATAGGGATCGCCCGATCCGCTCTCGAACATCAGGTCAACACCCGCGACCTCCCGCCCCATTAGCTTGGCAGATTGCAGGGCCAATGCCTGATGCTCGGGAACTAAGTCTTCAACAGCCATAAGCGTGGCGTTACCGCCTTGTGAGGTATTGTTCAGGTGAGATTCGCCAACGCGCTGACGATGTATGACAAGCTCAATGGCGCTATCGACTATCAGCACTCGCAAATCACTATCGTTCTCGATAAATTGCTGGGCGACAAAGTGCAAGTCCGGGTATTCATGCAACGCGGCTTCGACATCGGCCTGACTGCGAACAAGGTAATTCTCTTTGCCGCCGCTGCCATCTGTTGATTTAAAGATAAAGGGCACTCCAAGCTTTTGGGCCACACTTTCATAATCGCTCACGAAATGGCGCGGACTAAGATACACTGTTTTGGCTATCGGAATTCCGCCGAGCGCCAGCCGCATAAATTGAGCCAGCTTGGTCAATGGCATATAGTCACGCAGTTCGCTACAGACAAACGGAATATCGTTCGCTGTTAGATACGCGGCGATGACCGCTGCCTGCTCGTTGTAGCGAAAATATGATTTGAAATACACGAACGTAAATCCAGCTCAATGATTCATTGGTTGAGTGTACGTATACGTCGGCTTTGTTTGTCTGGAATTCTATGCGGATATCGTGATAATTGTGCCACTCAATAGTGCCGGCATCACCGATACGGCGGTTCAGTTCCGCGACGAATTCGTTATTGATGGTGGTCGACTCTTCGTCCTCCGCCGAGGACAGTACGAGTATTCGGGGTGATTGCATGGCTATTCCTTGTCTTCAGTACTCAGTTTAGAGCATTCCTGGAGAAATAGGTACGCCAGATATGATCAAACACTTGCGTTTTCATGTTTATTTAAATATACACCCATTGTAGCAAGCTAGTTGTATCCATCCATCCAATGTTTATAGATCTACGCCCGGTATTGACAAGCTAGTATTGTAAGTTTGATTAGGGATTAAATATTACTGCTGGGCGTGGAGGACGCGCAGGTAGGCGAAGACGATAATGGCGCCGACGACGAATAATATGGATAGGAGGAGCGGTATCAACCCCTGTTGATTACGCTTAAGGTTGTTCATCTCAGGTACATTATCGCGCACCACGCCAAAAAAGTGAATAGAGCTAGAATATGCCGCGTTTTTTGGTAGGAGCCGTGTTGAACTGCTCAAGTAATTCTCGTTGCTGCTTGGTCAGTTTGGTCGGAGTGTCGACAACGATAGTGACAATGTGCGCACCGCGCGTGCTGCTCTTGATGTGCGGTACGCCGTGGTTGCTGAGCTTGAAGTCACTGCCGCTCTGTGTGCCAGCCGGCACTTTCATGCGGACCGCGCCGTCCACCGTATCGACTTCTATTTCAGTACCGAGCGCGGCATCCACCATGCTGATGTGCTCCTCGCTGAGGATCAGGTCGCCCTCACGTGTGAATTTCTTGTGTGGCTGGACGCGGATATTTACGTACAAATCGCCCTTTGGGCCACCGGCAATCGCTTCGCCGTATTCGCGCAGGCGGATAACCGCGCCGTCGTCAATACCGGCTGGAATCTTCAGATCTATCTTCTTTTCCTTGGCCTTGGTGCCCTTGCCATGGCAGACGGTACATGACTTTTCCGGGACTTTGCCGCTGCCCTTACAGGTAGGGCACACAGCCGCCTGCTGTATGTTGCCAAAGATAGTGCGGGTTGCCGTGACCACCTGGCCAGAGCCGCCACAAGTGTCACAAGTCTTCATATCGTGGCCCGGCTCCGCGGTCGTGCCCTTACAGTGTTCGCAGGTGTCTTCCAGTGTGAGTTTGAGCTTTATCTCGGTACCAAATACCGCATCCTCGAAGTCGATTTCGACGCGTGATTCTACGTCGTTACCTCGCTTGGCGCGCTGCCGTCCACCGCCGCCACCCCCGCCAAAAAAGCTGCCAAAGATATCGCCCAGCCCGAGGTCACCAAAGTCAAAGTTGACGTTTTGCCCCTGCGCACCACCGAAGCCTCCAAAGCCCTCAAACGGGTTGCCACCCATGCCACCGTTGCCACCGACACCGGCGTGACCAAACTGGTCGTAACGCTGCTTTTTGCTGGGGTCCTTTAGGACGTCATAGGCTTCGTTGACTTCCTTGAACTTGGCCTCATCACCGCCCTCTTTGTCGGGGTGTAGTTCGACTGCCTTTCGCCTGAAGGCCTTCTTTATCTCGTCGGCGCTAGCATCTTTGCCCACACCCAATACTTCGTAATAATCGCGTTTGTCTGCCATTGCATCCATTGTACCGCGCTAGCACTCAGGTATCAAGAGTGCTAGCGCTGGGTGCTCACTTGGTATATCCAATATTATTTCCGACGGCGATAAGACCCGCCACATCTTACGAGGCGCATAGTCTGGGCATATCGTAGATAAATCGGCGTTAAAGAGCGCGCCAACTCCCAGGTTGGTATCCGCCTGTTCAGCCATAACTTTTTCCGTCATGATGGCGCTCATTATACACAACCATGCCGCTGGAGCTTGCTTATTGTGCCAATACTAAAGGGGCGCAGGTGGCGCCCCTTGGTGGTTATTTCTTTTTCTTCTTGTCCTTTTTGTCGTCGTCGACTACCTCGCCTTCGACGGGACCGTCCTCTTTCTTGTCCTCGGAGTCCTCACGTCTTCGCCTCATCGTCCTTAGCAGCTTGCTCGTACATCTTGGCGCCGATTGGCATCAATCTTGTCGTTGAGCTCTTTGGCGGCTGCCTCGAGAGCATCTTTGTCGGCCTTTTCGTCGGCCACGACTTTCTTGGCAGCTTCGACGGCTTCGTCGAGAGTCTTTTTGTCTTCATCGCTCAGCTTGTCACCGTTGTCGCTCTTCAGCTTTTCGGCCTGGTAAATAGCATGATCCAGCAGGTTGCGGGCTTCGACCGATTCCGTTCTTGCCTTGTCTTCTTCGGCGTGCGCCTCGGCGTCTTTGGCCATCTTCTCCACCTCGGTCTTGTCGAGGTTGCCAGAACCCTGGATCGTAATGCTCTGCTCTTTGCCGGTGCCCTTGTCTTTGGCAGTAACATTCAGGATGCCGTTGGCGTCGATGTTAAATGTCACTTCGATTTGCGGCACGCCGCGTGGCGCTGGTGCAATACCGTCGAGCACGAAGCGACCCAGAGCTCTTGTTGTCTTCGATCATCTCGCGCTCACCCTGGCCAACGTGGATTTCCACCTGTGGCTGGTTGTCGGCGGCGGTACTGAAATACCTCGCTCTTGCTGGTCGGGATGGTGGTGTTACGGTCAATCAGCTTGGTCATGACGCCACCCATGGTCTCGATACCTAAGGAAAGTGGGGTCACGTCCAGCAGCAGCACATCTTTGACGTCACCCTGCAGCACACCGCCCTGAATGGCCGCACCAATAGCCACGACCTCGTCCGGGTTCACACCCTTCATTGGGTCTTTGCCAAAGATCTTTTTGACCTTTTCTTGGACGGCAGGCATGCGGGTCATACCACCGACCAGCACGACAGCGTTAATGTCGCTGGCCTTTAGCCCGGCGTCCTTGAGTGCCTTTTCGCAGGGGTCAGCGGTCTTGTCGATAAGCTCGCCGACCAGGCTCTCAAGCTTGGCGCGGGTTAGTTTGTGCTCGAAGTGCTTTGGCCCATCGGCGTCAGCGGTCAGGAATGGCAGGTTGACGTCCACCTCTTGGGCGGTGGACAGCTCAATCTTGGCCTTTTCGGCCTCGTCACGCAGTCGCTGCATGGCAGCCTTGTCTTCGGAAATGTCGATGCCGTGCTCTTTCTTGAACTCGTCAGCAAAGTAGTTGATGATGACGCGGTCAAAGTCCGCACCACCGAGGTGGGTGTCACCGTTGGTGCTTTTTACCTCAAAGACGCCGTCGCCCAACTCCAGGATGGATACGTCGAACGTACCACCACCCAGGTCGTAGACGGCAATTTTCTCATCGGCTTTGACGTCTTTGTCCAGGCCGTAGGCCAGGGCGGCAGCAGTTGGCTCGTTGATAATGCGCTTTACCTCCAGGCCAGCAATCTTACCGGCATCCTTGGTGGCTTGGCGCTGGCTGTCGTCAAAGTACGCCGGCACGGTAATGACCGCTTCGCTGACCTTGTCGCCCAGGAATGCTTCGGCATCGGCCTTGAGCTTGCCCAGGACCATGGCGCTAATCTCTTCGGGGCTGTACTCTTTGTCGCCCATCTTTACCTTGACGCCGTTGCCGCTCTTGACAATCTCGTAGCCCATCAGCTTAAGGTCGCGCTGGACTTCTTTGTCGTTGAAGTTGCGACCAATAAGTCGCTTTACTTCATAAATGGTGTTCTTGGGGTTAGTGACCTGCTGGCGACGTGCCACCTGGCCGACCAGGCGCTCACCGTCTTTTTTGACGGCCACAACAGATGGCGTGGTGCGGTTACCCTCGCTGTTCGCAATAATCTCTGGCTTACCAGACTGCATCACAGCCATGGCTGAGTTAGTTGTACCTAAGTCGATTCCTATAATTTTACCCATAGTAGATATATTCCCTTCCTTTACTGTTTTCTTATTACTTGCATATCTTCAATAGCTCGTTCAAATAAAAAGGCTGCCTGATCAGGAGTAACAGCGTGGTCAGCTACTAGCCCCATCTCAGCCTCGGTAGCTGAGTCACCAAGGCCGGTAGCAAAGTCGCCGTCACTGCTGTTAACAAGACCTGCCGCCCACATAAGTGCATCTATGTATGCAGCTTTATTGCGTACGGCTTCAGTATTATAACCTGACATGCTAGCACTCCTCTTAAATGACTGCTAATACTAGTCTATCATACCGAAATTGGCACTCGTGTGTCAAGAGTGCCAATTATTGTCTACGTTATCTGATGGTGCTGTCTGCTCCTATCTACGGTATACCAGCCGATTCGCCAAGCTGCTCTTTGTGCCTCTGTAGTGTCTACCCTTAAGCCCAGCTCATACACGACGATTTGTTCTGTGAGACGTCGGGATTCTTCGTCGCCCAAGAGTACTTCGGGCTCATACCCCATTTCTGCTGCATGATGAATTATAGTGCCCAGCGCCTTATCGGCTGGGTTGAGTGGGCTGGGGGTTAATTGTCGTGTCATACGTGCTGTGATTTCCGCAATATGTGCTTCTGCGCGCGCTAAACGCGCGGCTTCTATGGGCAAAGACTGGCCTTCTGATAGTGTCATAATATTTATCGCTTTACGCGGACCATGGCGTGGCGGATTACTTCGTCACCGATTTTGTAGCCTGATTGTAATTCTTCGCTGACGATTTCTTCATCACCTTCACCGTCTTCCATACTAACGGCTTCGTGAAGGTGTGGGTTGAACACTTCGCCAACGGTTTTAATTCGCTCGACGCCTAGGTCAGTCAGCGTCTTCTCAAACTGTTTGACGATGCCATTGACGCCCTTTACGAAGTCATTGCCCTCGAGGTCTTTCGGCACGTGCTTCAGCGCCCGCTCAAAGTTATCAATAACAGGCAGCAGGTCGGCTACGACGGCAGATTTGGTACGGTTACGAAGTTGAGCGATTTCTTCGTCGTGTCGCCGACGGATATTTGTTGCATCGGCGCGCTCGCGCTGGAGCGCTTCGGTCAATTGAGCATTTTCCTGTGCCAATTGCTCGGCTACCTGCTTCATATCTACCGTTTGATCGGGTTTTTTGGCGGGTTGTTTCTTAGCCATACAACGCCTCCTCGAGTTCCTGGCCAGCGCGACGTACGAGCATCATACTCTCGCGGTAACTCTGGCGGGTTGGGCCAAGTAATCCAATGTAGCTGTGGTCGCTGAAGGGGCTACGAAAACGGCTAATGATGAGGCTGCAGCCTGCGGTGCGGCCGATGGGGTTTTCCTGGCCGATGTAGACGCTGAGGGGCTCATTTGGTGCAGCCTCGCGCAGCCACGGCTCCAGGTTGTCGAGCAGTCCTGCCACCTGTTGGACTTGTCCGCCATTCATAAATTCTGGCTGTCCAAACAAGTTGGATAGGCCGCTCATGTACAGCTGGTTGCCAATGGTTGCGAGGCCGAGGTTTTGTGTCAGTTCCACGAGAGTGTCGACGGCATTGCGGATTTGTCGTTCCGGCGCCCCACCGGCCTGAACACGCTGGGCAAGTGCTCGCTGTCCACGATTCTCGATGAGGTTCTGGCTGGGCTGCTCGCCCTCGCTCAGGCTATTCACGTAGTAGCGGTACCCCTGGTCTGTCGGGATGCGACCCGCACTAGTGTGCGGCTGCATGATGAAACCCATGCGCTCCAGCTCTGCCATTTCGGCACGCACGGTTGCGCTTGATACATCAAACACTTTGGACAGTAAACTACTGCCGACAGGACTGGCAACCTCGGCATATTGCTCTACTATTGCGCGCAGTATCTGTTGTTGACGACTTGTCATAATAGACGCAGTATAGCGTTTTGGCACTCAAAACTCAAGAGTGCTAGACCGGTTGGGATTGATTCTACAGAGGTAGGTTGATAAAATATCGTAATGGAGGCAGACATCAAAAAGATTAAGGCTTGGCTTGGCCAAGGTTCTATCAATATTTTTGGTATGCCATATGCTGGAAAAGACACACAGGGACATTTACTGGCCGGACTGTTCGAAGCGGAGCTAATGGGAGGGGGTAAGATCCTGCGGAATAGCGTTATCCCCGAACACGTCAAGGAGATCATGGAGGCTGGTAGCCTAATCCCTACAGCAGATTATCTTGACATCGTCCTACCGTATCTCAGTCAGCCAGCTTTCAAGGGAAAGCCACTCATGCTAAGTTCTGTTGGTAGATGGGATGGAGAACAAGAAGGTGTACTTGAGGCAACCACAGCTTCAGGCCACCAGCTCAAAGCGGTTATCTTGTTAACAATAAACGAGGCAATCGCTAAGGAACGTCATAGTATCGCGGATGCACAAGGTGACCGAGAAGCACGTGCAGACGATGACAAAACTGTTTTCGACAATCGCCTCAACGAGTTCAGGACAAAAACCATGCCAGTTGTTGATTTTTATCGCTCGAAGGGGCTGTTGATTGAAGTCGACGGATCCGACAAGCCGCCCCAAGTCACCCAGGCTATCATACATAAGCTAGCTGAGAAGATAAGCAATATCTAAGCTAGTCGATCAAATCTAGCCGCACGAGCCGAGGAATGACATCGTGAGCAAAAATTGAGCCAAGCTCGATATCCCGCGCATCCGAAGATGTAATCCAGCGGTTCTCATCAATTTCATTACTCGGCGCAATTTCCCCATGATAATTGCCCACCGTATACACGACCATTTCTACCGTTAGCTGTTCGTCCTCATGCCCTTTTGCGATAGCATGGAATGTGCCGAACAGTGTTAAATCAGTTTCATCAACTTCGATGCTTTGTTCTTCTTCCAGTTCCCTTACCAATGTTTGCTGAGGAGTTTCACCCTTCTCCCGCTTTCCCCCTGGAGCTACAAAGTAATCCTTGTCCTTACTACGGGACACCAGTAATTTCCGTTCCTGGATAATGATTCCTGCTGATTTGTAAATATCAACCATGATTTAATCCCGTTTCAACATGACGGTGAAGGCTTCGGCGGGGATGTCGACTTTGCCGAAGCGCTTCATGCGTGCCTTACCCTTTTTCTGCTTGGCTAGGACCTTTTTCTTTCGCGAGACGTCACCGCCGTACAGGCCGGTCGTGACGTCTTTACGGTAGGCGCTGAGGTCTTCGCGAGCGATAAATTTACCACCAATGGCCGCCTGCAATGCCACCTGGAAGTTCTGGCGTGGGATGACTTCCTTCAGCTTCTCGACGGTCTCACGACCCAGTCGCTGTGCCTCGGTGCGGTGCACCATCACGCTCAGGGCGTCAACCATTTCGCCGGCCACATAGAAATCAACGCGCACCAAATCCTGCACGCGGTAATCGTCGAGCTCGTAGTTAAAGCTACCGTAGCCGCTCGTAATACTCTTGAGCTGATCGTAGAAGTCAGTTAGCAGGTTAGCCAGTGGCGCCTCAAATGCAACAAGCGCACGCTGGTCGACGTAGCTAATGTTCTTCTGCACACCGCGCTTGCCTGATATCAGCTGGATGACACCGCCGACGTACTCGTCGGGCACAACAATCTCGCCCTTTATCCACGGTTCGGCTATCTCTTCGACTTGGGCCACATCAGGCAATTCGCTGGCCGATTTGATATCCAGCTCTTCACCCTTGGTCATACGGACTTTGTAATCGGTGGACGGATTGGTGACGACCAATTCCAGATTGTATTCTCGCTCGAGTCGCTCACGCACAATATCCATGTGTAGCAGCCCCAAAAAGCCGATGCGCACGCCAAAGCCCAGCACCGGCGAATTTTCTGGCGCAAATTGCAAGGCACTATCGCTCAGGCTCAGCTTCTCGACCGCTTCCTTTAGCTCCTGGTAAAACTCGTTGCTCTCTGGAAAAAAGCCCGCATAGACAAACGGCTTGACGTTCTTATACCCAGGCAGTGCCGTAGCTGCCGGTGACTTCTCTAGGGTCACAGTGTCCCCAACTTTTGCCTCGCGCGTGCTTTTGAGGTTTGTCACAATGTAGCCAATCTCGCCTGTACCCAGCTGCTGCTCCGGCATCATGTCGGGCTTGAGTGCGCCGACTTCCAGGGCGATACCCTTGGCATTCGTCGCCATCATAGTGATGTTGGCATTCTTGGCTATGGCACCGTCAAACACTCGGACATACAGAATCACGCCACGATAATCATCGTAATAACTGTCGAATATCAGCGCCCTGGTCTCAGGATTGTCAGAGGCAACTGGCGCTGGCACATCGCGAATGATTCGGTCTAGCACCGCGTCGACGCCCATGCCCGTCTTGGCGGATATCTGCAAGATGTCCTCGAATTTACAACCGAGCAAACTGACGATCTCGGCACCTACTCGCTCAACATCGGCTGCTGGCAAATCAATCTTGTTCAACACCGGGATGATGGTCAGGTTGGCCTCGATAGCTAGATAAACATTGGCGAGTGTCTGGGCTTGGATGCCCTGACTAGCATCCACAACGAGCAGCGCCCCTTCACAGGCCTGCAGGCTACGCGATACCTCATAGCTAAAGTCGACGTGCCCGGGAGTGTCAATCAGGTTCAGCTCGTAGCCTTTGTATCCCATACGGACCGGCGCCAGCTTGATGGTGATGCCCTTTTCGCGCTCCAAGTCCATCTTGTCTAGGTGCTGCGCCTTCATGCTGCGCTGCTCCACCGTGCCAGTCATCTCGAGCAAGCGGTCAGCCAGCGTCGACTTACCATGATCAATATGCGCGATAATACAGAAGTTGCGAATGTGATCCAAGTTCACAGCATACCCCCTACCGGGAAGTGCAGCCCGACAAAAAGCCACGCCTTTTTGCCGGCGCGATGAGAAACCCAAAATGGGTGTCTCATATGCTGCTCAATATCCGCGATAATACAGAAGTTCCTGATGTGACTCAAATCCATCAACCCTATTATAACAGAGGTGGGCCGTTTACTCTATGCGGACAGGTTTGAGGATGAGCTTGCGCACCTTGTAGAACAACGGGCGAACTTCCTCTAGACCGAACAGAGCCGACACCGCGATGTGTGTCGTGAACACGACGAGGGTAATAAAGCCAAGTTTTGTCCCCAGTGTAATAAAACCTCGGTCGAACAACCCAAGTGGCAATAGATGGGCGGTGATGTAGCCGGCCATCAGACTAAACCCTGACACTGAGACGATCTTGGTCAGTCCGGCAAAGAACGTCGGATCCAACAAGTGGTGATCCCGAATGACCATCACGGTAAACAATATAATGACTTCGAGCATCGCCACGATTGACTGTGCGATGGCCAAACCAGCGACGCCGTAGCTGGTAGGCTTCGCCAGGAAGTACGCGAGTACGATGTTCAGCGAGATAGTGGCAATCGAAATCAGCAGCGGTGTCTTGGTATCCTTTTGAGCGTAAAACCAGCGCGAAATGAGTGTGTACAACGTACGGAAAAATATCGCTCCCACCAAGAATCCGAGAATGATTGCTATCTCATTACTGTTGCGCGAGAAGATGAGACGAGCCAAATAGCCTCGGGCAAAAAATGCCACGATTGAGACCGGTGCGGCAATCCAGATCATCGTCCGCAAAATCGACAGAAAATCTTTGCGAAACAGATCGGGTCGCCCCTGACTCAGACGTTGGTTCAGGCGCGGAAATGCGGCGGTGCTGATGGCCGTACCAATCAGCAAGGTTGGCGCCGTGCTCAGTACGTAGGCGTTGTTGTAGTAGGTAATAAATCCCTCGCCCAGACGCCGAGCAAAGTTAGTCTCGACTATGCTGTTCAGCTGGTCGATTCCCTGGTCCAATGAGCGCGGCGGCAGTTGCTTCAGCACAGTGTGAAAGTCGCGACTACGCCAGGCGATGCGCGGGTGCCAGCGAAAGCGGAGGTTATTCATACCAACTGCGATAATGAAGAGCTGGGCAAAACTACCGACCAATGCCCCGATGCCAAGTCCAACGAGACCAATATTGCCACGAAATATAAAGATACTGGCAATAATACTGGCGTTATAAAACAGCGGCCCCATGGCGTAGAAAAAGAACCGGCCAATCGTCTGCTGGTAGCTAGACAAGATGCCGGAGATTGTGAACAGCAGCGGGTTGAAGGCCAGGAAACGCATTATCATCACGGTGTTATCCAGTGTCTGGCCATCCATATCGGGTGCTACGATGTGCGTGATGAGCGGCCGCGCAAACACAAAAATAATCGTACCAATCACCAGCATAATCAGAGCTAGCAAGTTGAGCAGGCTGGAGGTAATTTCGTGCGCGCCCCGTCGGTCACCACGATGCAAATGGTCGGATAATACGGGCATGAATGCCACTCCGAGTGCGCCAGCCGCAATCGTAAAGAAGAAAAAATCAGGTATGTTAAACGCTGCAAAGTAGGCGTCTGTGCTGTTTGGGCCGGTCGCGGGAAAATTGGAGTTGACCAGTTTGGTCCTGAGCAATCCCAGCAATTGCCCGACCATGGACGTCCCAATCAATAGAGTAGCTACACTCGCAAGCGGTATGCGAGTACTACGATTTTTTGACTGGCTTTGTGGGATTAGGGAGTTCATTCAATCGTCTGCTATCGATGCCTTTTTGTGGCACAATGCTCCCCACAGTATACCCCGCACTCGGCCACAAAGACAGCACAACTGAGCCGCTTGACGAGGTTATTTTAGATGAATCGTGCCACTGTTGCCGCTGATGTCATGGAGTTCACTATCGGCGCGGCTGCTTGTCACCGCAGTCTGCTCGGTCGGTGTGGTTGCAGGTTTTTTACGGCGGCGAGTTCGCTTGCGTTTTGGTTTTGGAGCAACGTCCTCTGCAGACTGCTGGGTAGTAGCAGGTACTTCGCGCGGCGTCGGCTCTTTGGCTGCGGGCTGAGCCTGAGGCGCACTCGACGTCGACGTCGCTGCGGGTTGTTTCGGCGGCGCAGCAGCCGGTTTTGGCTTGTTCTTCGAACTGTCATTGACCAAATAGCGCTCACTGACATAGCGATCAACTATTTCGCGACTAACGCTATAATTGCGGCGGCTATTCATGATGATGTGGTCTGAGTAACTCGCTTGTTGCGGCGGTAGATTCAACGAAATGGCCGAGAAGCTCGGCACCTTTTCACCTTCGATGGTCATGCTGATGACGAAGTGGCGGTTGTGCATATGCACCAGGTCATACTCGAGGAATTTTGGTTCGAAGTATTTCAGCATGGTTCGGGCGTCGTCGGCGCTCATGCGGAAGGCGATGATTGATCCAACGTTACCAAACACGGCATCTTTGACCTCTACAGGCATTTGTGCGATGTACTGGTTGGCCACCGTTAAACTCAGGCCATACTTTCGTGCTTCACTCAAAATGGTCGCAAAGCTGTCAGTCGCGAAGTTCTGGAACTCGTCAACGTACAGATAGAACGGTTCACGCTGCTCGGCAGGAATGTCCGCGCGGCTCATGGCAGCCAGCTGTATTTTAGTGACCAGCAACGCACCCAGCAGACTGGCGTTGTCCTCTCCGACCAGACCACGACTCAGGTTAACGATCAGGATTTTGCGCTCGTCCATTATCTTGCGAATATTAAAACTGGACTTTGGCTGACCGATGATATTTCGCACCAACGGGTTGGCCGTAAAGGCGCCTACTTTGTTCAGCACCGGCGCAACCGCCTCTGATGCAAACTTATCATTCCAGCTGGCAAACTCCACCAACCAGAAGTTACGAACGACCGGGTCTTGAACATGTTGCAGTACTTCGTTTCGGAATCGCTTTTCGGTCAATATGCGCGTGATATCCAACATGGTCGCATCTGGATAGTCCAGCAGAGCCAACAAACTGTAGCGCAGAATGTACTCCAGTCGTGGCCCCCAGCTGTCGAACATACGTTTTAGCACGCCGATGAGTTCGCTGACAGTGTGCGTCTTTAGCTTGGGATCGGTCACTTCCATAGGGTTGAAGGCAATCGGAAAGTCGGTATCGGCTGGGTTGAAATAAATCACATCATTCGCGCGACTGGCTGGGATGCGCTGCAAAGTGTTGATGGCGTAGTCACCGTGCGGGTCAACCACTGCAAATCCGTATGGACTATAGATATCGGATATCGTCAGCAGCTCGAGCAAGCCGGACTTACCTACACCAGTCTGTCCAATGATGTACAGGTGACGTCCGCGATCGGACCGCGGCAGCCCAAATACCGTGTTGTGCCCGCGGAAGTTCGTGTTCCCGACTGGACTGATATCTTGTCTGGGCGGATTGGTAACTATAGGTAAGTTAGCCGGCGGCTCGGCGGTCTGGCTGGTGGCCCACAAAATATATGGTGTCTCCACGTTGGTGTGGGGCAAGTGATACAGTGTAGCGATTTCCTCGATGTTTAGCGTAAACCCACGGCGGTCAAAGTCACGCGTACGATAGAGCCGAGCTAGATAGTCGTCGCCAGTGACTTTTTTGGAATCAAAACCGTTCAGATAAGTGGTACTGAACTGCTTGTAGCTAGCGACGATGGATTGCAGCTGCAATTTGGCTTGTGGCTCGGGTACGTGGCCGCGATAGACAATCTTGATAGCTGCCTCAAATGCCAGTTTGTGACTTTTCTCCTCGGCAGCGTTAGCGCGAGACTGTTCGTACTCGGTTAGCTTTGGCGCCTGGGAGGCATTGTATTCTGGCGGTTTCCACAGGGCTTCAAACAAACCGCTCATCTGGTTGCCACTACTGCCGCCGCGGAGCTTCGCGACATAGCGCTCACTGCGGTGGTGCCAATTAGCCGAGGCTGGGCGAATCAACAATTGTATCCAGGCTTCTTCATCAGCAGCAAACTTTGCCAATGTAGCGGTAATCGCGGCCAGCGGGTCGACCTCAAAACTCTGAAACGTCTTGATCGGCAAAGCTTCGTTGCCAGTCAGGCGCATCTCTGTCGCCAACGTCGTCGTGAACGGCTCGTGACTCTCGGTATAATCTGGCACTTCGCTAATCTGGACGGTTGGGTACTGGGCATAAATCTGCTCCTCGACGAAGCTCTTGAGGTAGTTCGGTATCCAGACATAGAAGCCAATACGTTGCTTGATAACAGCAATTTCAAAACTGAGACATTCGCGGTAGGCTGACTGCCAGAGCTTTTGCGATGGTATGGTCAGCAGGCCGTGCAGGCTGGCAAACATTTGCTCGGCGGCTAGTTCTTTTTTCTCATTGGTCCGAGGCACCTGCAGCAACAACACCACGCCATCTTCGGCGCTATCGTCATCGGGTTTTGTCGGTTGTGTGGTTGAGTCAGCCATAGCAAAAGTACCCGCCAAAGCGGTTACGGTCTATTGTCGCATTTTTCGACGGACAAATACAGTCTTTCATCTGTCAGGAGCGTTGCTTTTTTTACCTTTTTGTGATAGAATAATCGAGTTTTGAAGAGACCTTCTTCAAATGGCCTTTAAGGCAACGTTCCCAACGAGAGGGGAAACCAATGTCCCACCAGTGGACACCCGACAACAACGAGGACGAGACCAGCGTCTCGCTGGTGCAGTACCTGACTGCCCTGGCAATCATCTTGGTCTCCATCGTCCTGGTCGTGGGCATGGCCACCATTGGCGGCTGCCTCTGGCAGAACTTCATCCGCCCGGCCTTCCAAAGTGCCGTCACCATCGTGAACACCCTGCAGAACCCCTGCTTGGGTGACCTCGGCGCGATGAACGACGAGCAGCTCAACAACTGCTTCGACGCCGTCTCCACCGAGAACGGCGACCGCACCTGGTTCGACACGAGCGGCACGCTACTCGACAACGGTACTGACAGCTACGACACGGAGCCCAGCGCCCCGTACCCGTGGCAGCCGGTCGACCCGACCCCGTCTGACGACGAGGTCTACCAGTCCACCTGCGACAAGGTGCTGAACGCCATCGAGCCCTCAGAGATCGACACCTGCCTGCAGGTGCTGTTCAACGAGAAGACCGCGTACCACGCGTTCAGTAGCCGAGTCCCGACCCCGACGGAGTGGTACGGCCGCATCAGGTACTTCCAGAGTCCACCTGCGAGAACACCGTGCCCAGCACGATGGACGACCGGCAGGTCGACGGGTGCATCGACGTACTCACGAAGACGAGGCTCGACCGAGCCCCGTACTTCGGTAAGGGAGGCGTCCTCACCACCCCCGAACCCCACCACAACTGACCGACAACTCCAAGGAGAGACAACATGTTCGACACCATCCGTACCGTCCTGGAGGCGACCAACGCGTTCCTGCTTCACTGGTCCGGTCTCATCGTGGGGCTGATCGCGCTGAAGCTGCTGGTGCCCAAGCGGGTCCAGTACGGCATCATGCTGTGGTTCGAGGTCATCGCGGCCAAGTTCCTGAGCGTCGTCCACCCGGACAACCTCAACAGCAAGCGCAAGTTCCCCCGCGTCTCGGCGACGCCCACCTTCTCGGGCATGACGTCCAACCGGCACGTACCCCAGAAGTACGGTGTCCAGACGGACATCACGGACGACTGACCGACTCCTCCGTTGGCGAACATCGCGGGGCGATGGGAGATAATGATTAGGTTCTGAACGCTTGAGTGCAGTAATGCTCTCGCTTCATACAAATACCTTTTCATCTATTCTCCCACCGCCCCGCAGTTCCCTGAGCCCATGAACATTCCTGTTCGTGAGCTAAGGCAACTATATCGAATACCGACCTAGAGGTCCGTCCTTTAGATTCTAATCTACTGCATTGAGTGCGCGACGGACTCTACCAACTAGTGAGCGCAGCTCGTTTGCGGACACAGCAGAGAGGCCAAGCGCCTCTTCATCCCGCAGATCGGCCACACCATCGACTAATGATCTGAGGAGGCGCTCTGCGCCTTCGTCACCAGAGGGGCGGCGTAGCTTTTCAGACGCGATTTCTGCCCACGCTTCTGCCTCGCTTAAACCGGTGGCCAGCAGAGCATCTCGGTAGGCCAGGTCTTCACTTGTCCCTGTACCCAGTCGCTCAACATCGCTCGTTAGCATGACATCAAAATATTTGGTGACGGTACCATCCGGATCTTCAGTGTAGTGGGTTGTTTTGGTTAGTTCTCCATCGTTCACGAGCTCTACGACGACTAGCACAGCCTGTCCATCCTCATCGCGAAATGATGTCAAGTCTGGATCCTGTAGTTCGTGTCCGATACTCTGCCCAAGTAATGTCACAAACTCCGCCGTTAATGCTTCGTTCGGCATTAACTCACGCCGAGGTCCAATCTGTTCGTTCATGTTAGTAATTCCTTGACAATATGTATCGTAGATTGGATTATACCCCATTTGAATCTATTCACAACCTCAATATAACCATCTAGAGGTCCGTCCTCTAGGTGGGTATATTACTCTTATGTTTGATTCATATCGCGTTTTTACAGAGGTGACGTATATACGTACGTATATACGTCGTATCTGTTAATTTGCCGTATGATTGCGTTGTGTTTATTCAGATACAGGGGCAAGCGCTTCGCGAACACGACGTACTTTTTCGTCAAATTCCTCTGTAAGAACGCCTTGAGCACGTTCATAGCGAGCAGTCCCTGGCTCAATATCTCGTAAGGCGATACGCCCATAATCGTTTCGGTGCCGAGCAATCTCGGGAGTATTTGGGATAGTTGTTATCCGCTCTTGTATCCCCATAGGTTTGTCCTAGTACAAGGCGGCTTCTTTGGGAAGGCTGCTGCCCGCCAAGACCTTCTCGGCGACTTCGCCATCGATAGTTTCTTTGTCTATCAGGATATCTTTGAGCTTCTTGAGGTGCTCCATGTTGGCCTTGATAACAACACGGGCGCGGTTAGCCGCTTCGGTAATGAGCGCTTCGACTTCGTCGTCAATCAGCTTGGCAGTATCGTCCGAGTACTCGCGTTCGTGCACCATACGGTCGAGCATCATGCCCTCGTCGACCTTGAAAACTTGGTCGCGGAGCTTCTCACCCATACCCTGATGAGTGATCATATCGCGGGCAATTTCGGCGGCCTTCTGCAGGTCGTTGCCACCACCGGTCGTAATGCGGTCTTTACCATAGACGATTTCCTCGGCGATACGGCCACCCATGGCACGAGCCAGGACGTCCTTGAATTCAACGAGGCTAGTGTAGACACGATCTTCGGGGGGCAAGAACCACGTCACACCGCCGGTGCCGCCGCGTGGGATAATGGTCACCTTGTGGACCGGATCACTGTCCGGCAGCACGTGACCGACTAAAGCGTGACCAGCTTCGTGGTAGGCGGTCAGTTCCTTTTCCTGTTCATTCATTACCTTGCTCTTGCGCTCAGGGCCAATGGCGACACGTTCGAATGCCTCGGTAACATCATCCTGGGTAATCTGCGCATGGTTGTTGCGGGCGGCTATAATGGCTGATTCGTTAGCAATATTTGCCAGATCAGCTCCGGACGAACCGGCGCTCTTGGCAGCCAGAGCATCTAGGTCAACATTCTTAGCAAGTGGCTTCTTCTCGAAGTGGACTTTCAGGATAGCTTCACGATCTTTGCGGTCAGGCAAGTCGATGCCGACACGGCGGTCAAAACGACCTGGGCGCAGCAGGGCGGGATCCAGTACATCAGCACGGTTCGTCGCAGCCAAGACGATGACATTCTGGCCTTGCTCAAATCCGTCCATCTCAACCAATATCTGGTTTAGCGTCTGCTCACGTTCGTCGTGACCACCACCCATACCACTGCCGCGGCGTCGGCCGACGGCATCGATTTCGTCGATGAAGATAATACATGGCGCGTTCTTCTTCGCCTTGGCAAATAGGTCGCGGACGCGACTTGCACCAACACCGACGAACATCTCGACGAACTCAGAACCAGAGATACTAAAGAATGGCACGTTTGCTTCACCGGCAACGGCACGGCTGAGCATCGTTTTACCGGTACCAGGAGGGCCAACCAATAGCACGCCCTTTGGTATGCGGGCACCGACGCTGGCAAATTTCTTGGGGTACTTCAAGAACTCAACGACTTCTTGCAAATCTTGCTTGGCCTCGGCCTGTCCCGCTACATTGCCGAAGGTAACTTTATCCTTTTCGTTGCCGTACAGTCGTGCGCGGCTCTTACCAAAGCTCATCGCTTGGTTGCCTTGCCCCTGGGCGCTGCGCAACATAAAGAACAGAAAGCCACCTATCAGTACTACCGGAACAATAGAAGCGGCAATTGTAACCCAGGCAGGTTCGCCAGATGACTCGGCCTCGTACGAGACGTTTACTTTATCAAAATCAAAGCCGACTTCTTTCAGACTGGCATTCGGATCGCTATAAGCTCGCAACGATGGGTTGTCGTCACCCTTTTTGGTGATGTCGAGTTCGTTACTTTTCACAGTTATCGATTTATATTCGCCCTTGTTGGCGTTTTGCACAGCCTGGGTAAGAGGAATGGTCTTGAGTGTCGATGGTTGCTTGGTCGCAGCGAAAACAATCAAACCGATCAAAATAATCAGCGCGATGAAGCTCGCGTTCTTCATGGTGCTACGGTCGTTTGGCCGCTTTCCCTTCGGTGACATTGGTCTCTTATTCACTGCCATTATTTCAGTATACCGCGTTCGGCAATACTTGACTAGCGCTCTTTATGGTGGAGTGCCAGTTGGTCGTGCAAAACTCGCATTTGCCATCCGTTAACAATCTCGATTCGGCTGCCCTTTTTGCCCGTTTTTGCGCCCACAACGAGACGCTCGAGCGCCTTTTTATCAAACTGGTTGATACCGTGTTGGCGTAGCCAGGTTGCCAGCACTTCGCGGGATACTTTGTGCGGCAAACCGATGAACATTCCCCGGTCCAGAACGCCACGCATCGGCTGCATGTGCAGATAGTTGATAAGCTGCACTTCCAGACGATGATTAATATCGTGTGCTTGATGTATCAACTGCGTGAGCTGTTGGCGCTGCGCAATGCTAAGTCTGGAGACAACATTGTGGCGAATATGGTTGCGCAGATAGGTGGTGTCTTTGTTGGTTCTATCTTCGCGCCAGTCCAGTCGATGCGCCTGAGCATAGGCTCGTAACTGTCGTTTGGTCATGTGTAGCAACGGACGCTGCAACACTTCGTGGTCTTTGAGCGACGTCAGCCCGCGGCGATTTGTGCCGCGTATCAGGTTGATGATAGCCGTCTCTAGTGCGTCATCCTGGTGGTGCGCCATGAGGACGGCGCGCGCATTACTACCCTGTTTTACTTGTGCCAAGAATTTGTAACGAGCCTGCCTGGCAGCCGCCTCGCTGGTGCCCTCGCCCAACTTGCCTTCGTGATAGACGAATGGCAGGCCGTGCTGCATCGCAATGCGCTGCACGAGTTTGCGGTCCTCGACCGAGTCCGACCGGATGCCGTGATCGAAATGCGCCACAATCAATTTCAGACCCTCATGCTGCCTGAGCATATCCAGCAATACCATAGAGTCGACCCCACCACTGACCGCGACCACGTATGTTCCCGGCTCAACCGAAAGTTTCATATGTCTACCATTATGCCACTAACGCTTAGCTACTCACAATGGGTGATGCGGTATACTGCCATCATGAAATTATTATGTGCGACTGGCAATGCCATGAAATTCGGGCGTCGGCGCAGCAATGTGCAAGCGATATGATATCGAACTAGAGCAAGTCTCGGTCGACATCGACGAAATCCAGGGCGAAGACGTAGAGCAAGTCATTCGGCACAAAGCCCGTCAGGCCTACGAGCAGCTTGGTCAACCTGTTATTGTGTCTGACGATTTTTGGCACATCCCGGCACTGCATGGCTTCCCTGGCCCATACATGAAGTCCGTCAATCATTGGTTTACGCCTGATGATTTTATTCGATCTGGTGCAGTACAAAATCAGGATCGCACGATCATCTTGGCACCTTGCATCGCATACTGTGACGGCCATGAGGTAGTTATATTCAAGCACGAGGTACCGGGTGATATTGCCAGCGAGCCAAAAGGCACGCCGGGCATACCCGTCACATAATATTGCCCGCTCCACATGGACAATGGTCTAACAATTGCCGAGGTATACGACAAGCACCTCGAGCACGAACCGGCTCGGCTGGATGAAATGAGTGCCGCCTGGAAATCGTTCGCCGAGTGGTATCAAGACACTCACGCAGCCTAGCCTGCTATACTAAGCATAAGCACGCACACAAACATGGTAGATATTCTGTTATTTTCGGTTGGGCTGATAGTCGGCGGCATGAACGCCATTGCCGGTGGTGGCTCGCTGATTGGCTTCCCTGTGCTCATCGCAACTGGGCTCTCACCATTGGTCGCGAACGCTACCGGATTTTTAGTGATGATGCCCGGCCAAGTCACGTCAGCGATTGGTTACCGCAAATATTACCGAAACATTCGCTGGTATTACATATTATGGCTTGTGCCGCTGGTAGCTGGCGCAGCGTTCGGCTCATATATATTGCGCAATACCTCCGATACTCACTTTGAGAACCTCTTGCCCTGGCTCATTTTACTCGCCGTCGGGCTATTCGCCCTGCAGCCCTACCTACATGACCGCCTGCATACCCACATAAAGAGCCGGGTCAAACGCAAGCAGTCCTTCATCTTGATTGCCCTGGCGCTGTTTCCCCTTGCCATCTACGGCGGCTATTTTGGCCCTGGCTTTGGCTTTGTTCTGCTGGCGTTCCTGAGCTTTACTGAGTTAAATCGCTTGCACCAAATGAACGGGCTGAAGAATATTGCTGCCATTGCCATGGGCACCACATCTGTCTTGGTACTGGCAAGGGGTGGCTACATCCACTGGCACTCCGGCATCATTATGGGGCTGGGTAGCCTGGCAGGTGGCTACATCGGGGCGCGCATGGCACAGCGCTTTTCGAGTCACACTATTCGCATCGCTGTTATTGTTATCGGTGTCACCGCAGCCACCTATCTTGCGTTTCGTGAGTACTAACGCCCTAGCCAACAGGGGCAAACCATGCTACAATCCTCTCTGTTCAACTGTTGATTTTGCGGTTAGCCAAAATCTCAAACCAAGCCACAACGTGACTGTTTGAGATTTTGAGAGGAGCAGTCGACCACAATCGGAGCTCGCAAAAGATAGTCATCGCTAGTTTTTGCGCAGCGTAGGATGTCGTCGCACTGCGACGACGAGGCGGCGTAGCTCAGCTGGTTAGAGCGCAGGACTCATAAGCCTGAGGTCACTGGTTCAAGCCCAGTCGCCGCTACCATTATAAAAACCCGACAACATGTCGGGTTTTTATATACCATCTATCTACACAGTAAGCATTACTCACCTGCAACCATGAGTCCATACTCTATATAAAATAGCCCGACTGTTTCGGGCTATTTTATCGTACGTACTAACGATTGATGCAAGCTTTACAGCTTTTTAATCATCTTGTCGATGTGCTGAAAATCTTTATCGGTCGTGGTGACATATTCAAATGCCAAACCAAATGGATTTTTCATATACATGCACTTTCTGTTTTTTGTTAGGTTGTAATGTTTGTTTTGTTGATCATCAAAACTATCTTGTATTATACACAAGTTTGCGTATTTGTCAATAAGCTTACGCTTTTGATTTGCTCTTTCTGGGCAAGTGTTGCGGCAGGCTGATGCGTGGGACTTGTTGGTTGAATGTCGCATAAAGCTGCAATGTACTAACTATCAATATCATAACGACCGGCCCGTAGACCACCCCCGCAGCCCCGAATAGCCCAATGCCGGCAAACACTGCCAGCAGCATCAGTGCGGTATCCAGGTGAGCCTCTTCGGGCACCAGCCGTGGTCGCAATACATTATCAATGTTTGACACGACAAAAATATGCCAAAGGATTACGAATATGCCCTGCCAAATGTTGCCCGTCAGCATTAGGATTATGCCGATTGGGATGGTAAGGATTCCCCCGCCCAGCGGGATGAAGCTAAGAAACGTCAGCAAAATGACAAAGAACCAGAAATAGTCGACGCCGACAATCCACAGGCTAACCGCGCTCGCAACTCCCTGGACAAAGGCAATCACGAACTGACCCTTGACCATTGCCTTCGTCATGATAACAGTGCGCCGGATGTAGATGTCCACAACATCCTGGTCGAATGGGCTTAGTCGCCGTATAAAATCGACTAGTCGTTCTTGGTAGCGCAGCATACCCATGATGAGGAAAATTGCCACAATGAATGTACTGATGAACCCGAAGATACCCAGGCCGACATGTTTCAGAACCGATAATATCGCCTGGAGCGCCTCAGTCGCACCCTTCTGGATGGTATCTTTTACCTGAGATTTACTGACTTGTGGCGGCGTATCTCCACCGGGTACTACTGAGAAAACGCTATTAATTCGTTCGGTGCCACGATCAACCACCGTATCGACACTGAGGCTGCCTACGTCAAAGCCAGATTGCTGCACGTTCGAAACTAATGATGCTACCTGGGTCACCCCAAGTGCGGTGATGACTGAGATTGGCACTACCACGGATACCGCCATAGCTCAAGAGCGTGGCGCTCAATGCTAGCCCTTGCATATGCGTTTTGCGCAGGACCCATTTGTAGACTGGGTTAAATATCAGACTCAGCAGCGCACTGAATAGAATCACGCCGATATAACTACTCAAAAAGAAAAATCCGCCGACCAGTGCGATGATGGTTATCACACGCACGGCCAGCGGAATTTGACGACTATGTTGTGTTTTTGCAGATTGCGTCATGAGGGTATTGTACCCTATGACGTCCAGAATCTATCTACGCGACGGTTTCAGGGCTTTGGCTTCCCGATTGATGTCCATTGCCAGGGCAATCAACAGTGGTCCAGTAATTAGCGCGTATACGCCGAGAATCCAGACGAACGCCACCCCACCCTTGGCGGGCTGGAACAGGATCAGGATGCCAGCCAATGCGGCAAGCAATCCCCCGATAATCATCACAATTCGGTACATACTGGAACCCTCTTCGAACAGACCATCGACGACTTCGAACACACCGCGCACCAGCAATGTAAAGCCGATGAGCAGAATGAACGTCGCAAAGCCAACGCCCGGGTGGCGCAGCAAATAGACACCGACACCTACCTGGATAACGCCAAACAGTAGTGTCAACACTCGCGTCAGGACTGACTTGTCGGCGTCAGCCAAGCGAACAATCCCAAACACCAAGTCCAGGACACCGTTAATCAATATAAAGGCACTGAATAGATACACTAGCGTCACCAGAGTCAGCCCCGGCCAGAATACGGCCGCGACACCAAATAGTAACGCCAACACGCCACGAAGCACTAGGCTCCCACTTAGGTTGGCAGCTTCTCGTTCCATAGAATCCTCCTTTACTCGCACCTTGCTGTATTGTCAAATATCTCTTTTATTGTTTATCGGTGTCTGTAAGAATTTTTACATATAGATTTGAGTTCCGGGCAGAAAATAACAATATAAGGGAGTGACATATGCAGCAATCGATTCGCAGCTGGCTCACGGTTATCGGTGGAGCAGCGGTGTGTGTTGCGCTCATCTGGTTCGGCTGGCGGCTTCTGAGCCTGCCGGGTGAAAAATCATCGCTATACTTCTTTGTCATGGGTTGTCTGGGTTTCTTGGGTGCGCTCTATACTATTTCTGTCGTCAGTACTACGGCACGGCTTGCCGGCATTGGATTATTCGCATTTTCTATCTATGCATTCCTACGGGGTATGGACGTTATCAGTAACCCATGGCTCACCGATTTGTTAGGCTATGCGGCATTTGTTGCGGCCGTCTTGGCTGGCTATATTACCTGGAAAGCGGCCGATGCCAGCAGTAAAAAGCCAACCCCACCTCCCGAATCGTCAGTCGAATCTTCCTAGCAAGGTACGCCTTGCCACCCCACCTCGTGTTCGCAAGTAATGAACGTAAGGAGGTGTGCTATGGCAACAAAAACAACTATCACAACGGAGGCAACCGGCTGGGTTGGCTGGGGGTACTTCGCGGCATTTATGATGATGCTGACTGGCACATTCCAGTTGCTATACGGTCTTGTCGCTGTGCTCAATGACAAATATTTTGTGGCGACCGCGAACCACTTGATTGTATTCGATGTCACCACCTGGGGAATCATTCACATGTTGGTTGGTTTGTTGGTATTCTTCGCCGGCATGTCACTGCTTGTCGGGAGTACCTTTGGTCGGACGATTGGTGTCATCATGGCATCGCTCAGTGCCTTTGCTGCAGTGGCAAACCTGGCACTATTTCCCATTTGGTCCGTTGTCGTCTTGACCATCGACATTTTGGTCATTTACTCGCTGACCGCGCATGGCCATGAGCTTCGTGACTGACAATGCCAGAAATATCACGTCGCAATATACATATAGCCTCCGAGTTGCTATGCTTTGCTGATGCATAAAGACATCATCGACATCTCGTTGGACTCCATCGATTCTTTTGAACGTGTTACATCTATTCTAATCGAACTTGAGAAACAGTTGCCGCGCCAAGGTTTATCCGAATTTTACGTATTCAATAAAGTCTACTTGCTGATTACGTCAGGTATTGCAGAAGCCGCCAAGGAAGATTACTTTGATAATCCTAGCTTCATCGAAACATTTACTGTCAGTTTTGCTAGACACTATTTCCAGGCTATACATGATGTTGCGCACACTGCATCACAACCCGTTACGGCATGGCAATGTACCTCAGCAGCGGCACATAATCCGCGTGGCGCGTCTCCGGCCATGTTGCTACTGATGGGTGCCAACGCTCACATTAATCATGACCTGCCACTAGTCTTGTCGGAATTACTTGATGACAAACACGCAACCCAGCTCTTTGCTGATGTTCTGAAGATTGACAAAATCCTCATTCGTAGCGGCAAAGATGTCTTGCCAATGTTCAGCGAACCCAACCGACTGCTTAATGGGTTTAAGAATCGATTTGTATGGCTGTACCATCGTCCCGTTATGTGGCTGATTCTGTACTGGCGCGTGCGCGCCTGGCACGATTACAAATCAATTCGGTCAGAGGGGCTAACACACGCGGGCTATGCCAGGCGTTCTATTCGTATTGCTAAATTTTTGCAGCCAATAACTCGGCTAGTTGGCTAGCTGGAATTATTTATTTAGTGGGTATAGTCAAGCATGGGTTGCACGCATGATGCGCTGTAATTCCAGAACATTTGGGAATAGTTCAACCTCATCCATATCATCGATGCTGAAAAAGCGCAGCTCCTGGCATTCATCCGATGGGGTAAACGCTAAGTTTTCGAGCTCAATTTCATATATGACGTTCGCGACATACGTATCGTGGCCAAGCCGGGGCGCTGTGATGAAATACAGTGGATGTTCAGAGACGCTTGTCACAACCAAACCTGTCTCTTCCTGAATCTCTCGCTTGAGGCATGTCATCGGGTCTTCGCCGTGATCGAGACCACCACCCAGCAGCTCCCACTTGCCATTGTCTTCACGCGCCAATAATATTCTGCCTTGCTTGTCGATAACTGTACCCTTGATGCTCACTCGGTAATAATTTTGTTGGTTCATATTACATACCTTTCTTGGTTACTTCGAGGACTCGGGCGGCGCCATCGTCGTCGTATGATGATGTTATGTATCGGGCCGCGTCTTTGACCTCTTGAACTGCGTTGCCCATGGCTACACCATAGCCGACATGTTCGATAACGACTTTGTCATTGTGCCCATCACCCACCGCCATGTAGTGCGCTGCCGGAATGCCGGATAGATCGGACAACGTCTTCAGCGCGTCACGCTTGTTGGTATATTTGTGTGTAAAAAACAAGTCGTAGACCATCTCGCCATCCAATTCACTTTCGTGCACCAGGATGCAAACGATATCGTCATGAGCAAATTGCTTACCATATGCCAGCAGCTCATCGCGCATGGCAGCACTGACGTGCTTTGCCACAATCGTTATTGGCTTCGCTGGTTCGTAGTCTGAAATTATTTCATGCTCTTTGGAATGTGTATCCCAGATGTCAACCGCCCTCGCATAAGTGCCTAGGTGTTTGTTGTCGCTAGCTGCTGTCTCGCCCTGCCAAAAGTGGTCAACGCTATCGTCCATACACCAGTGATATACATCGCGCTCCTGCAGGTAGCGCATGATATTCTTAGCGGGCTCAACGGGCAACAGGTGCTCGACGACCAGCTTTTTCTGCGCACCGTCATAGATATGTGCGCCATTGCTCAGGATGCTGTACCCCTCCATGTCACAGGCATCCAGGATATGCTGCACTTTGCTAAGTGGCCGGGCCGATGCGAGCCCGATGGATACAAAATTGGCTAACTGCTTTGACAAATTCTGAAACTTTTCTGATGGCAAGTCCGGCGATTCGTTGCCAACCAGTGTGTTATCAACATCGAAGAGTATTACCCGCACTTCAGCCAAGTCAGCGGCAGTGGCATCTTGGATTGATTGTGGTATTCGCATAACGTGGTACTTATTTGATCATTCTAACCGGGCACGGTAGTTCGACGGGTTTTGCCTGGATACCGAGCTGCGCTAGTAATGCTGCGAGTGTATGCGTCGGCAAGCCGATCACCGTATCATACTCACCCTCGATGTGATCAATCAGCGGTGCCGCACCACTTTGGAGGCCGTAGCCGCCAGCCTTGTCCAGCGGGTCGCCGGTTTCGACATAGGCATTCACGAGTTGCTTGTCATACGGCTTGAAATACACCGTGGTGGTTGGTGCGGCCGTCAGTAGCACGTCATCAGCTTTGCACAGCACTGCCAGTGACGATGTCACTTCGTTGTGCGTGCCGCTCAATCGTTCCAGCATCTGAAAAGCATCGGTTTTGTCGCGTGGTTTTTCCAACTGCTTGCCATCTATAGTGACGATGGTGTCTGAACCTATGACAATACAGTCGGGATACTGCTCCGCGACGGCTGAGGCTTTACCAACGGCCAACTCAATTGCTACATCCTGCGGCGAACGGCTGTCATCCAAACTCTCTTCAAAATTACTGGGTACGACATCGAACTCCAGACCCATGTTGCGCAGCAGTTCCTTGCGGCGCGGTGACTGACTGGCGAGAATTATTTTACGTGCCATGTTTATGCGGGTGATTCGTATGCCAGATTTACGAGTGTGTTGAGCGAGAAAAGGTCCTTTACCAGCACATCTGCGCCGGCTGACATTAGTTCGTGCGCTTCGCCAAAGCCATGCAATATGCCAACTGTTAATCTTACTTTTGCTTGATGCCCACCGATGGCATCGTACATATGATCGCCAACAACCATAGCGTACGACGCGGGAATATCAACGGCCTTAAGCAAAGCAGTGATGGTATCGGGGTGAGGTTTTCGGGCAATATCGTCGTCTGACGTAATGATTGCATCAAACAAACTGTACACATTGGAAATGCCGGCCGCGTCGAAATTTCGTTCAATATGGTGCCGAGAGCCGCTGGTAAAAATACACAGCTTTATGCCCATACTCTTCCAGTGGTGCAATAACTCGTTAAGCCCGGTGTATGGCTTGATTAAATGAGTAAGTGAGTCCTGGATTTTATCATGTTCTTTCGCCAAATCAGCAGAGTTGAGGCCGGTGTGCTGTCCGGCCAATAGCTGTTGGTAGGTCTCTTTAACCGGTTTACCGAGACGTTTCACAATGTAGGTTTCATCGGCAAAATTGCTCAGTCCGTGATTGTTCAGCACGGTGATATATCCCTGAATTATCAATTGCCGGGTGTCTAGCAATGTCCCGTCGGAGTCGAAAACAATTGCTTTAATTTGGGGGGTACTCATGGGAAGAGTGTATCAAACAGGGGTGTATACGCCAACCTCAGCCCGGCGGAGCAAACGACCTTCGGCTACTGCGCCACTACACTATGCCTTCGGCTGTTTGGGTTTTTTTATTGCTTTTCTGCCTTTATCTTTTGACATGGTATCTCCAATCGTTATAAACAATGGGGCTCCGCAGACCGGAGCCCCTACACCTACTCTGCTTTCGGCGTGCTGGGATCGACCGGCTCTGCCGGAGTGGTCGAACCGTCGTCTGGCGTATTCTCGGTACGAATATACTCAGAGTGATGAATCTTACTTTGTATGCTTCTGAACGGTGCAAATACTGACATGGGTATGCCTTTCGTGATTATGGTTGGTCGAGGCCAACAACAATCTTTCCAATGGCTCCCTACGAGATTTTAGTGTTGAGGTGGTCTGCTTACTCCTCACTATACGCTAGTGTTTGACAATTAGCTAATCTCGTATTATGACATATTTTTGTTTAATTCCGGGGACAGGACAGCGCACACTCGCCTACGGCGAGCACTTTTCCACTCAACCATGCTCGGAGCAAGCTCCTGCGCGTGGCTTCGTTACACCGAACCTGTGACCTACGCACGAGCTTCGCTCGTGCTGGTCACAGGCTCGGGTCTTGCCCGAGCCAAAGAAAAAGCACCCACCTTTTGGTGAGTGCTTTTTCTTGGTTCCGGGGACAGGACTCGAACCTGTGACCTCGTGGTTATGAGCCACGCGAGCTGCCGCTGCTCCACCCCGGGTTATCGTTAAGAACGCTGATTGTAAATGTGCCTTCGGCTCGTGGTTATCCGTCGTCGCCCATGGCTCCTTTGGGATACCTGCGTCACATGCTCGGTGCAAGCACCTGTGCGTGTTCCTTGTTATGAGCCACGCGAGCTGCCGCTGCTCCACCCCGGGTTATCTATTCTGGCCACGACATCGTGACTTAAAAAAGTCTTCCTTTCGGAAAACGACACCTCGCTATACTATCAGTCCATCTCGGGCTTGTCAATGACCCGGGACACTGTCCTAATTATATAGTTAGTGCTATGTGCTAGGCGTGCACGGTCTGCACAGCTGGGCCGATTGAAATCAGACAGGACAGCAGAAGCACTGCGATATATCGATGGCCGGGCAGTAATTTTATCTTGGGTGTGTTTGTTGGCATGATTTTTGTGTTGGTTTACCTGCAGATAAGTATAAGCGCTGTCGGTGAAAAGGCAAGTAGTATTAGCTGTCTTGGCGATGCAAAAAGAAGTTTACCCAGGCTTGAAAGTTCTGCTGCCAGAATGGTGGCGCATCGGCGGCCGTAGTTGTGGCACTTGCTTCGTCGAGTGGCGTCGTATAAGCCAAGGCGACATCGCGCGGCACTATCAGCTCGCTCTCCCCGGGATGAGCCAACCCAAAGTTTTGCCGTGCAGACAATTCTAGATATTGATCTGTTTCGTAGTATTGATTCTCGAGTTTGAGGTTTTTGTTCCGCAGCTCCTGGACATCATTCTGTTGCTGGATTGCCGCAATCTCTTTTTGCAGCTGGTAGTTGGTGTCGATGGCCTTTACCCCGCTCCAGCTTACTAGCAGCACGACAATACCAAACGCAAGCAGACCAACCACCCGAATATCGCGAGCCTCTTCCAAATATGGTCGGTATTTTTTGAGCTTCTCGCCCAGCCATTCTTTGAGAAAACGAAACATACATTACCAGTATAGTACACGCCCCTGTAAACAGCGCGTCGAATCTGGTATACTCACCCTGTTGCAACCAACTGTTTCAACAATTTTGTAATCCAAGGAGCGAACGCGACTGTTTGCAAAATTTTGAGGAGCATTCGATGACCGTTGAAGCTCAGCCAGGATGGCGATAGCCGCTTTGGATACCTCGCGGAATCGAGACAGTCGCGTTCGGACCGAGGAGGGGGTGTAGCTCAGTGGTTAGAGCAGAGGACTCATAATCCTTTGGTCGTAGGTTCAAGTCCTACCACCCCCACCATACATAAGAATGAAAAGAGGCCCGAAACTGGGCCTCTTTCTCTTTCGAACTACGAAATCCCTTAGCGATCGGCGCGGCGGCTGCCGATAGTGACCAATCGTGCGATGATAACCATAACGATGGCATACACCATGATGGCTATCAATGTCTCAAACTCGAATCTACTCTGGCCATATTGTTCGTTGTAATTAAACAAGCCGAAAAACGGCGCCACAAATGGGTGGCTGACTGTGTAGATGAAATCGGCAAAGCCGTTTCCCCTGTCAGCTCCAAGTAGTGACAGTAAGAAGCGTAGACCAAGTAGCGTCAACAAAATGCCGCCCACAAAGTAAACAATTCTTTCTGCGACGGTCATGCGATATTCGGATTTTGCATTGACCGAATCTGACGGTTGCTCTGTTACAGTTTTTTCTTGAACTTCTCTGTAGGTATCTGCCATTGGTTCCTCCTGTAATTAGGCACAAAAACTAGTCTAGCGATACCTGTGGAATCATGATGTAAGATAGCTAACAAGTTAGTTCGCGTCGCGGCGCAGGAACAGTATCCAGGCTACTATCCAGCCGACTACCAGATATGCCAGTAGCACCAGTGCGGCGTGTCCAGGGCTCAGAGTATCGACTGGTGTGATGACCGCCTGAAGTGACTGGAACGGCAGATATATGGAGTTGTCCTTCAGGATTAAGCCTAGTAGGGGCTCTATGGTTGTCGGAATAATAAACAGTGCGGCCAACGCGGCAATCTGGCTGCGAATCAGGGTTGCCAGCAGCAGGCCAATCACCGTATATCCCCACGTAAAGACGACTGCTCGCCACATCACGTCATACACCGCGATGGTCTGTGGCACAAAATGTAACCCATTTAGGCTGGCACCCAACCGAGTGAATAGCGGAGCAAGCATACCCGCCACCAGGGCGAATAACACCGCAAAAATGGTCACAACTATGAGCTTTGAGGCCAAAATATAGCCCCGCCTCGTTACGCTCGTCAGCGTATAAATAATGGTGTTGTAGCGGTATTCATGCGCCATTAGTAACAGTGCAACGAGTGCAGCAAATATCGCGATAAAGTTGGCCGAGCCGCTCATCACTCCCTGCAAGGCGTCGGGATTCGCCAGGTTATCTTCTGCCCGCCAGCCAGCCACATACCCGGCAAAAAATGCCAGCAGTGTAAAGGCGAGAATCGTAATAACATAGGTCGATCGAACGGTTAGCAGTTTCCTAACCTCAGCTACTAGCGCAGATTTCATGAAACATCCCCAGACTTCGTCTTGTATTCACTACTATCGGCGGTTAGCTCCAAGAATGTATCCTCGAGCGACGCGCTATATGGTGCCAGCTCAAGTATTGGCAGGTTTGTTTCAAAAGCGATGCGACCGATATCATCAGGCTTAACTCCCACAATCCTCAAGCCGCCATTTATTTCCGAGAAGGCGAGCTTGCGCTGCTTCAGTATTTTCTTGAGTTGCGCACGCTTGGTGGTTCGTACAAATACGCCACTGTGGTCACCACCCAGTAATTCTTCGCGGCTTTTTTGTGTAATCATCTTGCCCTTGCCGATGACAACAATGTCGTCGGCCAACAGCGCCATCTCGCTGAGCAAGTGTGACGAAACCAATACCCCATTACCGCGGCTCGCATATGATTTCAAAAACTCGCGAAGCCAGGCGATACCTTCTGGATCCAAGCCATTGCCCGGCTCGTCCAGGATGAGGTATTTCGGTTTGCCCAAAATGGCCGCTGCAATACCAAGTCTCTGACTCATGCCGAGACTAAACTTGCCTGGTTTTTTGTCGGCCACATCACGAATACCGACAATGTCGAGCACTTCGTCGACGCGGGCTACAGGTATATTTCCGGCTGTCGCAAGCACTCTCAGGTGATTACGCGCAGTCCTGGTGGGGTGAAACGCTTTCGCCTCGAGCAGGATACCGACTTTCGTCGCTGGGTGGTTGTGACTATGGAGTGGTTTGCCATCAAATAGTGTCTCGCCCTTGCCTGCATCAAGCCCAAGCATCAAGCGCATGGTTGTCGATTTGCCCGCCCCATTCGGGCCCAAAAAGCCAGTCACTCTGCCGGTCTTCACCATGAGGCTTACGTCATCGACCGCTAGTTTGTTGCCATAGCGTTTGGAAAGATTTTTTGCCTGAATCATCTACATACAAGTGTAGCCTGGCGACATAAAATCCGCCAGGCTTATCCCTTGGTAATTTCCACGACACTTCCTAAGGCGGGCGACCGTTAAATGATGATGGGAATTTAGGCCACAGCGATGAATGGCGCCGTGCGTGGTGGAGCATAACACTGCTCACTACAGCCGTATTCACCATCCACGTTGTACGAGTGGAGCGAACATCATTCAGCCAGTTGCCTCCCAGCGTAGCCGGATTAACCTGTAGGCGCTGTAATACCGGGTGCTCGACCACTACGGGCTTTGCCTCGATGGCGGCTAACATGAAACAGACAGCCGCTTCTGCGAATAACAGTACATCTACGATGTGTATACTCCCGCTCAACAACAGCCCCATAGACAGTGCCGCCAGCCCCAGTCCAGCAACTCCCAGTCCGAGTCGGAACGGCATTGATCGTGGTGGATTAGTAACAAATAAGCCCAGCATCATGGCAGCTAGCACCCCTCGTACAATATTCATTGCGTCGGTCGTAGACGCCAACCACATTGGCGCACTTTCCGGGATGAAGGCGCTACCAGCAATCAACGCGGCCGCTGCTAGGAAGGATAACGTATACAGCAACTTGTCCATGCACCCTCCTCTCTTTATGTGTCAAACGATACTATCACCATAACCTCCATAAGCGGAGTTTGCTGTAAAATAACTGACAAAGCGTCAATTTTATGAGATAGCGTTGTCGATATGACGCAGTAATTCCTCTGTCGTACCTGCGTTCATCAGCTGCTCACGAAGCTCTTTAGCTCCGTCAAAATCGCTGACATATATTTTGCAAAACTTGTTGAGTGTGTGGATGGGGCGGTCACCCTCCTGCCAGGTGCTTTGGAATAATTCAACGTGGCGGCGATACAGCTGCAGTCGCTCTTTAGGGGTTACCTCGTGCCATTGACTTTGCTCGGCAAACACGTACGGGTCGTGAAAGACGCCGCGACCAATCATGATGCCGTCCAGGCCATATTTCTCTGCCAGCTCGAGCCCAAGTTGTCGACTGGTAATGTCACCGTTGCCGACCAGTTTGGTGTCAGGTGCAATCCTATCACGCAGTTCGCGAATCTTGCCAAACTCTTCCCAATGGGCGGGAACTTTGCTCATTTCCTTGCGCGTACGGGCGTGAACACTCAGCATATCCAGGTTGTGCTCCAAGAGGAATTCTATCCATGTCAAATCAATCGTGCTAAAGCCCAGTCGCGTCTTGACGCTGACGGGCAAATCACCCGCCCCAGCCTGGGTAGCTTTGATAATCTCACTTGCGAGAGGCCGGTCGTTGATGAGCGCGCTACACGCGCCGGCTTTGACTTCCGATTTGGCCGGGCAGCCCATGTTCAGGTCAATGCCGGCAAAATTGACACCCTCTGGCAAGCCAAACTCATGCGCCATCGTACCATCAGCGATTTCTCGAGCAGTCTTGGTAAAATTCTCCGGCTTTAGGCCCCAAATGTGGGCAATCAGCGGTTGCTCGGTCTCGGTAAACTGCAGCTTTTTCAGTAGTCGCGGCCGGCCGGCGCTCTGCAGACCATCCACGTTGGCAAACTCGGTAAAAAACAAATCCGGCTTGGCAGCACCAGCAATAATCCGGCGAAATACCGAATCAGTCACGTCGTCCATAGGTGACAACACAAAGAAGGGTTGGCTCCTCACTGCTCCATTCATCCCACTAGTTTACGTGTAATTTGTCCAGTTCACTAGCTGCAATGACCCGAGCCGGGCCAGTACTGTATTGCTGGATTCCTTCAAGCTGTGTCTGCCAGTAGCTTAGGGCGGCCTGGCGATCTTGTATCGCGCGCTGAGTCGATTTGCGCGCCTGGTCTAGGCGTAATGAGCTAAGACGAGAATCAATGTAGTCTCTCATAGGTCGCGAGGGGTTCTGCCTGCCGAACTCTCTGGGGTCTAACGCGACATTATCGGTATAGCGAACGAGTGGGTATAGTTCGTCACTCTCGTGATCACCGCGGGCAAAATCTTCCCAGTCAAGAAATCGTACGAGAAGCCCGGGTGCTGTTACTGCATGGTCTGGATTGAGTGTACTGAAAGTGTGGGCGTCGACTTCGGCAAGCTCTGCTGCCAGTTGCATGAGACGAGTTGCCTCACTACGCGCATTATGGGCAAAACGGGCGTACTCGGTGACCACCGACTGAGCTGAGGCGTCCGGATCATAGCCGTGTTTAATCTGGTGCTGGGCAATTTCACCTAGATGTTTCGAGACACCCCACTGCTTTTCTGAGAACGCATCAATAGTCGTGACTTCGCTAAGTTCTCGCAGGCTCGCAGGATAAAATCCATGCTGTTGCTTTACTGTCTCGAACCGCTCCAAACGTTCAATCTCTGGTAATGTTTCGGTATCTTCATCTGGTAATCCCAATTCGACATCACTTTCACCTACGATGGGCTGGCCCAGCGCCCGCAGCCGTGCTTCGTACGCCGACAGCCCTTGCGTATCCATCAGGTGGTCCATCTGTGCTTGTTGCGCCGGACTCAAATCAGGAAACTCGCGAGGGTCATCGTAGTTGGGGAATGGACTTCCATCTGACAGATGAGACTGATTGTGTTGGTTTTCGTTAGACATGATAGTATTTATAACATGCTAATGGCTATTTTGTCAATGTTGTGATGTTATTCCCAGCGGAAAACACGGAAGGCGATGGCGTAGATGACAATCATCCATACGGCCATGACGGCTAATTGTGGACCCAGATCGAGTAATCCCTTGCCTTCGGTCAGGATCATGCGGGCTCCATCAATGACCGGTGTCAGCGGCATGTAGAACGAGATGTTTTGTAGCCATTCTGGCATAAGGAAACGTGGGAAGAACACGCCAGTTAGGAACATCATCGGAAACACCACGATGTTACCGAGCGGCGCAGCCTGGCGCTCATTCTTGGCCCAGCCACCAATGGCCAGCCCAATACCCAGCACCACAACGATACCAAATGCCAAGAATGCCGCCAGCGCGAACAGATTGCCGACAACCTGGAGATTAAATACCAACACTGCAACCACGAACATCGCCGCGACTGACAACAGGCCAGTGACCGCATTGCTGAGCATGTTCGACAAGAAATACTGCCAGACACGCAGTGGCGTGGTGTGTAGACGGCGCAAGATTCCCATTTTCTTTAGTTCCGGAAAGACATTCATGGGTCCAAAGATGCCGGCACCTAATATGGCAAAGCCCAGCAGACCTGTGAAGGTGTAGTCAAACGCACTCAAACTATTACTGTTGAGTGTCTCGCCTTTGACGGTGAAGGGCTCTTGTGACGGTTACAATCTTGGCATTCGTCTCCTTGAATGCGCCATTGAGCACCGTGACGAGCGTTTGGCCGGCTTGGTCATTGTTACGACTGAACAGGATCTTTGCCTGGCCAGAGGGGTAGGCTTGCCCTTCTTTGACGGTGCCAAAATCCTTTGGCAGCACGATAATGCCGTCTATCTGACTGCGCTCAATCTTCTGCTTAGCCTCCGTCAGGTTCGTGACCGACTGGTCGACCTTGAAGGTGTCACTGTCACGCAGCTTGGCCGCATACTGCTTAGCAAAGTCACTGTCCGACTGATTGATAAGCGCTACGCTGAAGCTAATGTTGCCATTGCCATTGTTGATGGCGCCAAATACGAACAGGAAAATCAGCGGAAACAGAAAGGTGAAAAATAACGCGAGACGGTCACGGAATAGCCGTCGCAGATTAATCGTGAAAAATGCCCACACGGTGTAGAGTTGTTGCTTTAGTGTCATACGATTATCCCCTCAGTGCCTTTCCGGTCATATCAATAAACACGTCCTCTAGGTCAGCCTGTTCGACCTGCTGTTCTTTGGTAAAGCCACGCTTGAGCAAAGCCTTGATGAGGTTTTTTGGCGTGTCGAGGGCAATGATTTTACCGCCATCCATAATGGCGATGCGGTCACACAGCACCTCGGCCTCGTCCATATAGTGCGTCGTCAGGATGACGCTGATGCCCCGATCACGGACGTTCTCAATCAGTTCCCATAGATTGCGACGCGCCTGCGGGTCGAGCCCCGTCGTTGGCTCATCCAGGAAGAATACTTTTGGGTTGTGCACCAGTGCCGCCACAATGCTAAAGCGCTGCTTTTGACCACCCGACAATTGCTCGACATAGGCATCGGCTTTGTCGCCCAGATTTACTTCGTCCAGAAACTCTTTTGGATTAACTTTTTCGCCGTAGGCAGCAGCAAACATCTGTATTAGTTCGGTCAGCTTGGTCTTGTCCTGGAACCCGGGTGTCTGTGGCTGCACGCCAATCATGCCGCGAATTTTGTAGGGGTTGCTAGCCACGTCAACGCCATCAATTGTGGCACTGCCACCATCGATACTGCGCAGCGTTTCAATCATCTCAAGGGTTGTTGTCTTGCCGGCGCCGTTCGGACCGAGGATGCCAAATATTTCGCCCTTTTTGACACTAAAACTGATGCCGTCAACTGCTTTTTTACCGTCGTAAGATTTCTGGAGGTCTTTGACCTCGAGGATTGTTTGGTTACTCATATAACTAAATTGTAGCAAAAAAATAAAAGACACCCGGCTCTTTTCGAGGTGGCCGGGTGTCCAATGTGTCAGATTTTCGTACTAGGCACGCTTGACGGTCAAGAAACCGTTGCGTGGGTTTTCGTTGACTGTGTAGCCGTCAGGCAGTTCGCAGCCCTCTGGTCGTTGGTCCTTACTGAAGTAAAAAATCCTCTGTACTTTTCCACCGCGGAGCGTTACTTCCTTTGAGTTTAGGTAGTACGTAACACCCTTTGAGTTCGTGTGACTATAAGCCATGCGTTCTCCCCTCTCTTACGAATTAGTTGGTACCCCTAACATACTCTGGGGTAAATTTGTTTGTCAACCCTGTAATGATTTTTATGACCTCTGAAATGCAAGATTTATTGCTATATTTCAAAAATGCAGTTGCTCCGGCATGACAGTTGTACTACACTGGTGGCTATAACCATAAACGTTTAATATAGGTGGTGTATACGTATGGACTTTACGAATCGTGGTCAACAAAATAACAATGCCCCTCGTCGCGGTGCGGCTTTCTCGCCAACTGCAGTAGACGACAGTTCAGCTGGCGCAAAATCTACAACAACTCCTAACGAATCTGGTCGTCACACCATGCCCAGCTTGCCATCAGGTGACGGCAAGAAGCTATTTCGTTGGGGAGGCGCCCTGCTGGTTGTCGTGCTCGGCGTCCTGATTGCAGCAGCCCTAGCGCTATTAATGGTCGCCCGACCCAGCTCAGAGAATGACTACGTCAATCCTGACAAGCTTCAGGCTGTCTTCCTGACAAACGACCAAGTATACTTCGGCCACGTGACAAGCCTGAGTAGTGACTACCTCGTCCTCGACGGCATTTACTACCTGCAATCTGCTGCCAACAACTCGAACAAGGCAGCGTCGAACGGTCAGATTACCCTCATCAAGCTCGGTTGTGAATTGCACAAACCTCAGGACCGTATGGTCATCAACCAGAATCAAGTTAACTTCTGGGAGAACCTCCAGGATGACGGTCAGGTTGCCAAGCTCGTCAAGCAGTGGCAAGAGGCAAATCCAAATGGTCAAACGTGTAACGATGCGAACACTGGTACTACTCCGGTTCAGGGCAGCACCGACACCACCCCATCCACAACTGACACTACGCCTGCAACCAACACCACACCAAAGAACAACGACACCACGAACACCAACAGCGGCAACTAAACCATTAGTCGCTTCATTAACACCCGTCCATCCGACGGGTGTTTTTGTATGTTAGCCTTTGGCTACTTGCTTGACTACCCAACGAGTCAACAATAATGCGACAAACAGAGTAAATGAAATGCCGGCCAGTACCAGGCTGATGCCGGCAAGATCAGGTGCCCAGACCGGGCTGTAGAAGTCGAACTTGTACAAGTCAGGGCTGATGTACGTCGGTGACGCATTATGGCTTTTGACGTAGTCCTGGATACAACCGATGCGGTATCGGCCAGAGAATCCGCTGGGGATTTTGTCTTCGCAGTAGGCCTGTGCTTCGGTATAGATGCGCGCGTTGCGGTCGTTAGTGCCCTTACTTTTCTCGGTGATAAGTCGATCATAGGTGTATTTCAGCTGAATCGGTGGGTAGACGGCATTTTCACCACTGGATAAGTCCGTGTTCATGTGGTGCCCCACGAAATCGCGTAAATGTTGTAGCGAGCCATCCACATCAGTGTTTTTTTGATCGGCAGTATAGACAGCGTCACGTAGCTGAGCCATATGCAGATTGTTGCTGCGCAATTGGTACACCGAGAAACTCGCCAGTATCAAAAACACGACGAACACATACCAGGGATTGAGGTGGTGGAGGTTTTTGTATGCGTTTTGCGCGGTGCGCCTGTCCATACTTCAATTATACGCATGCTTACGCTTAGAATCCTAGTCACAACCCTGGACGGCGCCGGCATGCCAGGGTAAGCTTATGACATGCATATTTACTTCTCTGGCATAGGTGGTACGGCCATCGGCCCTCTGGCGCTCATTGCTAAGCGTGCCGGCTATGAGGTGTCTGGCAGCGACAAGCAGGACTCGCAGTACATCGAGTATTTGCGCCAGCACGGTATCTCAAATATCGTCATCGGCCAAAGCCGCGACGACATCGCCAAAGCTCACGATGCCAAGCCAATTGATTGGGTCGTGTACACTTCCGCATTAACGCTCGAGACTCCCGAACCGCCTGAACTCATCTTCGCCCAAGAGCAAGAAATTCATGTTTCGAAGCGGGACGAATTACTCAATCAAATTATTACTGACAAGCAACTCAAACTTATTGCTGTGGCCGGTACCCATGGCAAAACCACAACGACGGCCATGGTCATATGGCTATTCAAGCAGCTCGGTATCCCCGTGAGCTACTCGGTTGGAGCAAAGATTCCTTTTGGCGATATGGGTGAGTACGACCCTGACAGTGAGTATTTTGTGTACGAGTGCGACGAGTTTGACCGCAACTTCCTGGCGTTCGAGCCTCATCTCAGCCTGATTACGGGCGTCTCGTGGGATCACCATGAGATATTCCCCACTCGTGAGGACTACCAGGCAGCCTTTCGTGAGTTTATTGAGCAAAGCCAGCACACGGTACTGTGGCAGGATGACTTAGACTATCTGGGACTAGCGCAGACGGGCTCCTTGACCACCCTGGATCCTAATGACAGCAACGACCATATCGTCCTGCGCGGTCTGTACAACCGTCTCGACGCACGCCTGGCTTGCCGTGCCGTAGAACGAATAGGTAGTGTCGACAAACAGCTTGTGCTCGACGCTATTAACGCCTTCCCTGGCCTGCAGCGACGCATGGAACAGCTCGTACCAAATCTGTACAGTGATTACGCCCACACGCCTGAGAAGATACGTGGCGCCATGAGCGTTGCCCGTGAAATGGCCGATGAAACCGGTCAAGAGCTCATCGTAGTATACGAGCCACTGACTAACCGTCGCCAACACTTTATGATTGATGACTACGGTGACTGTTTTGACGGTGCGAACCATGTGTACTGGACGCCAAGTTATCTCGCCCGTGAAGATCCCGAGCAGCGAGTTATCTCACCCGAAGAGCTCATCAGTCACCTGCCAAACCCAGACATAGCAGAGCCAGCCGAGCTCAACGACGGCCTCAAGCGTGCCATCCAAAAGCATCTTGATGACGGCGCCATGGTCGTCGGCATGGCCGGTGGAGGTGGAGGCAGCCTAGACGAATGGCTCCGACAAGAGTTCGTGCAATGAAGCTATTGCAGTTAAACCTCTGGATGGGCAGGCTCACGCCGCAGATTCTCAAGCTGATTGAAGCCGAGCAGCCCGACATCATTACCGCACAGGAAGTGTTCGACTGCACTGGCCCTGTAGTCTTTCCTGATAATACGTTCGACATATTTGGCCAAATAAAAAATATTGGCTATGAGCATACGTATTTTTCACCAACGTGGTCAATGGAAGTTGCACACGAGACGGCACCATTCGGCAATGCCGTATTTAGCAAGTTTCCTATCATCCATCAAGAGACTACATTCATCAATGGTGAATATGTCGAGGATTTAACACCTGAACGTAGGGTCCCTAACAGCCGCAATCTACAAACAACCTTGCTGCAAGTTGGCGAAGCAACACTGTGCGTCATTAATCATCATGGCTATTGGGAGATCACACCAGAAGGCAGCGAAACATCTATTGAGAAAATGAAGCTAGTCGTTGAGCAAGCTCAGAAACACGCTGACCTGCCGCTCATTTTTGCTGGTGACCTTAATCTCAATGCGAGTGCGCCGGCCATGCGTGTTTTTGACAATTTTCTCGAAGATCTAACCGCAACTCACCAAGTATCGACCACCCTCAGTGTACTTGGCAAAGTTCCGAATGTTGCCTGTGATCACGTCCTCGTGAATGACCGCATCTCGGTGCGAGATTTTCGGGTCTGCGAGGAGATAGTCTCTGACCACAAAGCGCTCGTAGTTGAGTTTGATCTGAAATAAAACTTCCGGCCAGTATAATTCTGACCGGAAGTAATGCGTTGTTGTGTACGATGTTATCGCTTGTTGATTCGCATGTAGCCGAGTGCGACGAGTACCGCCATAACAATTGCACCGACAAAGGCTGCAACGGCCGCGTAGCCAGCAATCATACCGAAGGTCCAATAGCCGTATCCAGCAGTCAACAGCAGACCACGGAGGGTTTCACCCTGGAATAGCGCTGCTTTTTGGCCCTGGAGTGCAGCGTCATCTGGATTTGCCCGAGCTTCTTCACTCACCTCGGCGTAGCTCTTGCCGCCGGCAATATTCTCTAGGTGTTTGCCGATAAATTCGTCAGCGTAGGCCTTGGCTTTTGGTCCGTTATCAACGAGTTGGCCAGCGTACTGCTGAAGACCTGGAAATTCTTCGGGATCTAGTGCTGGGCTACCCTTTGGTGGGAAGTAGACTTTTTGAGCCGCAAGTTGGTCATGAACCTGTGTCGTAGCGAAATCAAAGGCGTACCACGCTAAACTGCCGATGGTTAGCAGCACAACCACGGCTACGCCGCCGAGGAGTGTCAGGACCACGTCTATCGATTTTCTATTAGTCTTGCTGGATGTAGTTTTTGCTTTTGCCATTATCGCTTCCTTTTTATCATAAGCATTATTTTACCTTAGCATCGTATGAAAGTGTGTGATTTTAGTCAACGTTTACTAAAGTGAAACTGATGGTGTAATGGCTATTTGGGCTGAGTGATGCGGCCGGTTTCGTCTATGTCGACAGCGCCTCGGCGCAGAATTTCTATCGCATCGTCAACGACCCGAATGACTGTCGATGGCGGTCGACCTGACAGGTCACCACCATCCTGGTAGTAGTCCACCGCGTCAGCAAAAAACTGCCGGGCTTCAGCCACGTTCGTAGCAGTTGGCTCACCTGGAGCGTTGGCACTGGTAGTGAGTAGTGGACCAGTCTGTTCCAGCATGGCGCGGAGTGGCTCGTCATCAGGAATGCGTACCGCCAAGCTCCGTTTGTCGAACATCATGTATGCCAGCTCTTCACCGCAAGGTATGACCACACTAAGCGCAGCGGGCCAGTATTGCTCAACGGCTTTTAGGTAGCGCCTGGACATTCCTAGCTCTACTAATTGATCAATGTTAGCTGCTATGACAGTTCCTGGTTTGCGGTCGCGCGGCTTTGCCTCATACAGTCGCTGCACTGCTGCCTTATCAGCAGCGCGTGCCGCCAGGCCATACACTGTATCCGTCGGAATAACAGTGAGGGCTCCGGGTTGTAGTAATACAGAAGCAGCGTTCTTCACGCTGCTGATTATACCGTATCTGTTCCTTAGAACAACGAGGTGCCGTTAGTGCGCAAGTAGGCGTAGGTAGCCAACGCGCTCAATCCTAAGATAATAATGACCGTCGCGACAATTGCCATGCCGACGCCAGGTTGTTTTGGCTGTTTAGGGGGCTTGTTGATGACTGGTTTTGGTTCGTTCTTGGCTTTGCCGTGTTCGTTGGCCTTTTGGTCAGCGTCATCAGCATCATCTTCGGGTGGTTTGACTGGGGTCTCTTCCGTAAACGGCTCCTCGCTGGGCGTAGGCGCTGGCGAGGCTGGCTTTGGTTCGACAGGTTTTGGTTCAGCGGGCTTGGGGGTTTCTGATTTCGGGTCGGCGGGTCTTGGCTCTACTGACTTGGGCTCGGCGGGCTTGGGAGTCGTAGGGGCGCTCGCTGCCTCACCACTGTGCATCGCATCCATATGTGGAGCGTGAAGCACATCCATGGCTTGGGGCTTGGCTGCGCTGCTGTGGGCTGAATCTTTGGGCGCCAAGTCATGTAGATGCTCTGGTTTTTTTGGCTGATCGGATGGCGTTGGCAGTGGTGTAGTGGCGGTGGCTTTTCTATCTTGGTGGTCCATATAGCAAATATTGTATCACGCTAACGCTTTCATCAAACGTACCGCAGTAACCTGTCGCCCAGCACAGCTGGTCGTGCTGTTACTGCTCTTGGCACATTTCGACAGTTTTATCTGCGGTACTCACTCGCCGTACAGTGTGTACGGCTCCCTCTGTTCCTCGACAAGAACTGCCGAACTGTACTCAAGCACGTTTGGTGAAAGTGTAGTCACCTTGCTGTATGGTCACGAAAGATCATACGAGTTACCGTGGCGCTGGATGAGGTGTTCGCGGGCGAGGTCGTCTAGGACAGACACCGTGCGCTCATCTTCTATTTGCTCGAGTAGGTCAGCTTGCAGCATCGGGCCGGTTGCCAACAGGCGCAATATGTTGCCGCGGATTTGCCGGCGGGAGCCGTCGAACTTTGATTGCTTGGAATAGTGTTTGCTCTGCGTTATTTTGCCATGTCCCTGTTGCTTGAGGAATGTGCCGTAATCCATCAGCGCCCAGTAAAATTCGCGGGGATTATCGTGGTCAACGGTCTGCGCTGATGATCTCCAGCAGGTCTTTGTCGGCAACATCTGACTGGTCATTGAAAAAGTGATGGAAGTACACACTACGTACGTTAGTTTCTATGAAAATGACGGGCTGATTGAATGCATATGCCGCGATCGCGCCGGCTGTGTTGATGCCGACGCCTGGCAAAGCCGTCAACCTGGCAGCCTCCTGCGGCCAGACGCCATGCCATTCATTGACGATTTGCTGTGCGGCCTGCCACAAAAACTTCGCGCGGCGGTTGTAGCCCAGCCCCTGCCACGCCACCAGAACATCACCGAGTGATGCATCTGCCAGCGCGCTTGCCGTTGGAAATGCATCAATGAATGCCAGGTATTTTGGGATGACTCGATTGACCTGCGTCTGTTGCAACATCAGCTCTGAAACCATGATTTCGTATGGGTCGAACGACCCGTCTGTCTCGGGCAATCGCCACGGCAATTCGTGTCGACCGTGCGATAAATAATAGTCCCGCACTGTGTCCTGAAACGCAGCAATGTCTGTCTGGCTCACTGTCATATAGCTATTGTAGCGGAGGCGACACCACAGACGAACAGCACTAAATACGATATACTTACCAGGTTGTGATTCGTTTTACGTTTCGTCTGATATGGCGCGTGATTATTTTACTGTTGGGCTTGGGTATAGCCTATGCGACGGCATTTATTATCTTCCCCTACCTGGACCGTCAGCTACCACTGTTTTTTGCATTGCTGGTGACCTACATCGTGCTGGCGTATTTTGGGTTGCCGGCATTGATGCGAACTTGGCGAATATTCATGCGACCCGATCACATTCCGCTGTACGTGACCTCCCGTGATGGCCTGCCATCTGACCCGGTGAATATCGCCATCGTCGCCAAGTCGCGTCGGCATTTTATCCGCACCATGAAACAGGCTGGCTGGTACGTGGCCGATAAGCCAACGCTTCGAAATGGTATCCACGAGGCCTACGCCATCGCGTTCAACAAGCCCTATCCGACGGCACCGTTCAGCAATCTCTTCTTGTTTAACCGGCCGCAGGACCTCGGTTTTCAGATTCCGTACGGCGACAACCGCAGCCCGCGCAAGCGGCACCATGTTCGCTTTTGGCAACTGGTGGAGCACCGTTCGCACAAGGGTGATCACGGCCACTTCCGCTTTTGGTCACGACATTTTCGCCGCTTTATTGGGCTCGAGAAAACTATCTGGGTCGGCGCGGCCATTGACGACATCGGCTCACATGGCTTTCGCTGGGCAAACCTACAGCTGACACACAAGGTGCATGACCAGCATCATCTTGAGCGCGATTACATTATCGAGACACTGCAAAAAACAGACGCCATTGAGGCTATCGACGAAGTAAAGGCAGGTCGCCCCTTCCGCATGCGCGGCCAAAATTTTGGGGTCAGTTTCGTATCCGACGGCCGAATCAAAGTTGTTGAACTAACAAAGCCCCACAGCAAATCAACCACCTAGAGGTCCGTCCTCTAGAACCTCTAGAACAAACGCCTTACGAGGAGGAGGCGGTGATAGTCGTCATAACAAATGCGACCCTTGAGATATTCACTCTCTACTCTGTTCCAGCTACCCTCGGCAAATGACTGATTTTCTCGTGTCAGTAAATCGTGCACAAGCCGTTTTCCCATTTCGACATCTGTTTGCATGACGTTTATCGCAACTGCCGTGGCTGCGGTGCCCAGAAATGTCTCGGTGGCAAAATCATGAGTTGGGCTAGATTCACAACTATCCGCCATTGTAAGAACAAATGCTGTAGCCTCATCAACATTATTTTTTGCGGCACCGTCTAACTCCATTACCATTGCACTTACTTCTTCATCCATCATGTGATCAGATACTGCTGTGGCATAACGCAAGCGCGCTGCCAAGTCGGCGCCTCTTGTGGCGGAATCGGACGCAAGGAGTTTTCCAGCAAATTCCATGAGTATTAAAATATCATCAATACACCGTTTTGCAAATTGCTTATGCCCGTCTCCGCCGATTCACCGTCATTCACGGACCTAGAGGTCCGTCCTCTAGGTGGGGTTTATGTGCAATTCATATGGCGTTTTCCCAGGGGTGACGTATATACGTACGTATATACGTTTTTTTAGTTCAGGATGATGGAGGATAGCATGGTGTCGACGGTCTTTTTCTGGTTGCTGTCTTGCCAGCTGGTCGAGCTAATAGTCAGTGGCGTACTCTTGGCGCCGTCGCCGCAGGCCGCGCCATTACAGCTGACAAACCCGACACTAATCTTTGGATCAACTCGCGCTATGTCGCCCTTTGGAATCGTCTGAGCATATTTGTAGCCGGAATCGCCTGTCACATAGATACCATCCAGACCTCCCTTGGTTGTGGTGGCGGCAAACTGCAGGTAGCTAACGTAGGTAGAGGCGCGCTGGATTGAGGATGGCTTGGCGTAGGCTAGCTTTTCTGAAGCCAATACGGCCACAGCCGAGCCGTCATTAAATTCCGGCAACGTCGTTTGGTTGTTGCGCACGGTCAGCACGATATTGCCCTGGGTGCTTTGCCCTTCGGCGTCCGTCAATTCGACAGCAGGCGACGTAATGGTCAATGTGCCGTTCTTTTCTGCCTGTACCCAGTCCGATGGATAGGAGATGCTCAGGCCAAGCCCTATAGAGGTGTAATCCTCTGTGCCGGCCGTTTTGTCGTCTTTGGGAGTTTGTGTGGTCTGTTGTGGCAGGGCTGTGGTCTGTTGGCTCTGGCTGGTCTTTTTGGCAGGTGATGGCGTATCGTTAGACCGCAACGACCACCACAAATAGCCCAACACACCAACCACCAGCACCAGCAACAACACCAGCATCACCATGAACATGGTGCTCATCTTGCGAGATTTGGGGTCGTTGGCCTCACGCAGGTTGCGTAGATATTCGGCCTGAGCATGGTTTTCGTCTGCCGGACTATCGTACGGAGTTGGGTCGGGGTCGTCCACCGTTTCGGCGGCTTCGGTTGGCGTTGGCTGAAAGGCTGGGCCCTTTTCGGGTTCATCATTCAGAGGAGCGCTGGGTATCTGGACTGATTTTCCTAGCTCGGGCGCGCCTGGTTTTTCCGGGACGTTGGTAAGTTTTGGCGATTCGTCCATAGCCCCAGTATACCGTATATGCTTGATGTGGAGCTAGCGCTGCCAGCCGTTGTTACAAGCCGGGTTTCAGAGCGTAGACCTTGAATGTGTCACCGGGACGAAATATATCGAGAATATTGTCCAGTTCTTGCTGGGCAGCCTCGTGCCCGGTGGTGCTCGCGACTCGTGTAGTGCGAGTTGGTACGGCAGCCTGTACATCACCTGATTCGTCCAGTACGTGTCGTAGATTGCTGCCAACAAAGCCTGGTGTGCCATCATAAAATCGTGCTCGGTGTGCGGCCAGATTCAGCGCGCTCATGACCAGGTCGCGCCGATAGCTGTCTGGCGTCCGTCGGCTCTCTTCAACCTTTTCCAAATCTACCCACCCCATCGCCTTCCCGACCAGCGCATCAACGCTGGTCGCAAAGTCCTCAGCGGCGTTTATCGCACCGTATTCGTGAGTTGGTTGCGAGTCTTCATATCCATGCTTGCGAGCTTTCACTTCGGCATGGATACTGTCAAACATTCGGCCAGGTACTCGCTCAGTGGAATAGTGAAAATATTGCGGAAAGTAGGTGTCGACGACGCCCATCACGTGTCGCTCCAGTGCATGACCTAATACTTCGTGAACTAACACTGACGATACAAGCTGAGTTGCATTGATATCAACCTCTGCTGCCCGCTCCGTAATAGCAGACATGTTTAGGAACACACAGTCCTGAGTTGCGATTCCTTTGACCTCGCGTCCGCCGTTGTTTTTGCCTAATCGAATATTGTTGCCCAGGACAATCCGTGGTCGCTGGTAGTCAGCTGATGACATACCGCCAGAAAACTGATCGATGAGAGTGAGGGTCTCAGACACCGCATGCAATGACTGCTCGTCGGTGTCGTCATCGCCCATATCGAATATCTCAAAGTTTTGGCCGGTGGGCCGATCGCGAACCAGGAAGTCCAATGTATGTTTCGCGTTCAGCCGCATACGTGAGGGCAAATCACTAGCTGCACCCAGCTCGCCCAATGTCCGGGTCATGGGAGCCCACCATGTCTTTGACGATGCCCGTCGCTGCACACTGTCCAGGAACTCAGACCTGACGATGTCCGACGTCAGCTGGGGGATTTCGTCCTGCACGAATGTCACATCAGCCCGTCGCCAATGATCCACTTCTACAAATTCGGTTGGCAAACCTTCATTGACCAGTTGCGCCCGACACCACGCACCAAGCGCAGGGCTCGTCAGGAGTAAGTTTGAGTCCGCGTCCGGTGCGCGCTCTGGAGTTGTCAGTGCTTCGGTAGTCATACTAGGAAGCAAATTATACAATTATTCGATATATAGCGCAATTATATGTGGTCGCTCAGCCCTTGCGTGGTGGCAATGGGATGAGCATGCTGGTGCGTTGCATGTAGCGGCGGTATGGCGGGTCGTTCTTTTTGCGGTTCTCTATCATGGGGATGCCCGAGACAAATAGTAGTAGGTACGTCAGTGTCAGCGGGCCGAGTAGGCCAATCCAGCCGTAGCTGACCTGCAGGGCTATCAGGCCGATGGCCCACCACTGCACCATTTCGCCAAAGTAGTTAGGGTGACGGCTGTACTTCCACAGTCCCTGATCCATCACGGCACCCTTGGGCGGTTTGTTGGCGATGAAATCGCGCAGTTGTCGGTCGGCGGCCGCCTCTATGCCGAAGCCTACTGCCCAGATGGCTGCGCCCAGTACGCTCAGCCAGCCCAAGTTGTCCAGCTGGGCACCGCCAGCCGCGACGGTCACCGGCAAGCTGATGAGTACCACCAGTACACCCTGTAGTAGGAATATCGTGACGTAGGCGCGCAGCCAGAAGTTGCCCTGCCACTTGGCGCTCAGTTCGGCATAGCGCGGGTCTTCACCGCTGCTAAACACACGGCGCACCAGGTGGTTGGTAATGCGCGCTGCCCACACGCTGACCAGCACGGCGATCAGCAGGCTGCGTGCCGACGGCTGCTGGATTGCCACCAGCCAGGCTACCAGCGCAAAGCCACTGCCCCACGCGGCATCGACAGTGTTCAAGTTGTTTGCGCCGCCACCCCACAAAGAACCATAGGGTCATGTATACAAGTACTGCAGCCAAGTTTATCCAGAGAAGGTGTGTAATCATGCCCTTAGTATAGCCAACTGAATAATAATCAACTAGTCAGCCCGCTGTCGCCTGGCAAACAGCACAACCGCCACAAAAATGATGAATCCTAGCAATATATAGCCCAATGTTAGCCAAATCGAACCACTGGCAGTATCGTCTTGTGATTGTTTATCCCGAGTCTGCTGAGCAGTGTTGTCTATGGCAACGGGCTGGCCGGTTTCGGCTGCCTTTACCTCACCCGTCGACTCACCTGTGTTTTGGCTCACATAGCTTGTCGTAGCATAATTTGTTACCGCTAAAGTCTGTTGTAGTTGTGTGGTCTGCGCCACCTGGATCCCTGCGCTATTGCTTCCTTTGTAACTCGAATTTGTTTCAGCAGTAGAACCGCTCGGTGTTGATGTAGCCGGAGGTGAACCAATGTCAGGGTCACAGGCATCATCAATACTATCCTGGTCAATATCGTGTCCGCTGTTCGGGATGCCGAGGCAGGAATCGTTGTCGTTAGCAATACCATCGCCATCATAGTCATCCGCCGATGCCTTGACGTAGACTGTTTGCTGCACGTCAATTGGCTCACCAACCATATTCTGCCCGTACAAATGCAACGTATGTATACCGGCCGAAATATTACTAGGTATGGAAATAGTTCCACTAATGAGCCCTGAATTATCGACGTGCACCAAACCAACATCCGTTGGGTCGGAGTGCAATACTGCAACCATGCTTGAATCAAAACGAACGATTGACTTGAACTGATCTATGCTGATGTCGACTGGACCCTTGACCACGTAATGAATATCATTGGCGGCGTTGAGTGTCTCATAAACTATACGATTTATTTTTGTCGCATCCAGCATCGCTGCCGCTTCCTGATCTTCTTCTCCTGGTTGGTTTATGTCCTGCGCTATCGGCATTGGCGCAGTCAGATTGTTGGTCTGAGACAAAATCGTTCGGGCAAAAAGCTCGTGTCCAAGTTTGTTAGGGTGGTAGCTCTCATTGCCAATGAGGTGGTAGTTGTCGTTGCCTGCCGTCAGGCCATTGACAGCTTTTGTGCCACTCTCACACAATTTATGCCCGTCAAATGCGTGCTGCGTGTCTACGTAATACACTCCCGCTTTTGCTGCCGCCCGGCTAATGACTGAGTCCAGGTAGTCAACCAATTTTGTGGCAAACTGTCGATCAGACTGACTCAAACGCACGTTATCACCACACGAACCGGTCGCCGACACTAGCTGCGGGTAGCCGATGACATAGACACGCCTTGTCGGATCATGCCCGAGTAAGTCCGAATATGTTTTTCGTAGGCTATCAAACTGATCATTTATTTCCCGCACCAACTCCAGACTATCCTCGTAGGTTTGGTAACAATTTTGGGAGAACGATGTTGCCCTGTTGAACGGTATGACACACTTTTCAACGATATTGGTGAAATCTACGTCATTTCCCCCCACTGAGACTGTGATAATTTGGGGGTTATCTTGATTAATATAATTATTTTGTGCTATTACGCCAGGAAGGTGCATTGAGAGCACTCTCGCCCTTTGCTGCTGAGTTTATATCAGCATCATTTATGCCATCGAGTTGGTTTACATCATTGTCACCAATATTTCTAATGTTAGATATTTTTGCACCAGAACAAGCAACCGAAGCAGTCTCGCCAACGTTTGACTGCATTAGATACGGATACGAGAATATCGACTGATGGCACTGGTTTGGCCCGTCCTCAGTCCCGGCAATATAGTTGAACGTGCCCTCACCCGAAGCAAACGAGTCACCCAGTGCCAAGTATTGTTCTAGTCGTTGTGGCATACCATCTCGCAGTCAACTCATATCTCGTATAGGCATATACACCAGAGCTATCCTGTGTTGAGGCAATAAAGTTTAGTGAGTTATCGTTCGCAAACTGTACTTTTCCTATGGTTAGTAAGCCTGGTATTTCTTGCTGCAAATCCGGTAGGTAATTTTGCGACTGGCAGGTCGTTATGTTAGCGTCATATCCCGCTGACGTGTTGCCGCACGAATCAATGTCAATGATGCGGAAAAACTTCTGCCCCCAGCCACCAGGAGCATTGTAGGCTATGGCAGCGTACTTACCAGACGGGCTGATAGCCGTGACCGAGCCAAGCGGGTATCCCGCGCTCGTCTTCTGCGCGTTCAGGGCAAATGCCGTCATGGTGAGCGTGGTCAAATTGATGCGCACAAACCCGTAGCTGATGGCTTCCGCCACCATGTAGGTGCCGTCGCTAGAAAACGTAACCGTACTCGTGTTAAATGCCATGGCTCGACCGTTGGGATATTGCAGGTAGAGGTCAGGCCCAGTCATTTTGAATCTAGGCGATAGCAGATTGTTATTGAACTCCAGGTGGCTCTGCAGCCCACGGAATAGGCCAAAATTTACGCCAGGATACACTGGATCGCCTTTCATCAACAGTGCACTGGGTTGATTTGGCACTGGCACAACAACGGGATGACCACCACCCAGCGATATGCTGTCGATGGGGTATGCCTTATCAAATCCATTTGGCTGGATGACCTTGGCATACTCCTCCACCAGGCCCGCACTGGTCCTGACCATGCAGTGATCTTCATTCTTCGTAAACAGTTGCTGGTACAGGCTATGGACGACCGGAAGTGTCATATCAGTACACTCCGCAGGCCCCTGGTACACTACGGCGGAGTGGTCTACCGCGCCAATCTCTTGCACCTGTGGCGCACCGACAAGCCAGCCGGCGCCATCTGCACGAGCCATCTTGCTTCCACCAAAAAACAGTGCCACACCCAAGCTTATTACTAATACACTGCAGGATACCCACAGCAGGAGCATCTTTCGACGCATTGGGTAACTCCTTACTTGATACATTAATATCACTAATACGTGATATTTGCAACTATTCTGTGCCTACGATTGGGTAAAGAGGTTTTGGTGTTGCGTGACCACAATATATCTTATAGACCGAGCTATACGGGCTATTAGCCGTGAGAAGGCTCCTGATTCCACCCTCACCTTCGCCATAGGTCTCATACTATCCTTGGCGTATGTATCGTGAGTAAATGTACAGTTTAAATTGTTAGTCATGTCCAAATAATATGTAAATTGATTGCTGGCCTGTTGTATGTGCTCAGGCCGTAGGAAGTAAATCCGTCACTAAATTCGGGGGCTGTTGTTAGCACCTCGTGGGCCGATTTCGCTCTGTAATTTGCTTTTGTCCTTATTTTGTACTTCGTATACCATCATCATGGATACCTCAGCAACTAAGCGGACCGCGCTTCATACTTCAGCGCTCGTATACGAACAGCCCCTTGAAGTCTTACGGTCGAAAGGTTTGCCTATCTTAGCCTCGATGGCATCGAATGCAGCATTCATATCTTGCTCGGTTTTGGCGAAGCGGACTTTGTCCTGCTCGTAGACTTGCTGGTCGTGGATGCGCCGAGCCACGTCTTTATAAATTAAAAAGCCAGCTAGCAATACAACGACTACGCCCCCTGCAACGAATAGGGTATGTTTGGATATTCGGTATCGTTGTTTGCTGGTTGGTTTTTTAGCCATAAGCGTATTGTAACAAATCACTGAATTTGAGGATTCGCTTTCGTCCTTTTGGACTCATCAGCACAAACACACATTTGTGGAGCGAATATGACGAGCAGACATGGGGTGTAGGAAAACATTACGGAATGACCGTAAACCTAGGTTTTAACCCATATCTCCCCGCCATGCTCGCTCCCAGTCCTAGAACTGGTTGTAGTAGTTCAGGTTGATACCTGTCCTCTTCTGGAAGCGCCATGCGTCCCACTTGCGGTAGAGACGGAACAGCGGCCGGCGGAAGATGACCAGGAGGTCGACGATGACCAGGAGCACGAGGACAGCGACGTTGGCAACGGCCATGATCGTGCCTACTGGCGCTGGGCGGCGCAGGCGTGGAGGAGGTCTTCCTCCCACTGCAGGTAGGCCGCGTTGGGGTCGGAGCTGGGGTCGACGGTGACCGGGACGTTGTGGATCATGAGGGTCATGTCCACACGGTCGTCGGTGCCGTCGTCGGTCAGGGCGAGATCACGGAAGATCCGCGAGTAGAACTTGCGCATGTGCCCCGTCGGCAGCTGGTGCTGAGGGTCGCGCGCGACCTCACCGGTGAGCGTGACGGCACGCCGGATGGCATGCTCGATGTCTCGCTGTGCGGCCACGTGGGCAGTGATGTGAACCATGGGGTACCTTTCATCAATCTGTCGGGAGTATGCAGCGAAGCTGGTAACTACCGCCAGGCGGAGAAGCGCGGCGACCTGGATGCCTCGATTAACTGCCGGTAGACCTCGTCGGGGTTGGACTCGGGGGTGAGGGTCAGCTGGAAGGTGTAGACGGTGAGAGCCATGGTGACCTTGCCGTCGTCGGGGGCGTCCACGATGCGCAGGCCGATGAGCAGCCTTCGGTTGGCGGAGGTGAACATGTGGCCCGTGGGCAGCTGGTGCTGGGGGTCGCGGTCGACCTGGCCGGTGAGGCTGATGGCGCGCCGGATGGCGGCGTGCGGGCTGGCGCCTGGAGCCACGTCGGCAACGATGATGGTCATAACTGACCTTTCTCCTAATCTTTTCGGCACGTGGGGCCACTTGCAGTGCAAGCTGTGTTTTCCTAAAACACACAAGATGAGGTGCTAAAGCGCATTACGCACTAGCATCTCACCTTGTGTCTGTCTGCTTGTCAAAGTGCCTTGGAGATACATATCTCGACAAAACTTTGCTATTTTACCAGATTTGGGCATATTTTTCAACCCAAGAGCAATATACAACTACTGTTGCAATACAGCATTGTGATGGTATGATTGTGTAACAATTATGGCAGAGAAATTTATGGTAACGCGTGATGTGATAGGAATACCCCGGAGAGGGCTGGAGCAAGTTCGGGCTGAATTTTTGGAGAAAGCGAAGGAGCAAGGTCTCTCGTCGAGCGAGCGTGAGAGCTTGCAGCCCAACACCTATGCCGGCCGCGTGGCACTGCTGCAAGATGGTCATTTGCAACACTTCTTGAGAGTACAGGATATTCCCCGGGACGAGGACACGCTGGACGGACTAGCAGACTACCTGGACGCCAGGCTGGATCCGCAATTTGACGAAAAGATATACACTGCCGCCCTGCCAGCAACCATTATTGCCAACAGCGAGCAAAAGCGTACACTCGTCATCGGTCAAACTCCCAGATTGCAAGAGGAACGATACTTAATCCAGGGTACCGTTGAGCGGTACTTCAATGTCGACCCAGCCACGGGCAACTGGCCAAGCACTGCGCCACTAGTCGGCTGTGAATACATGAAGGCAACACACCCCTACAGTGATGATGTTATGGATCTAGCGCTCAGGATTATCAGCCGGACGCATAGCTTCGTTACCTCGTGTGTAGAATACGAGCCGGCCAGTATTGATTATTAGCCAGCAGCAACCCACTCTGCACTAATGCGCAGGGCACACTGTACAATACAACTATGCTAATCACCGAAGATGTGGCGAACGAGGCGGCGCAGTATCTGAGCAAGCACGACAGCGTGCTGGCGCCGATTATCGCGCAGGCCGGGCTGTGCACCATCCGCCCACACACCGACTACTACCAAGAGCTGGTGGATGCCATCATCAGCCAACAGCTGAGTGTAAAGGCGGCCGCGGCGATTGAACGGCGCTTTCGCGATATGTTCGGCGGACAGTTCCCTGCGCCAGAGCAAATATTGACCAAAGATCCCGAGGAGCTACGCGCCATTGGCTTTTCGTATGCCAAGGCCAAGTACGTGCGCGACCTGGCGCAGCACATCGTGGACGGCAAGGTTCACTTTGACCACCTGGATAACCTGAGCAACGAGCAGATAGTGGCCGAGCTGGTGCCAGTCAAAGGCATCGGCGAGTGGACGGCGCATATGTTCCTGATGTTCTGCATGGGCCGCAGCGATGTGTTGCCGGTGGGCGACTTGGGCATCCGCAATGGCATCCGCCAGTTGTACGGACTGGAGCATGCTCCCACACCCGACGATATTCGTGATATAGCCGCGCAAAACAAGTGGGCGCCGTACGAATCCATCGCCAGCTGGTACGTCTGGCACAGCCTCGATAACACCCCGCAGCTGCAAGCATAAGCTTGTTGTGTTTTTCTCAATTTGTGGTTTGGGTATTCCATATCCACGCCTATGGGTGTAGGCTGGAAAAAAGGAGCCCTACATGTCCGAGCTACACCCCCGCATAACTGGGGTCGAGATGGAATTTTCACCGGTCATTGAGGATAAAGATGGCAATTTAACTCAAGTAGACAAACTAGCCGTGGAGGCATGTCTGGCCGCATATGCAAAAGAACACAGACTCTCACCTGCTTCGTCGACCAACTATTTTATGAAGAACGGTGCACGTATATACATCGATTCTGGCACGAAGTTGGAAGTGACTACCCCTGAAGATACTTCTTTTGCTGATACAGCTGCCAATATTAGAGCTGGCTGGCGCATTGCCCGAGATGTCATGTTGCATTATGAAAACGTCAACCCTGCATCCCCCGTGCGAATGTTTCAACGGGTGGTGGATGACAATGGCATAACGTCCGGTTATCACGAGAATTTCCTAACACAGCGTCGGAACGGAGAGTCATTTGATTTGTTCGGTGCAGTTGCACTTGAAAAAGCAACTGGAAATATATTTTCGGGTTCGGGCTACCTAACGATGGATGGTAGGTTTGTGCTAGGGCAGAAGACGAGTGACCTCCGATCTGTGTTTAAGGGCGGAATGACGAGAGGAAAAGGCCTAATACGCACCCACGACCAGGCTCTGGCTGACCCGCACCGCTTTCAACGATTATCAATTGTAGGCGGTGATGCGACGATGTCTCCGTGGGCGACTCGGATGGCACTTGGAAGATCTTCATTGGCGCTTCGTCTAGACGAACACGAGGTAGACATCTCTGCTCATATGCCCAGAGACTTGCTAGGGGCAATGCGGCAAACCGGCAACGCTCAGGGTGGTCTCTCCTTCCAAATGCTAAAGGGTGGGAGAAGCATGGCGTGGGAAGTGCAGACATCATTAGCGAACGCCTGCGAAGAGCTCTCCCGCGAAGTTTCGCTTCCTACGGAGGAAGAGTGGACATTGGAAGAATGGAAGCGTGCCCTTGTTGACTTTCAACAGGATCCATTCCTTCTGAAAAACCGGGTGGACTGGGTTATGAAAGCGATAATACTGCGCCATCACCATGAAATACACGGCAGCTCATGGAGCAGCAAGACAATGCGTGGCATAGACCGTGAGTGGCATAATATAGCAGCCGAAGACACCATCGCCAGCAAGCTGGAGCAACGCCTCTGGGCGGATTACATGCCTGACGAAGCTCTCATAAAAGAGCGCCAGTTTACTCCACCCGATACGACTCGCGCAGCCATTCGTGGCAAAGTGGTTGCGGCATTTGGTGCCGACGTATACGCCAGCTGGCAAAGTGTTTCGTTTAACCAACGTAGACACCAAATAGAATTGCCAGATCCCACTGAATCGAGCAAACCAGAGATAGACGAGCTAGTAAACGAGCGCCTTGCGACCAATAATGCCGGGGTGTAGCTAATCTCACTGCCCCGGCCCGTAGTATTGGTTATGCTACGGGCAACAACTGAGGAGGTGTTACTATGCGAAACGTATCAGACTCGGGCGCGCCGTACGTTTGCCTGATAGGCGATGAGCGCGATGTTCAGGAGCGCAAAGGTCACCAGGCCGACCGCGACGTTCTTCGTCGCAAACGCCACTAGACCAACGGCGACGATGTTCAGAATAGCCCACTTCCAGAATGCCCCGCGTGATACTTTCATGCGCAGATATTCTGCACCCAGGTAGTAGTACGGGAAGACGGTCAAGACTAGCAATGTACTGGAGGCCAGGCCGAATATCAGTACGACGGCCAATCCCTGCCAGAATGGGCTCACCACAGCGAGCGGTATGAGTGAAAATATTGCCGTCAGACTAGTGGCAACCAATGGGCGGAATCGCTCACCCAGTGCCGCTACAGCAGCGTCGATAGGGCCCATGCCCGCCCGACGCGACTGATTCGCGTAGTCGGTCAGCAAGATTGTATTTTTGATACTCAAGCCGATGAGGGCGAAGAACCCGAGCATAGCAAAGAAGCTGAATGCGTTGTCTGTCAGGTACAGGCCAAGCGTCACACCAAACAAGCTAAACGGAATGGCCATGAATATGAGTAGCGGCTGGAGCAACGAACGGAACTGCAACGACAGCAGCAGATAAATCACGAACAGTAGGACCGGGAACGCCAGCGCCAGCGTCTTGAACGAGTCTTGGTTTTGCTGCTCTTCGCCCAGGTCTACTTTGACGTCACTGGGCTTGAGATTGTACTGGGCAAGTGTCTGAGCATCGTATTTATCCTCAATGGCAGTCTGTGCCAGAGTCGTCAGCGTGGTGGTATCGTCGCCATCGAACGCCAATGTCACGCCTATGACCGGCTCGTTGTCGACTCTATGATAGACACTGGTATTGCCCACGTTGGCCTCAGTAATGGTGGCGACTTCCCCGCTCGTGCGAGTCAGTTTGCGACCTTGCAGATAGGCGGCCATGTCAGCTGCAAGTTTTTCAGCAGCAGCACGATCTGTTGCGTTGATATTGACGGTCAAAGAGGCGTTAGGTGGGCCAACATCCAGCTGATAGGCATCTACTTTGGCACCATCAAAGTTCTCGAAACCAGCCTTGAGCTTTTCGACAAGCTGCGGTGCCGTCGGCGTGCGCTCTTCATATGACACCAGGTCAACATACAACGTTGCAGACTGGGCGCTGCCCATGCCGTAGTACGACGCGCCTTCAAAATACTTCCCGAGGATCTGCGCGGTTTTGCTATCGGCTCGGTCGGCTACTGCCTCGGCCTGTTGTACGGTCGTGTTCGGCGGGAAGACGAGCGCCACAGCTACCTGGTTTGTGTCCTTGGTCGGTGGAAAAATGTTAAACGTGACTTTCGTAAATATAAAGCCGGCCGCCACGATGAAGCCGACACCGATGAGTACTGCTGATGTTCCGACAGCAAACTCGCGCTTTCGATGATGCCTTGCCCACAGCATGGGGCGACCCAGCCATGTAGCGACTTTTTCTTCAAAGTCGGCGGCAATCTCGACGACGCCGCTCTTCTTACCCAACTGTTTTTTGCCCAGCAGTGCAAAACGGGCAAAGAACGGGATAAACACCAGGGCGACCAGCAGACTGATGAGCAACGCAGCAATGATGGTCATCGGGATGGCGCGAATGAACGTACCCAGAATACCGCCCACGAATAGGAGCGGTGCAAAACTTAGCGCTGCGGTAGTGGTGGCCGCCACCATGGCGCGGCTAATTTTACGGGTGGCTTCTTTGACTACAGTGCGGGCATCCTTTTCGCGCTTGCGACTGGCGTCGATAGCCTCAATCATGATGATGGTGTCGTCAACAATCAGTGACAAGCCCAAGATAATCGCAAACAATGTGATGACGTTGAGCGTGAAGCCAATGAGATAGAGCAGACCGAGCGTCGTGGCAATAACAGTCAACATCGATATCACTGTCACGAATGACGCCCGCACTGCGATGACGATCGAACCAACAACCAAGACCGCTAGCAGACCTTCGAGCAAGACGCGTTGCAATTCGGAAATGCTCTGGTTGATGGCTCGCGCGTTGGTCGCGCTGACCGTCGCGTGATAGCCGTCGAACATTGAAGTTTTATCCAGTTGAGCCAAAGCATCACGAATCTCAGCATCCAACTTCAGAGCGTCCGATCCGTTGACACCGGCCACGCCGATCACAACAGAACGAGCAAAGTCCGTGCTGCCATCCTCTCGAGAGCCGTAGCGGTCAAAGGTACGTTGGACCGTAATCTCTTGTCCGGTAACTGGGTTGGTCACCTGCGAGAATGGATCGATCACAAAAAACTTCTGGATCTGGCTGTAGTCTCGTTGATTGAGATAGTCAACGGCGTCGTTGGCCGTCTTGGTAAGCGTTTGCAAATCTGTCTGTTGGTCGGCATACAGAGACACTGTGGCGTCAATCTTTTGTGTGGAGCCTCCGGTCACGCCAAAATATGGGGCACTGTAGGTCAGCTCTACGCCATCGGGCAGCGTGCCGGCCGCCTGAACGGCTCGTTCTAGATCGGCCTTGGCAGATTTAGCGTCAACCTTTTCGTCATATTGCACCACCGCAGTAAAGAAATTGGCCTCACTTTGAACATCAACCGAGTTAGCACCATCCTGCTGGAGTGCAATCTTGCCCAGTTTGGCTGCCACATCGCTGTCGACTTTGCTGGCATCATTGACGGCGTAGCTCCCATTGACAATCACCAGGGGAATATTGATAGTCGGGAAGCCTTCGCGGCGTAGGAACGTGGTATAGCTCAGCACGCCGAATATGGCAACTATCAACCACAAAATTGCCGTGGTACGCGGACGATCGAAGAAAAATAGGCTAAATTTCGGCAACAGTTTATCGGTCGGCTTGGCCGCCTGTTGCTTGCCTGTGCGTTTTTTTGCCATATCTGCCGGTCTCCCCCTGGTATCAGTGTTTTCGTGTCTAGGGGTATTATACCTGGGAATTCAGCGAGTACAACGGTGGAGTCTATGGCTCAACGTCGGCCAAATAATCGAGGGGGACGCGCCTGGATCGAATCATCTGGTGTGGATACTCCTGGGATAGCATAGCGACATCTTCTGGCGACATCTCCCAGCCGAGCGCACCGAGATTCTCCTCTAGGTGTTCGACGTTTGTCGTCTTGGGGATGGTAACGATGTTTTTCTGGGCAATCAGCCAGTTCAGTGCGACTTGGTAGACGGTTTTGTCATATTTTCGCGCCATGTCCTGCAGGACGACGACATCCAGGTTGCCTTTTTCAAGTGGCCCCCAGGCGGTGACAAGCATGTCGTTGCTCTGACAATAATTAATTATGCCGTACTGTTCGGCCTCACGGACCTCTAGACTGTATTCCAGCTGATTGTTGACGAGCGGGTGGTCGGTGTGGCTCTGGGCAGCCTGCATTCGATTGATCGTCATGTTGCTGACACCGATGTTTTTGATAAGACCATCTTCTTTGAGTTTGTTCATGGCATGCATGACATCGGCAATGTGCGTAGGCGGAAAGCGATGCAATAAATACAAATCCAGGTAGTCGGTGCCTAGCCGTTCCAGACTTTTGTGGCAGGCTTCGATAACACCATCGTAGCCACCCTGCATGCCGGCCAACACCTTGGACGTAATGATGAGGTTCGAGCGCTTGTGATGCTTGATGGCTTTGCCTATCAGCTCTTCGGTGTGACCATTGCCGTATAGTTCGGCGGTGTCGATATGGGTGACACCGTGATCAAGCGCCTTTTTGATGGCGTCGATTTCTGCTTTGTCATTCGTGGTATCTGCCTGCTGCCAGCCACCGATGCCCCAAGTACCGAGTCCGTAGACCGGCAACGAAAAACCAGATGCAGTTGTCTTGACTGGTATATCCATACAACGATTGTAACAGCAATCAGCGTGGTGGTGGCAAGGTCACGTCGGGCTTTGGTGGAGCTGCCGCTGGTTCACCCGTGGTTTGCGTGGTGCTGGCAGAGTGTTCGGAGTGCATCGTAGGCGGGGTGATGGGTGTACCGCGGAAACAACTGACTGAGTACGGGAAATCTTGTGTCATGACGTAGTGATAGGTTGTCACCGTCTTGCCATCGAGCTTGAGCGTGCTGGTGATGCCATGGCATTCATCTAGGTCACTGGTTGTCAGAACGTTGCCCTGCTTGATAGTCGGCCCAGTAATGGGGAAGCCATCCAGCGCGTAGCCAATGACGGTGTCAACAGTGGCGTTTTTGATACAACTGCTGAGCGTGTGGTAGTGGTACACGCCGCTGCTTTGCGGGTGTCCCTGACAGCCGTCCTGGACTTCCCATGCTCCGGCATCTCGGCCGCCGGCATCAAATCCATTCAGCAGCACGACGCCAGTGAGCATCACGCCAGACTCGCCTCCCATGCAATGTGGTGATGCGCTGTACTTAGGGCTATCCGGCAGGCCGTAGCTGAGGTCTTGGGCAGTAATCGAGTTGGGGTTGCGGTCGTACTGGTAGGCTGGATCGCTGCTGGATACCGGGAACGTGCCGGTGCTGTGGGATGGCAAGTCATTGGTATTAATAGTGCGCGTATCTGCCGCTCGACTTGGTTACTAAAGCTACCATTCCATGTTTTGTTGCCTTGCACGGCGAGCTTTTTGTTCAGGTCGTACTCGGTATTGTTGTTGGTAAACCATGGGCCGCGGGTCTCGGCGCCAGCATTGCAAGTCTTTTGGTTCTGCGCATATTGGCTACAGCCATAGATGTAGCCCGTTTTGGCGGCGTCGGTCACCATCTTGTTGTCGCCGACCGGCAATACACCATCGGCGTATTTGTCACCGTAGTCTTTGCTGGTGTCGAGAGTAAGTGGCTGTGCGGTGGTATCGGTCGTCTGTTGCGTCGTGGACTGCAGACTAGTTACCGGTTGTGGCAACTTGATCACGGTAGACATACCAGTAGTACCACGCGCCGGCAAGGAGCAGCAGATACAATACGGTTATCCAAAGCCATTTGTACGAACGACCGCCACCCACAACAATTTTGCCGGTGGCAATGCTGGGCAAGCCAGCCAGAGTGTCTTTATCGTCGACCTCTTGGTTTGCCTCGTCCGCTGCGGCCTGTTCTTTTTCGAGTTTGTCTTTGGCGGCAATCTGGGCTACCAAATCGTGTGCCGCCTGGAGTATTTGGGTCTGGTGCGTCAAACTTCATCTTGGTAAAATCATCCGTCTCTGTGTTCTGCGGATTGGTCGGGTGTCTTGCTAATAATCTTTACATCCGGGTCGACATCATCCTTAGGTGCAGCCACGCCTTCGGCGGCAGCGACTGCCTCGGCCTCAGTCGGCTCAGCCTCGTCGGTTTCGTCTGGCTCTGCCTCCGGCTCTGGCTTGGGCTCTTCTGTTGGTTCTTCGTTGTCTTCGCTGTCGGCTGCGGCATCTTCTGAATCTGTGGGCCCTGCATCTTCTGCTGGCGGCTCGTCACTGTCTGCGTCGCCTGAAGCAGTCTCTTCGCTAGCATCACCAGTTTCCTCGGCAGAATCTTCTGGTTTGTCATCGTTTGCTGCATCCTCGGCAGCAGCCTGGTCGGCTTCGGCAGCGGTTGCGGCCGCATGCTGCTCCGCCTCTTCGGCGGCTTTTACTTCATCTTCATCAGGCGTTATGTCTTCTTCGCTCGCTTCTGGGTCAGGTCGCTCGTTCTCTTGTTTTTCGGAATCATCAAGCTTCAACTCATCATCTACCTTTTGCTCTGTATCTGATGGTTTCTTGTCGTCTTTGGGGTGCTTATCGTCATGGTCTGCCATAAGCAGTATTGTACCCTAAATGACAACGCTTTTACTATGCCAGGAGACTATCTGGCGGAATATCTTCTGGATCGTGCTTCACCAAGGGTCGGCGGTACATCATTATTACCACAATTGCACCGTCCGCCAGCACGTTATACGCCGGATACAGTAGCTGTAGCCCGTCCCACTTGCCTACGGCCAGCGTTGAGCAAATTGCCGCGGCAACAGCCAGCTGCCAGGAAATCAATGTTTCGGTGTGTGGTGCCACCCAGGTCTTAACGGCTGTCAGCCACACGCCAACTAAATCAACCACAATAACCACCAGCAGCGCTACGAGCGGACTGTGTACTAACTGGGCGACAGCTAATCCTGCCGCGGCGATAACGAGCGCCAGTGTATCCCGGCGGTGAAAACTGCCGTATCCGTACCACAGTGATAGAACGGCTATAAGTCCGACTGTAATTATTGCCATCAGCGTCAAGGCCAGCGACCATGTAGCCCCCGCCTGTATCTGGGCGACGAGGGCCACAACAAGTAGTGCAAGCCAAACCCACCACGTAGCTCGCTCGGGTTTCGTCTTATGCCGAATAATGTCACGGACGTATGGGAATGTCCCGATGATTTCTAACAGCACAGCTAGCACAGCCAGGGTTACAACCGAGATCTCGTTCATATGTTGCATTGTACCCGACTGCGCTGCCTTGGCATATAACATTATTTCATATGTTTTATCGTACGTTTTATACTATGATTTTTATGATAGTATACGGATATGGGTAGACGCAAAATTGGTCAAGAAAATATTCGTAGCATACAGAAGTCGCGCGGCATGTACACCGTCAGCATCCCTATCGAGCTGATGCGTGAGCTAGGCTGGCAAGAACGCCAGCGCGTGGTCGTCACCAAAGCCGGTCGTGGCAGCAAACTGCAAATCGCTGACTATAAAGACTAGCTGTGAGATGAATCAGTGGCTGGGTTGGCCAGTTCCCACAAGTGGTCAAAGCGTGCCTGGAATGCCTGACGGGCTTCGGGCAGGACTATTTTGTGGTCCCAGTCTTTGCGCAGCTTTTTGCGCATGGCCTCTAAGAATTCCTCAACGCTCAGCTGCGGGTTCTCGCGCCAATAGACAAAATGGAATGGCCCGACCATGTGCGAGCAACCGTCGGCTGAGGCGATAATTTGTACCTCGATGGGTGCTTCGTGCAAATCTACCTCGAGTTTCTTGTCTCCCCACTCAACATTGCTGACCGCTTTCTCGACAAACGCCGGGTCAAAACCCAGTTCGGTCAGCTTCGGCACGCCTGCCTCGCGTGTCGTATCGTACTGGTTGTCAAAATCGATAATTTTGCCATAGTCATGCAGCCACGCCATTACCTCCGACGAGATCGCGGTCGGCATACGGGTAGTGGTCACATAGCTCCAGCGCGATCTGCTCAACAATTTCCAGGTGGTACTGCACAAACCATTCATGGTGTACGAAGTCTGGGTTTGCCGCAGCCTCGCGCACGTGCTGCTTAAACGCTTAATCTTGTCTTGCATATCAGTATTCTAGCAGTTATCTTTTTGCTAAAACGAATCGGTCCATGGCTTCGGCGAAGCCATCGTCGTCGACTGTTGAGACAACGTGGTCGGCGTGCTCTTTGAGTGCGGGTACGGCATTGCCCATGGCAATCTTGAGGCCGGCGTTCTTGAACAGCGCTATGTCGTTATCACCATCGCCGATAGCAAGGGTGTGCTCTTTATGCACGTGGACAAGCCCGCGCAGGGCGGCGACGCCGTGGAACTTATCGGCATCGATGTGGTTGATTTGGATGCCAATGCAGTCCTGGTTCTCGCCGATGGCTGGTGCGGTGTAGTACCCAATATCTGGAATCTCATCGAGTTGGGCGCAGATAGTATCGCGGTATTTTGGCAAAAACTGGGCGAACACGTATGGCGCGGGTGTCTCGACCAAGTCTGCCTCGCCATCCTGTGGTACGTGCTCGATTTGCTCGATGTTGTAGTCAATCAGCTTGCTGTGCGGCGCCAGGATAACCACCAGTTGCCTGGCGACTTCTGTGTCGAGCCACTTGTTCCACAGCAATGCGCCACTCTCGGCATCGCGCACGGAAGCACCATTATCAAACACGCAGGGGCCAGTGATACCCAGCTCCATGATGACGTTATGCGCCATCTCGTACGGTCGACCGGTCACGGCAGCCACGCGGACACCAGCGTCCTCGACATCGAGGATTGACTGGCGCACACGACCGGACAGCTCGTGCTCACCAAAGCGGGTCAGCGTGCCGTCCATATCGGATAGAACGAGTTCGATATTTGACATAGGTTAGCTGAGGTCGGGTTTAATGCTAAGCTCTTTGAGCTGGGCGTCATCGACGGTACTCGGTGAATTCATCATAGTATCAACGCCACTGCCGTTCTTGGGGAAGGCCACGATTTCGCGAATGTTGGCCTCGCCCATCAGCTCCATGAAGATGCGGTCGACGCCGTACGCCAGGCCGGCGTGTGGCGGTGCACCGTACTTGAAGGCATTGAGCATGGCGCCAAACTTTTCTTCGACGTAAGCCTCGTCAAAGCCAAGCAGGTTGAAGACTTTGTGCAGGACCTCTGGGTTGTGGTTGCGGACGCCGCCCGAGCAGATTTCGTAGCCGTTCATGACCATGTCGTACTGGTCGGCGACGAGGGCCAGCTTGTCTTCGTCGGTTTTGACGTTGTTGAGTTCCTCTAACGAGGCCTTGGGCATACTGAATGGGTTGTGACCAAAGTCGACCTTGTGCGTCGTCTCGTTGATCTCGTAGAACGGAAAGTCGATGATCCAGCATAGCGCGATGACGTTTGGATCCTTTAGCTCGAAGTGGTTAGCAAAGGCGATACGGAGCTTGCCCAGCACCGCGTTGACCACGCCGCGTTTGTCGGCGCCAAAGAAGACAGCGTCGCCGTCCTGGGCGCCCGTTTTCTCTTGGATAGCCTGGAGCTCTTCGGGTTTGAGGAACTTGGCGATTGGCGATTTGGCTTCACCGCCCTCATAGGTGATGTAGGCCAGGCCGCCGGCGCCTTCGCCCTTGGCGATGTCGGTAAACTTGTCGATTTGCGAGCGACTGAGGCTAGCAGCGCCGGGTACGCAGATGGCTTTGACGCACTCGGCGTTCTTGAACACGCCAAACTCGGTACCGCTCAGCGCCTCGTTCAGGTCAATCAGCTCGAGGTCGTAGCGCAGGTCTGGCTTGTCGGAGCCGTAGCGCTCCATGGCTTCGGTGTATGGGATGCGTGGGATGTCGTCGCCAAACTTCAGCGTCTTGCCAGCAAAGTCGGTCGCCAGTTGCTTGATTAGTGGATCAAATGTCTGTCGTACCTCTTCGCCGTCTTCGACAAAGCTCATCTCGCAGTCCAACTGGTAAAACTCGCCGTACAGGCGGTCGGCGCGTGGGTCTTCATCACGGAAGCAAGCAGCCAGCTGGTAGTAGCGGTGCACGCCACCGACCATCAGCAATTGCTTGAACTGCTGCGGTGCCTGTGGCAAGGCGTAGAACTTGCCGGGGTGGACACGCGACGGGATGAGGAAGTCGCGGGCGCCCTCGGGGCTGGAGTTGGCCAAAATCGGCGTAGCGACTTCGGTAAAATCGTTGGCTTCGACAAAGTCGCGGATGCGCTTGTAGTACTCGGCGCGCTTTCGCAGCATGGTCTGCATTTTGGTGCGGCGCAGGTCGAGATAGCGGTATTTGAGCCGAAGGTCTTCGTTGGCCATGGCCTCGCCCTCTATCTGGATGGGCAGAGGTGCGGAGCGGTTGAGAATGCTCAGATCATCAACGCGAATTTCTATCTCGCCAGTTGGGATGTTGGGGTTGCGTAGTCCCTCATCGCGCTGAGCGACGGTGCCAGTGGCGCTGATAACGAATTCGTCGCGTAGTTCTTCGGCCAGCTTGAACGAGTCGCCGGCCTCTGGGTGCAGGACCAACTGGACGACGCCACTATGATCGCGCACGTCAATGAAAATCAGGCCACCGTGGTCGCGGCGGGAGTTGACCCAGCCCTTAATGGTAACTTTCTTGTCTTGCTGTGATGGAGTATCAATTGCAAAGGTTCTCATGTAGATTCCTCGGTTAGATTGTATCGGCCTGGACGGGTCGCTGACGCACGCTAGCAGTGGCCGTGCTAGGCGCCGACCCGGTGATTCCTATTAGAACTCGCCGATAACAGATGTATCATCAGGGGTATTTTATCACTTATCGTCTTGTTGCGGTACCGGTTCATCAGATTCCTCAGGCTGAGGCTGCACCGATTCCTCGATTTCTGCCGGTTTTGGCTTGGGCGCATGGCGTTTGACGACCTCGTGGCGATTGTAGGCTTCACCCTCTGGTGCCATAATGTCGCGGCCAATTATCTGAGCCAGGACATCCTCAAGCGTGATGATGCCGAGGTATTCATCAAAGCTATTAATCACCACGAACAGTTGATGCTTGGTGTGGTGGAAGGTGTGTAGCACATCAATCAAACTGTCGCTCTCGTGGACATAGAACACGCGCGGTTCCATCACGGTGGAGACCTTTGGCTGGCCGGCAATGCGCTGTTCCACCAAATCGTACAGATACAACGTACCGACAATATTCTTGACGTCACCATCGTAAACCGGGAAGCGTGAATGTTTGGTACGGTGTAATTCGTCGAGCATGATTGGGCCGATACTGTCGTCGGCGGATATGCTATGCACGCGCTTGCGTGGCACGAAAATATCCCGGACATGGCGCGCACCGAACTTGAGTGATGCAATGGCCATGTCGAGTTCCATCTCGTCGATGCGATTGTCGGGCTGACCCTTTTGCTGTAGTAATACTTCGACTAGATCTTCGCGCTGGAACAGTCCTGTGTGACTGGCCTCGGCGTAGCGCTGCATGTGGGCATGCAGCCAACGCAACAGTGGCGCCAACTGACCCAGCACCCATACCAGTATAGGGGTCAATGTAACCGTAATACGACCACCAAATGAAGTGAGGCGCGTGTTGGGCAGCCACGCAAACGTGACCAGCAACAAGAACCCTACGCCAATCATCGCTAAAATAGTCGGTGCCAGCTGAGTGAGCAGGACAAAGCCAACGCCGGCGAACACTACGGTAATGAACCACAAGAGTGCCCGTAACGCGTCACCATAACCAACTGCCTGCCACAGCACATTGGCCAGTGGGTCGTGTGCACTCGCCTGTCGCTTGAGCTCACGAGGTGGAATGTAGAAATATGTCTTGTACATAACGACCGCGGTGACGGCAATGGCCAAGCTCAACAAGGCAAACAGAAATTGAAGCATGTCATTATGGTACGATTTTTGCCTCATTATTGAAAGATTGGCGTGAGCACTTTGGATTGCGTATACTGAGGGCAAACAAGGAGAGTCTATACACTATGTCAAAACAATTTTGGGCAATATTGGCCGTCATCGTCGTAGTATTTCTGGGGATTACCTACTATTCGAACAATAAGGATGACAGCGCCGCTAACAGTGCCAGCAATGCCAAGCCGACCAATCATGTAATGGGCAAAGGCACGACTGGCGTGACGCTCGTTGAATACGGTGATTTTCAGTGTCCGGTCTGTGGCACGTTCTTTGCAACGACGAAGCAGGTCCAGGAAAAGTACAGCGACCAGATCACCTTCCAGTTCCGTAACCTCCCTCTGACATCACTGCACCCCAACGCTTTTGCAGCGTCACGAGCAGCCGAAGCCGCCGGCCTGCAGGGTCAATTCTGGGAGATGCACGATTTGCTGTACCAGAATCAGACTATATGGAGCAGCGCTACAAACCCCTATGACTACTTTGCCCAGTACGCCAAACGGCTTAGCCTAAATCTGACTAAGTTCCAAGCAGACTACAAGAGCACCAAAGTAAATAACGCCATCAACGCTGATGTCGCTGCATTCGATAAAACCGGCAACGACAAGGCAACCCCGACCTACTTCCTGAATGATAAAAAGATACCGAACAAAGATTTGATCGGCACCAATGGACAGCCATCCGTTGAAGCCTTTTCTCGTGTGATTGATGAGGCGATATCCGCCCAGAAGAAGCAGTAGTCATCGATACCCACTAAAAAATCCCCGGCTATTTTGGCTGGGGATTTTTGTGTCTCGTACTAACTTAGTAGTAGAGAAATTGTTGCCACGCCGGTCGGCGCACCCGCACTAATACACGGGTTTCTAGGCTGTTCATGACTTTTACCTTTACAGGCATGTGTGGGCTCCTTACCACACCAACCACCAATCGTCGCAAATGCGCCAAACACTACGCAAAAATGCACGACAGATGATCGTGTGAATATTTTTATTTTTTAATGTTTTTATGTCTCTTTGCGCAAGTCTCGCAAATTTGCTCTAGAAACTACCCTTAGTATAGAGAAAGCACAAGCGTATTGTCAATGCGTATGATGTAAATTTTACTCCGGAAGTGCTACGTAGAGCCAATTTTGCTCGCTATACCGCTGAACACTCCGCAATAACCCGGCCGTACTCTGCTGCATTCGCAGAGCCGAACGGATATAACTTGATGAAACGACTGGTGCAAAACTTTCGAACAATGTGACATTTCGCGGCTGCACTGGCCATGACTCGATGCAGAACTGCACTTCTTCCGGCGTTTCACTGGCACGCACACCAACAACCAATTCCGCCTGCTGACACAATTGGGATAAATGCGGCCAGGTAGGCATCGTGGACACAATGTCTGAGCCAGCTAGGAACACCAGCTCGGCATCACCCAGTACTGCCCGCAAATGACTGAGGGTGCGCTGCACATCGAACCGTGCCTCGACTAATTCGAGTAAATCCAGTTGTGAATGTGGTGCGAGCGCACGCCGCAGCATGGCGACACGGTGACCATAATGTTCGGCCGATGGCTTGGCACGTGGTCGGCGCTCCGGCAGGAACAATACCTCATCCAACGTTGCGTTCTCGACGGCCTGCAGTGCAAAACTGATATGCCCCGAATGCACCGGGTCAAACGTACCTGCAAATATGCCCACTCGGCGCTTTTGTGATGCTATGCTCATGCTCTAATCATACCAGTTGCGCTTAGAGCCAGCTTATAATACGTATCTAGAGGACGGACCTCTAGATAGAGGTGGTGACGGTGTTAGGCCTTAGGCTTCTAGGGGCATGCCTTCGCAGCATTTCCGGCTTCGCCTCATGAGACAAACCAAAGGTTTTTCTCATCGCGCCGGCAAAAAGGTGCGACTTTTTGTCGGGCTGCTCTTTTTCTTTTAGGTTTCGAGGGGCATGCCTTCGCAGCATTTTGTCGGCATCTTGCAGCTGGGACAGACAAAGTGACCATGAACGGGTTCAATAGGGTAAAAGCCGCAGGCATCACAGAACAATTCTGGGATTTGCTCCTTCACAACTTCCTGGTAGATTGCTTGTTCTGACTCGTCCATGCCACCCTCCTATTATTTACATGCTACGCTGGTGCCGCATGTCCGACAAGTAGGTATGAGGCTGCCTCTGGGGCGCGTGTTGCTGTGGCCCTTTGGGCACGTGAACGTGAGTGAGCCATACTGGTCTTCCTCGGATGAAACACCGGCGGCTAACAGCGCTTCGGACTCGGCTTCGGTCGCGCCAGCACCTGTCGGGCAGGAGCGTGACATCTCAAGCGCTATTGCCTGCTGCATGAATCGCTCCATCCCTTGGATATCGCCGCTCTGGAATGAATCGCGCGCCTGTTCGATGTTACTGGCAGCCGCGGCGCCAAACACACCCGCATCGATACGTCGGTCGGTCAGCGCGTACTCGACCATCTGCTGCCCCGATAGCTTGTTGAGCCGACTGGTTGCCTCAACGGGAGTCGACAATGTGTTAGCTTCAGCAATAAGCCGGTTGGTAATAATCTGCACGCTGTCGGCATACCCCGCCTCACGTTCGTGGCATTCCTGCCGATAGCTCAGGTAATCCTGGACTGGCCGATCTTCCCCAAAGAACGTAGGCCGGCCGCCTGGTCATACCACCCCACCACGTCGATAGCACCATTCGGCATGAGGCTCTTGTGGATGAGGAGCGGCATGTCCAGGATTTCGGTGGCAGTCTTATCCTCATAGTCGGCACCGAGCATATTACCAATGTGGGTGATGGTAGTACTGTCATGACGAGGTGCTCCGGGGCTAACAGCTCCGGCAACAAACGCCGGTTCGGTGAGTAGCCGGCCATTCTCCTGGGTGGTCACCTGGATAGAACAACTCATAGTGGCGGTGAAAAACCCGACGTCTCGCATTTGCTCCTCTGACATATCGTCGGCAGCCATCGAAAAGACCACGAATGCATACTCCTCGAGCAATCCCTGATCGAACTGCTCCTGTAAGCGGAACATGTTGCGCGTCTCGGCTTCGGTACGGCGACGCATCTGTGGAACACCCGAAGCGTAGCGCAGACTGTTTGCCTGAATTTCCTTGGCGGTCTGGCCGTGTTGCAGAATATTCCCCGCTGTATCAACCTGTAGTTCGATAGGGGTGGCGACGTGGCCGCTTTTAATGGTGCGCTCGATGACATCAGTGCGAACATTGGTTTCGACCATATGCCGGGCTTCAGTTTCCCCCTCGCGCGCCAAGCGTAGTGCCGTTAGTAGATTCATCCCCGGCCCAGCCTCACCACCTGATGATTCGACACTATGTTCCAGGGCAAGCGAACCAATGAACTGGGCGGCACGGCGTTTAGTCTCGTGGTCGTGGCTAGATTCAGCCAGTGAAATAACCTGCCGCTCCCAGCCTTGCTCGGCGGTGATTTCTTCGAATGTGACGTCACGAAGGACGTTGGCTGCTGCGGCCATAAAAAATACCCTCTGCCTCGAGATGATTGCAGAGGGCTCGAAAACGTGCACCTATGCTCTTGCTCGAGAGACTTTACTGCTGTATCGGGCTTTGACCGTTGCGGCACAGCGTAGGAATTTCACCTACTTCCAGCATGTGTTGTTAATTACCTATCTAGTAGTGTAGCAGTCAGCGCTTACGCTAGATATAGTATTTTTGTATACAGTTTTACGCTAGACCGACGCTTATTTGACCTTTAGTGAATTGAGTATGGTGATGAATGGGTTGTCATCTGGATTGGCGCCATGGTCGGTGTAGACGAAGAGGAATTTGTGCGTACCGGTCTTGGGGCCTTTGAGCGTAATAGTGTTGATGCCATCCTTCGAACCCGTACCAGTTACATTGCGAGACGAGTTGGAGGCGTCACAGTAAAAAGCAACACCTGACCACTTGGCTAATATTTTTCCAGTCTGTGGGTTTATCTGGCGTTCGTCAGTGAAGTTGATACAGTTATCAGATACGCCGTCGCTGACGATCAGTTTGCCATTGGACGTCGTCAGTGGGAGTAGCCGGTTGAACGCCATGGTAGCGGGGATGCTATCGACGTAGACTTCGATCCAGCGCGCCGTTTCTTCCTTGACAGTACCCTGCCACGCATAAGCCGGTTCCGGGATACGTTGTGTCTTTACGGCTTTCCAGGTCTTTGGAATCGTAATACTGAATGCCGGACCGCCCACCTCTTTTGTTTCGGGAGTAACGACATCAACATGGCGAATAATACCTTCTGATTGCGACAGCTCAGTATCGGCTCGTAGGAAGTGTTTTGCCGCCAAATAACCGCCGATTACGAGAAAAACGAAGACAAAGAGGAGCACCAGATATAACTTGCTTCTGTGGTGGGATCTTTCACCGAGCTTGTACATACCGGTTGCCTTTCGGTGGTGTTTATTATACACGGTTATACTTGAGCTGACTGTTTTAGCTTAGAAAACCGTGTAGCAAAACTTTGGGCAGCGCCCTCCAACCCGAGTGTTTGGAGCGTACGCAGTAGTGCATCAATATCGAGAATAGTTTTCTCATCGGGAGCGGCCAGCGCTTCGGCCTGCGCAACAATGTGCTCGACCTTTTCCACTAACCACCGTTCTTCATTGGGTTCGACTTGGTTGCTCGATAGTTTTTTGTTGCCAGTGGGATTGACGACCTCGATAGAACGAGCTGAGTGGTCACGCTTACGCAAGTGCCCGCGCTTTATCAGGCTGTTAACGTGAAGTGCCACTGTAGCGACTGATGTGTAGTTGAGCCCTTTCATGATTTCGCGGTAGCTTGGGCTGTAACCGTGCTCGGTGATGAACGCCTCGATATAGGTGAGGAGTTCGCGCTGCTTCTTGGTGGGACGAACTGGTGCTTCGGTTGTCGGCGTGGATGTTTGGTTTTCGTTCATATTTTTATTGTACCATTAGCGGTATACCCCATTCGGCGTGTCACAGTACTCGGCTAAAACATGCTGTCTCTTTGCGGAAAAAGAGGGCTAAAAGTTACGGATTTTATGTAGGGTAATCTACTGTAGGCCGGCAATCCACTGCCCGACATATGTACGGAGCTTTGGGGTGATTTTGCTTCCGCGCCTTTTGTATACTTCCCAGATTGCATCCATACCACCCCGTTTCTCAACGTGATACATATTTTCCTCATCATAGTGTTCGACTAATAGCTGGTGCAGATTATGTAGTGCGCGGGGCGCTTCGGGCGTTAAGTAATTGAAACTCGTTTGCACGAGTGCCATTGCTGCTGGCTTTACGCCCATCCCGTCTATCATGCCAGCATACAGCGCGCGAAGATTGTCTGCGCCACCGTTAGGGTGGCTGCGCATGAGTTCCTCCGGCGATAAGCCTGAGTATGCATATATCTCAGAAGCCAGGCCGTGCACCTCGCCATACTCTTCTTGAAACTTTTTGCCAGAATATACTTCGGCGCGGTATTCCTCTATCGAAGCTCCGGCGTAGGTGTCGCTGTCCTCGTCAGATGTATCGCCAAGTCGTATGTCGCCATAGCCATGCACCATTTCGTGTAACAGTAGAGCCTTTAGCAGGTCGTGCCTATCATCGCTAATTTCGTATTTTTGCGGTTCTAATAAGCTGAGGACGACTGGCTCTGGAATTACCATGTAGTTCCTCCCGGAAGCGACGACCACTGCAGCGTAGTCGCTGTTGTCTGTGGGATTTAAGCCTAAGGAAACCTTGTATGCAGCATTGTTTTCGAGCCACCTTAGAGCCCTATCAGCAAACGCCATCGACTTGTCATGGGTAGTTCGACGCATATGGCTGCCCGTACCCACGTTCAATACTATTGGCTCCCACGGCAATGAATTCGTTGCTGCTATGCCAAGTTCTTCTTGCAATGTAGCAGTTACGGGATCAGCGACAAGGTATTCTGTGAGGGCGTTGCCTAGCTCAGGTACTTCATATTGTCGGCTGACCTCGACCATAGTTCGCGCATCAACCTTGCTTGTACGTTCCCTGTCAGCGGGTTTTATCGACGAATATTGCCCCAAAACAAGCCACGCAAAGTTATCGGCAAATGCGGCTTCGCTGGCTTGCCTGGCAGATGATTTCCCCCGTGTATCCGCGGTGTCCACACCCACGGCACTGGCAATTACCAGCGGCAAGACGTTGGCATCCGTCGCAAAGAAAGCCGCGTTAGGTGCGTAGTCTCGAACTAACGATTGCGCTGCAGCCTGAATCTCGTCGACTGCAAAGCTCTGACGATAGCGCCACTACTTGGTGTATGGAATCCTGAAACTGTGCTGTCTCGGGTGTCGCTGTTGACATATCAGTCATCACCTCTGTTCATGCAATGATAATCGGTATAGTTTACTACTTTGTTGTTTTTTTGTCGACTAACTAGTGTGCTTGAAAACCCAGTGTTTGTACCATAGCCACTTCCATACGGTAAAGAAGTTGGCCGCAATTATCAGCCCCACAAACGGTGAAAGGCCCAGCGCAGCCAATACGCCCACAATGGCGTAGTCTATCCCCAGGTTAATCAGGCTCAGCGCGGTAAATTTGCCAAAAACCACCCGGGGCGCATGGCCCTGCCGTTCTTCGCGAAACGCCACAAAGTACTGGATGACAAAATTTGCACTCCAACCCAGCGTGTCGCCCACTATCTTTGCGGGCAGCCAAGGCCAGTGGAACAGTCCATATAGCACCGCAAACGTGGCGTAGCCCACGCCAAAAAACGCCAACCCACCAATGTTAAAAAACACAAATTGCACCACGCCCTTTTTCGTGGGCTTACGGGGATTTCTCATTATCCTTTACCGGCAATACCGGTTGGGCCAGGGCCAGGCCGGCCAGACTAAACCACAAATAAGCTATCGTGTCATCTGACCAAATATGCATCAGCATGGCCATAACGCTCAGCCCCGCCAGGGAAGCCAGCAGAACCCGGGCCAGTTCCATTTCTCGGCGTTCCCATAGCGCCTGTGCCAGCAGCGCAAACAATGCAACTATCAGCCCAAAGCCGATCCATCAGTCTCTTGGCCAATTTGTAGGAAGTAATTTTCGGCAATGCGACCCCCGTCATCATTATAGATCTAGCCCGCCCAGCCGTGCCCGTGCCCCGGCCCAGCGGCTCTGCCGCCACTTGCTTCAGCGCTTTGAGCGAAGCGTTCAGATGTGCATCATTTGAGCTGACTGTGGAGCGAGAATATTCATCGGTGTGAAAGAACGTGTTCTGCACAAAGTCGTTATTACGTAGCAGAACCAAGCCGTGCCAAACGCCAGCATCGCAGCAACACTGCCATATAACAATACGCGCCGTAGGTGCGATGAGCCTGCTTGGAGCCATAGCAACGTGGCAAGTGCAACTACGGCCCCAATCCATGCCCCGCGTGACCCACTGGCAAAGAGTGTCACAACCGCCCCTAACAGCAACAAACCATATGCTACGCGCCGCCGCGACACCAGCAAAAATCGCTGCGTCAGTACACCCACCACCACAATCATGTACGCGCCGAGTAAATTTGCGCCGCGCAGGGTTGAGCGTATCCGAATGTAGTCAACTTTGTGATCGATGGTTTCGTAGGGCACGATGGTTTGGTCGTTGTAGCCAAAATGTTTCATAACGTCATACGGCAATGCAAACCGCTGCAATAGTCCAACGGCAATAACGCCAAATGGCTGGCACTAGTACCAGGCGCATCCAGTGGCGATACAGCCAGGCTGCCCCACTGGCTGCCGTCCACGCCACCAGCAGAATCAGGAAGGGACGAATGTTCACCAGTTCCCCATATCCAAGCGCTTTTGCCGTCACCCCGCCCAAGCCATAAGCAACCAATCCCCACACAATTGTGACCAGCACATACAGCGCACTGAGTCGCCACAGCCAGTCAGCCGTCATTCTTTTTCGTAACACGGGCGAGCGCCATACCACGACAACAGTCAGTACCACGGCAACTGCCAGCAGCGCCTCTTTCCACAACCTTAGCAATGTGTAATGCCCCGCTACGCTACTGGCCCACACGGTCAGAAACGCGTGAAACGGTAGCACCACAATAAATATAGCGACAATGCCGGCAAGTAGGCGATGTAACGGGGCTTCAATTCTTTGACGTTTCATACGGTGCTACAATCTAGTATATAACCTATGAAGAATAATTCGTCGCTTGCGTATAGCATTACTCTGGTCATCGGCGACTTTGTCGCACTGGCCGCTGCGTTTGTGGTGGCATATATATTGCGGGTGAGCCTCAGCAACGTGCCCATTAGCTCTGATGTGCAAGCCCTGACCTATTTTAACATTATCGTCAGCATTCTCCCCTGTGGATTATAATCTTTGCCCTGCTGGGACTGTACACCAACCGGGTGCACGAGAACCGTTTTAATGAAATATGGCGGCTGTTTGCCGGTTCGGTTATTGGCGTCATGTCGGTCATCAGCTACGCGTATTTGGCCCACGTCACTATTTTCCCGGCTCGCCTGGTGGTGCTGTATGGTTTGCTGCTGACCTTTGTGTTTGTGTTTATCTTTCGTACGCTCGCTCGTGGCACCCGCCGCGTCATGTTCCGGCGCGGCCTTGGGATTAACCGCGTGTTGGTTATTGGTGATACCAAACTTTCGGGAATTTTGGCACCGTTATGGCTCCGGCAACCGCACGGGCGATGTAGTCGTTGCCGTTGTCGGCGCACAGAAATGCGCTGGATACGAGCGCCGAAGTCGCACTATTTGCCCAGTTCGAAGACGCCGTCAAGGCGCTGGAAGACAGCCTGCCCGATACCATCATTCAGACCGAACTTTACCCTGGCAACGAGCGCAACAACACCATTTTGGCCTACGCCAGCAGCACCACATCGATTACCGGTTTGTGCCGGGCAACAGCGAGCTGTTTGTGGGTAACATTGACGTGGAGCTATTCCACGGTGTACCGATGATTGCCGTGCACCAGACGCCACTCGTTGGCTGGGGTCGCGTAGTCAAGCGTATCACAGACGTGCTGGTTGCCATTGTCGCGCTTATTATCACCTCGCCAATCATGCTGGTTACGGCGCTGTTGGTTCGCCGGGCGACGGTGGTCGGTGTTTTTCCGCCAGGCGCGCCTCACACGCGGCAACCGGGTTTTTTATGTGTACAAATTCCGCTCCAACAATCGGACCTACAGCGGCCTGAGCCCCGAGGAAGCCTTCAAAAAAATGGGGCGGCCTGAACTGGTCAAAGAGTACCGTGCCAACGGTGACTATTTACCAAATGACCCGCGCATCACCCACATCGGTCGCTTCATACGCCGCACTAGCATCGATGAATTACCGCAGCTATTTAATGTCCTGCGCGGTGACATCAGCCTGGTTGGTCCGCGTGCGCTGGTACCTGAAGAGTTGTCGCAGTACAGCCGCAAACACACAATCCTCAGCGTCAAGTCCGGCGTCACGGGTTTGGCACAAGTCTCTGGTTGGCTCGACATTAGCTTTGAGGAACGTCGCCGACTCGATATATATTATGTGCAGAACTGGACTTTTTGGGGTGACATGACGATTCTGCTGCGTACTATCTGGATTACGATAACGCACCGCGGATCAAAGTAATGGTGCTGCGCAAGCCAAGTGTTGACGTTACGGCGCAGCCAAAGGTTGCTATCGTGCATGACTGGCTACTGGGCGGTGGCGCTGAGCTGGTCGTCGAGCAACTCCATCAGATGTATCCCGATGCCCCAATATATACTTCCTACTGCACCAATGAGTGGCGCGAGCGTCTCGACAACAAAGTTGTGACAGGCTGGCTGCAATTGTGGCCATTCTCCTCGCTGCGCAAATACATCCCGATGCTACGAATCTGGTGGTTCACACACCTGGATTTAGAAAAATACGAACTGGTTATCAGCAGCTCTGGTGCCGAAGCAAAGGGCATACGTGTAGGCGAACAAAGGGTTGGATGGTTTTCGAAGTTGTTTGGCTCGCAAGGCGCGGGTGAGCACCGCAAGGGAGGCGTACATGATGGTACGGCGAGTGCGGAGCGGAGCCTGCAACACGGCGAGACGAGCAGAAGCAGTGGCAAGGTCGGCGGCTTTGCCGGCGAGCAGGACGCTGCGGTTCGAAGACCACTGCATATCAACTACTGTCATGCGCCGACGCATTACTACTGGAGCCGTTATGATGAATACATGCGCGCGCCAGGCTTTGGCATCTTTGACCCATTGGCGCGCATTGGGCTCAAGCTACTGGTTGGTCCGCTCAGGCGCTGGGATCTCAAGGCGGCGCAGCGACCGGATTTTATGATCGCAAACTCCAATCATATCCAGGAGGAAATCAAGAAATATTACACCCGAACTGCCACAATCGTACATCCACCAGTCTATTTTGAACGGTTCCAGAAACCGGTGAACCGCAACCTCGAGCGACGTGGCTTTGTCGTCAGCGGACGCCAGACACCCTACAAACGCATTGACCTGGCCGTGCAAGCCTGCAGTGAATTAGAACTGCCACTGACAGTCATTGGCGCGGGGCCAGAACATCGTACATTGCGCTCCATGGCCGGTAAAACGGTCACATTCCTGGGCAAAGTCTCTGACGAGGTGGTAGAGGAGGAGTTTGCCCGTGCTGAAGCACTACTATTCCCAGGACTGGACGATTTTGGCATCACGCCGGTAGAAGCATTGGCAGCTGGCACACCCGTCATCGCTTATGGTCAAGGTGGTGCGCTTGATTATGTCAAACCCGGCGTCACGGGTGAACTTTTTTCCGAGCAAACCGTCGCCAGCCTGAAGAAAACGCTTCGAAAATTTGATGCGAAATCTTATCTGAGTAAAGACTGTCGACTGACTGCACAGCGTTTTTCACCCGAAGTATTCACCCACCGCATGCACCAGGCGATCACCCAAGCCCAGACAAAATTCCACATGCCATGAGCGCATACTGGCTGCTATAGCTTGAGGTGTGGTATACATCTATTCGTTGGGGTGACGAATCTGTTTTATGTCCTCGTACATCTTTTCTTGGGTACCCTGGATCCTGACCATCATGTCAGCTAGCGTTCCCAAAGCCCATAAGAAAAAACCTAACGTCACAAGGTAAAGACCAGTAAAGCCGACGAATTTGTAGGGAGAAAAGCTGCCGGTACTTAGCCAGTGATATCCGAGGAAAATTAGGCACAAAACCCCAAATATAAAGGGAATGAGTCCTAAGGTGAAAAAGAATCTGAAAGGAGCAAAATCGCGGTACGCCCGAAGAATGTTCAAGCTACTGATCAAGGTGTATTTAATTACATTGGTAACTACTCTGGATTTCCTGCCCTTGTAGTACGTAACGTGGGTGGGAAGTGTTTCGATCCGCATACGCTTCGTGGCCAATATCTGAAATGATTCTTGGGTGTACGTATGAGTGCTGTGTAAGTTAAGCGCCAAAATTGCCTTCCGATTATAGGCTCGAAATCCGCAGGTAACGTCGTTGAATTTGTGGCGAGCTAGACGACTGACGACCCAAGCTCCCAGCATGTTCCCGTAGTACTTACCTGCCGGCATGTTGTTCGGGCGTCTAACTTTTGCTGTTGTTTCGTCTGTAAACCTATCAGCAGCAACGAAATCGGCAGAATCTTTCACTATTGGCTCAATCATTTTCGGAATATCCTCCGGTCTAAACTGAAGGTCTCCATCGATATTCACTAACAGATCGGCGTTTCGTTCCAGCGCTAGATCTACCACCTCACGAAATCGAAAAGCTAGCCCCTTACTCATGCCATCAGAGAACACGATGGCACCAGCTTTTTTGGCAATTTTTGCCGTATCGTCTGTACTCCCATCATCAATAATGCAAATTTCCCTGGCATCAATGCCGGCGAATTTTCGAGGGATACGTTCGATTAGCTCCTTTATTGTTGCCGCTTCGTTTCGACAAATAGATACAACAACTAGTTTCATATTTTTCCTTGGTTACAACTTGAGAATAATTCCATTATACTATCATCACTACTAGGAGGAGAAATGCAACGTATAGAAACAATCGCTGTGGTTGGACTTGGTTATGTGGGTCTGCCGCTGGTTTTACTGGCAGACCGTAAAGGCTACGCAGTCATTGGAATTGATATTGATGAGAAAAAAATTCAAGATCTGACTGAGTGTAATTCGTATATTGATGATGTAGCTAATGACGACTTAAAAAATAGCTCGGCACAATGGACCTTGGATCCGAAAATTATATCAAATGCCCAAGCTGTTATTATTTGCGTACCTACCCCTGTAAATCATGATAAAACCCCTGATTTGTCTCCCGTAAAGGGTGCGGTTAAAATGATTGCCCCCCATTTGGTTACCGGTACACTTGTCGTACTTGAATCAACAGTCAATCCGGGATATCTGACGAAATAGTAGCTCCAATGCTCGCTGAGTTAACTGGGAAAAAGTTAGGCACGGAGATTCTACTCGCTCATTGTCCAGAACGTATTAACCCCGGAGATCCTGACTGGAATGTCAGCAACATAAATCGAGTTCTTGGCGCCAACACAGCACACGAACTCGATGTCGCCAAGAATCTTTATGAGTCAATAATTGATGCTTCAATAAAGCCCATGGCATCATTAAAAGAGGCTGAGGCAGTTAAGGTTGTAGAGAACTCATTCAGGGATATCAACATCGCTTTGTAAACGAATTAGCAATGTCCTTCCATAAGATGGGGATAAATGTAGAGAATGTTATCGATGGTGCGGCTACCAAACCATTTGCGTTTATGCCCCACCACCCAGGATGCGGCGTTGGGGGGCACTGTATACCCGTCGATCCCTACTACCTCATCGAATATGCTCATAGTCATGGATTTGAACACGATTTCTTACGATTAGCTCGCGATATAAACGAACGGATGCCGCAGTTTACCGTTGAGCTGTTAGGAGAGGCATACGGCCAGGGCTACTCCGGTCTAGCTAAGAAAAAGGTCGCGTTACTTGGGGTGTCTTACAAAGGAGATATTGCGGATGAGCGAGAGAGTCCCGCGATAGAAATCATGAGACTCTTGGAAGAAGCAGGGGTTGATCTAGCCGTATACGACCCATATATACCGTCTAAGTCGACTGTTAAATCAATTGACGAAGCACTAGATCACGCCGATTCCATTCTAATAGCTACCAGCCACAGTGAATTTCGTAAGCTAAGAGCAAAGACCTTAAGCGACCGTGGTGTAAAAATTGTAGTTGACGGCCGTAATGTCCTGCGTGACATTAAGGAAGAGCTCAAAGAAGCTTCAATTAAATACGTTGGCATAGGCGTCTAGGAAAATGAGACGAGCAAGTGATGATGGAGTGATACTGAACAAAAAACCTACTGTCGCAATCCTTGGTTGTGGATATGTGGGATTACTACGGCGGCACTGTCTGGCAAACTGTGGCTATAAGACATACGCAGTAGAACCACTCCAAGACCGGCTCGATGTTATCAAAAGCGGGAAATCATTCTTCTACGAAGATGGTATTGACCAGCTAATACAAAAGGGGTTGGATGAGGGCACATTCATTCCGACAGGCTCCTATGATGAGGCCGTCGCGGACAGTGATATCGTGTTCTGCTGCATGGGTACACCAGACAATGCGGACGGCAGCTCTAACCTCACGTACGTATTTGGGGCAGTTGATGCATGTGTGCAGCACATGAAGAACAACGCAATATTCGTCCAAAAAAGTACGGTGCCAGTTGGTACGAGTGACCGTATAATCGAAAAATTTGAGACGAGTAATAAACAAATCCGCTATGTATCAAATCCGGAGTTCTTGCGCGAAGGTACCGCAATTTTTGACACCCTCTGGGCAGACCACGTCGTAGTTGGTAGTGATGATACGACTGCCGCAAACGAAGCGCTGGAGCTGTACCGAGCCATTGAGCACAACCGCGCAAAGCTTAGCGAGGTAGCGACAATTGCAAAGCCAAGCGATGATCCACAGACAGAATATATCGCTACGAGTCGCAGCAGTGCCGAGCTTATCAAAGTCAGCGCCAATGCCTTCTTGGCATTGAAGATTTCGTTTGCCAACTCCATCGCAAAGTTAGCCGATAAAACCGGTGCAGATGTCGAAGAAGTCATGAAAGCGGTCGGCGCCGACCGACGTATAGGCCCGGACTTTTTCAATGCTGGGATAGGGTATGGTGGCGGTTGTTTTCCGAAGGATGTCAGTGGTCTGATTCGAAGTGCCGAAGATTATGGCGTAGAGCTGGGCATCATGGAAGCGGTCAGCCAGCTCAATGCCTCTATGCCTCACTATGTTGTGCATAAATTCGAAAATCAGCTGCAGGATGGTGAGAGTTTGAGTGGCAAAAAGGTCGCAGTGCTCGGTCTGGCCTTCAAGCCCGGGACGAGCGACACGCGTCGTTCGCCTGCAATTGCCATCGCCAATTCGCTCGCAGAACGAGGTGCCAGTGTGCGAGCATACGATCCAAAGGCCATCGAAGAAGCAAAGCCCGAGCTCGACCCAGCTGTCACGGTTGTCGATTCTGTCCAGGAAGCCTTGGCTGGGGCGAGCTGGGTGTTCGTCGCGACAGCCTGGCCCGAGTTTACGAATATGACGTTCGCAAATCTCGAGCAGCTCCAGGGAGTTGTAGACTGTATGAACTGTCTCAATCCCGAGGCAATAAAGACTCAGGGTCTACAGTATATCGGCGTTGGCAAAGCCTAGGATTCGGCGCCGCGTACGATAAAGAATGGGTTGTGTAAGTCTTCTTTGCTAGCGTCGTATTGCAACAGATTGCCGTCTGGATCTTTGGTAGTGCCGCCAGCAGCACGCACCACCGCATCAGCCGCTGCGGTGTCCCACAGCATAGTCGGAGCAAACCGAGGATAGGCTATTGCCTTACCTTCGGCAACTAAACATAGTTTCAGCGATGATCCCATGCTCATTTCTTCGTGTTTGCCGAGATTCAGTTCTTCAATAAACGCATCAACACGTTCGTCACGGTGGCTGCGGCTAGCAACAATAACGGGGACATCGCCGGTAAATTTTGCCTCGATAGATTCTTTTTGGTCGCCAGCTATCTTGAAGGCACCCTCACCAACTACGCCCGCATACAAGTACATTCTTTGGCGGGTGCGTACACGACGCCCAGAATTGGCTCGCCATCCTTGATAAGTCCGATATTGACAGTGAATTCACCGTTGCGCTTGATGAACTCTTTGGTGCCGTCGATCGGGTCAACTAGCCAAAATTCACTGCTGTTGTGGCTGTCATGGCTTGCCTCTTCCGACACGATTGGCAGCTCAGATACCTGCTGTAACCCCGCCTCAATGATTTTATTCGAGGCAACATCGGCCTTAGTGAGCGGAGACTCGTAGCCATCTTCGACTTTCGTTTCGACACCAAAATCACCCGACTCGTAGATTTCCATGATGGCATCTCCAGCCTGACGAGCAATCTGGATACAACTTTGCAGCAGATCCTGCATGAGCTAGGCCTGAGCCTTTAGGTAGCCCTCTTTTTCAAGATGCAGCAGTATCTGGTTGGATAGTTCTTCGACATTGTAGGTTACGGTATCGAGTACGATATCGGCGTCAGTTGGCTCTTCGTATGGGTCAGATACGCCAGTGAATTCCTTGATCTTACCGGCACGCGCAGCGGCGTATAGACCTTTGCGGTCGCGCTTCTCACACTCTTCAATTGGTGTGGCCACATGGACGAGGAAGAAGCCACCGCCATTACCTTCGACCATTTCCCTGACCTCTTTGCGGACGGCATCGTACGGGGCAATCGGCGCACACAACGCAATACCACCGTGCTTGGATATTTCCGAGGCCACATAACCAATTCGTTTCACGTTCAAGTCGCGGTGCTCTCGGCTAAAACCAAGTTCAGAGGATAGATTTTTTCGTACATGATCGCCGTCCAACATGGTGACTGAGTGCTTACCGAGCTCGAGCAACCGCACCATGAGGGCGTTTGCAACAGTAGACTTACCGGCACCACTCAGACCCGTGAAGAATACCGTGAGCCCACGCTCGTGACGAGGGCGATACGTCTTACGCAACTCTTCGGCAACTTCTGGGTACGTAAACCATTCGGGTAGTTCCCGACCTTCAGCCAAACGTGCACGCAGCTCAGTACCCGAGATATTGAGCACGTCCATGTCGGGGGTAATTTCGCTCGCCTCAAGGTATTTGTCCAGGTTCTTGACGTACGACAAGAATCCGGCGCTCATGATGGTGATGCCGATTTCGTCCGCGTACTTCTGTGCCATTTCAATGGCATCAAAGGCGCCGTAGAAGTCCTCACCCTTTGAGTTTTTGCCAGGACCGGCGTGGTCACGTCCAACGATGAAGTGCGTCATGCCATAGTTCTTGCGAATCAGCGCGTGCCAGACGGCTTCGCGTGGGCCACCCATACGCATAGCCAGGGGCAGCAGGCCAATCATGGCTGTCGACTGCGGGAAGCGCTTGATGACGTGCTGATACACGCGAACGCGAGTGTAGTGGTCAACGTCACCCGGCTTAGTCATACCGACAACTGGCTGAATAACCACGGCTGCTTCGGACTCTTTGGCGGCACGCATGACTGCCTCGACGTGGTTGCGGTGCATGGGGTTACGTGTCTGAAAGGCGACAACCTTCGTCCAGCCCATCTTCTTGAAGTGTTCCTTCAGCTCGGCTGGTGTGTAGCGGTGCTCGTTAAAGTCATAGTAGGTTGGCAGCTCGAGGCCTTCGAGCGTACCGCCGACGTAATAGTCACCTGCTTGGTTGTGGAGGTAGTGAACGGCGGGGTGTGCTTGGTCGTCGGCCCCGAATACCTGTTCAGCTTCTTTGGATTTATCAGGTTGCCAAATATCGCCGACGGTCAGCACGGCCAGGATGACACCTTCGCGGTCGCGCAGGGCTACCTTCTCGCCTTTTTTCAGACTCTTGGCAAAGTCTTCGTTCACATCGAGCGTAATGGGCATCGGCCAAAGCTGAGCCGTCTTGCAGGTGCATGTCCTTACAGACACTCTCGTAGTCAGCCTTGGTTCAGAAAGCCCTTGAGTGGCGCAAAAGCACCGTTAATCAGCATCTCCACATCACAAATCTGTCGTGGTGTCAGATCCCAGCTCTTCCAGTCCTTGCTCTGCTTTTTGAGCTGCTTCGCCTTATCTCCACTCACCATCAAATCACTTTTATTGTTAATCATATTCCCTCATTTCAACCCTACTACTATAGCATGCACATTTGGTCAAAACACCATGCTACAATCAGTAAGGTTGAGTGGTATGAAGAATCTGAGTTTTATTGTTATTGGTGCGGCAAAGGCGGGTACAACCACGGTTTACGAGTGGCTAAAAAACCACCCGGAATTATACTTACCGCAAGGTAAAGAACTCCCATTCTACACTGAAAACCAGTTATACCAAGCAGGCATAAACAAATACCTTGAGGCAAACTTTCCTGGAGCACCGAAGGATAAAATGTGGGGCAAAGTAACACCCCAATACATGTCTGGTGTCAATAGTACGAAGGTCGATGAGATAGCCAAGCGAATTCATAAAACCAATCCTGGTATTAAGCTCATTGCCATACTACGAAATCCTGTGGAGCGGGCACATTCGGATTACAAAATGCTGGTCAGGCGCGGGTACATTAAGAAAAAAACGTTCAGTGAAGTGCTAGACGACTATTTAGCTATTGATAAACTAGAGGACGCCCGTGATAATCCCGAGTCATCTAAGCGTCTAGTGGTGGCGGGTGAATATAGCCGCATAATTGCTGAGTACCTCCAATATTTCGATCGCAAACAGCTGCTCATCCTGTTTTCCGACGACTTAGCCAAGCATCCCAAGCGTACATATCATACACTCTGTGACTTTTTGGAGATTGATAACAGCCACGTCCCCGATAACATATACAAACGCTACCACGTTGGCGGTGCGAGCCCTAGGATTAAATTGCTGACGCCTTCTGTTTTATATCGAGTACCACTCGTAGAGATAATTTGGAAAAGACTTATGCCATACAACTTCCGCAGACGTGTAAACTACACAATTAATCAGTGGAATAACAAGCCAGATAAGCAGAAGCTGGCTAGGCACTCAAATACATACAAACGATTGGCGAGATTTTATAAAGAGGATACGTATATACTGGAAGGCTTATTGGAACGTCGCGTTCCGTGGCGTGACTTAATTTTTTGTGAGTAATTTCAGGGCATTAACCAGTATTTTTGATTGGGCGTTCGTGCTAAAATGCTGGTCATAAAGCAATCTTCCATTTTGCCCAATATCCGAAAGTTTATCACGATTGTGCGCGGCCCAACGTATCGCATCGGCAAGAGCTTGGGGATTTGCTCGGTCGACAACAAGACAATTTTCTCGGTTCCTAAAACCGGCTGCTTCCGTTTCGGCGTTATTGCCGATAATGCAGGGCTTAGCCATAGCCAGAAATTGGAACGTTTTACCTGTTACTACAAGATCACCCTGTGGCGTCGTGCCAAACGGGCCGCCAAGGCACAGATCTGCTAATGCAGCGTGGTCCGCAAGTTCCTCATACGGAACACGCGGCTTGTGGAGCACCACCGTGTTCAGCCCCAACTCGTTCACTAGTTGTAAGAACTTCTGGCTAGATTTTGAGTTTTCTCCCCCACCAATGATGACGAGCTTGATGGACTCGTTTTTTAGGAGGGCAAAAGCGTGCGCAACCGTCTCTACGCCATGTAAAGGCAGGAACTTGCTTCCATAGTAAAATACCGTGAAAGTATCGTGCGCCTGTTGCCTTGCCCTGAAAAGCAACTCGTTCGCACCTACATACAAAGGCAAGAACTTTTCTCTCGACGTGCCAGTGAGTTTCGCAGAGTAGGCAGCGTGGGATGCAGTGTCGCTCAGTACTAACTGCGAGGCACGAAGCGTCAATTTTACGTAACACCTCACACTGGCCGCTATGATATTAGTCGGAGATACTAATTGATGTTCTTCCACAATCCAAAGATGCATGTTCAAAAACTCATCAAAAACAAGTGGCTTCCCAAGAGTGATCAGCCGAACAGGCCAAAATATTTCCTGCCCCCTGAAACCAAGTATGTATACATCGGGATTGTATCTAATTCGTACAACCAACAGGCGCCATAGGGTCTGGACGTAGCGCAACAAATCCCGCCTGGTGTTTATCGCCTGATATGTCGTAACTTTTTGATGTGCGAGCATTGCCAGCAACACCTCAGTACGTACATAATTAGGTGGGTCGTAGCACAGAACATAGCCTACCGATATATTCGAATTTTTCTGGGCGCTATCCACATCCATAAACGGGCCTTATTGCTCCATAAGCGATCGCCTAAAGGAGGAGTTTCGGGTCAGCAGGAACAATACTGCCAACAGCAAAAAGTGCACCCCTCTATCGATAACAGCGACTTGGATAATTTCTGCATTGGTGATTCCCAGTGTCGTGCTTACTAGTATTAGCATGCTTTCCCGTATGCCAATTGCCCCAGGAGTAATACTCACGAGTAGCGATACCGCGACAAGAGATGTGTACAACCCTAGAGCTGCAAAGTTATAGCTGATATGTAGAGCCTGGAACTCTATGAACGAGATAAATAGCGTCGCACTAAGACTTAGTAGAGCTAGACCTGTCATTTTTATCAAGAGTTGCTTATTGCGAATTAGTAGCTGCCACCCCTCCTCCACATCGTACAATATCTTGATAATGCTACTGCCTAGCTTGCTGGATACTATGCCACTGTTTGCAAATTTTTCGCGCTTCGGCAACTTAATAAACATCAACGCAATAAGTGCTAGCAGCCACATAGAAAAGAATATTAACAACAATGATGTCTGATGTGTTTTAGGTAAGAGAATTAATGATATTATGGCCAATGCTGCATTCGCCATAAATAACATCATGTAGTATCCCATCAACGTAGCCGTGAACTTGCTATATGGCAGATTGTGATACTTTTTTAAGTACACCGCGCGGATACTTGCCCCTCCAAGCAGAGGGCCGAAGAAATTACCGACCGCAGATAGAACTGTGATATACACCCCATGGACAAAACTAAATTTTTTTGTGAATACCTCTGCAGTCCATTGTGTAAAAAGACCATTGGAAACAAATACTAATAATTTGCCCGCCGCAACGAGTACTAAACTCCATAATGCTACGTCTTTGAGTGCCTGAAATACTTCCTGATTTGTCAGCCCGTACCATACGAACAATAGTACGGATGCCAGTGTTATAAGATTTGAGATGTGCTTTTTTTTCATATCGGTTGATATCCTCGGACAAACATTATGGGGCTTTTTGTGTTTGATTGCCAGCAAAACACCGCTGGGTTACAATTGGGCCATGAGTGAGCAGTCTAAAGCACCGTTTTTATTACGGGCGATAACTCCGGAATTAGCAGTCTCACAGGCCAACTTCAAAGATACGCACAGAAAAAACTTCTTCATACTTTCAACCGGCAGAACAGCGACCACCTTTTTGGCAGAATTATTTGATGGCCACGATGACGTACAGGGCCTACACGAACCAAAACCTTCTCGCATTCTACGTATGTGGAGTATGGCAAAGCTTGATGGTAAGGTGTCCGAAGATCATATGGCCTCTGTTTTGTACAAAAAACGTAGATCGTTGTACGACCCGACCGACCCGCGTGTTTATATTGAATCAAACCCATTTTTGATTGGCTTCACAGAAACAATACATGCTGTTTTCAGAGACCCGACAATTATTCATTTTGTCAGAGACCCACGTGATTTTGTTACATCAGCACTTAACCATGGGAATGATCGCGGATTAAAACACTTCTTTAATACATACGTACCGTATTGGATGCCAGATATTAGCTCAAGCGTCACAGGAGGCAACCAGGAATTATCGTTGCTTGAAAAAACGGCCGCCTATTGGGCTCTGGCGAACCGACAGCTCGTGGAGTATGGCAAGCGACATCCAGATAATTACCGCCTTTTTCGCTACGAAGATGTCTTCGGTGATAACTCTGAAGGCATGTCAGATTTGATTAGATTTATTGGCTTCGACCCCGACAAAGTGAGAGATTCATCTGTGAGTGAAGCTGGTGTCAATAAATCTCGCTACAATGCTACCCCGAAATGGCTAGACTGGAAGAGCGAGGAATGCAAATCCATCGACAACATCTGTGAGCCACTTATGAGTGAATTTGGTTATGGTCAAGAGGAAGAGTGGCGCAAGCGTTTATAAATACTCGGTCTCGTTTCGCTCTTCTAGAATTTTTTGGATGTCCTTTATTTTGTCTATCTCCTCTTTTCGCACAACCAATAGTGCATCTTCAGTATCCACGACGATTAAATCTTCCACGCCCGCAACTGCGATGAGCTTTTGCTTGTTACTGGTCTTGACCAACGATCCCTTGGTATCTACAGCAATTACATTGCCCTCGGTGTAGTTTTCGGTTCCATCTTCAAAAAATTCGTAAATTGAATTCCACGTCCCAATATCCGTTAAACTGAAGGGCAGTAGGATAGCCATAGCGTCACCAGACTCCATAATGTGCCGAGTAACGTCTTCAGTTGGCCCCTTCTCCATGGTTTCATATATTTTCTCGGATGGCCTCGTTCTCTCCTGGCTTATCGAGGACTTCTTCGATTTTCTTGAGCCCTTTGTACCAATCGGGCCGATATTTTTTATATGCGTCCAACATTTTTCTGGGTACCAACATGGCGTGATTCCAATGCGCCACAACGTGGAAATTTTCAATCAACTTACGCGTATCTCGTATCGTTGCCGCCCCGGAAATGGAAATTTTTTATTTGATATGCCTCAACGCCTGTTTGACTGGACCATTTGCACTCCCAATTCGAGATAATCCGCACCCATATTTGCTGAGTCGCCTTTATGCCACCGGTAATGTATTGACGGTGCTCGGTAACTATCTTTTCGGCGCACGGATCACTCTTCGAAACTTTTCATCAGGGTCTCGCACCATATCCGCCTGTACATATAACACTGGCTCGTCTGGGTACATCATAGCTAAGGCGCAAGAACGCCATAGCCCTCGCCTGGCCCTCGATCTTTCGCGATGTCTGGTTCGACAATATAATTTTTAAGTGGGATTTGTGGTGACTGCTCAGATATGTACTTGATAAATTTATGCTTTGTCGATATATAAATGTCTTCGGCAGAAAAATCTTTAATAACGTCTCGAGATCGTTGTGCTCGTATGATGATTCATTACCGATGATTGGCTGAAATTGCTTGGGTTTATTTTGGCGCGAATATGGCCACAATTTGGTACCTTGGCCACCGGCAGTCACGATAATCTTCATTCAAATTCCCGTTTGTTAGCGTTATTCAGTACCCCATACTATATCAGATTACGGTGGTCTGATTGACAGGAATAAGCGGTGGGCATACTGTAGGTATAGCTACATTTGTAGTTGAGATGCATAAACGTAAGCAAAGGAATACCCCCGTGGATGCAATCAACAATATCTTCAAGTCCTACGATGTACGTGGGAAAGTTGGGAGCGAACTTACTCCCGAACTACTAACTAAGATTGGTCGAGCATTTGCCGACTGGTTACCGAACGACGGCAAGGTCGCAGTTGGCCGCGACATGCGGCCCGACTCTGCAGAGTTAGCTGCGGCGCTCATTGCCGGATTACGTAAACAAGGTCGTGATGTCATCGACATTGGTGAAATAACCACCGACATGATTTACTTCGCCGTCGGCAGTATGGAGCTGGCAGGTGGCGCTGTAGTTACCGCCAGTCACAACCCTGGCGAGTATAACGGCATCAAGTTTTGCCGTGAGAATGCCCGAGCCGTAGGGCTCGAAAGCGGCCTTGCAGACATTCGCGACAACTCCTTGGGCGGAGACGTTTCAAGGATGCAAAAGCTGAGGGCAAGCTAGAGGTAATAGATGTCACCGAGGGCTGGATCCAGCACGTCCTGTCGTTTGTGGATCCCCAGAAGCTTACAGAGCTAAAGCTAGCAGTAGATGCGGGCAACGGCATGGCAGGCAAGATTTTTCCGGAGCTAGAACCGTACGTACCGTGGGATGTCACCGAGCTGTACTTCGAGCTGGACGGTACCTTCCCAAACCACGAAGCTAACCCGCTCAAGTTCGAGACGCTGACCGATATGATTGCGGTCATCAAGAAAGAAAAGTTGGATGGCGGTATCGCCTTCGACGGCGACGGCGACCGTGCCTTTTTGGTAGACGAAACGGGAGAAGTCCTAACCGGCGGTGTTATGTCCGCCATGGTCAGCGAGTATTTCCTCAAGGAGTACCCGGGCAGCAGCATCGTCTACGATATCCGTAACAGTCGAACCGTACCAAAGATTATCGAAGACAACGGCGGCACGCCAGTTGTAGCAAAAGTTGGCCACAGCAACATCAAGCTGGTCATGCGCGAGCACGACGCCCCGTTTGGTGGCGAAGCCAGTGGGCACTTCTATTTCCGAGATAACTGGTACGCCGACAGTGGCATTATTGCTGCCGTCATCGGCCTGTACGTCGCAACGCTCAGTGGTAAAAAACTATCAGAGCTCCGACAGCAGTACACTCATTACGCGACTATCCCCGAAACAAACTTTGTCGTCGAGGACAAAGATGCGGCCTTTGAACGTATCAAGAACTGCCTACGCCGACAACGATATCAACTTGATGGATGGCGTGACCGTCACTGTTGACGACAACACGTGGTTCAATGTCCGCGGCAGCAACACCGAACCCGTCGTTCGCCTAAATGCCGAAGCACAGACCAAATCGGATCTCGATTCACTCGTTGCCAAACTTACCAAACTCATAACGGGCGAGGAGCAATAAATGAAACTACTCGTAACCGGAGGAGCCGGATTTATCGGCGCAAACTTCGTACACTATACCCTCCAACACAAGCCAGACTATGAGGTAACCGTCATTGATGCCCTGACGTATGCTGGCAACAAGGCCAACCTGGCATCGGTCATGGACAACATTACCTTTCGTCGAGGGTAATATCTGTGATGCAGAACTGATGGACAAATTGGTAGCAGACACCGACATCGTCGTACATTTCGCCGCCGAGAGCCACAACGACAACAGCCTACGCAATCCGTGGCCGTTTGTCGAAACAAACATCGTTGGCACCTACACCATCCTGGAGGCCGTCCGCAAGCATGACAAGCGCCTGCACCACATCAGCACCGACGAAGTCTTTGGCGACCTGGAACTGGACGATCCAAACCGCTTCAAGGAAACAACCCCCTATAATCCATCCAGCCCCTACTCCAGCACCAAGGCCGGCAGCGATCACCTGGTCCGCGCCTGGATTCGAAGTTTTGGCGTCAAGGCCACTATTAGTAACTGTAGTAACAACTACGGCCCGTACCAGCACATCGAAAAATTTATCCCCCGCCAAATCACGAACATCCTCAGCGATATTAAGCCCAAGCTGTACGGCACGGGCGAGCAAGTCCGCGACTGGATTCATGTCGATGACCACAACTCGGCCGTGCACCTCATACTGGAAAAAGGCAACACTGGGCGATACCTACATCATTGGCGCCGACAACGACCACGTCAATAACAAGATGGTTATCGAACTGATTTGTGAACTGATGGGCAAAGGCAAGGACTGGTACGACCACGTCAACGACCGCCCGGGCCACGACCTGCGTTACGCCATGGACTCTAGCAAGCTACGAACCGAGCTTGGCTGGCAGCCGCAGTACACCGACAATCAGACCGGCATGCGCGATGGCCTGCAACAGACCATCGACTGGTATCGCGAACATGAGGACTGGTGGAAGGCCCAAAAAGCCGAAGTAGAAGCTAACTATGCGAAACAGGGGCAATAAACTATGGATTCGCTATTGCCGGCGCTGTGGAGGCTAACTAACGAAGACTGACACATTTAGCTTTCAAACTTACCGACGACAGAATTCAAGGCTCGCGAAACAGACATCCCTGGTTTACTCATCTTTGATGTGAACTATGTCGGCGATGAGCGCGGTTACTTTCAGGAAAAGTTTCAAAAGGAAAAGTTAACGGATGCAGGCATGCCGGCTGATTTCAACGTTGTGCAGAACAGTCTGTCTTACAACGCCACGGCGGGCGTCACCCGCGGCCTTCACGCCGAACCGTGGGACAAATACATCTCCGTCGTTAAGGGTAAAGTCTTTGCGGCCTACGTAGACCTGCGCGACGGTGACAGCTATGGCACGGTCGTTACGACAGAGATTAACCCTAACACTACCGTGTTCCTGCCGCGTGGTGTCGCCAACTCGTTCCAGACACTAGAAGACGATGTCTATTATCTGTACAGCGTCAACGCGCACTGGAGTGCCGAAAATTACGAAAAGTACTGCTTCGTAAACATGGCTGACCCCGAGCTGAACATCCAGTGGCCCATCAGCCTGGATCAGGCTAATGTCAACGATCGGGATCGCAATCACCCGATGCTTAAGGATGCAAAGAGGTTTCAATAATGGACGATTCGAAATTTGTCATTATAGGCTCAAAGGGACAGCTCGGCACCGCGCTGCGCGAGCAGTACCCAAACGCTCGAGCAGTTGATTCCGATGAGCTGGATATCACCGACCGAAAGGCGGTCGAGTCCTTCGACTGGAGCGGCGTTATCACAATACTGAACGCAGCCGCCTACACCAACGTCGATGGCGCTGAGACCGAAGAAGGACGTCGGGCGGCCTGGGCTATCAATGCAGACGCGGTCGCTAATCTGGTAGCGGTGGCCGCACAGCATGATGCGACACTCGTTCACGTTTCGACTGATTACGTCTTTGATGGCACCGTCGAGATGCACGCCGAGGATGAGGGCTTTGCCCCACTCGGCGTCTACGGCCAGAGTAAGGCGGCCGGCGACATTGCCGTCAGCCTAGCACCAAAGCATTACATTTTGCGCACCAGCTGGGTCATCGGCTCGGGCGGCAATTTTGTCCGTTCTATCTACGGTCTGGGGCCAAAAGGCATCAGCCCCAATGTCGTTGCCGACCAGTTCGGGCGGATGACCTTCACGTCGGAGCTTGTCCGAGCCATCGACCACATGCTGGCAAATAAGGTCGACTACGGCACATACAACGTCAGTAATGGCGGTGATGTGGTCAGCTGGGCGGATATTGCCCGGCAAATTTACGAGGATGCCGGCTACACTAAGCAAGGCTTGAAAGTCGGCGATACCACCGCACAGGAATACTTTGCTGGCAAAGTCAGCTCACCTCGCCCCACCCACAGCGGGCTGGACATGAGCAAGCTAGAAGCAACCGGTTTCGAGCCTCGTGACTGGCGTGAAGAGCTTGAAGCTATATATAGAAAAGGAGCTCGCACAATGTTCAGTTGTGCTATCAGATACTTCACATCCATATCCACCCCCCTCAATATCAATAAGGCTCACGCAGTCACCAAGACCTTCAATTTCATCCTGGGAGGCCGGGGAGGAAAAAATCGCAACGAATGTGCCAGCTAGCGAACTCAGATATTGGCTTTTTTCGGCCAGCTCATTCGATGTCATCTTACTTACATTTGCAGCATTTTGCATGTGCCTATTAATGACCACACTGAAAATACCTACCGCAAAAACTGTTAGAGTCAAAAACCCTATTATGAACCTTTGTTTACTTAACTTCTTTGCAATGCCTTTATTAACTAATTCACCGTTCTGTTTCTTAGTGCTAGGTTTATTTCTTTGCATGCTACCATGATATCAAATAAGCCTTTCCGGTGCTAAACAGACGAAATATGCCGCATCTCGTGGTAAGATACCTACGTAATTGGAGACGTCATGAAAGGCATCATCTTAGCTGGCGGATCCGGCACCCGCCTCTACCCCATCACCAAAGGCATTAGCAAACAGCTCATGCCCATCTACGACAAGCCGATGGTGTACTACCCGCTCAGCACGCTGATGATGGCCGGCATCCGCGAGATACTCATCATCACTACGCCCGAGGATTCCGATCATTTCAGCGTCTGCTGGGTGATGGTTCACAGCTGGGGTGCCGGTTTGAGTACGCCGTGCAGCCATCACCAGATGGCCTGGCACAAGCATTTATTATTGGCGAAGAATTCATCGGCGACGACAATGTCGCATTAGTATTGGGCGACAATATCTTTTACGGCCATGGTTTTGGCAACAGCCTGAAGCGCTGTGTTAACCCAGACGGTGGTATCGTCTTTGCCTACCAGGTGTCCGACCCAGAGCGCTACGGCGTCGTCGAGTTCGACAACGACCGTCGCGCTGTGTCTATCGAGGAAAAGCCCACGATCACCGAAGTCAAACTTCGCCGTCGTCGGTCTGTATTTTTACGACAACGACGTTGTTGACATAGCTAAAAATGTGCAGCCATCCGACCGTGGCGAGCTAGAAATCACCGCCGTGAACGAAGAGTACCTAAAACGAGGCAAGCTCAAGGTCCAGACCATGGGACGTGGCAGCGCTTGGCTGGATACCGGCACCTTCGAGTCCATGAACAGCGCCAGCCAGTTCGTCGAGGTTATCGAAAAGCGCACCGGCTACAAGATTGGCTGCATCGAAGAAGTCGCCTACCAGGAGGGTTTCATCACCGCTGACCAGCTTAAAGAACTTGCCGAGCCACTCCACAAATCCGGCTATGGTAAGTACCTTCATAGCTTATTAGGTTAGTGTTGTCTATTCCGCTATTGTTATTTCGGTCGATTATGGTTACACTGTCTATAAATTGACCAAAATCCACATCTGCTGCAACGTAAACATAAACCCCAACATAACAGGTAGGAATGAAGCACTTCGGTAAAATGGCCGCCATTTTGTTGACCACAGTAGTTGTGGTCGGTGCTGTCGTAGCCGCCCTTGAGCTTACCAATACGACCCACTTGTTTCATGCCAGCTCGACCAAATCGACGAGTAGTATAGACTACGGACCACCGAGCAAATCCGCAGTTGAAGACTCCGAATCACGTAAATCTGATGCACCTTCCTCAAGCAAAACGGATGAAAACAATAACCAAGGATCGACTGGCTCAGGGGACAAAAAAAATACGAGTGTAGAAATTTCTACGTGGGTCCAGACGCAAACAAGTCTCAATGTTAACGGCTTCGCCGCCGATGTCGTAGAAGACGGTGGGACACTGTACTCTAAGCTTGTCGCAAAGTCAGATGGGACGAAAGTAACGCAATCGCGGCCTGCCGTCAGCAACGCGAGCAACACATCTTGTGGTGTTACCGAGGTGCCCCTCAGTAAGTTACACACGGGAACTTGGACAGCTACGCTCGAATATAGTTCGACAGCATATGGCGGGACATCTGATCCACTCGAAGTGGAGGTCAAGTAGAATGCGCAACAAATTATTCTAAAGTTAGTCCTGGCTGCCCTGCTTATAATTCCGACTGTTGGGAGTGGGCTTGTTAGCCCGAGTATTGTAAGCGCCCTAAGTGGCAGCCAGTTCAACGCCGCTAACATTATCGATGACCCGGTATTTTATAACTCGTCATCCATGTCCTCATCTGAGATACAGAGTTTTTTGAACTCAAAGGTACCGAGCTGTGACACCAATGGAGACGTCAGTAAGTCGTACTACTACAACTCATCGACTGGGCGCGTGAACAATAGTAACGACACGTGGGTCACGACAACCCGAAAAGTGTACGGCCAACGCTACAACGCCTGGTACAACACCAATATTGCTGCCACACCTTTTACCTGCCTCAAGGACCACAAACAAAATACCCCTGCTGTCGCCGCAGAATCAGGCATTTGTGGCAACCTAACTAGCAAAACTAATCGCTCGGCAGCCCTAATCATAAGTGATGTCTCCAATGCCTGCGGCATAAACCCTCAATCGTTAATCGTGCTATTACAAAAGGAGCAGGGCCTCGTTACTGACAGCTGGCCATGGGCAAACCAATATCAGAAGGCAACCGGCTACGGCTGTCCTGATACTGCGCCGTGTAATTCAGAATATTATGGCTTTTTTAACCAGGTGTACAAAGCGGCTTGGCAGTTTAAGAAATATCGTGCCAACCCGACAAACTATAACTACGTAGCAGGACAAAATAACAAAATATACTACAACCCGAATAGTTCTTGCGGTTACTCCTGGGTAAACATTCAGAACCAAGCGACTGCTGGCCTCTACAATTACACACCTTACCGCCCGAACCAAGCAGCCCTTGATAATTTGTATGGTACCGGCAATAGCTGCAGCGCGTACGGTAACCGTAATTTTTGGAGATATTTCAATGAATGGTTTGGTACAACCACTGGAACGCCCTTCTTTCGTATCAATTCAACTACTGGTGTCTATATAATCGGGGCAAATAATACGTACTACAAAGTGGTAGGACCATCACAGCTCAAAGATTACGGCTACGGTAAGATCTTTAACCAAATAGACTCTATGCCTCCAAGCTATGTCGATTCATTAACCTTTGGCGGCAATCTGTCATATTCTGCAAGTTTTGAGACCAGCTCGATATACCTTGTGTCCGAGGGCACTGTACATCGTTTTGGTGGGCAGACTATTCTGAATCATTACGGCTTTACTGTTAGTGACAATTCCAAGCTGCCAAATTGGCTGTATACCAAGTTACGACACGCTGAAGACATACAGCAAGTCCTGAAGACGCAGTCAGGTAGCACAATATACTACATCGAGAACGGGACAAGGCGACACATCATCGACGACAACGCCTACAAGACACTCGGCTCCCCCGCCTATTCAATAAGAGCTTATGTAAATATTGCAGCAAGTTTTGTAAGCACTCTCCCTTATGGGGCTCCCATTCTCACCCAGGACACTTTTGTCAGCGACAATACATCCCGGTATTACTATTACGATGGCGTTGAGTTAACCCAAATAGACAACGATGTGGCCAAGTCTTCTGGCATTCATTTCTACAAAGAGCCATACAATCTCAGCACACTGTTGACTGTTTCTGCTTCAAAGCTCGGAAAGTATCTCAGCGATGGATCTGGTGGAAATTATATAATTGACGGCAGTAAAAAACTTTCGCTAGAAGGCCAGGATTTATCTGAATATGCGCTTAGTAACCCCGACTTTACCGTGGCACCATCCGGCCTTTTAAACCACTTTGCATCTGCAGAAATGAAGCGCCTGGTCAGCATAGGTGGGCAGCCCGAGATTTATTTAATACACAATGGAAAACTACACCACATCCCGGGCAAAACCGACCTATACGGGCTCGGTTACTCGTTTAGCAAGGTTTTGACGATATCGGACTCTACCATGAAGCTCTTCCCTAATGACGGTGCGGTTGTGTTGAGTAGCGGCAGACTTGTTCGCTATATAGGACAAACGAGGATCTACGCCATTGACGACAACTTTGCAATGAGACCAATAACCTCTCCGAGTCTATTTAGAGACTACGGATTTAACGGAAAGGACGTGATTGATTTTTCGACAACTCAACTCACAAGTTATCATGTGGCCGACCCACTGGAGTCGTTTGTGAAGAAGTCCGGCGGGGCAGTTTGGGCAGTAAGTAACGGTTACCGCTATAAAGTTACAGTCGATATGCAAGATCCTTCGAGATACAATCTAGATCCAGCAACAATCACCCCGGTATCTGTAAGAATATTAGACTCATTACCCCAGTCGGTTTCATTGAAAGAATTTATAAGCGCACCTAACGACCCTATGGTTTACGAAATGGTTAATGGTAAGCGCCAGAAAGTAACCTCCCCAACTACCTTTCTAGCATCTCATTCCTGGTCAGACGTTTTGACTATGTCGAATTACTTTGTCTATACGCTGTCAGAATGAACTCGGGCTTGATCTTCGGGATGGCGAGAGTACCAACGTGACCAGCCTATAATTAATACTCCGAACACTGCAGTCCACACCAAGCAGACTGCTAAGAACGCTGGGATACCATTGTGTGAAGCTTCTACGGACAACTTCCCCAATACCCCGTGTGCTGCTGCGGATTCCGGAATCATAGCTTTGATTGAACTCAGGCCCGGAATATTTTTTACGGTAAGGAGTGTCATGCCTGACACTAGGATGGTGACCAGTTGCCCTCTCCAATGACAAAACTGCAGTAAACCGTACGAAATTACTAGACCAAATACTCCAATAACCGGGAGGAAATATCTGAAATAAAAACCTCCGTATCCTATCGCCCACACGAGTTGGGTTAGGAAAATTCCGAGTACTGACAGGCCGATGAGACAACATAAGGTGATAGCCTTTTTATTTTTTTGTACACTCAGCTTGTTGGATAGAACTGCCTCGATAACAGCAACGAGGCTAACTACCGTCCATATCGTTGACCATACTTTACCCACACTGAGGCGCGTGTAGAACATCCCCCAGAGAGTCGAGCTGGTAATGACAGTGTGCAAGGACTTGTATACTCTTCCTCCAGCACCTCCGGCACCATTGGAGTACCATGAACCAGCAATAATTCTGTTTCTGACGTAATACCATCCGATTGCAACTAACACTCCAAGGCCTAGAAGAGCTGAATACTTTGTTGCAACGTAAATCTGTCGTGCCCTGCCTCCTTTTACATATAGGAGTGCTGCTAGGAATAATGCTAACACGTTCGCGACGAGAAACACTATGTATGTTCCTTTGGTCGCCATACCGAGAATAGATAGAAGGATTAGGCTGGCCACATACCTGCGCCGCAGACCATTATTTATCAATTTATACCAGTTAACGATTGTTAGGGTCGAAAGCAGCACAAGCAAAACATCGCTAGCAAAATTTTGATTCAATACTGTAAAATCATAGGTTAGCGAAGCTATGGCGGGCACTGAAACAGCCATGGCATTTTTTATTCGCCCACCATACAGCCAACCAGCCCAGGCTAATGCCATTATGCATAGCACGCCGAGAATAATGTTGATAAACCTGCCAACAGCAATGGCGGCGTGCCAATGACCGCTTTTCATAAGCGGGCCCATGAATGGTGCATGGATTACGTAGAACAAAGGAGGGTTTTTTGCAGCATTCTGCTTACTATACTGGCCTCCTCTAAGTTGGTTGAACACGGGATACTGTAGACCTTCGTCGTACGTAGGAAGGTGTAGATTGTAAACACTCCATGCATAATCGATATGTCTTGGAGTATCCCCGACCCCGAGCCACCATGGAGTTGCGACCGAGACGATACCCGCCACCGAGCCATACGCCATTATTACACCAACCAGCCCAACGAGCACGCCTTTTTGAATCTTGCTTCCACGGACAACGACAGTGCCCATGGTTAGTTTAGCGACAAGCCCTCTGAGTGTTTCAAACATTACCGTATTAGTGTATCACGCACAGTGGCCAAACTTTTAGGTAGTGGCAAAAAATAGTACAGTTAGGGTGTGCCTGAGATAAAACAACGAAATACAATTGGCAATTTTGCCTATTTCCTCATGCATGGTGATTTCGTAGAAATAGCAAAGATTCTTCGTAGGAGATTCTTGCACTTTCTACGATTTTTTAAATTGCTCTTCTTGAAAGTATTCGGTGTCTACTATTACAACCCTGCTGTACAAAAACGGCGGCAAAAACGGCAGCTGGGCAGGTTGCTTGCTAGTTCCTATGGATGGAGCGTGCCGGCAGAGGGCTTCGATGGAATGCGCGTAGCTGTCATCGCGCGGGACGGGGATTCGTATCCGAAGAGCTCTGCATTCATCCGACTGATATCGCCGCTCACGGATCCTGCGCTCAAGGGTAAACTGACACTGCAGCTCTATCCAGAGAACACTCGCTCAGTCCCGGCCAACTGTGATGTGTGTATAGTGCAGCGCAATGCCTTCGATACGCTCAAGGGGGCGGAATCCTTAGTTAAGGCATTACAGGCAACACAGACTGCGCTTGTTATCGATACGGATGATGCCTTTCACGACATAGACCCGGATCATCCAGAACATGATGCTCACCGGGCGACTCTAGCGGCATTTGATTATTTGGTTGCGCACGCTTCTCAGGTCTGGACTTCCACCGACCAGCTAGCCACGTATTTCAAGCAAGCAAATCCCAATACTACAGTTGTGCGGAACTCACTCGATCAGCGGGTATGGCATCATCACGAGCAACATGAGCCCGGAAAGGACACTCCACTGCAGCTCCTGTATATGGGAACGGTGAGCCATAGTGCTGACTTTGAGCTGATATTCCCTGCGTTGGATGCTGCGGCGGAGAAAAATCCCGGCTCGTTTGAGCTAACCGTAATTGGCGTGGCCAGCACACTGCCGGACAGACCCTGGGTCAAGCGCATATACCAGAAACGAGGCGGCTCAATTTATCCGCGGTTCATCCCATGGTTATTGAAACAGGGACCATTCGACTATGGTCTATCACCCCTTGTCGATAATGAGTTTAATCGCGGCAAATCCGACATAAAGTGTCTAGACTACATTGGCCTCGGCGCCACCCCTATAGTTTCGGATGTTTTGCCATACCAGAATGAGGAGCTTGACGACTTTATCATTCGGGTGAAGAACAGCCGTCAGGCATGGGAGTCCGCGATATGTGAGATTATTTCAGATACAGTTTCTTCGCGCTCTGTAAGCTCTGTCATGAACAATAGGGCGCGTGAGTACGCATTTCACTCCCGCTCCTCATCAGCTAGCGCACAGCAGCTTTTTGAGCTGCTGCAAGATGCTTCAGGCCGTTAGCTGTTACGGAGCGACGCGCGCATTTTTTGGGCTAACCTGTAAGCGCGCGGGCTCATTTTCTTTATAGCCCTTTTTGCCCTCGCAGTGCCTCCGGCCTGATGGACGCCTCCCGATTCTAGGGCAGTTTCTCGCTCAATTGCCTTCTCCATATAATCACGTACTCTTTGGCGGTAGTCCGGATATCGCTTCCAGATGATTTGGTTATTCGCTTCCAGCAGCTTGTTCTTGGTTTCTATGGTGAAGCTCCGGGCTTCTAGGTGATACACGAAGGCATGATTGCTCAACGCACATTTGTAGCCCTGATGTTTCACCCGCATGCAAAAATCAACTTCCTCACCATACCCTTTCCCGAAGACGGTATCGAATAAGCCAAATTCTTGTATCACAGACCGTTTAATCAGCATGCAAAACCCGTGCGCAACGGGTATCTCATTATACTTTGGTAGCTTTTCGCGAATTGATTCATAAATTTTGTCGGCTCCATCTGCTACGAATACCTTTTTGTCCTGCGGCGCGTAGGGCACCGTAGCGAGCGTCGCGTTGTTCTCGTGGAGACACGGCACTATCCCATGTTCGGCGTATAACACTTTTAGCATTTCGTCCAAAAATCCCTCGGTAACACGCGTGTCACTGTTCAGCAGTAATACGTCGTTGTTGGTTTTATCCAGCTCCATAACTGCTCGGTTGCAGTTACCGATAAAACCCAGGTTCTTAGGGTTTCGATAGTAGCTGAACCCATCGATACCCTTGATAGCCTTCTTAATATTTCGCTCAATGGTATCTGCGTCTGGCCGCAATCGTTTACCAGCATCACGCGATGAGTATTGGTATCGACGAATTGCTTCAGTGACTCGATACACTCTTCTAGGGACGGCCAATCACCATATACGGGTACGATGATGCTGACCTTACGTGTATTTGGCATATATTATTTCCCGGTTAGTTTTGCCTTCACAGAGCGAACGCGATAATACGCGCCCTTGGCCTTTTGTCTGGCCCAGCTTCGCGAGACGCCTTACCGACTGCGCCCCGGACTTATCCATCACCTCTTTTGCGACAAATGGATATTCCAGCTCTCTGTGCAGATAATTGATGGGGTGTCGCTGTATGGTATGGGCATTTTTTATGACGGACTTGATTCTAGCGAACAAAGCATCTGCATTGTTGGGTCCCGACAGCATGGATTCGCCATCCTAACTGCTTCTTTGCTATGTTTCGCGACGAGAGACCTGTCTTTTGCATAATGTTCGAGTGCATCCCGCAGGCTCTTGACGCTCGTGGGGTCATAGAGGTATCCATTCTTTGCATTCTTGACCATTTCGGGTGTCGCACCGGCATCAGCACCTACGACGGGTTTGCCTAAGAGCAAATACTCGAATGTTGTCCGACCAAACGCCTCTTTGCGTGACGCCATAATACCCACATCCGATGCGGCAATAAACGGCATGGGATTCTCTTGATATCCCATTAAATGCACTTTGTGGGTTGCGTCGTATTTCTCAGCCGCGTCTTTGATAGCGCGTACATACTCTTTTTGATCTAGTGAGCCTATAACACACAATTCGACATTATAACCGTCGCGGGTCAGTTGCCCGACTGCTTCGACTGCCTCCAGCTGTCCCTTTGATGGAGCAAGATTGCTGGTGATTATTAGTTTCAGGCTGTCCTTGTCGGCAAACGGCGTGTTAATGGTCGCAGTTGCCCGCTGCTTTAGCTGTTCGGTCTTGAATGGTGTGTAGAGTGTTGTGAGTTTAACTTTGGGGATGTACTGGGCAACATGGCTTTCGAGTGTTCGCGAATTCGTCACAACTAAGTCGGACAAGCTATCGATATCCGTGAATGTTCGCTCTCGATCCATTTCAAATACTCGTCCATGGTCTAGGTCGCCATACTCGCGCACAAACCACACGTGCGGCTTTTTCTGAAAGTATGCTGCCAATGCTGCCCACGGGCACACGATGCTATTTGTCATCACAACGTCAGGATTAGACTCCTGGATGATAGCCTCAATATCCATGATGGCCTTGTTATTTTGTAACGACCGCTGGAAGATATCCTCGGCTTTTTTCGGCGGCACTGCATCGGACCAAAATGTATAGTCTAGGTCGTAGTACTTCCAGCCGCGTTTCTTCAACTCTCCAGCTAGAGACTTCAGTGGTCGCCTTAGAATAAATTCGGGCTCAATATCATATTTCTCGGTCCAATAGTCAAACGTATCGAGCATAGAACGCTCTGCCCCACCAAGCAAATCCGAAATATGAGAAAGGACTAGTAGTTTCAGAGGCACTGGGCTACTTACCCCTTTTGCCTATCGGCGACGTCTCCGTATCCGACCCTTGCAGCCAGGAGGCTATCAAATTCTTCGATATATTCTTGTTCCGCCCTACCTGACAATATTTTTGCATTATCCTTCTTAACCACCTGAAGAACGAAGTCAATTTTTTGTACTACATTAAAATAGTGCCTTCTCGCAAATTCCTTTTTCTTAGTCGACTTCTTCTCCCACTCGGGTAGGTATGTAAATCTGTGGCTGATTTTCTTAAAATATATTTCGTTATCTTCTTCGGCAGATTTTTTTAGTTTTTCTTGATCAAAAAAATCGAACGAAAATTCATTGAAGTGTTGCTTATGGTAAGGATTTACTAGGTTATACTCACTCAAAGTAACATAGGGTACCCCCAACATGAACACCCCTCCCATGCTTCAAAACGCGATGTATTTCACCAAGAGCAAATAGGTAGTTTTCTATGTGCTCCATGCAGTGGTAACTGAACACCAAGTCTATCGAACTGTCCTCAAAAGGAAGCTTTTCGGTGTTCAAGTCAATGACCACGTCTGCTTTTGGACTAATATCTATGTTAGTGAAGCCCGGTATGTAGGATTTCCCTGCCCCAATATTTAACTTTCTGACGCCATCCATTGCGTTATATTATAAGCTCATTGTGTTTTTGAGCAAACTACCTCAACCAGGAATAGTAATCGCGCCCACAGTTTGTATAATGGTATTGAGAAATTAATATAAAGGCATCGAGCATTAAGAAGAACAGTCGACACATAATCATAGCAGGTACGGGCAGGGCGGGCACTAGCTTTTTGGTGCGGTATTTCGATGCCATTGGCCTAGAAACTCATTTACGGAAAGGCACCGCTGACTGGGATGAGACAGCAAATGCCGGACTTGAAGATATGCCCCTAGGGGCAAAGCAAGATTCATTACCTTACGTCATTAAGACACCTTGGCTATATCAGGTGATCGATCAACTTCTCGCTGAGAATGTAGTGAAGATTGACTTAGTTATATTACCCATGAGAGATCTAATGGATTCAGCCACAAGTCGCGCGATAGTCGAAATGCAGTCTATACACCAAAAAACTGACAAATTCTCTCATTTCACCAAAACCTGGGATTCGATAGGGTCTGCCAAGGGTGGTATGATTTACTCGCTCCAACCTATAGACGAGGCGAGAATTTTAGCGACAGGCTTCTACTACCTGGTTGAGAAGCTGGTTAAAAATGATATCCCGGTACTGTTCCTTTCTTTCCCTCGTTTCGTAAATGATTCCGAGTACTTATACCAACAACTAAAGCCTTACCTAAAAGACTCTTATACCAAAAAGGCGTCAGATACTGCACACAAAAAAATAGCCGATAGTAGCAAGGTTAGAGTGGGTAGCGATAAAAATGCTAGTGAGTCTCCGGACACACAAATCCCGAGTCCGGCGGAGGTCGAGAACGCTGCACTCAAGCGAGAGATATCTAGAATTCGCAATTCTTCGTCAGATCTCTCAAAACAACACGACAGCGAAAGGGCTCGCGCCGAAATACTTGAGACCGAAAACACCCAACTCAAAAAAGAAATATCTGCAATTAAAAATAGCCGAAGCTGGAAAGTTACCAAGCCACTGCGAAAAGCTAAAGGGGGGCGCTGACCTCAACCCTTACATCGGGTTGCGTAAGCGCTTTCTCGTGCCCCTTAATGCCTTCAATGGTAAAGTCCTGCGCCCCATCCATCCGCAATCGGACTTTTTGCAGACTATCAGGACCCTCGACAACACCTACGCCAATCGAATAGAGACCATTGGTAAGTATGTTCTCTATCTTAAAAGTTACTGTATTTATCATATGCTTTTTGAGGCTTATGCTTCCGATATTCACAAACGTCCCGGTTGAGACAACCATGATTTTGTCATGATTTTTTATATTGATACCCACCCCGGCATCATCTAAATCTACGTTGCTCTCAAGTGTGACTTTCACTTCGAACTCATGTTTAGCGTTGACGTTCCTGGTTTCAATTGTATTCTGGTAAATGGCGACTTTATGAACTTTTACAAACTCATTGGCTGCTGTTTTTTTGCCATTTTCCTCCCTGGTTAATCGCAGTCTTTCCGCCTCTTCCTTGAGGAACATCTCTTCGTAAATGCTGCTATCTCATCCACTTTCTCCGATATTCTTTATCTCCCCTTGCTCTACAGTAACGCCCTCGATCACAAAACTGATCAATAATTTGCATACTGTGGGATACTAGGATAATAGTGCGTCGCTCTTTTTTAAGAGAGTTGAAGTAGTCGTAGCATTTCTGCTGAAATGCCGAGTCACCTACCGCTAGAACTTCGTCCAAGAGCAGGATGTCTCCTTTCGCCCTAATGGCGATAGAGAATGCAAGACGAACCTGCATTCCCGACGAGTAATTATTAAGTTTTTGGTCCATGAAACGCTCTAGTTCTGCGAATTCGACAATTTCATCGTACATTTCCAGCATCTCTTTGCGGCTGAAGCCAAGCAGCGCGCCGTTGAGGAACACGTTTTCTCTCCCCGTAAGGTCGGGGTTAAATCCAACGCCCAGTTCTATAAATGGAGTTAGGGTACCATTGATCTTCACGTATCCTTTGTCTGGTGTATACACGCCAGCCATTATCTTCAGGAGGGTGCTTTTGCCACTGCCATTGCGACCTACTATGCCAAAAAATTCACCCTTTTTGACTTCAAAATTTAGACCACTTAGCACATGTTGAATCTCATAACCCTTTTTCCGCCGAACGACATTGATTAGCTTGTCCTTGAGCCTATTTTGCTGCTCGATGGGCAAGTGAAAAGTCTTGTGTAAATCGTGTACGACCAACGCTGGTTCGTCTTTAGCCATCTACAGATCCTCCGCAAACGTTTTTGATTTTTTCTTGAAATATATGGAGGCTGACAACGACACAAGTGCGATAATAGACAGTGGTATTAAGGTGAATAACTGGCTCTTGCCGATAGTAAATAGCGTAAAGGACTGGGGCGTTACCAGTAAGTAGCGCATATCTTGCATAACCTGGGCGACTGGGTTTAGCACAAACATAAGGAACGCGGCGATTTCACTTTTGGCCTGCACCAGAGTTAGAGAGTAGAGGATTGGGGTAGCATAAAAACCAGCCTGGATTATTATGTCCCAGATATGCTCAATGTCTCGATACTTCACATTAATAGCCGAGAGGTAGAAAGCAATGGCCAGCGCAAAAACGTACAGCTCTAGGATTAGCAGTGGCGCTAAAACTACTGCTCTTAGCTGAACATCTGCACCAACCAGAATAATAAAAAATATCACGACCACCAGGTTAAAACCAAGATTGATAAGTGCGGAGACTGTAGCCGACACCACAATAATGTAGCGAGGGAAGCTAATTTTTCTGAGCAAAGCACCCCGCGAGACAATTGCCGAAGCGCCCTGCCTTGTGGCCTCCCCAAAGAAGTTCCATAGTACAATACCAAGCAACAGATAGACCGGGTAGTGCGGAATGTCGCTTCCGAATTTAAGAAACTTGCAAAGACAATGTAAGAGAATTCCGAACAGAAATAGTGGGCGAAGAAGCGACCAGGCATAGCCGAGCACCGAACCCTGGTAGCGAAATTTGAAGTCAGTCCGAACAAGCTCACTCAATAGTGCCCTGTTCTGTTTCGATACGTACTGTCTCATTGCTGTGGGGTATTATAGAGGAATATGGCGACGAAGTCGAAGCAAACCACGGCGGTGGTGGTACCAAATCTGAACGGAAAAGACAGTCTAAAGTCATGTCTGGATTCGCTCATTGCTCAATCAGAACCATGCACGATATATCGTCGTGGAGAATGGCTCCACTGACGGGTCACTGGAGTACTTGCAAAAACACTACCCAGATATTGAGCTGGTCGTAAACAAGAAAAACCGAGGATTCGCCGGCGGCGTAAACGACGGCATCAAACGCGCCAAGGAACTAGGCTGTGAATTCGTAGCCCTATTCAATAACGACGCAGTGGCTGATGAAAATTGGCTACAGCACCTTGCAGCAACCCTGCGAGTACAGCGCGAGTATGGCATTGCCACACCAAAAATTATGCGCGAAGATGGCAAACATCTCGACAGCACAGGCGAGGGCTACAGCGTGTGGGGACTGCCCTACCCGCGCGGGCGTGGCGAGGCTGTCAGCGACACGTATGACGCCCACACCACCGTGTTTGGGGCCAGTGGCGGCGCCAGCTTGTATCGTATGAAGATGTTTGACGAAATAGGGCTCTTCGACGAGGATTTCTTTGCCTATTACGAGGATGTCGATGTGAGTTTTCGTGCACAACTGGCAGCCTGGCAAGTCTGCTATGTGCCGCAAGCGGTCGTCTACCACGAAATCGGCGCGACCAGCGCCAAGATGCGCGGCTTCACCACTCATCAAACCACCAAGAACCTACCCCTGCTTCTCGTCAAGAACGTGCCGGCACCGTTCCTCTGGAAAGTCAGCTGGCGGTTTTTGCTGGCCGACGGCATGTTTATCCTCAAAGCAATTACCCGGGGTCATGGCTGGGCGGCAATTAGCGGCGACTGGCGCGCGACGTCTTTGCTATTCAAGAAACTGGGTGAGCGCAAGCAGATTCAGGCATCTAAAAAGGTGAGTGATGAATACATCTGGGCTATAATGACCCATGACCTGCCGCCGAATGCGCACAACCTGAGAAGACTGCGTGGCTGGTGGCATAAACTGATACGAAAGGATGCCTGACAGCGATGGACGTTGTGTCGATACTAGTTGTGGCGTTTTTGGTCGGGATAGTCGTGGGGCTGACCGGCATGGGTGGTGGTGCGTTGATGACGCCCGCCCTGATATTCCTGGGCATCAGCCCGACTGCTGCCGTAGCCAATGACCTGGTCGCAGCAGCCTTTAGCAAAACGGCGGGGGCGGCCACGCACTGGAAACAGAGCAACGTCGATATGAACCTGGTGAAATGGCTGGTTATTGGCAGTGTGCCTAGTGCTTTTGCCGGCGGCTTCATCATCAACGCGCTCGGGAGCGGCGAAGATCAGCAGCACATTCTGAAAATGGCAATTGGTGCCGCGCTGATTTTTGCAGCCCTCACCTACACCCTGCGTATATTCATCACATCGTATAAGTCGGTTGGCAAGAAAAAATCCTCGGATCCTACTATCAAAGTCCGACCCCTGCCCACTATTTTAGTTGGTATTGTAGGGGGGCTACTCGTCGGCATGACTTCTGTGGGTGCTGGCTCAGTTATTATGGTCGCCTTGTTGCTGCTGTACCCCATGATGAAAGCGAGTAATCTAGTAGGTACAGACTTGGCGCAGGCTGTGCCGCTGGTCATAGCCGCAGCTGTGGGGCACGTCATCACCACCGGTGTAGATTGGAATATATTGCTGCCACTACTTGTTGGAAGTGTCCCGGGTAGCCTGTTAGGTGCTCGCCTGGCAGGTAGGGTGCACCAGAAGGTGATTCGCCGCTCGATGGTCGTCGTATTGATGCTAACTGGGCTCACGATGCTGGGTGTACCGTCCAAGGTCGGCCTGGTGTTGGGCGTGACAGCATTACTGATCGGACCCAGCATCATGGATTACCCAGTGCAGGTCAAGCAACGTCGCCATGAAGCCAACGCCGCCAGTGATGATTTCTAGCGTGAGTACGGTATGCTAGGAGCAGGAATATGAAGAAACGTATTGTCATAGACGCTCGTGAGTCGGGCACTAGCACCGGTCGCTACATCGATGAGTTGGTGAAAAACCTGCATGTCTTGCGGCCTAGTTACAGAGTGTTTGTGCTGACCAAAAAACATCGTGTGGAGTACATGCAAAAGATTGCCCCGCGCTTTACGGTATACGAGAGTAATTTCAAGGAGTTTGGTTTTGGTGAGCAGCTGGGCTTTGCGTGGCAGCTGTTTTGGCTGCGCCCCAGCCTGGTTCATTTCGCCATGACGCAACAGCCTGTTCTACATATGGGTCGAACTGTCACCACCATGCATGACTTAACGACGTTGCGCTTCACCAACCCAGCCAAGAATCGCTTGGTGTTCAAGATAAAGCAGTGGGTATACGAGCGTGTCATCATGTGGGTTGCCTACAAGTCGCAGCACATCATCGTACCGAGCGAATACGTCAAAGACGATATTGCCAAGTTTACCCGCAGCAATAGCCGCAAAATTAGCGTGACGTACGAGGCAGGAGACCAGATTAAAGACCAGGCTGAGCCACTGGACGACTTGAAAGGCAGGCAGTTTATCATGTACGTCGGTAGGCCTACTCCTCACAAGAATCTGCGCCGCCTCATTGATGCATACGCCCAACTCAAGCAAAAACACCCAGATCTTATGCTCGTCCTGACTGGCAAAACCGACAGCAACTACAAGCGCATGGAACGCTATGTGACAAAACATGACATCCCTGACGTAATCTTTACCGACTTTGTGAGCGATGGGCAATTACGCTGGCTGTACGAGCATTGCTCAGTGTACGCCTTTCCGTCGCTCAGTGAAGGCTTCGGCCTACCGGGACTTGAAGCCATGGCCTGCGGCGCACCAGTGGTCAGTAGCAACGCCACCAGCTTGCCAGAGATTTACGGCAAGGCTGTCCTGTACTTCGATCCGCTCGACGTCGAAGATATAGCCAAGCAACTCAACCGCGTGCTCAGCGACGACGGGTTGCGCAAGCAACTTAATTCGCGACGGCCAGAAGCAGGCTGGCAAGTACAGTTGGCGACGTCTGGCCGAACAGACACTGGGCATCTACAAGGATGTCCTACACGACAACTAATCGGCTTTATTTCTGATTGAGACGCGACCTCTGGCGAGCCATCTGCCAGTTACTTTTGGCATTGCCCAAAAGTAACCAAAAGGCTAAGGCCAAGTCTTTGGTTCGTGGGTTACTGTTGTCAAAGCCTACAACCGGCAAAAAAACTCCTCATGCCGGAAAACTACCGGCATTCCTCTATTCGTCAAACAACTTTTGCCGCACCAAGTGGAGTTGTATCTTGTGACAACATATACGCCAGGAACGTCGACACAGCCATCGAACCCCAAGCCTGTGGTTAATGCCCGTCGGCTTGCCCGTGCTGTGGAGGTGCGGTATGAGTGTGCTTGGCTGGCAAAAGTACGTACAACTGGGCTGCTGTTGCCGGTGGCAACAGCTGGGAGGGCGATCTTTGGCCAAGCTCATATCGCACCAGAACAGCCTGGCGCAAACGAATATAGGGCTGTTTTTTGCATACTTTTGGAACAAGCCAAAAGTATGTGGCCTAGGCGGGCCAGTCCGCAAACATACTAAGAATGAATTGATATGGCGATTTAACAGATACGACGTATATACGTGCGTATATACGTCACTGCGAATGTATCTCTGTTATATTCAGAAATATTGTGTGTTGTTATAATTACCTATTCGGTAGACTCGGCTGGTTTCAGCACGACGTGACGATCCCTGCCCTCGCCCACAGATTCCGTGGTCAACCCAGATTCATCAGCCAGCTTGTGTATGACACGACGGTCGGCGGCATTCATAGGCTTGAGCTCCATTGGCTCGTTCGTTTCCTTCACTTTGCGCACCCAGGCTTCGGCAGTTTCTGCTAAACGATCGGCTCGGTGTTGCTTGTACCCAGCGACGTCGACGTTCACGCGCCAATATTCGTGCCCTTGGTTTTTCAGGGCGGTACTCACCAAATACTGGAAGGAGCGCATCGTGTCTCCATGCTGCCCAATCAAAAAGCCATTTTGAGCAGTCGAAGGCACGTTCAGTTGGATTACTTCATCGTCATGTGTCGCCGACACATCAGTGTTCAGCCCAAAAAAGGACAGCAAATCCTCTAGATATTGCTTGGCGTATTGAATTGATTCTTCCATCATTTCTCCCTTCGGGTAATAAGACAAACCTGGCGGTTTTTCTCATCGCGCAGGGCAAAAAAGTGCGATTTTTTGCTCTGGCTGCTCTTTTCCCTTGCTATCATCATTTCCTCCGTTTTTTACTGGCGGTCTTCGACTTCTTTGACTTGTTCTTTTTGTTTTTAGAGGAGGTTGTCTTGGGGGTGCGTGGTTCGCTGACCACTTCTGCTTCTGGAATTATCTTTACGTTCTTTTTGCTAGGCTCGTCGGCTATAGCCTCGAGCTCGGTCTCATCATCACGCAAGATTCGTGACTGTTGCATAAACGCCACCAGTCCACCGACTAGCCAGTAGAGACTGAGGGCCGATGGTAGACCGACCGTAAAGAAAAATATCATGACAGGTAGGAAGTACACTGTACTGCGTCCGACGGCCGCACTGACCTCAGACTGATCGGCCTGCTTGCCATCGCCCGCGTCCTTCAGGATGGTGCGCAGTCCGCGAGCCTCTTTATCCTGGGGCAGCAGCTGCTTACTCTGGAAATATTGGATAATGGCACTGCCAAGCACCAATATCATGGCCGGCACATAGACTGCGCCATTACTCAGTGCCGGTTTTGTCAAATCGACCAACCCAAACAGCGTCTCATCGAACAGGTTAATATTCTGGTGCAACTCCTGCATCCACGACAGGTTTTGCAGGAATGGGTACGCGAAGTTGAACAGCTGGTCTGGATCGTCTACCACCCTGCGCAGCCCAATGTACAGCGCGATGAGGATAGGTAGCTGCAACAACAGAACGCCGATGGAAGCCAGTGGTTTGATGCCACGCTCCTTGTACAGCTCCATCGTAAGCATGGCCTCTTTTTGGCGGTCACCTTTTGATTCCTTTTTGATGCGCTTGAGTTCTGGCTGAATCTTGCGCATGGCCTTGGTCTGGTGCAGCTGCTTTTTCATGAGCGGCCACAAGGCGATGCGAATTAGAACGGTGAAGATAATGATGGCAAAGCCAAAGTTGTGACCTGGCAGTAGTGCATATATTGCCACGAGTACGTTAAAAATTGGCTGTACGATAAGTGTCGTAAACATGGTGTCGTGTTATTACCTCTTTACTCTACTATAACACGGGTGAAGCGAGTTTTGCTGTCCGTCAGCGAAGTCCGGCTGCGTCTACTAGCTCGTGCATTGCACGCACTAGCTTGTCGTGTGGCGCGGTTGCAACTTGGTCACTAAAAACAGTAACTACGATGTCGTGGTTGCTGTGGCTGTCGGCCAACTCTTCGCGCAACAGCTCATATAAACGGCGGCGTATGCGGTTGCGAACAACCGCCGATTTGTGAACCTTGCGACTCACCACGACTGCACACCGATAGGTAGTCCGTCGTGCATTGGGCGCACACTTCAGCGAAAACCACTTCCCGCGATACGTAGCACCGCGGCGATAGACCTGGTTGAGACTGCCGAGCCCATGAAACCGGTGTAGTCGATTAAGCATAGCTGTATGGTAGATGGTTATGCCCACCTAGTAAATGCCCCATGGCGACACAGTAACACGCTTGAGTGCAGTTCGTTTGTTCTTCTGGAGGAGCGCACAGGAGTCGTACGAAAGGTACGGCGACTGTGCACCGCGCAGAAAACGTGCGGAATGCGCCAAGAGCCTCAGCTGGGTCGACCGGCTGTGCCGGTTGCCAAGCTGAGGTGTCGTGTTGATGTGTTTAGTGGGTGAGGCGGGCTCGGCCCTTATTGCGTCGGCTTCTCAAAATATTACGTCCAGTCTTGCTGGCCATACGTTTGAAAAATCCATGTTCACGCGAGCGCTGGCGCTTTTTGGGTTGGTAGGTGCGCTTTGGCATGTTGTACTCTCTCGTATCTTACTCACCTAAAACCAGGTGAAATTAACAATATTTAACCCACTAATCCTATCAATTTTTCCACCTTTTCGCAATCCTAATCCACAGCTTTACAGATTAGACTTGAACCTGTGGATAAACCCTACCCCCGTTGTGTGAGATTTTTAGCAGCGCCTCGCTAGTCCCAAAAAATCTGTGGAAAACTGCCCAAAACTTCGTTATACTCATGAACACTATGGGGAGTCCGGCAATGTCACAATACGCCACCTGGCAGGCGGTGCTCGGCGAAATCGAACTATCGATATCGCGCGGTAACTTCATGACGTGGTTTAAGAACACTGCCCTTCTCGACATCGACGAATCCCAAGCCACAATCGGCGTCGCCAATGTGTTCGTAAAACAACAGCTTGAGCGCAAGTACCATGAGTTAATTGTGGAAACCCTTCGTAAAAATGGCTTCACGCCCGAGAACGTTGTGTACAAAATACACACGGCACGCATTCCAAACGAGTCGCCATCTGAGCCTCGCCCTACACCAAGCCAAGCGCGACCCCAAGCCCCGCAACACCATTCCCAGCCCGCACAAGTCTTCCCGGTCAAAGCGCCCGATGAGGGTGGTTTCTCGCACAGCTACCGTCAGGGTATTAACAAGAAATACACGTTTGATAATTTCATCGTCGGCTCAGGCAACGAGCTGGCATTTGCGGCCTGCCAATCTATCTCTAACTACCCTGGCAGTAAGTACAACCCGCTGTTCTTGTATGGTGGGGTTGGTATCGGTAAAACACACCTTATTCAAGCCGTTGGTAATGAGGTGGTTGCCAAAAATCCGCAAGCCAAAGTGCTCTATGTGACAACTGAGCAGTTCGTTCAGGAGTTTGTCGATGCCATCCGATTCAAGAAAACCGCCGGGTTTGCCGGCCGATACCGTACGATCGATGTGTTAATTATCGATGATGTGCAATTCATCGCCGGCAAGGAAAAGATGCAGGAAGAGTTCTTCCACACCTTTAATGCCCTGCACCAAGCCAACAAGCAAATTATCATTAGCTCTGATCGACCACCCAAGGATATTCCAACACTGGAGGAACGTTTGCGTTCCCGTTTTGCTTGGGGGATGACGATAGATATGCAGAACCCGGATTTTGAAACTCGCTGCGCCATCGTCCAGACCAAGGCTCACACCCACGAAGTCGAGTTGCCGAATGACTTGGTGGAGTTCTTGGCTACCAATGTGCAGACTAATATTCGCGAACTCGAAGGCGCACTCAACCAGGTGTTGGCGTTTTGTGAAATGCGCGGACTTGAGCCAACGCTAGGCATCGCCACGAGTTTGCTTGGGGCTAACAAAACACGGCCAAAGCATATCAGTGCAAAGCAAATTATTGAGCGGACCGCCCGGCACTTCCAGGTCTCAATGGACGATATCATGGGACCAAAACGCGACAAAGACATCGTTGTACCTCGCCAGGTTGCTATGTATATCTTACGTAGTGAGCTGCACCTCAGCTTTCCGAAGATTGCCCATGAGCTTGGCCGCAAAGATCACACCACCGCCATACACTCTGTCGAGAAAATCGAACGTGAAAGCCAAATTGACGCCGACATTCGTACGGCTATTGGTGAAATCAAGGAGCGTTTATATGCCTAGAAGCTGTGTAAAAAATGTGTACAGTCTGGGGATGAACTCAGTACAACTCCACGCCTTGTACACACGCGCCGTACACAACATTGCCGCCCGTGTGCACAAAGCGGGCGAGTTACCCGAGCGCTTCACACAGGTTTTCCAGTCGGCTTTCCACACCCAATACTTCGCCTTTTTCCCTGGTAGCGGAGAGTTATCCGCATTATCCACTGTACCTATAATAAGCAACCACGAATTAAGGAAAGAAAGGAATTACTAACACATGAGGCTTCAAGTAACTCAGCAGAATCTGAACCGAGCACTCAGCACCGTAGCTCGTGTAGCCAATACTCGTAACCAACTCCCCATCCTAGCCAATGTCCTCATAAAAGCCAGCGGCACCAGGCTAAGTATTAGTGCGACCAACCTGGATATTGCCATTACACAGTATGTTGGTACAAAGGTTTCGGAGGAAGGTTCTATTACGGTTCCCGCTCGACTGATGCAAGATTTTGTCAGTAGCCTACCCGATGGTGTTATTGATCTAAAACTAGAAGATACCAAGCTGCATATTACAACCGACAAATACAACTCCATCGTGAACGGGGTCGTGGCTGACGACTTCCCAGTCATGCCAGCAATAGAATCAGGTGAGACTATCCAGATCCCCAGCTCACAGTTGCGACAGACACTCCAGCAAGTCGTGTTTGCCGCTTCGAGCGATGAGTCGCGCCCGGTGCTTACTGGATTACTTTTGCGCGGTGGTGGATCGGCGCTGCATGTTGCGGCCACGGACAGCTATCGATTGGCCGAAAAGACGCTCAAGATTAAACTCAAACAAGATGTCAATCTGCTGATTCCCGCAACCGCTATGCAGGATTTGCTGCGTATCCTGGGCGATAGTGATGATGAGGTGACAATTACCTATGATGACCAACAGGTCTTATTCCAGGTGGCGGATGTGGAGCTCGTTGCACGTTTGCTCGAGGGTAATTATCCAGACTACCAAAAGCTCATCCCGGCGAAATTCGAGGTATCAGCCAAACTAAAGCGAGCTGAGCTCGTCAATGTCACGAAAGTATCGAGCCTGTTTGCTCGAGAAAGTGCCGGGAGTATCACGATTCAAGTCGACGAGACCGATAAACAGCTCAGTATTCACTCCGTCGCATCGCAACTGGGCGAAAACACCGCCAATGCCGCTGCTGTGGTAAGTGGTACCGGCTCGATCACCCTCAATTCGCGCTATTTGCTCGATGCGCTGAATGCGATTGGTGATGATGAGGTGGAGTTTGCGTTCAACGGCAAACTAGAACCTATTGTCGTGCGTGCTGCCAGTGGCAGTGACTACACCCACGTGATTATGCCACTAAAATCATAGGCGTACTTGATAGTGTCCAGGTACACTAGTGCTATGAGAGGTACGAGCGGCACTATATGATTACGAATATTCGTTTACAGCATTTTCGCTCGTACACCGACGAGTCATTTGAGTTTAATCCAGAGGTGACGATAATCGTTGGGCCGAACGCCAGCGGAAAGACCAACCTACTCGAGGCAATTTTGGTTGCGGCTCGTGGTGTGTCGTACCGGGCGAAGGATACGGATCTGGTGCAGTTTGATGCGCCGTGGTCGCGGCTGGACGCCCAAACTGATAGCGGCGATCGTACAGTCAAGCTCACACCCGACCAAGCCGTTAAGAAGTCATACATTATTAATGAGACCCCACTGCGTCGCCTGCCGCTCACCCGGACGTTACCAGTCGTAGTGTTTGAACCGAATCACTTACGGTTGCTGGCCGGGTCGCCGGAGCGTCGGCGCAGCTATCTCGACGAAGTCCTCACTCAAACCGTGCCAACCTATGCCACGAGTTTGCGGAAGTATCGGCAGGCGTTAGCCCAGCGTAATGCCCTGCTCAAGCACTTCCATCATCGACCCCAGCAAGACCAACTGTTCGTTTGGAATATACGACTGAGCCAGCTGGCGGGTGAAATTGTGCGAGACCGCACCGATGTCATAGCTGAGTTACAGCGCTCCATCACCGAGTTGTATCAGACACTATCACACAGTGACACTGAGGTGACCGTTGATTACGACACACCATGCAACATCGAACAGTACGAAAGCAGCATGTTGCGGAGGCTCGAGCAGCAGCATGATGTCGATGTGGCTCGCGGCTTTACCGGCACCGGACCGCATCGTGACGACATGGCGGTGTGGTTTGATGGTCGGTTGGGTGCTCTGAGCGCATCGCGAGGAGAAACGCGTACCGCAGTTTTAGCGCTCAAAATCCTAGAGCTCAATCGTATCGAAACCGTTCGCGAGCAAAAGCCGCTCCTCCTCCTCGACGATGTCTTTAGTGAGCTGGACGGAGCGCGCCGTCACGCCCTCACAAACTACCTATCGCGTTACCAGACCTTTATCACGACGACAGACGCTGACATCGCTCTACAGAGCTTCAGTGACGTCTGCACTGTTATACCCCTTGGGGGGCGTGGGTGACGGTTGCTCGTACAGTGTCGCTGCATCAACCGTCTCTTTGAACACCTGTTTGTTAGTTGTTTTGTCGTTGAGTATCAGGGTTATTTTTGTGCCAAATGAATAGCGCAGCGTAGCTTTGAACGATTTGTTGTCTATATCCAGGTTGAACGTTAGGCCGAATGTCGAGTCGTTACTGTTTGGGTTGAGGGGTGCTGTGTAGATGGTGTTAGATTGGAGCTTAGCAGTCTTGGCATGGTTGTCGTAGTCAAATATCGCCAACTGCACACTATTGAGCCGCCCAGTGGAAAGGCCATTCGTAATGAGTTCCTCGAAGTTTTGGAAGTCAATGTCATTGACGGTCGGTAACGCATTTGTCTTGGACAAATCCAGTGATGCTTCAGTGGTTTGTTGGTTCGTCACATGGACGTTTGTGGCGGTCTGCGAGCCGGGCACGGTCGCAGAAACCAGATAATCACCCTCAGGGACGCGAATCTTTATCGACCCATACCCAGCTATGGCGGCCTGGGTCTCGCTACCGCTAATCGTGATGATAGCCCCGGGCTTGCTACTGGTGACGTCAATGACACCCGTTGTCTGCGCCGCTACGACATCCCGCACGGTCATGAAACCAACCAGCGCCGTCAGCAGTAATGCTACGGCAATTGCTATATTCACAAACGGGCTCTTCGGCATTTGATTATCCATGGAGCAGCCCCTCCTTGCGCAGGTACGAGGAAACATCGGCTGGCGTATTGCGGGTGATTGACCCAGAGAAAATTGAACCCGGCCCTACCACTACTCTGTACACTCCATCAACGCGCTTTAACACTACCGTAACTGTCTGTTGGTCGGTGCCGACGACTCGGCTGACCGCCCAGTCTTTGTCACTGAAGTACTTGGTGTTTTTGAGGGTAAAGTCGCTGCCATACAACTCCACAGTATTGGTATCGTTCGTGATGAGGCTCTGCGCGACCGCTCCGGCTAGCGCGGGTGCCGAATCAAGTTTAGTAGTCGTTACATTCTGTAGAACTGTCGCCTTGATGATCATACTCGCCAGTAGCATGATGACGAGTGCTGCGCTTGCCAACACAAGGCCTCGGGTAATGTATTGTGGTTGTTGCTGCATCTCACCTGCCTCCTAATTATGTTGACCCTACGTAATGCAACGCGTGTAAAATACCATTTTTGGAGTACGGGGCAGATGCCGGGCCAACTTGCGTGGACTGAGGTGGTGAATTGGAATGTGCCCCAAAGGTATAGACGAGATCCCCTGAGATATGGTCGACGATTTCCACGTGATCAGGGTTCGGTTGGATGATATCCCCCGGTTGCAGCGCATCAACACTTATCTCTTTCCAATGTTGCTTGTCAGACACCTCGGCGTACGTATTCTGGCGTAAATCGACTCCAAAGGCGTCGTAGACGGCCAGGTTGACCAAACCGCTACAGTCGAGGCCACAACTGGCGTCTATGGTCGGGCAGCTGCTGTGCCAGGCCGCGCCACCCCCATGTCCGGCTCCCCAGACATAGCTTACCGGGTCATACTTCTTTGCTTCGCACAGAATTCTCGCCACGCCGGTGACGCCGGCGGTGTCGGAACAGTTAACGCTGCCGGTGCTGCCGCAAGGTGACGTGTCGGCCGCGCTGATGACAGTGTCGCCACCGCCATACAGACGTAAGCCCTCCTTGGCGAAGTTAACACGTGATGCCAGGCTGCCGGCTGGATCCGCGGGGGCTTCAAAATGAAGTTCAAAATAGCTGACTGCGGCCGTTAAATCGGTAAGTTTCTTAAGCCCGCCCAAGACATTTGTTTGACCTGTCGGCGCTGTCTTGTTGAGCTCCTCCCAGACGATTTGAAGTTGTGTTCCCAGCTCGTAAATCGGACTAGTAATCTTGTATTTTGCGGCCTCTTGTTCGGCTTTAACACCAGGAGTCCATTGAGCAATTCCCCATCCGCCACCGCCCGCATCGGCTGGATCCTGGCTGGTGCCTCCGTTCTGGATAATGGTAGGGCTGAGGGTCGATTCGTGCATGAGATTGCCGAATATCGCAGCCACGGTGACGTTGGCAAGGCCCTTTCCCTTGAAGAAGTTCCACGTTTTTTCTTGGTTGTCGCTACCTGTCAGGGTGACACTGCCAGAGCCACAAACATTGATGCCAGCTTCTTCTGGAATCCAGTTGGGCCAGCCATACAGCGCCTGACAGTCTTGGACTGACATGGCTGGGTCACACGGCTCGTCGTTGGTGGCTGCCAGTGCCTGTAGCGCAAGATTATTACTGAACGTAACCAGCACAGCCAGGCTTGTCAGTATGGCGAGCTGTTTCATCCAGCTGGCGAGCGTTCGTGTCATGACACTCATCAGTCTACCACCTGTACGTGTTGGTGGTGACATGAATCAGGATATGTTACGTACCCGCTGAAGAAGTCGAATGTTGGGTGGCACTGTACCTGGCCGAACTGCGCTGAGGTTTTCGGCATGAACGAAACAATGTCGCGATCAAGATTTTTGCCAGCGGTTAATCTGGCCCCCGTCCAATAGGTATCATTCGGCCCCATAAATGTGCCGTCAATCGTGTTGAAGTCGGCTGCGCGACCCTTGTGATGAAGGCTGGAAGGGTTGCTGGGGTGGTCACTACACAGTGCGGTTAGGCTAAACGTGTGGCCCATTTGTGCTAGCTTCAGTAACATACCGAGCAGCTTCGGGTTTAGGGCGTCGACGTAGCATGACAAGTTCTTGATACTTGTGCCCTGGGCTGTGAAACGAATATCGCGGCAGTTGACTTCGAACGGACAGGTTATCTTGCCCTGGTTGACGTATACCATCAACTGTTTGGCGAGGTCCTGGGCCGTGCCTGTCGGCAGGCTGCCATTACTGGTTGGTGTTGTAGCGGTACCGTCATTGACGCTGATTTGTGGTGGTGGCGGCAGCATGCTCTTGTCGAATAGCCCACCACCTGACTGTGCGGTGCGCAGAATCAGTAGACACCTATTGGCGCCAGCTTCCTTGCCGGGGACGGCCAAGCCACTATCCTTGTCTTGTTCCTGGGCATTTAGCCAGTCGGATATATCAAGCTCTCCAGTGCTCTCGTCGTATTTGTCGGCGCAATTGTCATCCCAGTATGACTCGATATGATTCGCATCGGGGATTTTATCATCTGGAAATGCTGTTTGAGGAACGCCGTATGGATCTTTGGTGATAGCACCAGCCCCAGCAAATGCCGGCTGTGGGTTCAGTATCGATGCGAAGCCTTGGCTGATAACGGCGAACGGACTCTTAATCAAGGTATCGCTGATACTTCGTATGGACATCGAGAGGCTGCCTGGCATCTGGATTGCTACACGCGATAGCATGGAGTACGGTGTGTCGGTGCTGAACATACGGGCAAAGAATGGTCGCTGGGCGAAGTCATGCTTGGCTTGATTGAGCGCCTGATTCTGGATGGCATACGCCTCTTTGTCACTGACTCGCTGACAGCCGTACAGATTTTGACACACATCGGTGTTGAAGTACGCGTCAGCCCCACCAATTACCATATCGCCGGTACGACCACCACTCATATTGGTTGAGAATGGCGAGCCCACAAAGGTGTCTAGTAGCCATTTTCCGAATTCACCTAGCTGATTCTTTATGTAATCTACGCCGGGCTGACACACCGGTGAGGTCTTACAGCCAAATACCAGGATATCTATCAAGGGGCCCAGTGCCCAGCTGATGGCGCTATCGATAGCGTCAAATATGGCTCGACCCAAGCCCCTAGCAGACTTGCTAATAGGGTTGTCACCAAACTCGTATACGTCGGTGACAAAATCAAATACCCCAACGCCGCGGGCGAACACCTCGCTGCCACAGACCGCCTGGCCTGTTGGCACCGGCTTGTTGTCGTCCTCTGGGCAGACGTATTGTGGGTTTGATTTATCTATTTTTGGCCGGTCATTTATGGACGTGGTTTGGTTTGAGAACAGGGCGTTATAGACGGGCGTTTGGGTCATATCCGAGATGTTATTCGCTACCTCTGGGTCGTATTCGGGGTCACCTGGCTGATATGGGTTGACGTTTGTGCTAATTGCGTTGACATAGCCACCGAGTTGGGTGGAATCCATCTGCCCCGCCCGTATTTCGTCACGGACTGTCTGGTACTCCGTGAACTGGGTAACTGCAGCCGAGCTGAGTGTGAAGTAAATAATCTGTCTAACGGCCGGGCCGATAACTTCAGCCTGAACGACCACACGCACCAGAAAGATAATCACGCCAATATACGGGATAAATTCACTGCCAACCGCCCCAGCAATCTTGCCGGCAGACTCGCCTATGACTTTTGTGAAGACCTTTTCGATGACGAGGCGACCAAAGTATTTGGCAAAACCCTCCTTGGCAATCTTGTCTGCGGCCTTGACGACATCTTCTAGTGCTTCGCTACCAAAGCTGGCGGCAAATTTTAATAAGTTTGTCCGAACATCGTGGCCAATCTCTGAGGTTCGGTCCAAATCTCCCTTCGTGGCATCGACCAAATCTGGGTCACAGGTCGTCAGTACACACTGGAATATGAGTGCGTAGTTGGCGGAGATAGGTTCAATAATGCGGTGGGTCGTTTGGGCGAAGGCTGCCTTGGTTTTTACTTTGTGTGTGTCGGTGAACTCGTAGACCTTATCGGTGTACTTGCAGACGTTCCAGCAGTGACGTATGCCATACTTGGCGCGGACGTGGGGAGCGATAATAAATCGATACGATATCTTTTCCCGCAGCGTTAACGTATCCAGGTGTTTGTTGAGGGCAGCTCTAATCTCTCGGCGGTTACCACTGTGGGCGTTGTCTCCGTAGATGCTCGATCCATTGCCGATGTTGTAGTCCTTGCCATCGAGCTTCAGGTGCCAGACGTTGCCATTTTTGGTTAGCTGGAAGCCATACCGCTCCGCCATTTTGCGCTCGAGCTTACCCTCTCGCCAGGAGTTGTACAGCTGGGAGATCGGATTGACGCCGCTAGCTTTTGAGACACAGCCGGCATCGACCAGGGTTTTACAGCGGGGCGTACCGATGTTCGGCATGATGTGTTTTTGCACCCAGCGATCAAACAGCGTCGCGGTGGTTTTTTGCGCTGCCTTCTGGCTGGCTGCGCCAAATCGTGCCTCGAGGTTGTTGACCAGCCCCTCAATTTTTAGCGGCAAGATGAGCGTCGTCATCGCGATGACGATGGTGGCGATTATGCCACCGACACCGCCGCCAATAGTCGTGTTTCGTCGAGTCTTGCTACCCCAGAAATAGTTCTTGGCTTTGTTGAGTGCCGTGAGCGAACTACCGGCGCCGGCAGTGGCGGCACTAGTTCCAAAATTCTTGGCAAAATTCTGCGCTGCTGCGCCAGCGGAGGCCATGCTGTCGGCAGGGTTGGTCTTTGAATCCTTTTTGTCGCCGCCAAGGTCGCCGGATTTGCCGTCCTTCTTCATGTGAGAGTCAGACGTCAGTTGATTGAACATCTCATCGGCATGTTGTTGGCCGACATTATCCTCACCGCCGTCAGAGTCGGAATGGGCTGGCCTGTCCTTTAGTTCGGTAGACATATATGTATGTAATCCACAATACGCTTGTGCTTATTATACACCTGGATGCAGTCGATTGCTCAAATCAATAGTCCCCTGTTGGCTGCCGAGATTTCCCTGCTGGGCGGCGGCATTGGCCTGTTGGACCTGAGCCGGGTTGGTGGTAATTAGGCCGGTCTCGGTCGGACTGGCCACGATCTGGATGTGGACGTGGTTCTGTCCGGCAAAGAACAAGCCCTGCCCGACGGGGAATTGACTCAGGCGTTTCTTTTCCTCACTGGTCAACTTGAAGACGTCACTGAGGACATCGACGGCTGACGGTGACTGCTTCAGCAGAATCTGCATGCTGGCATTCGCCACAATGGCTCGTCCCATGCGTGACCCCATAAAGTCTTCGACGTCCTGAGTGATGGTCGTGATGCCGAGGTTGTATTTACGGGCACGTTTGGCCAGGCTAAAGAGGAAGTTGGCACTGTCCTCGTATTTCATCAGCTGCCAGGCCTCATCAACGATAAGCATGCGGCGTCGTTGGTCAGTTTTGGTCTTGTTCCAGATGTAATTCAGCACAATGTACATAGCGACCGGTCGCAGTTCGTCCTCGAGGTCGCGAATGTTGAAGACGACGAGCGGGTTGTTGATATTAATGTTACTTTGCTGGCTGAAGATGCCCGCGAACGTACCGGTGGTGTATTTGCGAAGCCGCTGCGCCAGTTGCGGGCCGGTGCTCCCCATGTGTAGCAACGTGTCGTAGAGGTCGTTAATCGTTGGTGGAGTTGCGGTATGGGTGAGCGGATCGTTGGTGATACCGGCCTTGGCGTAGGTCTCGATGAGTGCTGAATCGAGGTCTGCCTCCTCTGCTGGCGAGAGAGCGGGCGCCATAGTGGCGTTACCGTTAGCCTGCATTTGTGCCTGGGCGCCGCCCATCATCAGCCGCAATAGTCCATGTAGGGTGATGAGGTTGCTGCGCAGAGGGTTGTCGCCCTCCTCACCATCGGTGACACGCGGCAAATCGAACGGATTGATGCGAGTGGTGGAGTTAAGGCTGAGCCGTACATAAGCGCCGCCGGCCGCATCGCACATGCGTTCGTATTCATTCTCTGGATCGATAATGAGGATTTCGGTGCCGAACATCATGCTACGGAGAGCCTCAAGCTTGACAGTAAATGACTTACCAGCACCAGACTTGGCAAAGATGACAGAGTTGCCGTTCTCCAGGCTAAATCGGTCAAAGATAACCAGACCCGAGTTGTGCATGTTGATACCGTAGAGGATGCCGTTATCCTGTGTCAGATCGGCGCTGGTGAATGGGAAGCTGGTGCTGAGTGCACCGGTGCTAAAGTTGCGTCGAATCTGCAACTGGTCGGTAAATTGCGGCACGATACTATTCAGTGCCTGCTCCTGCTGAGCAGTGGCTGGCTTGCTGAAGACGAGTTGTTGGCCGAGGAGTGATTCGAGCTTGTGCGATACAAACTCGAGTTCGTCCATCGAGTTGCCATAGATCGTGAAGTAGAAGCCCAGGCGGAAAAAGCGCTCTTCACCGACCTGCAGTTTGTCACGCATCTCCTCGGCGTCAAGAATCTGTGCCTGCTTGGCCGGGTCACGAACGCGTCCCTTTTCGGCGTCTATCTGGATGCCGGCTTCGAGCTGTGTCACTTTTTTGCGGAGGTTTTCCAGCACTACCTGGCTTTCGACAGGATATATGTACATGGACATATCAAGCACCTCATCGATGTTAATCATGCTGCTCAGCCAGCCAGTATAAAGCTGGCGGGGGTAGCCATAGACGTAATAGCTACGGGCAAAGCGGGTGCCAATCTGGAAATACGAGCTGTTGAACTCAATGCTACTCGGCGCAATAAAGTCGCGCAGTGCGGTAACACCCTTGCGAAAGGCAGACTGAACTTCCTGGGCTTCTTGAGAGCGCTGTGCCTCTGCAACTGCTGCAGGATCGATTTGTTGCTTGCTTCTACCGAGTGCCATTAGAAGATGCTCCTGTGATTCATTGGTCTAGGCCTCCCTGAAGTCGTTGCTGGGGTGCTGGCCCCTGGCCTTTAGTGACGATGTCGGCGGTCAAATCACTGAAGTTCTTCAGCTGCTGACGGGTCGCCGTGTCAGGGTTGTAGGTATCATAATACAACTCAATCAGCTCCTGCGTATCAAGCGGCAACCCCTGGACACCACACTGGATCATACCACCAAGCACGCTCTGGACACGGTTGCGCAGTTCGGTTTTGGCGGCCTCGAGGTCTGCTTCATTGATGGTGACGTGGTCTTCCTTGCTGCTAAAGATTTGCCCCAGGCCACTAAAGAAGTTCTTGCTCTGCGTAAGCGCCTGTTGAACGTCGGTTCGAGGAAAATACGGCACCACCACATAAAACACCTTGTCCATAATGTTGGTCTGTTGGCTGAGGCTGTCAATGAAATTGATATAGTCCTCCATCAGCAGCGCTAGCAGCATGTTGTCGTGTTCGCCGCGAATTTTGTCCAGGCGCTCGACGTATGGTCGCAAGTCGACACGCGATGAGCGGACAAAAATCTGTACCGGGAAGTACAGCGAGTTCAAAAAGCCCTGGTAGCTGTACTCAACTGCCTCTTGTTCTTGGGGGCTCATCAGGTCAAAGTTGACCGATTTCATCATAATGACCGAACGAAACGAGCCATCGTTGAGAATAACGATACCGTCGCGGATTTCGGCAATTTGCAATGTGTTCTGGGTGCTGTTGGGGTTAGTGGGTGTAGCGCCGGCGGGAATGGTCTGGGCTTGGCCTCCGACTGCGACAGGTTCTGGAGGAGCCGGTGGTTGATAATGCAGCTGACCCTGTCCGCCTTGGGTGCCAGGAGGCTGCCCCTGTGGGGATTGGCTTTGTGTTGGCTGGTTGGGTGCCGAGGGGTTCATCTAATCTATGGTGTCCGTGCAATTACGCGACGCGTGGACAAGAGGCATGGGACGATTGTGTGGCAATCTTCTGACCACCTCATACGAATCGATCCATAACGGTGCCCACCTGTACGCTTGCTAGTTAAGCTATCGAAGCGAGATGACGACTTCGTCATCGGGTGAATCTGGGTGCTGTGAACGCTGTGCCTGTCGGGCCAGTGTCGCCACATCCAAATCATTGCTGCTCGCTAAATTCAGTATAGCAGGGTCAGGCTGTGGTGTCACAGGCGGATTTGCCGGTGGTTGCACCTGTGTATCAACCGGTTGTTGCCCGGCAGATGCAACATCATCGGCCATCTGTTGTGGCGGCTGATCTGCGGACTGCTGCGTAGCTTGGGGTGGCTGGGTTGGTGCAGGCTGGTCGCCGCCCAGCGGGTTAATGGTGCGCAGGTGCATGTTCTGGTATTGCTGCTGCGTGCTGCCCTGCTGGAGCGCCTGTTGTGCGATAGCCTCTTCATCTGGGGTTGGGGCCGGCGCACTATTGGTCATGTTGGTGCCGGGGTGGACGACCTGAGGGTTGGCGAAGACGACGTTGTCAGCATTGGGGCGCGGTGAGTTCGGGGCCGCCTGCTGCTCATGTAGGAACCAGTAATCTGGTTGCGTCGCGCCATCCTGCGTGGTTGGACTGGGGGCTGGTGGTGTCTTGCCATTGAGCTGATTGATAATGCGCTGTCGGTGTGCCTGGCTGGACTCCTGCATCATGTGGTCAAACTGTTGCGCGACGGGGTTGTTTTGCTCGTCCAGGATGTCGTCGTCGGCCTGGACATCGACGTCACCCACTACTTGGGGTAACGCGCTGCTGGCGACGAGTCTGTCTGACGGATCGGTGTCGTAGGATGGCAAGGCCGGCATGTTCACGTTCGAATTCTTGACCGCCCAGCCACGGCTATCAATCGTATCAGCCAACGCCGCTAGACGACTGCGGACTTCCGACTGGGACAGACCGTTCGTGTAGGTTCGCTCGACTTGTTTTGGCGCGGTAATCGTGACGAGGTCTCTGGCGCCACTCTGATCCCAGATGCGGCGACGGGTCTTGAACATAAAGCGAATGCGCGCCAGTGCCCAGACTTCGGTTGGCTGATCGGGGCTCCACGGCCACGCGAAGAACATACAGAACAACATGGGTGGCACAAATATCAACAGCAAGAATGGAACGCCCTTCACGATAGCCACATACGACAGGTAGCCCATCAATACTGCGCCACCGGCATAGATGAACTGACGCAGGCTGAACGGCCCGAGGAGCTTGTCCTCTGCCTCGATATCCTGGAGTACTTTATATTGCGACATTATTCACTCCCCTTGTAGCTGCTAGCTACGCAGACCCTGATTAATACGCATTTGCTCCTCACGGTCATAGCCACGGGCTCGCTGTGTGACTTCTGGACGTTGCATACGGATTTGCAGATCTTCACCAGCAGCCTGTCGTGAATTAGACAGCATGCTCTGGTATTCCTGATTGGCGGCGTCGGCAACCGCACCAGTTGCGCTGTCACCCATATTCTTCAGCTCCTTACTAAATACGGCGACCGCATCGAGGGCTTTATCGGCGGAGCCGTTAAATGCTTTCTTCTCTTCCGCGGTCAGTGCGTTATCCATAGCGCGACGTTGCAGGCCACGGAAGTACTCGGCATGACCCTTGATAGAGCCAGGCTTACCATTGCCGTGTTGGTACATGCCAACCGATGTCCAGGCACGGTAGCCGTCGTAATTTTTGCCATCGACGGCTGCCGACAGGTCGCTGCGTCCGGCTGGGCCCTTTGCGATGGCCTGGAATTCGTTCATCATCGATTCGTAGGCAGCCTCATCACCACCGACAAATTTCCCATTCTCCATTCTGCCACCAGCCAAGTTCGCCATAATGCCGGTCGCTTCGTTCCAGCCTTTCTGTCCGGCCTGCAGCTCGTAGCCAATTGTGTTGGGGTTCATGAGGGCCTTTTGGCGCATAAATGGCGAACGACCAATCTTGTCTGCGGCGGCTGAAGCAGCCAGTCTTCGCTTGTGTTGTGCGCCATCTCTCTCAAAACCAATCCTATTACCTTCTTCGTCTAGATCTCCGCGCTCATAAGCTGCAATTTCACTCTCGATTGCCTGTCTCGATTCACGACTAGTATATTTTGCTAATTCGCCGGTCACGTGGCTGTCTTCCTTGAGCTGGTCATAGAATAATTGCTGACTGCCCTGCTCGCCGTAGGCTCCGCGCCAGGCGATACGGGATGCGCCCAGGCGATCTTGTCTCAGCTGTCGACGACGCTTGCCGAGTAGAGTCGTTGGGTTAGCGCGCGTTGCCATCGCTGTAGGCGACAGGTCGTTCTCGGCCGCCCAGCCTTTGGCACGCAATTTTGCTTTGTTGCCCATGCTGTTTGGATCGCGCGCGTCGCCCTTTAGGGCGCCAATTCCCATCTTGCCACCCTTGGTGACAAGGGCGTGTGCGCTTCCTAGCACTCCACCCGCCAGTCTAAAGGCGTACGGAATCATGAAGAGTGGCACGAACTGCAGGAGAAATCCCAGGAAATAGCCCAAAATACTGCCTTCACCATTGGCCACAATGGTGGTGTAGGCCAGTACGTTGGCAACAGCGAATATTACCACAATTATCGGATATATCATTAGTACATTGATGAGTAGTCCCCACCACTTCCGGAAGTACTGTTCAGTATTGGGTAGGCAATACAGTGCGAACGCCACGGGCGACACCAATACCAGTGCCAATATGAGCGCTTGTCGCAAGGCCAGAATAATAAAGACGAAGAGTATCGAGAATACCACTGGCAGCACCACAAACAACAGCAAAAACGGGAGATACTCCCCTATAACAGCAGCGCCGCCCAGGGCAGAAAGTGCCGCAGAAATTGTAAAACCACCACCAACAACAGCGGCTAGACCAGCGGTCAGCCCGAGCTTGAAGCCGGTCGGTGAGACACTGACGTTTTTGAGGGGTGCGTTTATAATCTCTCCCGCCCCCTGCCCGATGACATTGGTGATATCAATCAAAAACGCCACAATATATATGGATATATTAATAAGTATGGCGGCTAACAATATGCGGGGTAAGACCTTTTTCACGGTGTAGGCGTCGAGTAACCCCCCGCCAATACTCTGTCCAAAGACGATAACGATAACGGCAATAACCAGGAGTATGTTGCCATAGACTCGGAAGTTCGACCACACTTGGAACGTGACGTTTTGTCCATTGGCTCCATTAGGATCGCTCGAGGGGTTGAGCGACACAGGGTTCGTTTTTAGAAAACTGACAATGAATTCAAGTAGTTTGTCGCTCAACGTACCCATGCCATCATAAATCGGACAAATAAACCAAGAGGCAGGGCTGCCAGAAGCGTCACAGGTGTCAACTTCCGGGTCTCCGGTCGCCGCCAGCGCAGTGTAGCTGCTATTGGTGCCGGTAAACGCAACCACGGAGGTGGAGAGCAGTATACCGAGTATCGGGACGAGGAGCAGCTTTCCCACCAGTGTTTTTGGCCAAATCTTTGTTATGCGGCCGAATCTAAAACGCATTATACCCGGATTATAACGCTAAACGGCTTGGTCGTATAGTGCCGGGCATGTCCTAGATATTGCGTAGTAGGTTATCTGGAGGTATAGTTAGTAAAAAGTTATGCATACTATGATAATAAAAAGCCTTCGCGAAAATATTTACTCCATTGCAATGACGCTCGCTGTTGGGGCGACCCTCGCGCTGGCATTCGCGCCGGCCGTATCGTATGCTCGCCCTGATCCTGGTAACGGCGGCCCCGGCAGCTCTACCCAGACCGGTCACCAGTGCGGCGCAAGACCCAACTCAGTCTACACAAGTATTAACATCGGTTGTTACGGCAAGGGCCAGCCCATTATGGACATGCTCTTTGCAATTATCCGTTTCTTGACTAACGGTGTTGGCCTGGTAGTGGTCGGCTCCATTATCGTCGGCGGCATTCAGTACACCATGTCACGCGGTGACCCACAGGCCACGGCGCGTGCCGTCGAGCGCATCCGTAACTCTTTCTTTGCGTTTCTGCTATTCCTGTTCGCGTTCGCTATACTTAACTTCGTCGTTCCGGCAGGATTCTTCCAATGATAATGCACTATCTCGCACACAACTTTGCTGCCGCCTGCTCTGGCGGCAACTTCCTGGGCTTTCCGAAGTGGTATAAATACCTCCCCGGCCACGTGGACCCAAACACTGGTGTTTGTACTCCTCAGCTCACTAGCCTCAATGATGTTTGGCTGATTGTGGCCGCAATCCTCGAGCTATTGCTCCGCGTCGCGGCGCTGGCCGCTGTAATTATGATCCTGTACGGCGGCACACAGTTCGTCATGACGCGCGGTGAGCCCGACAAGGCTACCCAGGCGCGGCACACGCTCATGAATGCCATTGTCGGCCTAGTCATCGCTGTCATCGCGGCAACGACTGTGAGCTTTATCGCCGGGAGGGTGTCATGATGATGTCGCTGCCGATGCTGTTCGCTGCCACTGGGCAAGTTAAGGATAAAGCATGTTTGGGCGGCGGCAGCAGTTGTGACACGGGTCTGCCAAAGATTGCCGCAAACCAGAGTAGCTTCAATACCCTGCTCGCAATATTTTTTAGCACCCTCGGTGCGATGGCGGTATTGTTCGTTATCATCGGCGCTTTCAAATACGTCCAATCACAGGGTGATCCCCAGGAAACAACCAAGGCACGCAACACCATTATCTACGCACTAGTGGGCCTGGTAGTTGCCGTCTTATCAGCTGCCATTGTGGGGCTCGTGCTCGGAGGCTTGTGATGTTGCGAAACGCTATTATTTCAGCTCTCGTGGTGTTCAGCAGCTTTTTCATAGTTGCGGCGGCTACGCAGCCTGCCCTGGCCGACACGACCGATAATGGTTTCAATGTCTGTACGACCGGAGGTGCTAAGACAGATTTCTGTAAGGAAGCTCTCGGTCCTGCCAGCAAGAAGAACCCTGTGATTGAGGTAATCAAAGTGGCCATCCAGATCGTAGCCGCCGTCCTCGGTGTTACGGCTGTTATCGTTATCATTCTGAGCGGTCTGCGTTTCATAACTTCGAGAGGTGATCCCAATAATATTAAACGAGCGCGCGATGGCTTGTTGTACGCCCTGGTGGGCATCATACTGGCCGTCCTCGCCCAAGCGATTGTCTCGCTTGTCCTCAGTAAACTATAGGAGAAAAGAATGCAGCAGCGTCTCAAACAATTCATCGTCAGCCTGAGCATTGTGGTGTTAGGTGTTGGTGCGATGACCCCCGCCCTAGCCAGTGCGGCAGCTAGCACCACCTTCAAGAACAACGCCTGTGGAGGCTTGTCGGAAGTGGGGGGTAGTTGTAGCGGCGGCGGCAAAGAAATCAGTAGCGTCATCAAAACCATCCTCGTTGTGCTCAGCTCTATCATCGGTGCTGTGGCCGTTATCATGGTCATGCTGAGTGGTTTTCGCTACATTACATCAGGTGGAGATTCGCAAAAAGTGGCTACTGCCAAAAGCACGCTCATTTATGCTATCGTCGGTCTCGTCATCGTGGCACTGTCGCAATTAATCGTGCACTTTGTACTCCAGAAGACGCCATAACCGCCACAAAGGCTTGCTCCCCCTATTCCGTTTGTGCTATAACCATAACCAGGAAACTAAGAAAGGTATTCAATACATGATTACTCAAAAAATTAAGCAACTCATTACTAGTTTTGCAGCGTTGGCCGTGCTTGTTGCGCCTGTTGCAGTGTCAGCAACACCAGCATTCGCCGCCGCAGACATTAAGGGCGGTGTTTGTACCGGGACTGACATCAACATCAGTACTACAGGTAACAACGCCAGTTGTACCGGAGACACCGGCAACTCAGGTTTGAACACTCTGCTGACAAACGTCGTTAACATCTTCTCTGCCATCGTCGGTGTGATTGCCGTCCTGATGGTCATCTGGGGTGGCCTACGCTATATCACCTCCGGTGGTGACCAGAACAAGGTCGCATCTGCGAAGAACACGCTTATCTACGCTGTTATCGGTCTGATCATCGTGGCACTGTCACAAGTTATCGTCCACTTCGTCCTCCAGCAGGCGAACAAAATTGCCTAGTAGAAACCAAGCCGTTTACGAAACCCCTCCCGCGCGGAGGGGTTTTTATTTTGGTTTCTGGTCCACTCTCCGTTCGGTTGACACACCGGCAATAAAAAACAGCCGACTATATCGGCTGTTAGTTATTGTCCCGTTACTTGTATTACAGGACTTGGATCTTTTTGACGGTGTCTTGTTTGACCTTGCCAAAGCTGATAGTGAGGACGCCATCCTTGAGGACGGCCTCAATCTCTTCTTCCTTGACAGGAACTGGCAGCGCAATCGTTCGACTGAACTCGCCCCAGTAGCATTCCTGCAAGAAGTAGTTCTCTACCCCGTCATCATTACCGGCACTCAGCGTGCCGCGGATGGTGAGCTGATTGTCAGATATACTGACGTCTAGCTCGCCTTTGTTAACACCGGCGGTGCGGGCCTTAACGACCAGCTTTTCCTTGGTTTCGTAGACGTCGACAGCCAATTGACCGGGCAGTTGAGCGTCTTCTTCGTCCCACTCGTCTTCTGCTGGTGCTGCAGGCTGCTGCTGGCTGTCATCAGCCGGAGCATCTGTAACCATGTCGTCGTCGCCCAAAAAGGCTGCCGTCAACTCGTCCTCTTCCAGCAAGAGTTCGTCATCGCGATTGCGTCGCGCCATCATTTGTTACCCTCCAAGTTGTTTATAACAAAAATTAGTATTGCGTTTTTGTCTTTATAGCAGTATAGCTTAGTGTTTAAGGTGTTCGCAACCTTTGAACACTTTATTTACAACACATTAATGACAACGTTTATGTTTGAAGCTATTGTAGCATGGTTTGCGCCCCACAATTGTGTTCGTTGCAGCGCCGAAGGCGCGCTGCTATGTGAGTCGTGCAAAAATTCGATATCCACACCTGCCCCACGCTGTTATCGCTGTAACCGGCTCTCTGAAAATGGACGGACATGCACAACCTGTCGACGGTCGAGTCCACTGTACAAGGTCCGTGTCGTGAGCGAATATGCTGACAGTAGCAAGGCTCTGATAGCGAGAATGAAATTCGGCGGCGCCCGTGCCGCAGCGGATTCCATGTCGGCCATGATGTCCCCTTTTCTCGAAGACGACGCTGTGCTCGTCCCCGTGCCTACGGCCACCAGTCGTGTCCGAGCGCGCGGCTTTGACCAGGCAAAATTACTGTCTGTCCGTCTTGCCCACCGCTGTTCCGCTGAAGAGGTTGGTGCGCTGCGACGCATTGGCCAGAGTCGCCAGGTCGGTGCCACGCGCCAGCAGCGATTACTCCAGCTGCGAGATAGTTTTGAGGTGTCGAGTGATACTGCGATTAGCGGTAGGCATGTCGTGCTGGTAGATGATGTTATGACTACGGGGGCAACACTAGAGGCGGCGGCCAGCGCATTGAAACGAGCCGGTGCGAAACGCGTCGACGCCATCGTATTCGCTCACGGGTGACTGAGCTTGGTCTCCATAAAGTTAACTGCTATAATCACCTCTGTTGCACGCAAAACCAAGCTCGCTGCTCTAATACTACGTTGCAGCGGCTGAATGGGATTTTGTCTCTGAACGAACATTTCATCACAAGCATACGGAAGGGTGACCGAGTGGTTTAAGGTAACGGTCTTGAAAACCGTCGTGCCGGAAACGGTACCGTGGGTTCGAATCCCACCCCTTCCGCCAAGGTTTAGTGCCCGCTAAAGCGGGCGGTAAACCTTGATGAGTGGGTGTTATGCTGAATCAACCTGGGTTCGGCGAACGAGGAGCGCAGATAAGAAGATGTCTACATATTCTTATCGAGCACCACAGGAAGGAGTGTGGCGTAGCCACGCGATATCCCACCCCTTCCGCCAAATATCTACATCTGTTAGAATTGATTCAGCCAATTTTGCAAACCAGCGAAGCGTATGCAAAATTGAAAGGAGCAATCGTGGTTGTTTCACCGGGTTGAGCGAGCAAACTTATTTTGTCGCCCGGCCTGGTGAAATATAAAGCGAGATGCGACGAGGAGAGGTACCCAAGTGGCTGAAGGGGACGGTTTGCTAAATCGTTAGGGGGGCGAGAGCTCCCGCGAGGGTTCGAATCCCTCTCTCTCCGCCAAGAAAAATGACCCCAAATGGGGTCTTTTTTCTTGGCTGCGTTCGGGGATGCGAACCCGAAGGGTTCGGCGTACGAGGAACGCAGGAATAAACGTGCTCGCATGTTTATTTCGAGTACCACAGGGAGTAGTGCAAGCCTAGCTTGCGCGATATCCCTCTCACATACGACCATGGGAGCCAGGTTGCCTAAGCAGCGCAATGTGCGATCGAGAGCATGTCGAATCCCTCTCGCGCCTTCCCCCACTGCTCCGCACCGGAAAGGTCGCAGACCGCTATCCCGTTCTCCTCTTTTCGTATTCACCCCAATCCGTGTACAATAACGCTTATGGACGAGGATGCGCAAAAAAAATCGGCCGAAACAACCACTAATGCTGTGCCGCAGCCTGCTTCGCCAAGCCCCTCGCAATCCCCAACTGAACCCCAACCAGCTGACGCCCCCACACCTACAGTAGCCGCCCCAGCGGATGATGCCCATACAACACAGTGGCAGCATACGCCCGCCCCATCGATTACCTGGACTGCATCAGAGTTTATTTCGCATCAAAAATCTCCCGGTTGGTATGCGGCGTTGCTTGGTGGCACTGTAGTGTTTGCCGCACTCGTCTGGGTGCTTACCAAGGATCTTATATCCGCAGGTGTTATTGTCTTTGCGGGTGTAATGTTTGGGGTATATGCTACGCGCAAACCACGCCAAGTGACCTACACCTTGACCGCCGAAGGAGTTGAGATTGACGGCAGACAACATCGATTCAATGAATACCGTTCGTTTTCGTTGCAATCAGAGGGAGCGTTCTCGAGCATCACCCTCACTCCACACAAGCGCTTTGGTTTTATAACTTCTATCTACTATGACCCGGCCGACGAAGATAAGATTATCGATATCCTGGGCTACCGTGTGCCACATGAAGAGCGTGATCCAGACCTCGTCGATCAGCTCATGCGTCGCATGCGTTTCTAGAGTTTCGAAAAGCAAAAGGCCACCCCTCTCGAGGTGACCCATAGGCCCGGTTGTCAGCTGCTAGTAGCGTGCTTCTTTGGCCCTGAGCTTATGCTCCATCTTGGCACGGAATCGTGCGCGGCGATCTCGGTCGTCCCATTTATCAAATGTATCCATCAAATCGTTTTCGTCGTATGACATGGTATCTAGCCCTCCTTTAGCGTTTGCTAGTACGGACTAGTATTACCGAACATAAGCGTGCCCACTATGAGTAATTTCACAACTAAGTGTAATAGCTTTCCCTGTCACCCTTAGCTACAATGGATGGAGATATGAAGCTTATAGATAGTCTCGTGACCAGATTTGATGCGTTGCAACGTCGGCACAAAAGTGTCGGCTTTCCGCTGGCTGTTCTTAAAAAATACGGCGAGGATCAGGCCGGACACCAGGCCGCGCTTTTGGCCTATTATGGATTCCTAGCAATTTTTCCGCTGCTATTGGTACTGACCTCAGTACTCAAGATACTGGTACACAACAACGAGACCATGCGCGAGCGAATCGTCAGTAGTGCCACGGTATATTTGCCAATTGTTGGCGACAGCCTGGAGCAAAGCGTGCAAAGTCTTAATTCCACCGGAGTGGCGCTCGCTATCGGGCTCGTACTGGCGCTCTTTGGAGCGCGTGGTGTCGCCGATGCTTTCCGCAGTGGTATTAACCATGTGTGGCAGATCCCATACTTGCGTCGCTCCAGTTTCCCTCGCAATCTCTTACAGAGTTTCGGAATTCTAACCGTTGGTTCGCTGGGCCTGGTGCTGGCGCCGCTGCTGTCGGGGTACGTATTTAGTTTGTCCAATCGTACTTGGGTGTTGGTGCCACTGGTGTTAGCGCTCAGTTTTGCTATTTTATTTGGCATGTTTCTGGCGCTCGTTCGTATTGCCCTGCCCGGCCGCATCCATATACGTGAACTTTTCCCGGCTGCGGTACTAGCGACGGTGGGATTAATGACCTTACAAATCGTCGGCAGCCTCATTGTCAGCCGTCAGGTTCAACACCTCGACAACCTCTACGGTACCTTCGCAATTGTGCTCGGTCTGCTGTACTGGTTGTATCTGCAATCACAAGTGTTCTTCTACGCCATCGAGACGGCTTCGGTGCGTGCGCTCGGGCTGTGGCCACGTGCTGTCGATCAACAAAAGCTTACTACTCAGGATCGCAAAGCGTTCAGACTATATGCTCGTCGAAATAAATATCACCCCGAAGAGGTCATCGAGGTGACTACAAAAGCCAAATAAAGGGCTAATCCCTGGTCTGGCGCCACACAGTCAGTGTGGTGAGTGCGCACAGCATGCCGATAATTATCCAGCTGAGACCCTGCCAGACCAACCGAATCGGGTGTTCAAGGCTCAGAGAGAACACCATATACAGTGATAGTCCAAATATGCCACCTACGATACTGCCAAGAATAATCGGCCGTATGTTATGGAGAAGCCGACGCCACAAGCCTACGATGCCTAGCGCCAAACCACCAAACAAAGCAAACCACACTACGGTCGTCACAATCGACACCTAATACTCTAGATACTGCTCCCACCAGTCTCGGTGACTCGTGGTGTGGAGCGATGTTATTGGTGATCGACTACTGTCATGCATAAATCCTCCTTCGGTGCTTTTTATTGCTCGTTCAAACTCAAATTTGGGTTCAAAAAAATATCTTCAACTCGCTTTGGCTTACTGGTCGTTCGTCGTTCCCTCATGGCACCCTCCTTGGTTACAACCCCAGTATAGCCAGGGCTACAGGAGCTCTACAGCGGGATTTTTTACAACATCATTTGCAAGTGACACAAATCACGTTGTATGTGTAGTGTTACAGCTCTGTAAAGATGATTGATTCGTAGACTTTTACAAAAGCTTCGTGATCATAAAAACTTGCGCCGTACATGGCTTTTTCAATGCTGTGGGTACGTTGGTTGATAACAAATGCAGCGGGCACCATAAAGACATTGCCATCGACATTCCCCTGTGAGAATCCATGAATCTTGACGCTGCGCGCCCAGTCGGGCAACTTGGTAACACTCCGTAAGATCGCCATTTTTGATGGAGTGACGCCATACAGCCGGTAAAATTGCTCCTCATGATCGGCAATGATGGGAAAGGGTGGTTTTGGGGTGTGGCGACCGTAGATATTTTTCTGAATTGATGACGGTTCCGATTGGATAAACGCTACCACTTCACAATCGTTGTCACGGATCCGATCGTACTCGAGAGTTAATCGGTGGACGGCCAGGTTGCACCAGGGACAGCCCGAATATCGAAAAAATGTCAGTAGTACTCTACTGGCAGTAATCTGGCTGAGTGCGACAGTATTGCCCGCTACATCAGTTGTAGTAAAATCCGGGGCTGCGTCCCCGTCGCGCAATCGTTGCACTGTTCCCCGTTTCATATACTCAGCATACAGTGATACTGTCGACTTGTCTTATATTTCCAAAAAGAAAACCCCTCTTGTGAGGGGCTCTCTTTTTGGTACACCCGGCAGGATTTGAACCTACGACCTTTGGCTCCGCAAGCCAACGCTCTATCCAGCTGAGCTACGGGTGCGCGTCGGAATCGACGCGCCTGTCTCGTTTTGCGAAGTATCGCAAAAGCTTCGACCTGACGCTATATTCCTCCTTGCAGAACTTCATTCAGTCACTTCGTTCCTTGGATTGAAGTTCTGGGTTCGCTGCAGTTTAGGAAAAGAGCAGCGAGCTTGGTTTTGCTTGCAAAACTCGGCTTTGCCGACGAGCGATGAGAAAAACCTCTGGTTTGTCTCATGCAGCAACAGGGGTAATTCTAGCATATGATGACAATTAATACTAGACTTAGAGCGATGAACGTAAAAATCCAAAAAGCCTTTGACTCATATTTTCGTGACAAGGACGGCACGATTGTCCTAGGGCAATGGCCCAATCTGCCAATCCTGCTGTGGTTCGGGCTGACTGTGTTCGCAAAACTTTGGCCGGATGGATACATCGCCACGGTTGCATGGTGGTTGGCGCATGTTGCCCTGCTCGTCTGGGCGGTGTCCGAGGTGGGCTGGGGTGTGAATGGCTTTCGTCGCACGCTCGGACTCATTGTTTTGGGCTGGACATTGTACAGCATATTTTGGTAATTAACAGAGGTACGCTACAATACAAAGCATCAACCCAAAATTGTAATCCAAGGAGCCGAAGGCGACTGAATACAATTTTGAGAGGAGGACCGTAGCCGTCAGCCGAAGCTTTTGCCACTAGGCAAAACGAGGCAGCGGCGTACGGGACGACGAGGAGAGGTGACCGAGTGGTTGAAGGTGCTGCTCTCGAAAAGCAGTGTGCCCTCACGGGTACCGAGGGTTCGAATCCCTCTCTCTCCGCCAGGAGAAAGGCGCTCGTATCGTAAGATACGGGCGTTTTTCTTCTCTGGAAGAAAAGGATACGGACCCGTTTAGTGAGCGAAGCGAACGAAGGGTTCGGTAGAGCGAGGACACGCGCAGATGCTGGCATCGAGCATGCCGGAGCGGAAAAGGCCGAAGGCCGCTATCCCTCTCTTGTGCAAGAGTTGACTAAGCAGCGCAATTTGCGCTCGCGGGTAAGTCGAATCCCACTACACTAACGGCATGCTATGATGTGGCTTATGAAACAAACTGGCCGCCTACTGTGGATTTACTGGCCATTTGCTGCCGCCATAGTCATTGAAATACTCGCTTACCAACGAGCGCTCACCGACTCTGATGCGCCAAAAGATTATTGCTACACGGAGCCACGCCAGCTTGCGGTGTATGTGGCTCTGATAGGTGTGCTAATTGCCATTGCCGGCCTCGTTCGGATATTTCTCGACTTCAAAAGTCGTCGCCATATTGTCGCTGGCGTAGTCCTACTGCTTCTGGTCGTATTTGGCTCATTCATGGCTGGTTTTGTGCTGAACTTCATGGCCACCTGGTGCTTCTAGCGAATACCACAGTTGTCACCGGACAGCACTATTTCTGTTACTATCGTAGGCATGAAGCATGTTGTTGTAGCCTCCAAGAACCCCGCTAAACTGCAAGCCGTGCAGGATGCCTTTGCGCGGGTTTTCCCCGATGAACAATTTGAAATAGAAGGCGTTTCGGTCGACTCGGGCGTTAGTGATCAGCCAATGAGCGATGATGAAACATTCCGTGGTGCAGCTAACCGGGTCAAAAACGCCAGTGCGGTCGTACCGGATGCAGACTTTTACGTTGGGCTTGAGGGCGGCCTCGAAAAAATGGGCGATGAGCTGTTAGCCTTTGCCTGGATGGTGGTGCTGTCGGGCGATGGTATTTTGGGCAAAAGCCGCACTAGCGCGTTCGTGTTGCCGCAGCAGGTAGCTGAACTGATTCATGCCGGCAAGGAGTTGGGCGAGGCCGACGACATTGTATTTGGCACAGCCAACTCCAAACAGCAGAACGGTGCAGTCGGCATTCTGAGCAATAATGTCGTCACCCGCTCCAGCTACTATAGCGAAGCGCTTGTCTTAGCACTCATCCCCTTTCAGCACCCGTCGTTGTACTAACCCAGGCCATCTCTACTACCACCGTCATAACAGTGTAGTACCATTTTGTCAGAGATAGGGGTATACTCTGTGGTAACAAGAGTAAAACACAGCTATGTCAAACATTGAAAGATTACCAGCAACACACGAACCGTTTGACTATCCCTTGCACTCACCAACTCCCGAGCCACTAACCCAACGAATAGGTGGCGAGGCCATGCTGACGACCGTCCGAGTCTTGGTCCGCAGGGGCGATGAAGTATTGGGCGGCAAGCGTGCCCCCGGAAAAAATCCTAAGACCAGTGGCAAGAATGAGTTTCTTGGTGGACAGGTTGACCCAGAAGACCTACAGCTCTGTGACGGTGATATCGTATCGGCAATCATGCAAACGGCGGTGCGCGAACTGGACGAGGAGGCAAACATCGAGATTGAACCTGGTGAACCCGAGCTGTTGGGTGTCCGTCGAATCGACGACGTGCCAGATGACCACCCGGTAGCGGATGCCACGGTTATAGAATACTGGTGCACGGCCGATTACGTCGGCGGTGAACCTCGGTCAAATGGTGAGCACGAGGAGCTGTGGTGGATACGACCAGAGGATGCGTACCGCAATCCTGCATTCCGAGAGGGTACCGACCACATGCTAGAGCGCTCCCGCCTGGTCTAGGTGCGATATACTAGGCGCATGGAAGACTCTATATTTACCAAGATTATCAACGGTGACATCCCCTGCCACAAGGTGTATGAGGACGACCATACATTCGCCTTTCTCGATATCCACCCGATACAGCCCGGCCACGTCCTAGTCGTGCCCAAAAAACAGGTGGGTTTTGTCTGGGACATGGAGCCGGCAGACTACCAGGCGCTGATGGCGACCATTCAGCGTGTGGGGCAGCGCATCCGTGAGGTGTTTGCTGACAAAGAGCGGGTTGGCGTCATGATAGAGGGCTTGGACGTATCTGATCACGTTCACGTCAAAGTATTTCCCTTTTCTACGACTGCCGAGTACCGACACGTACCCGACATGTCGGTCGAGCCAGATCATGCCCAGCTGGCCGAGATAGCCGAACGATTGTCGTTCTAGACTTGTGTAGCGCGATGTCACAGAGGTGTCGTATACTGGTGGTATGAATGCAACCGTAACTTCCCTTTTCTTTGCAGCGGGCGTGGCGGGATGGGTGTATACCCAGGTGGCTCGTCGTACGGGCTCAGCCAGCCCAAATAGCGTGTTTATCACTTCCGGTATCGCCGGCCTCGCAGCCTTTATCTTCTTCTTTACACTGCTCAAGTACGTCATCGGCATCCAGTAAGTCAGAGCCGTGGCCGTTTCTGGCTAGTTGTTCCCTTTTTTCGTGTCAACTGGTATGATATGGCTATGCAAACAGGTGGGAACCTTGGGCATGTCCACGGAGTGAGTACATGGCACAACTAGACGAAAAAACACTTGGCAAGCGGCTGCAGGAAATGCGACGCAAACAGGGGTTTACACAGCAGGCTCTTTGCCAAGCTGCTAACCTCAGTTATTCAACTTTGGCCAAGATAGAGCGCGGTGCGATTAAGTCACCGTCCATCTTTACCGTGCAGAGCATAGCGGTGGCCATCGGCGTTTCGCTGGATGAATTAATGGGAATGCCCACGACTGGTGGTTCGCATCTCCGTCGCTCTAAGGGCGGTATCACGTTCGTGTACTTTGACCTCAATGACACGCTAGTGCGGGCAACACAGCGGGCTATTATCAGCCTGGCAGAACAGACGAATGTGCTACCGGATGTCATCGAATCGACCTTCTGGCACTACAATGACGCGCTCTGCCGCGGCAAGATGACTCTGTCGGAATTTAACGAGGCACTCGAAAAGCGCCTGGGCTTCTCTGTTGACTGGGCAAAGGCGTATCTAGAAGGGGCTGAGCCCATTGAAGCGATGCGTGAACTGCTTACATGGGCAAGTCAGCACTACAGGGTGGGCATCTTTAGTGACACGCTACCCGGTCTGATACCTGGCCTGCTGGAGCGCGGTATTCTGCCAGAGATTCCATATGCCGAGATTATAGATTCATCCGAGGTAGGGATGCTCAAATCAGACCCGCAGGCGTTCCAGATGGCTCAGGATCGAGCAGGCGTACCAGCGGACGAGATACTGCTCATAGACGACAGTAGGGGCAATATACTGGGTGCAGAACGCCAGGGATGGCATGTGGCGCTGTTTGATGGGTATCGAGCTGAAGACACGGTCTCGCGAGTCCGTATGACCTTAGAACCCGAAGCCTAGCCTCATATTTTTCTAGAAATAAAAATACTCCTGTTCTTGCGTCCAAGAACCAACGCCTTCTTTCGGCTTAGCCCAATGAGCCTTGTTCTGACTGACCAGAACCACCACACCAAGGATTAACGCCCTTGCAAACACCCATCTGGCGGGGTGACGGTCACCTTCTTTTGGCTTAGCCCAAAAGAAGGCAAAAGGCCAAGGCCGACACTTTGGTCCTCGGCAGACATGTTGTGTAAGCCCACAACCGAGGCGAGGACTCGTCGGTCTGGCAAGCTCCCAGCTTGCCAGCCTGTCCTCAGACAACTCGCCACGCCCCAAGGGAAGTTGTGCCTATACATAACAGTGCTGGCCGGGGACGTCGTGATGGCCAGTAGCCCCAAGTCTGCATAAAACCCAACGCAATCTATTGAGAACTGAGCATGTGGGGTTTGCTTGTAGCCGGTGCCCGTCGGCTTGCCCACGGAGTAGCATGGTCAAACACGTGTGCTTGGCTGGCAAAAGTACGTTCAACACAGGCAGGGTTGCTAGTAGCAAGCCTGACCAGGCGGTCTTTTGCCAAACGTGCTTGGCTATGCAACGACCTGGCGCAAATGAATATAGGGCTGTTCTTTTGCATACTTTTGGAACAAGCCAAAAGTATGTGGCCTAGGCGGGCTAGTCCGGCAAAACAGTACCTAGAGGACGGACCTCTAGATTTACTTACTATCAATTTAGGTGGCGATTTAACAGATAGGACGTATATACGTGCGTATATACGTCACCCCTGGGAAAATGCGATATAAATGAGAAATCAAATTAGGCTTGTTTGAAGCGTTCGGCCTCTGCAACTAACTTCTCGGTTTGCTGCTCGATGTCTTTGAGCTGTTCCTTCGTCTGGGAAACTAGGTGCTTGGGCGCCTGTTTGACGTAGGCTTTGTTGTCGAGACGAGACTGTAGCTGTGCTTTTCTTTGATCCAATTCGGTTTGTTGGCGCTCCAGCTCCTGGACGTATTGTCGAGCAGCCCCAGTGTCAATGTCCAGCCAGCAATCGTACGTTGTCGTTGTCAGGTGGAGCCCATCACCGTCCTGGACCTCGGTTACGCCGCGGAGTCTGGCCAGCCGCGCAATCAGCTCCCCGTTATCTCGGAGAAAATCCACACCACTATGATACAGCGTGGACATCGGTGCATGCAGGGCTTTCGTAATGGCGCGGGCTTCGGTCACGATGGCTATGGTCTGATCAAACTCGGCCGCTTTTCCAGCGTTAGATTTGGCCACCTTAGGCCACGGACGAGTGGCGAGGATACTGTCCTTTTCCCACGCCAGTGTTTGCCAGATGGTCTCGGTGACAAATGGTGCAAATGGATGCAGGACGATGAGGATTCCCTCTAGCAGATGGGCAAGCAAGGCTTTGTTTTGGGCGGATTTGCTCGCTTCGATGTACCAGTCGGCTACGTCGTCCCATACAAAGTGATACAGGCGGTCGTAGGCTTCTGCCAGTCGGTAGTTTGCAAAATCTGCCTCAACCTCTGTTAATACTTGTTGTAACTTGTGCAACACCCAGTGATCGGCTGCGGTTTCTGGTTTGGGGGTGACACGCTCAAGGTCATCACCCAGGACACCCTCGATGTAGCGGGCAACGTTCCACAACTTGTTACAGAAGTTGCGGGCGTCTTCGACCTTGCGACTGTCGTAGCCACGATTGACTGCCGGGACCCGGCCAGCCAAGATACCCATGCGCATCGCGTCGGAGCCGTATTGTTCGATAACTGGCATTGGGTCGACGACGTTGCCGATGCTTTTGCTCATTTTGGAGCCGTCCTCTGCCATAACGTAGCCGTGAATATAGACGTCCTTGAACGGTACCTTCCCTGTTACGTACAGCCCCAGCATGATCATGCGGCAGACCCATGGGTATAGGATTTCCCCGCCCGTCTCCATGACGGCCAGCGGGTAAAATTGTTTGAAGTCGTCACCATCGGGATAGTCCAACGTCGCGTACGGCCAACTGCTGCTGCTAAACCAGGTATCAAAGACGTCTGGGTCACGGCGGTAGGTTTTGCCGTCGACTTCAATAATCTCTTGGTCGACGCGCTCGTCGTAAATCCAGTCGTCGCTATCGTCGACATTTTGGAATGCGGGAATCGGGATGCCCCAGGCAATCTGGCGGCTGATATTCCAGTCTTTCAGACTCTCGAGATAACGGATGGATTGTTCGCGTTTAGCGTCTGGGTAGAAGGCAATCTTCTTGTCCTTGAGCGCTTTGATGGCCGGCTTGGCCAGTGGCTGCATGTCAACGAACCATTGGTCGCGTAACAGTGGTTGAATGACCGTATCGCACTTGTAACAGTGGCCGACGTTATGGACATGATCAAACGTTTCGGCTAAGGCCCCATCTTTCTCGAGTTCTTTGACGATACGTTCCCTGCCCTCTGCCACGGTTAGACCGCGGTAGGCTTCCGGCACATTGACGAGTTTACCCTCATGGTCAATCACGGTTGGCATTGGCAGATCGTGGCGCTTGCCTACCTCAAAGTCGTTGGGGTCGTGGGCTGGTGTCACCTTGACTGCCCCGGTGCCGAAGTCTTTATCGACGAATTCGTCCGCTAATATCGGAATCTCGCGGTGAGTCAGCGGCAGCTTGACGGTCTTGCCGACTAAGTGCTTATAGCGGTCGTCGTCAGGGTGGACGGCCACAGCGGTATCGCCTAACATCGTCTCTGGTCGGGTGGTGGCAACAGTAACTTCGCCGCTGCCATCAACGAGCGGGTACTTGATGTGCCAGAGATGCCCTTGCTCTTCTTTGTGTACAACCTCGATGTCGGCAAAGGCGGTGCCGTGGAACGTACAGAAGTTAACCAGGCGTTCACCACGGTAAATCAATCCCTCGTCCCACATTTTCTTAAATGTGGCATAGGCGCGCTGAACAATCTTGTCTTCGAGGGTAAAGGTAAATCGTTCCCAGTCGCTACTGATACCCATGCGCTGCATCTGGTTGACGAAATTGCCCCTGTTGAGGGCAACAAAATCCCAGATGTTTTTATACAGTTCCTCGCGCGTAAAATCGAAGCGGCTCTTGCCCTCCTTGGCCAAATGCTTCTCGTAGACCGACTGCGTTTCGAAGCCAGCGTGGTCGGCGCCCGGCAGCAACAGCACTGACTTGCCTTGCAAACGATGGTAGCGCGCCAGCGCATCTTCTATAACGGCGGCCAGCTCATAGCCAATATGCAGATTAGCATTGGCATTCGGCGGCGGCATAACGATGCTATAGGGGTCGCCCTGCTTGCTGGGCGTAAATGCCCCGCTCTGCTGCCAGAGCTCATAGATATCTGTTTCGTATTGATTCGGTTCGTAAACCTTTGGTAGTTTCATGTGAAATAATCCCTTTTAGCAGATGATGATGGTTTTACGTGAAAAATCTATGCCCCGCTGGGGACACCAGATCGAACCGAACCCAGCACCATCAACAAACATGTCATGGCGCTAGTATATCACCTCGAGACCCACGCACCGACAAGCCTGCTCAGATGCGTAGCATCTGACCCTGCTGGCCTCTTGGCCTTATATCCAATTTTCCCCTGTGATGCTCATGCGCCGTACCGTGCGTACGGCTTCCTGCGCTTCTCGAAGAGAAATTGGATCTAAGCTCCAAGTGCGAGGCTCTGACTGCTATCGTTTCACCACTAGGGTAGGGGACTACATGCTCAAATTGGGGGCAATCTCGAGCGAGTAGGGGTCGGCCTGTGGTCGATTGTGCATGGCGGTGAAGCAGCCGAGGGTGGCTATCATGGCGCCGTTGTCGGTACACAGCTTCATGGCCGGATATTCCAGCAGACGAGCCGTAGCGGCCTGCTTTCCGGCGGGGCCGGTAACCCTGCTGCTACTCCCGGTACTCTGCGGCGTTGCTGGCTCCAGTGCTCCTTCACCGTACCGCTCGTACGGCTCAGTCCGCGCTTCGTCAGCGCCTTGCATAGCTCTCGAGCTCGTCTCCTGGAAGTCGGTGGCGTTGGCCAGCGCCTCCTCCAGCTGGCGACGGAGCTCGGGGCTGGCGGCAACACCACCGGCAATGACGACACTAGCCGGATGATACTCGTCGTAGGCGGCCTTGGCCTTGCTGACGATGGTCTTGATGGCGGTGTACTGGAAGCTGGCGGCGATGTCAGCCTTTTGCTGCTCGCTGAGCTCGTCAGCTAGCTTGAACGACGGGAAGGTGTGGTCGTGACCGGTAATCTGCTGGGCGGTACGGAGCACTGCGGTCTTCAGGCCGGAAAAGCTGTAGCTGTAGGGGTCGTCCAGCTTGGCGATAGGGAAGGGGTAGGCCTGCGCATTCCCCTCGATAGCTTTCTTTTCGACACTGGGGCCGCCGGGGTAGGGCAGGCCGAGTATCTTGGCTACCTTGTCAAAGGCTTCGCCAATGGCGTCGTCCCGGGTCTGGCCCAGGAGCTCGTAGTCGAAGTGGTCATTGAAGAGCGCTAACTGGCTGTGCCCGCCACTGACGATGATGGCGAGCATAGGGAATTCGGGTTGCGCCTGACGCATGTTCAGACCGTCTATGGTCGTTTCGGTGAGGAAATTGGCATAGACATGACCCTCGACGTGGTTGATGGCATACAGCGGCTTGTCGTGCGCGATAGCCAGGGTTCGGGCTGTCATGACGCCAACGAGCAGGGAACCACCTAGTCCAGCCCCGTACGTCACAGCGATACCGTCTATGTCCTCCCAGGTACAATCAGCGTCGGCAAGAGCCTGGTTGACAACGGGCATGATGGCCTCGATATGGCTGCGGGCAGCAATCTCCGGTACAACACCGCCGTACTGGACATGCAGGTCCATGCTGCTGGCCACTACATTACTGAGCAGCCGGTGGCCATCTTCGACCACGGCTGCGGCAGTTTCGTCACAGCTCGTCTCAATCCCAAGGATTTTCATTACTTATCATGATACCACAGAGGTCGAGGGGTATTGCAAATTAGGTAGAATCAGTATAAAAACATTGACATTTTAGCTCTAGCGTGTTACTATCGCACTAATATGCCAGCAGAACAAACACCACAATCAGGTCCGATCGAACCAGGTGCACCCCAGCCCGCTGAGCTGCCTGGTGACGACTTTGATGCTGGAGCGCTCGCCACTACTGCGGCTGAATGGGCATCGCTCGATCCCGACAATGCCGCTCCCGAAGCAACTCCAGCAGGAGAAGATGTTGTCGTCTCGACTGACGCCGAAGCCGGAGTGACTGCGCCATCTCCAGCGCAGACCGATCCGTCAGTCGCGACGCCCGCAACAGTAGCACAGTTATCAAGAATTCAAAGTGGAAAAAGCCAGGAGAAAAAGCCATCCCGCACCGCTCGTGGTGCGCGTGGTGGCCGTAACCAGCGAGCATCCAGTAGCAATGTTACACATCTGCCGCCACCTCCAGTGTCACCCGAAGACTTTCGGGTGGGTATAAAGCCCGCTCGTCCACACGAGAAAGATGCCCACGCGGCGAGCGTCGCAATCACCGATGGGCGCGGCAAGCAACTGGGCAGAATAGAGCGTGCCGAGGGTGTGGCAGTGAACCCTGTTTCTACGTACGGAGATGTTTTTGTTCCAGGCGCCAAGACACGATATGACGCAGACGGCAATCCTTTCTACGATCTCGGCGACAAGTCTATTTTCGACATCATGCCAACTTCAGCTGATGATGCTCGCCAAAGGGCCAAGATTGCCCAGGGACAAATCGCACGCATCGATAAGCTGACGAGAGAGGGTAGTCGAAGTGGTCTCTCGAGCCAAGCTGCCATAGACCGTATTCGAGACATTGCGGAACGGGGCGAGGATGCATGGCGCTTGACGCCCACCGAGAAACGTCTCATTGCAATTTATGAGGGAAAGCTCAGCGCGGATGACAAGCTAGCAACTGCAGTATCGCGCACTCAGCGGCTTCGTCTCATGCGGACCTTACTCCATCAGGAGCCTTCGGATATCGTTCTGCAGGTGCCGACACTTGGTGAGAAGGGTGTTTTTCGACAGGTCCGACTAGATCGGCTTGACGATAAAATACAGCACGAAATTGTGGAGCGCCTGATAGCCCAGGCTCGCAATCTGGATGATGAGCTGGGTGGATCGACGCGGAATAATGAACGACTCAGGACTAGCGCCGGGTATGCAGAGCACAATTCGGATCATCTGACAGAAGATCGTATATTCGATGAAGCCCGTGGGCTGTACGCGGTATTTGACGGCACGTTGGGGCGAGATATTGACGGCATCCGAGCCGAGGCGGGAAGTGCGGCCTCCACGGCTGCTCGTCAGGCCATAGATGGCTATTTTGCTCAACAGTCTCAGCCTACTAGTGTGCCAGAAGCGCTCGACCAGATGCGTGAAGCATTCGCCAGCGCCCGTCAAAACGTTGCTGCGGACCACTACCAGGGGCAAACCACTGCAACCGTAGCGCGCGTTGTAACAATCAACGGCGAGCCATTCCTCATCACTGGTAGTGCCGGTGGTTCAAGGGTGCTGGTGTATCGCGATGGTCAAGTTCGTACGCCGGGCACAGGCCATATGCATAACAGCAATCTATATGTTTACGATTCTAAAGGCAGTGCGAGCAACGATTACGATACAAGCATGCTAGGTGACGATGCTACCCACACTCGCGATATGTTTACCTCGATAAAACTGCGGGCAGGTGATCGCGTACTGTTGGCCTCAGACGGCATCACTGGGGATGTTACGACTGCCGAGCGAGTCAAGGCCGTTCAAACGAACAAAACTCAGGGCCTTGTTGACCGACGTCAGAGTGATAATTTGTTGCTGCAGGCATTTGGGCATGGTACGGCGCAGAACAGCGCAAACCAGTTCTTGGCGCAGAGTAAGCTTGGCCCTGACTGCGACAAGACGGCTATCGTTCTGAGTGTTAGTGAAGAGGGCGAAAATACGCCAGAAAAAACAGAGGTGCTACCTCCTGTGGCGGCGCCGAAGCTACCAGAACCACCCAAGCCACCCACCTTCTGGGAAAATGAGCGCCAGAACCTCCACCGTGACCTCGGTGCAGCCCAACATGCAGGCGGCGCATTACTACGTGGCGCAGGAGTTGCATTAGATGCTGGAGTTGCCGCGGCTGGCTCAGCAGTCAGGGGTGCCAGAAGGCGCGTAAACATCTATCAGGAGCATGAAGCACGATTTAATGAGGCACAGAATGCCATGTTACGTGATGATCTCGACCCATTTAACCCGAATAGGCGTGAACTGGCTCCTCCGCGACCCATGGGTCCGTCTATAACTGACGCTCAACGACAAGCACGTGCTGACGAGCTAGAGCGACAGTACCGTGCCCGCCACGGCAATGCTTCTACGGATGCACCACATCAGCTAGTCTCACTAGAGCCGCTCCCGTCTGAAGAGGCGCGTCGTCATGAAGCTGACGATGATACCTCAAGCTAAGCCTGTGTATCAGTAGCCGTCGCACCTTCTGTATACTAGGCATATGAATATACGCAAGCTAGTAAAAACAGTCGTTCCGACCACATTATTCGAACGTATCGAACCAATCGGACACCTCGCCGAGGCAGTGCTGTGGAACACCGCGTACGGCTTTCCGGGTCGGAAGTTCAAGGTTATCGGCATTACCGGCACCAATGGCAAAACTACCACAACCTTCCTAGTCCATCGCATGTTGCATGAGGCGGGCTACAAGGTCGGCATCATGAGCACAGTTGCCTACGGCGTTGGTGATGACATTCGGCCGCAAATCCACCACATGACCAATGTGCCAGTCCGCGAGCTGATGCAGCGGCTGCGCTGGATGCGCAAGCATGGTGCCGAGTGGCTGGTTTTTGAGACAACCAGTCATGCCTTGGCACAGAACCGCGTCTGGGGAGTACCCTACAGCGTGGCGGTGCTGACCAACCTAACGCACGAACACCTGGATTATCACAAGACGTTTGAGCGCTACCGCGAGGCCAAGCGCAAGCTGTTCGTGCTGGCAGCCAGAAATCGACGAGGTTTGCGCACCGGTATTGCAAATGCGGACGACCCATCGGTCGATGTATTCCTCCAGACCACACCGCATTCGCTAAGTTACGGGGTAAAAGCAGGCGACATGCGAGCCGAGCACGTCGATCTTACGCCCGACGGCAGCCATTTTACCGCTGTTATGGGGGACGATCGCTACGACCTCATTTGTCACATTCCGGGCAGCTTTAATGTGTCAAATTCGTTGGCGGCAGCCTGTGTCGGTCGGGTAATTGGACTCAGCAAACAGCAGATTGAACAGGGCATTGCTGCTCTGACTAGTGTTGAGGGTCGCATGACCAATATCGACGAGGGGCAGCCGTTCAGCGTGATTGTTGACTTCGCACACACGCCTGACAGTTTCGAGAAGCTGTTCCGAGACCTGAAACCCGTCGTAAAAGGCAAACTCATCGTCATGTTTGGCAGTGCAGGTCGCCGTGACGAAGCCAAGCGCGCCGTGCAGGGACGCTTAGCAGGTGAATACGCCGATGAGGTGGTGGTCTGCGAAGAGGATGATCGCGATATTGATGGCATGGCCATTATGGACGAAATAGCCGGTGGAGCGGAGGAAGCAGGCAAGGTGCGTGAACGCGACTTGTTCCTCGTGCATGACCGTACCGAGGCAATCGAGTTTGCTATCAAGCGAGCTGGTCCGGATGACACCGTACTGCTGCTGGGCAAAGGCCACGAAAAGACTATCGAGCGCGCCGACGGAGAACACCCGTGGGACGAAATCGCTACGGCTCGCGCCGCCGCCAAAGCAGCCGCCAGCGACTAAATATTCCGAAGCATCGGACCAAGTGCAGCGCGTTCTCTGCGCTGTTGCTCGAGAGTGGGCAGACCCGACGCGTCAAGCGTTGCGACTATGTGTTCCTGGTATAACTTGCGTGTGTGATAGCTGACACCATGCTGTCCATCTGGTATATCGACGTCATTGATTGTGGTGTGCAGTGGTTCAAATTGCTCTCGCCACCCTGTTCGTGAGGCGGTTTTATCAACAATCCTGTCCCGTCGGCCGTCTTCAGGGCCGAACAAGCAAAACGAGGTTCCACCCAAATACTCACGTAATTGTCTAATAGTTTCGGGGGCTCTCGAAATGGCTATCGCTTGTTTTTGTAATACGGCATTTTGCTGAGGTCGTCCATCTGGCATGGCATGACGCATCCCATACAACAGATTGCCTAAAATACTTGGATTCCGTTCATCAACGGAGTGCCCAATCCCTTCACTGACTGCCCGAAAAAGTGGGCCGCCTTGGACGTTTTTAGCATCCGCCAGGGCCATAAACTCTACCATAGTTCGCTCTATCCCTTGCTTGACATCAGCAACACCGGATGGTGCGCAGTCAAGAAAGGTGTTTACTACGTTATAGCCTGCTTTTGCTAGGTATGCCATGGGCGGCAAACCAATAGCTCCACCGGCGCTGTTATGGAATGAAGTAATAGTGACATCAGACCGTTCGTAGCCTTTGCCCTCAAAGATTCGCGCGATCGCCCCATCGGTACGGCGCGCTAATTCTTTTGGTGAGGTAATGTCTACGCCGTAGATTGCCGTTAATGCATCGCTGTAACGCCATAAAGCAGGACCAATGTAGCGCTCCAGACGACCAGCGCTGCCGTTGAACCCTGGAAATATGATGCCTATTTGGGGTTTTGCTGCGTCAAAGTGCTCAGGAGATCGGGTGTAGTGGAAGGTCGTTGGTGCATTATCGCGCATGATATCGCCGGCCTTTTCGTCGGTCTGCGCAATGCCTGCAGCTGCCTCAACGGCGCCAGCTGCAACTAGTCCCAACAAGGTGCGTCGACTGACTTCGGGTCTTTTGCCCCAGTCAAGTGTCGTTGTGTCGAGTGCATGATGGAGTATTGGTGCAGGTTCAGGAGTACTCATATCACAGTTACTATACAACTGTATTGCACAAAAAACAATTATCATGACCGATTGCATTCAAATTTGCCTCCGAGAAGAGTGTTACAAATTTTGCGACATCGCGTGATAATTCAAGTCCACCCCTGTAAAATAATCCTTAATGTCTTGCATTTATTATGCAAACGTGATACAATATATGTTGGTATCAACCGAGTGTTGGTATTTCCGTACCTACGAGTTAAGGAGGACCCGTGTCGGTTCTTTTGTTCGTCAGCATCACGCTGGTGATGGCGGTCTTCGCCAGCATCATCGTGTGGGTTCTGCCCCCATCGTCCCGTCGCAAACTGCTGCACTGGCTCATGCCACTGTCGATCGTGTTCATCATGATCATCAGCGGCTTGGTCGGGATCGCAGTCGCCGGTTCCGGTGGGTTCTTCCTCTGGAAGTACGCGGCGCAGACGCCATCCGGAAACATCCCGCACGCCGGTCTCGGCATGCGTGAGTTCTGGCTCTGGTTCTACGCAGCGGGCTCGCTGATCGCCTTGTTCTACGGCATTCCGCGCAGCTCGTACGCCGCGCTTCGCTGGATCGACAGGGCTGACAAGAGCTACGAGGCGCTCAACAAGCGTCGCATGCGGCAGGAGTTGGCCACGGCCACCGTTCTCACCACCGTGGCGTTTGACTTCGCCGCCTTTTCCGGTTTCATCATCATCACGACTCTGGTCGGATGGATGCTCGGATGGGCAGAACCTTGGGTGTGAGACCTCTCTATACACGTAGCTTTCGGGCGAGGGAAACCTTACCGAAAGTGAATAATGCGGAATACCTGGACGGTACAGGTACGAGCATGCTCACGCATGCATACCGTCAAGCGGTTTTGGCTCAATCCCGCTCGATACCTGGTGTCGTAAAGTGAGCCCCGCTCAGCAATGATAGGTTTTGTGCGTTCTCGCACTAGTTTTTACTAAACTATACCCATCATCGCTGAGCTTTTCGTTTTGCAACTAAACAAAAACATTGACCAATAAGCACAAACATGATAGAATGTTCCCAGTTATAATTAAATTTGTACAGCGTTCACACAAAAACACTTCCCAATTAATATGACAACCACACCAATGTCTGAGCGAACCCCACAGCACCAGCAACCAGAGCATTTATTCGACTATAATGTCGAGTCTGTTCGCATACCCCCGCGTACGAAATTCTAACTGGTCATTATCGAACGGATGGAATATACAAGGGCGATGAAGAATTACGCACGGAATATGTACGCCGGACGGATGAACTGATACGTCTGATGACGGACGGCGTTCAGGTGCGATCCTCACAGTGGTGAGGTGCACACGAAAAGCCAGACGTGGTCGTCTATTTGGATAAGTCTGCTCGTCCTGTCTCATGGCTGGTGAAAAAGTTCTGGTCAAAATTGGACCTGTCTCCTGGTGGTGAGGTTACCGAAGATGCCGGAGACGACGAATTGTTAACACTGACCGTGAGCAGTGGGTTGACACTGTCGACCCAGATGGTACCGGTAGGATGGATATCGACCGGGTAGACCAATCGGTCATTCGTAGTCTTCGCCTCCTTATTCGTGCCAGTATCGCAAAAGCAGCACGGCCTCAGTCCTGAGCTTGATGAGGCGCCGACTGAGCTTGACGGCAAGACCGTCCTTATCGTTGATGAAAAGTATTTAGTTCGGGCAAGACACTGGTGATTGCCGAGCGATTCTTTGAGCGTGCGTTTCCCGAGGCCCGTATTGCAGGCGCGTACAGGATGGGCGGCACGACACAAAAAGCCGGATTTAAACAAGGCAGGGCCTTCGGTAATGCAGACTAACCGGTATGGTACAGGATAGATACGCCGGCTGGTCGTGGCGTTGGTAACCGTGATGAGCGCAAATCACAACGCTCGCATGAGTCTGACGCAGCGACTTGGTGGTTGGTTCCTTGAGCACTGTCTATGTTCACCATGAACAGGGTAAAAATGGGGAGATGGTACGTGCTCCTGAGCCGAGCTCGGTACAGTTACGGCACGAGATACATCAGTTGGCAGAAGACCCGAACGTATTGATTATGCCGTCATTGCAGCTGGGATGATATCGATGAGCGAATCGAAACGTTGAACCATATGCCCGTCGAAGAATTTGCCGCCAAAATCAGGGCGCAAAAAGCCAAGAACAAGTAGTCTATTACGTCAATTTTAGATGTTATCAAGAGTAAGCGTGGTGCAGCGCATGCTGCCGCCGCCCTTGGCGAGCTCCGGGCTGTTGAGTCGTATCGTCTGCAAGCCGTGATCCTCGATGGCTGCCGCATACTCTGGGGCATCGTTCATGACCACATGCGTGCCGGTGGATACCAGGTTACAAGCCAGGTTGTTGACCGCCTCGTCCTCTGATACTTCGATAAGGTCGATGCCAGTCAGGCTCCGCATTAGCTCCACGCTCTCTGGCGTGAGTGCATCCGGGCAGTAACCGACCAGACCATTTTCGGTTATGGTGCCGGTGTCGTCGTAGACGGGGAACTTCAGTATGGAAACGGCCAGGTCTAGGTCGTAATAAAAGCTGTCCGGGAAGCCAGAGTGCGCATTGATGACCGGCTGGCCGTTGTCGTCCAGCTGGGGTTTGGCACGTAGCTGCACGCGCTCGTAGCCCAGCGTGTCACAGACGAACTGCTGTGCCTCTGGGTCAGAGCGGTAGCCGCTACCACAAATCAGATAGTTGCCACATGGCAGGGCATCGCCCTGGCCGCTGAACTTCTCGATTTCTGCTGGCAGCTCAACCACTTTGAGGCCGAGCTCTTGCAGCATTTGTTTGGCATAGGGTTCCTCGCCTTTGCGAGCATTGGGCAAGCGCGCCAGCACGGCTGTGCCATTGCGAGCCAGTGCCCAGTTGGCGGTAAAGACACCATCTTGTGAACTACTGGGAGATGGTACATGTTTTACGGTTACCCCAACAGATTCTAGGGCTGATCGGATAGCGTCATGCTCGCGTTGCGCGACGGCCAGGTCGATTGGAGAGTCCTGGACCATGAACGGGTTGATGGGTTGGTCGTCGGCGAAGTAGTCGGTGTCCGACATCAGGACGACATTGTTTATTTGTGTAGACATCGCGCCTCAGTATAGCAAATCAACTGTTAGCCAGTCACGAATTATTGCATGCAGCATCTTGACGATGAGGCGGTGCTTGGCTACTATGAGAGGGTAAATTAGCACTCTACACACGACAGTGCTAAGCAACAGAAGCTAACAGGAGGAGTGAAGCAATGAGTGTACCTATTCAGCCATTGGCCGACTATGTCGTCGCGCAGCCAGAAGAAGCCGAAGTTAAAACACGAAGCGGTCTGTATGTACCGGATAGTGCCAAGGAAAAGCCAAAGACATCCAAGGTGGTAGCCGTCGGCGCAGCCGTCAAAAGCGTCAAGGTTGGCGATCGCATTATCTACGGTGGCTTTACCCAGACGGAAGTCAACGTCGAGGGCGATGACTACGTGATTGTCAAAGAAGAAAACATCCTAGCAACGGTCAAATAACAGGGAGGTAGCAGTATATGGCAAAGAAAGTATTTTATGATGATGACGCTCGCCGCCGCGTGCTGGCCGGCGCCGAGATTTTATATAACGCAGTCAAGACGACCATGGGTCCAAAGGGCCGCAATGTGGTTATCAGCAAGAGCTATGGCGCACCGACAGTTACGCACGATGGTGTCACGGTAGCCAAGGGCGTCGAGATTGCAGATGTCGATGACGAAACGTTGGGTTACAAGACGGGTGCCGAGCTGATCAAGCAGGCTGCCAACAAGATGAATGACGTCGCCGGTGACGGTACCACTACTGTGACCGTGCTGACTTACCACATCCTGAACGAGGCCAACAAGCTGATCGCTGCCGGGCATAACCCGATGCAACTGCACAAGGGTCTGGAGGCGGCTGCCCGTGAAGTTATCGATGCGCTCAGCGGCATGGCCGAGAACATCGAGGGCAACAAAAAGCGTGTAGCCGAGGTGGCAACCATCTCTGCCGGAGACGAGCAAATCGGTGCCCTGATTGCTGATGTTATGGATGCTGTCGGCAAGGACGGTGTGGTGACGGTCGAAGAGGGCCAGGGGCTGCACCTAGAAAAGGAAGTGGTCGAGGGCTTTACCTTTGACCGTGGCTTTGTCAGCCCGTATATGGCAACAGACAGTGCCCGCATGGAGGCCGTCTACAACAAGCCAGCTGTCGTCATTACCGATAAGAAGCTCAGCTCTATCCAGGAGTTCCTGCCATTGCTAGAAAAGCTAGCCCAGGCAGGCAAGAAGGACCTGGTCCTCATCGCCGAGGACGTCGAGGGCGAAGCGCTCGGCACACTAATCCTCAACCGTCTGAAGGGTGTGTTCAACTGTGTAGCCGTCAAGGCGCCATCGTTTGGTGACCGCCGCAAGGACATCCTGAACGACATCGCCATCCTGACCGGTGCCGAGGTGATTACCGAAGACCGCGGTATGACCTTTGAGAACGTCGAGCTGGACGTAGTTGGTACCGCTCGCAAAGTTATCGTGGACCGTGACAACACCACTATTATCGAAGGTGGCGGGCGCGTCGCCGAAGTGACTGCTCGTATCAAGCAGCTGAATGCGCAGATAGAGGCAGCCACATCTGAGTACGACAAAGAGCACATGGAGAAGCGCCGCGCTGCGCTGTCCGGCAAGGTGGCTGTCATCAAGGTCGGTGGTGCCACTGAAACCGAGATCGAAGAGAAGAAGTTCCGCGTGGACGACGCTGTTGCTGCCGTTAAGGCCGCCCTAGACGAGGGTATTGTCCCTGGCGGCGGTGTAACGCTGGTTAACCTCGCACAAACAGTTAAAAAAGTTGAGGGTGATGACAGCGTTGTTGCTGGTGCTGAGCTATTACTCGGTGCATTAGAACAGCCATTCCGCGTGCTGCTAACCAACTCTGGCCTGAACGCCGACGAGTGGCTACCACAGGTCAAGAAGGGCAAGCCGGGGCAGGGCGTCAACGTTAACGACCCAACCAAGCTCGTCGACATGAAGAAAGCTGGCGTGGTTGACCCCGCTCGCGTTACCAAAGAAGTCGTGCAGAACGCCGCCAGCATTGCTGGTACGGCCATGACCATGGGCGCACTTGTTGCCGAAGTCCCAGAAGAGGACAAGGGCGGCGATGGCGGCATGGGTGGTATGGGCGGCGGCATGATGGGCATGTAGCCACACATCCCACACCGGCTAGCCTGCTCAGATGCGGAGCATCTGACTCCGCTAGCCTCTTGTGCCCAGCACATTTTTCTTCTGCGATGCTCAGGCACCGTACATTAGTACGGCTTCCTCCGCTTCTCGCAGAGAAAATGCACTGGACATCAAGTGTGGAATGTGTGGAGCCTGGCCAGCGTTTCTTGGGACTTTTCACGAAGAATTACTGAACTGCACTCATGTGTGTAGCCGTGGTGCCCGGATGCAAGGGTTTGTGAAAATAGCCTCGAATAATCGGGGCTATTTTTGTTAGCCGAGGACGGAGCTGTAGCTGCTGTTGAGGAATACGGCCAGGGCGATGCTGGCGATGAGGATGGCTAGTAATAGCCAGAAACGGGTTTTTTCGGTCATGATGGTTCCTCCTGGATAGGGTGGGCGATGACGACCAGTCGGTTGACCGGGTGCCACAGCGGGGTGCAGGTGTAGATAGTGAGGCGTGTGTCTGAGCTGGGCGCCTGGACGGATACGTCCGTCTCGGGTACGACCTTTATTTTGTCGACTTTGTATTCGTATTTTACGTTGTCCCAGAACAGTGTGATGGTGCTACCGAGCTTGACCTTATCCAGATCGTAGAACACGCCGCGAGGATTAGTGTAGGTAAAGCGGTGGCCGACCAGCACCGTGTTGCCACCCTTGTCGGGCGAACTGGCACCCGGCCAGTGCCATATGCCTTTGCGGAGTGTCGGATAGGTCTGCGCGATAGTGCCCTCATACACCTGTTTGTTCAGGAGCATGTCAGGAATGACCAAGTGATTCGGCACTGGCTTGTCGGGTTTGGCGGCGGCTGCCGCCACGACTTGCTGACGTGTGTCGGTATGATTGCGCTGCCACCACCACGAAATATGAGGAATGAACGGGGCTGCAATAACATACAGGTTGATAACGATAATCAGGACGAGCAGAATCGTGTTGGCTTTTTTGTATGACATACTCATATTGCCCTTATGATACACCAACTACTTCATACTTTTCTGACAAGAGAAAAGTAGGGATTATGATTCTTTTTCAAAAGAATTCTAGGAGTTGTGTTGCTGGGTGAAGTAGTTAATCTCGTTGATGATGTCGAGCAACGCTTGCGCCCGAGCCTTCTCATCAGTAATCTTCTGGGCGGTGTCGTAGGCGGCCTGGACGAGGCTTTCGTCATCAGCGGCTTGGATCATCATCATGGTCGTGCGGAACTTTTCCTCAGGGGTTTGGTCGAGGTGGCCAACGAGCGGGGAGAGCTCCTTGAGCGCCTGTTGTTTGATGTTGATGAGGTCGTCGTGGTCACCAGATTTTAATGTGTCGTCACTGCTTGATGAAGTGCTGGAATCATCGTCGTGATCGTCGAGAAAGCTTGGAGCACTGGGTGTGTCGGTGCTAGGTTCTGGCGCGGATACTTCTGCGGGTGCATCAATCACCGGTGGTTCATTTTCGGGCGCAGGAGACGCTGTGGGGTCTGGTGATACGGTTGATGGAGGTGTTGGCAGGCTAGTGTCCTGCGGCATGCCGGCACCGTCTCCGACGGTTGGTCCTTGAGATTGTTGATCGTTATTTCCGAACATTTATTGCCCCCCATTAGCACTGATTTGTTAGGTTATACTATACATACTACGAGCAGATAAGCACAAGGGGGTTTGATGTTAGACGATTTGAAGTTGATCCACGAGCGTGATCCTGAAGACGCGCTGGGAGTCTCTGCGCGACAGTGGCAATACCTGAGCAAAGATTTTGATGCACATTTTGAGCCGCGTGGAGAGATTCGTAACGTCGTATTAGCAGGCATGGGCGGCTCGGCTCTGCCGGGTGTTATCGTGGGCAGTTGGCCGCAAACAAATGTGCCCTTCGAAATTGTTCGTAATTATGACGTACCACCGTATGTAGGGGAGCAGACATTGTTCATCTCGTCGAGTTACTCCGGTAACACAGAAGAAACGCTTGAAGCGCTGCGGCAAGCCGAGGAGAAGGGTGCCCAGGTAGTTGTGATTGCGGCCGGTGGCAAGCTAGCCGACATTGCTAAGGAGAAGAACTACCCTCTTTATGCTATTCCATCGGGTATTCAGCCACGCATGGCCACCTTGTATTTCTTGAACGCGTTCGTGAAACTGTTAGCCCCACTCGGTCTGACCGTGCAAGATACTGGTGAGTTGGCGTCGCTCGGTGAGTGGCTGCGTGACGAGTTAGCTAAGTTTGGTGCCGAAGTGCCAACCGAGCAAAACTTGGCAAAGCAGATTGCGCAAGAGCTTATGGGCAAAACGGTCATCATGTACAGTGGTCCCTTGCTATTTCCGGCGGCCAACAAGTGGAAGATTTGCATGAATGAGAATGCGAAGAACACTGCCTGGAGCAACCAGTTTCCTGAGCTCAACCACAATGAGTTTATCGGTTGGTCGAGCCACCCAGAGAGCAAACCATTCGCCGTGGTAGAAATTCGTTCAAACCTCGAACATGAACGTACTCAGAAGCGCTTTACGGTGACCGAGCGTCTGTTGTCTGGTATGCGACCTAGCCCCATCGTTGTTGAACCGGTCGGCGAGACGTTACTGCAGCAGCTGGTATGGTCAATCGCATTGGGTGATATTGTGGCAAGCTACCTGGCGTTGCTTAATGGCGTTGACCCAACCCCCGTTGATTTGGTCGAGAAGTTCAAAACAGCCCTCAATAGCTGAGATTACCACAACTGTTATAATGCCAGCATGAAATTGTCCACCCAGACACCGAGTGTCAACCTGGCCATCACGTTGGTGTTTGCCTCTGTGGTGAGTCTGGTACTGTACATGGCAAACGTGCAACGAGTTGGCAGTCTAGTATTCACCTATTTGCCGTGGAACCTGTTCTTAGCCTGGATACCGCTCGGGTTTGCGGCGTTATTGATGTGGCTCTTGCGGAGGAAGTTGTGGTCCAGTTGGCCAGCGCTGATTGTTACGTTATTGTGGCTGGTGTTTTTGCCGAATAGCTTTTACATGGTGACGGACTTCATCCATCTGCGCGAGGTCTATGCTGAAGATATCGTGCCCTACGCAGTGTTGTTTACGTCGTTCGTTTTTACCGGTTTGCTGTTGGGCTACAGCAGCCTGTATCTGGTGCACCACCAATTGCGTCGCCGTATGTCGCCCGCCAAGGCGTTTACCTGGGTTGGGGTAATCGTGGCATTGTGTAGCGTGGCGATATATATTGGGCGCGACCTGCGTTGGAATAGCTGGGATATGCTGACAAACCCCGCTGGATTGCTGTTCGACCTATCCGATCACGTGCTATACCCCAGCCGCTATAGTGAATTCTTGCCGCAAGCTGTCAGCTTCTTCGTACTGCTATTTGGTATGTATGTCGTTGTATGGCGCCTGTTGCTATTGGTTAGCCGCACCGTCCGGCAACCATAACCGGGCACTATAGTTTGCTTGTTGTCCAGTGTATTCGATGGTACATTGTCCGTATAACAGGGGAGAAGTATGAGCGAAGTTGCTACTGAGCGGGTGGAAGACATTACTGATGAAGTCGTGGCATTTTTGACCGAGGCGCGTGACCCCGGAGTAGTCCAGGCTGCGAAAATTCCTGGGCTCGAGGTGGTGGTGACTGAAGGGGAAATGCAGGCATCACAGCTGGTTGTGGATACTGACGACGGTTGTCACCCGCAAGAATACGAGGTGACGAAAACCGGCAAGCGGTTCCCAGTTCGTTCGTTATTTTCTACTGGTACGGGGCATTCATCGTGGGCGCATATTCAAACAATGGCGGGGCCGATAGCATCTGCCCAGGAACAGCTCGATGCCTATAGATTCGTTCGTCCTGAGCCCGAGTTGCGCGAACCGAGCCAGCAGGAGCAGGCGTTGCGTGAACGGTTGGAGGCGGTGAGATTTCTGGCAAATGCCCCCGTTAGCCAACTGGTTGGCTATCGACACGAACTTCTCGTCAGTAGTCGAGACCAGCTGGAGTATCCAATCTCTGTACCATCGTCAAGCCAATACGGTTCCGTCGAGCCACTACACGAAATGTCGCCCGTGCGGTTGTCGGTATGGGATGCCGGGCAGCGACTGGTCGCGATGGCCTTTGATGCCCGCGGCAGGCAGGGTCGCACCGAGCTAGCTGTTGACCGGTCAAAGGGTGAGGGCGTCCCGCTCGACGAGTTAGATTTCCAGATCCGTCCATATAAAAACCAAGTGGCCGCTGTGCTGCACCAAGCAGTCGAAGTTTCCGAAGCTGGCGATATTCCACCCTTCGACGTGGTTCGTGAATTCAATAGCCTTCCCAATCTCGAAGACTACCGTATGTATCCACGCACCGTTACGCCAACGCATGGTGGCTATGGATTTGCCACCAATGCCATGATTGGTGAAGTCGAGCGTGGTACGGTCAACCACCTCCGCTTAGCATACCTCGATGATTTTCATCCGTATCGAATCGACAAGCTTATCGTCGACCCGCACTCGCACCAGCTGTTCGCGGTTGACGCTGAACAGGGTGTTGCCATTGATGCTGCCTCGATCGCAATAGCTACACCGCGAGATGCTGCCGACAGGGCTCGGACTGACCGCTTCAGATAGTCGCTGACCGCTACCTCTGATATAATCACTATCAATGAAGCAGGAACTTGAGCAGGCAGTAGCTGCCATAGTCAAAGAATTGTTCGACGTGGATGTGCGCGTGGATTTGACGCGGCCGGATGAACAATTTGGCGACTACGCGACGAATGTAGCGCTGCAGCTGGCCAAGCAGGTGGGTAAAAATCCGCGCGAGATCAGCGAAGCTATCTGTGAGAAGCTCCGCACGCATGAAGATCTCAGTGAGGTGAGTGTCGCGGGCCCAGGGTTTATCAATGTCCGACTGTCTGATGCGGCGTTGATACAGCAGATGCATGTGCGTCCGAATCGCTCGCGCAGCGGGGAAGTCGATGTCATTGAGACCAACAACCCAAACCCATTCAAGCCAATGCACATCGGTCACGCCTATAACGCAATATTGGCCGACACTATGGCGAACCTGTTGGCGGTCAGCGGTGCGGATACCAAGCGCGTCAGCTACCACGGCGATATCGGCGCGCACGTTGGCAAGAGTATGTGGGCGCTGCTGCGCTACTGCGACGGCGATGCGAGCAAGCTGGATAACATTCCTGCAGCCGAGCGTAATGCCTTTATGGGCAAGATGTACGCCGAAGGAGCCAAGGCAGCCAAAGAAGACGAGAAGGCCAAAGCTGAGATAGACGAGTTATCCAAACAGTCCTTTACTCGCGAAGATCCCCTGTATGCCCAGGTGTACGATACGATATTTACCTGGAGTTTTGAGCAGATGACTGCTATTTTGCAGCGTTTGGGCAACGAGCCGACCGAACAGCGTTATCTGGAAAGTGCCGCTGATGTTGTCGGTGTGCAGACGGTGCGCGACAACGTACCAAAGGTGTTCAAGGAATCCGACGGCGCCTTGGTATTCGAGGGGAGCAAGCACGGCGCATTCGATAATGTGTTCGTGGGCAGCAACGGGTTGGGTCTGTATGCCGCCCGTGACTTGGGTCTGATTCAGCTCAAAGCCAAAGATTATCCTGACATGACTCGTTCCATCATTGTGACCGGCAACGAGCAGGCGGCATATTTCCGCGGTGTTATTGCAGCAGCCGAACTGGCGCTGCCGGAGCTAAGCGGCAAAATAGTCAACTATCCAACCGGGCTGGTCAAGCTCAGCACCGGCAAGATGAGTAGTCGTACCGGCGAAGTGGTGACGATTGAGTGGCTATTTGATGAATTTGGCAAAGCCATTACGGCACGGGGTGGCCAGCCCGACGATGAGGTCATTGCCGGTGCGCTGCGTTACCAATTCCTGAAGGTGAAAACCGGCGGCGATGTAATATTCGACGTCAGCGAAGCAGTCAGCCTGACAGGGAACACTGGTAGCTACCTGCAGTATGCCCACGCGCGAGCACGCAGCATTTTGGCTAAATCCGACACGGCGTTTGAGCTGCCAGTCGAACTGTACGACGAGGACCGCTCGCTGGTACGAAAGCTGGGCAGATATCACGAGGTTGTCGATGTCGCCAATGCGGAGCTGGCGCCATATCACATCTGTCATTATTTGTTTGAGCTGGCACAAGAGTTTAATCGATATTACGAGTCAAACCAAGTGGTCGGTCATGATAAACAAACGCACCGAGCCAGCCTGGTTGCGCTGTACGTCGACATCCTGAAGGCTGGTCTTACCATCCTCGGCATCCACGCCCCCAACAAGCTCTAACAGGGGCAAACATTGACAATTTATAGCAAAAGCAGTATGATATATACATATGGCAACAAATAAACCACGAAATACTGCTAAAACGGCCAAACGTCGCAAGCCACTTACCCAGACTCGGGTGATTACGACCAGTGCCGGTAATGTGCGCATTACCGAGCCGACCGGTAGTAGTCGTAGCAAACAGAAGCCTAAAATTACGGTGCTCGTCGGCGAGCAATCACCCAACCCGCTGGGTGGCTTTGTAGGTTTCCTGCGAGAGCGTGCCGTCGTAGGCGTGGCTATTGCCTTTGTGGTGGCAACCCAGATGCAGGCATTCGTCAAAGTCCTGATAGACAAGTTTATCGATCCAGCGTTCTACCTCGTATTCGGCGGTGAGAAGCTCAGCGAGCGAATTTTTACGCTGTCCTGGCACGGCCGCGATGCCCATTTTGGCTGGGGTGCAGTCATTTTTGCCTTTATCGATTTCTTGTTCGTGGTGGCAGCAATCTATCTGATTATTCGGATCTTCCAGCTCGATAAACTCGACAAGAACAACAAATAGTCCCCCTACGATTTCCAAGGTACGGGTGTATCATGGTGATACAAAACAGGAGGATATATGGCGCTACAGGATGTACGTGCGGCGGTTCGGCGCGTGGCAAAACAACAGGGGTTGGATGACGACGCAGTCGAGAGTGTGCTGGAGGTCAATGCCGAGCATAGTTTTGAGGTGAAGGTTGGCGACAAAGTGTATCAAGGCTTTCGGGCGCAGCACGACAATCGCCGCGGTCCGTACAAGGGTGGCATCCGCTTTCACCCGGAAGTTGATCTCGACGAAGTCCGCTCGCTGGCAACACTCATGAGCCTGAAGACGGCTGCGGTCGGTTTGCCACTGGGTGGCGGCAAGGGCGGCGTGGCGGTTGATGCCAAAGCGCTGAGCGAGGAAGAACTGGAGCAAGTAGCGCGCGAATTTGTGCGGCAACTGGCCAAACATATTGGTCCCGACGCTGATGTCCCGGCACCTGACGTCAACACCAACCCAAAGGTTATTGACTGGATGGTGGATGAGTACGAGCAGCTGACTGGTGACACGACCAAGGCGAGCTTCACCGGCAAATCACTCGAAAACGGCGGCAGTGAAGGTCGCACGGCGGCAACCGGCCGGGGTGGCGTGATTGTACTGCACGAGATCCTTAAACACCTGAACAAGAACCAGATTAGCGTCGCCGTCCAAGGCTACGGCAATGTTGGGTCATACTTCTGTACGGTCGCTCAGGCGGACGAGTCAGACTGGACATTGGTCGCTGCAACTGACTCGAGCGGTGGGCGCTATGATGCCCACGGCCTCGACGCAGCCAAGCTCGCCAAGTTTAAGGACGAGCGCGGCAAACTGGCCGAGTTTACTGCCGGTGAACAAATCGGTGCTGATGACATTGTTGGCAGCGACTGTGACGTGTTGGTGCTGAGTGCATTGGGCGATGCCGTGAATAAAACAAATATGCACGAGGTGAAGGCGAGTATTATTTTGGAGTTGGCCAATGAACCACTCAGTGGCGAGGCTCGTGATTATTTGACACAGAAGGGCGTGTTGATTGTGCCAGATATCCTGGCCAATGCTGGCGGCGTCGTGGTGAGCTACTTGGAATGGCGGCAGAATAAGCAGGGCGAACACTGGGATGAAGACCGCGTGAACAAGGAATTGTCTCGCTACCTCGTCGCGGCAACCCAGGCGGCGTGGCATGAATACAAAGATCATGGGCATGAATCACTCAGCGATGCGGCGATAGCGCTGGCGCTCAAACGATTAACGGAGGACAGCGTATGACCGATGATGACTACAAGCAAACATTAACGCCCGAGCAGTACCGCGTACTGCGCGAAAAGGGTACCGAAGCACCGGGCACTGGCAAATACGTCGACTTTTACGAGGACGGTATGTATCACTGTGCGGCCTGTGGGCAGGCACTGTTTGCCAGTGATACCAAGTACGAATCCACCGCGCCGGGGCTGGTGGGCTGGCCGGCCTTCTCAGAAGTGGCGAAGAGTGACGCGGTGAAGCTCGAAGATGATAACACACTCGGCATGCACCGCACGGAGGTCACCTGCGCCAATTGTGGTAGCCACCTGGGGCACCTGTTCCCGGACGACAGCTCGCCGAACGGGCAGCACTACTGTATCAACTCGGTCTGTCTCGACTTCAGCGCCAAACAGTAGGGGTATTGACCAAAATGTAAAAAAGTGCCAAAATAATGCTTTAAATAGGTAGCGTGTTGTGCCATATCGCAGTGAGTCATCTCATGAGCCCAGCCCGGAGGACCAGCCCGTCGATGCTTCGCAGGAATTGGGGCAAGAAATCCAGAATTCAAAACGGACGTACGGTGACAGGCTAAGATACTGGGGATTTATCGGCAGCGTTTCCTTTTCTGCCGGTGTTACTATCGGCGGAGTTATTGCCCCCGCCGTCATGTATGGTTCTCCCGCTGCCGGAATTGAAAGCCTGCGGGAATACATTGGTAGTTATTGGGATTGTCCAGCCCCTGACAGCGAGGATGTGGCCGCAATACGCGATATGGTTTCGCGGCGAATCGTGTTTACCCAGAACGGAATAGCGTCGCCGAATGCGGAAGAGAAAGGCGTGGACCAGTATGGACTGCACTTTGCAAGCTATGACACCAAGAATGAATTCGATAAACTGAACCACGACTTTTGGGTGAAAGACTCTGTTCTGGACGAAGCTGATTTTCTACGCAGGGCAGAGAGTATTGATAAAAAACTCGGGATTAATTTGGAAATTCCACAGGAAGATAGCGCAATGCTTAGCTACAGGCACGTCAATCTATCAGACCCGATACAACTGCGAAATACCGAGAAGGCAATACTGGCGCAGATCAAAGACTACCTCGAGCAGCCAATGGAACTAAGACAGTATTTAGGAGTGCACACTATGCGATTTGTAGACATTCTCGATCCCGGTGTGTACGGTCAATACGTCCCTGACTACAAAGGTGTTTCGTATATCGACTTCGAAGCACCTGGAGGTACAAGTATTCATGAAGCTGGCCACAATGCCGATAGCGTGACGTGTGGCACATTTCGCACAGCTGAATCCGATTCTGCCTACACGCGCCTGCAGCCTGCTGATTTATACGACGAGAACCATTACTGGGACAGTACCGGCGGCACGTTGCAGTCATCGACCCTGTCCTCGGGTCAGTTGCCGTCTCTAAGCACACGAGCCACCCAGCCTACGCTCGACGAGTATTCGCGCAAGAGTGTCACCGAAGATAAGGCGACCATGACGACGGCGATGGTACGCCAGGACTGGACATCGGAGATTTTCAATTCCGACAACCCGACACTGGTCAATAAGCTGACGGTGTTGTTTGCCCGGATGTACGACAAAAATCCGCTACTGGCTCACTATTACCTCGACCCTATAACAGCGCCCGCACTTGAGCAGTAAGTATATAGACAATAAGCCCGACCCATGCCATAGTTGATAGCCTATGAATTCATCCAGTATGCCTGAAGAAAACCCAGAAAAGACGCGCGCAGATCTACGTGCCGAGCGCACTCAGGCGCGCCGGCAGCGCATCGGTCGTCGCGCTGCGGCAATTGCGACCGCTACCGTGGTGGCTGCTGGCGGTGGGTTTGCTGCCGGCGTTATCTACCAAGAACATAGGTCGCCCGTAGGTGCCCCATCGCCGTCTGCATCGTTTGAACATTCCACTAGCCTTAGCTCAGAACAAGAGCAGCTATTACAGAATACCGCCAAGCAACAACAGCAACTCCTCTCCGAACAACTAACGGCAGAGGCAGACAATCCGGACAGTACAACTGCGGTGCATGCTGATGTTGTGCTGGGAACATTTACGGTGGAGCGAGCAGGGGGAGATCGGTCGGTGTATCACGCCTTATTGCTGCTATCGACCCCCGATGTTACTGATCCTAAGCTGGCTAATTCGTACGTGGGTGTACCACGCGCTACGACTGACGGATCTGTAGCGGTCGATATGCTAGGTGTGGGGACCGAGAACCCAGACGGCAGTAGCGTCGACTTCAAGCCTCTCGACCAAGAAAATATGTTCCTCTCAGAAGCGTATATTGATGCACGATTCATAAATGAGTCGTTGAGTGTGACTGCGTTTGACATGACGTACGAGGGCGACTACGATAACGGTGGTTCATACGAGGTTGGTGTAGATGTTGCCGGGCAGCCGAGCCCTGAAGTCGTCTAGCAGCCGGGACTGTTGAAATACTTGTTGCCCCAGTCGGCCATTTGCCGCAGGATAGGCACGAGATCTTGACCCTTGGAAGTCAGGTCGTATTCGACTCGTGGCGGTACTTGCGCATAACTTTTCTTGGTGACGATGCCTTGGGCTTCAAGGTCGTCGAGACGTTGGCTCAGTGTGCGGGGGTTGATGCCGTCGACGGATTTTTCGAGTTCAGAGAAGCGTTTTGGCCCACTGGCGAGGTCGCGTAGGAGTAGGGCAGTCCATTTGCTGCCGATGATTTGCATGGCACCTGCGATACAGCCGATGCGCGGTTCGATGGCCTCGGTGTCGTATTGGGTGATGAGTTTAGTGTCGGATTGTTTCATACTTTACAAAGTATATCACTACGTGATATTGCTGCGAGTACTCGCTATAAAAATAAACAAGCTCATTTTTACGCTCCGTTCTCTTGCTATAGTATTGCTATATAATGTATAGTATTAGCCATAGCTATAAAAAGTATAGCATAAAGGAGGAACACCGTGAAGATACAAGTTATTGTTGGGAGCACTCGATCTGGTCGGGTTAGTGATAAGGTTGCAAAGTGGGCAGCGCACGAAGCGGAAGCCATAGGAGACGTCGAGGTTGTCGACCTGGCAGATTATGAGCTGCCGTTATTCGACGAAGCAATCTCGCCGCAGTACAACCCAGAGCGCCAGCCGGTGGCCGCCGTACAGGAGTTCCTGGACAAAATTGCCGAGGCAGACGCCTACATAATAGTGACACCAGAGTATAACCGCTCGATTTCGGGAGTGTTAAAGAACGCGATAGATTTTGTCGACTTTCAGTTCGAAAAAAAGCCAATCGCTATCGTGGCGCACGGCTCAACCGGCGGTGCGCAAGCTGTCTCGCATCTACGCGGTATCATACCGGGTGCGTTGGGTGTGACCACGCCAAAGGCAGTGTTCTTGGTTGGCCGAGCAGCTGAGCTCATCGACGACGAGGGTAATCTGAATGAAGATTTGAGGGCAAACCCCTATGGTCCCCAAGCTGCCCTTAAGGCAGCAGTGGCAGACTTGGCCTGGTACGGAGAGGCGCTTCTCGCGAATCGTGCCGAACTTGCTACCACCCCTGCATAAGCACGAGAGACTTATGTGTGAACACCGGTCGTGCCCCGACCGGTGTTTGTTTTTGCCCCAGTAGTGGTGCCAAGGTATAATGACCACAATGATTGATAAAAAGCGACTGCCAACCAAGCTGCTGTGGGTTGACTTGGAGATGACTGGACTTGATCCGCAACACGATGTAATCCTAGAAGTCGCCGCTGAGATTACTGATTTTCATTTCAAGACATTGGCCAGCTACGAAGCGATTGTGCAGCACCCACAAAAAACCGTTGTCGAACGCATGCAGAAAAATATCTGGTGGAAAGATTACCCTGCGAACCGCGACGAATTTATTCAGAAAGTCCAAACGGGCAAGCCTAGCAAGGATGTTGAACAAGAATTAATACAGCTTGTACGCGAACAATTCGGCGACGAACCTGCCGTGCTAGCAGGCAACAGCATCCATAGCGACCGTAAATTTATTGAGCGGTGGTGGCCGAGCCTCGACCTCAAGCTACATTACCGGATGCTCGATGTTAGCTCGCTAAAACTGTATATGCAGGGTCGCTACGGCGTTGAGTACGAGAAGAGGGAAGTGCATCGCGCGTTTGACGACATCCAGGCAAGTATCGCCGAGTGGCAGTACTACCTGGAATGGCTACAGTCGCCACACACAGACAACGACTAACGAACTAAGTTTGTAGTCAAAAACACAAAACTATTGAATGATATGTATCTAGGCTGTATACTCAGCTTCCATGCTGCATGGTGTAGCATCTGGCGAAAGCCATTGATAGAGAAGGTGATTGTTTTGTCCCTGTCACAGCCAACCACCAGCCCGTTCACCGGGAACGGGAACCGCACGGTCCCCATCGGCACCAACTACCTGCTGCTCGGTGAGGACGACCTGGTCGACGCCATCGTCGGCTGGCAGAGAGCTCCTGGCGGTAGCGTCAGCTCACGGGTGTACGCCTCGTCGCCGAGGGCTGCGAGCCTCATCCCCACGGAGGAGGCCTCCCTCAGCGAGTGGTTCAACTACAACCTCGGGGTGAACAGCCTGGTCCCCTTCAGCACCGACAGTGCCCGCGGCCTGTACCGCATCACGGACTACCGGTCGGGTCACAACTGGAGCTGGCTGGTGTACCTGGGCGACGACAACGAGGAGGGGATCCGTTTCCGGTCCGAGCAGGTCTACAGCTACTTCGAGGGTGACATGCCCCCGCAGAAGATCAGCTTCAACCGGATCCAGCGAATGATGGCGGACCCCAGCGTGGTCGTCATCACCGATGACCACCCCTACGCCAGTCTGGACCAGGACCAGGTCCGAGAGGCGCTCACCGGCCATGTCGTCATCTGGGACGAGGCGGCCATCCTGCGCCACTGCACCTCCTGAACACCATGTGGCTGCGAGGGCTACTCTTTCCTAACCCAAGGAATAGACCAACCCTCGCACCACCCAGAATCAAAACATACAAAACCCCGGTTCTTTGACCGGGGTTTTTGCTGTGCTTGCGTAATGAATTATTTCTTCAGCAAGCGAGCGTGCGACACTACCATATCGCCGTTACTCGTATCTAGGACTACTCCTGCATGCGTAACCCTGGTAATTTTGCCTTTCACACCGTCGACGGTGATGGTTTGACCCTTTTTGACGAGTCCTCGTGTGCCCCAGCTGGACACAATGCTGCCGGCAACATCGCGAGCTCCTAGACCAAAGGCCAGCGCACCAGCCAGCGCAAAGGCACCGACGACCACGGTGACATTAGCTGTGACAAGTGAGGTGTCTAGGCCGAGCTGCGCGGCAGCAAGTGTAAAGCCAAAGACCAACACTGCCACGTATACTGCGGTCCCGATAAAGCCGCTACCTCGCAGGCCGGCTCCATCGATAGCTGCGACCACCAAACTACGCACGACCCTACCAGCAACCAGCGTTAGGCCAGCCACGACAGCAGCGGCAAATAGTTGTGGCGCATAGGCGACCAGTGAGTTGATGGTGTCAGTTATGACCGGGATGGCCAGAATCTGCACCGCGGCACTCAAGAAGACCAAGAAGGATATCCACCAGACGAACATCCCGACAAACTTGGCGGCTCGCACCCGGATGCCCCAGCGTTTAACAAACGTCGCAACATGTTTTTCATTTTCGATGAATTCGGTTATTTTTTTGGCTAGCGCGCTCAATATTGACGCGACAATAATACCAATCAGTATCAGGATCAGCGCGGCGATAAGCTGCGGCAAAAAGTCCACAAACCTATCCCAGTAGTCACTGAAAGAGCTGCTGATTGACGATACACTACCATCTACATTCGTCATGTTCACCTCCCGTTATTACTAATCTATTCATGGTAGCACCGCTGTTGTAATAAACTCGGCAAGGCCAGGGGTTAGAAGGGGGTTGACGGATTAAGCACAGTCTCAGCAATGGCGAACTGCTGCACTGCCAGGCAGATTGTATTACACTATTTATAATGGATCACAAGACTGTTGAAGAGTATGTATTGAGTATGCCGCATGCGGTGCGTGAGTATCCGTTCGGCGAAGGTGTAGCTGTGTACAAGGTGAACGATAAAATGTTTGCGCTCATCCCTGAGGGCAAAGTACCGGTCAATATCAGCCTCAAGTGCGATCCGCAGCTCAGCAACGTGCTGCGTGAAAAGTACGAAAGCGTCATGCCCGGCTATCACCTGAACAAAAAACACTGGAACACCGTGGTGCTATCCGGTCAGCTGCCGTGGGACGAAATCCAGGGCCTCATTCGGCATTCGTATCAACTAGTTACTGCATAGGAAAAGAGCAGCCCGACAAAAAGTCACGCCTTTTTGCCGGCGCGATGAGAAAAACCCTTGGTTTGTCTCATGGTCAGTTCACTGGAACACCGTGGTGCTGTCCGGTCAGCTGCCGTGGGACGAAATCCAGGGCCTCATTCGGCATTCGTATCAACTAGTTACTGCATAGTTTATTAGTGCGTGCTCTGCTCGATGAGCAGGGCGGCCTCGTCGAAGAGTAGTTTGTATTCCGTCTTGGCTACGGTGCTGGTGCTCTCGTCGTAGGCGGTTTTGAGCGTCTGTTGGTACTTGGTTAGTTCGTTGACCAGCTCCGTTTTTGTGGCACTATCTAGCGTGCCGTTCTCGGCAGCGGCGCTGAGCAGGGTGTCGGTTTGCGAGTTTTTGGTAGTCGTCAGATCTTTGGGGTCGACCCCGGAGCCGTTACTAGCTAGGAACTTGAGATAGCTTGATTGTGTCGACAACATGGTCAAGTTGGTGTTAATAGCGAAGTTCTTGGCCGAGCTGGTGGTCAGGTTTTCGAAATTTAATGCGGCTACACGCGAAATCTCGGTCTGTTGTTGGGCGATACTCAATAGCCGTGGTGTCGCTGAGCTGCCGCCGAGGTTGGCAATGATGACAACGATAATGATGATGGCAATGACAGCGCCACCGATGATAAGTGGTAACTTTGAGCCGCCGGTGCGGGCAATCTTTGGCTTTTGTCCTGTCCCACCCGAGTTCATGATGAAGTCGTAGGGGCTGTTCGTGATTGGTTGCGCGGGGTGCTGGGGCTGGCCTGAACCAGGTGTTGGAATACGGGGAGGAGTATATGGATTTTGTGGAGGCATAGCTAGTGCTTATAGTACAAAAAAACCGCCACCTTCGCTAGTCGTCATACCGCTGTTGCTTGCAAAAAGCGCAATAAGGTGTACTATTTTACAAATTAATATGTGCAACAGCGGTTGAACATCATAGGAATGGATAGTCACGATGCCAAATTTCGAAAGCCCCAACGAATCTTCCCAGGCCTCGTTACCAGAGGTGCTTGAAACTTCACGTATCCATGAGATGCAACCCGGGGACAAAGTGTACGCCTATGGGGAAGCGCTAGGAGTGGATGAGCAGCGACGTTGTTGGTTAAATAATCAAGCGCACGCTACCGCTGGGCTAGAAAGTGGAATGTCGCTTTGCATCACCAAGAACGAAGACGGAGATCTGCACGTCCATGTTGTAAAACCCGACTCAACGTGGACACCTCGTCCGGGTGAAGGCTTTGAAGATACTGACTGGCGAGGGGTAGAGATTACATGGTTGCCGGTCACGAAACTAACATTTAGTCACGAGAAGCGTCGTGTCGTAGAAAATACAGGATTTACTCGAGCAGTTCGCAAACTTGTTGATGCAGACACGTCCAGCCAAGAGTAGCAGCAGGCCAACGATAGAGTCCTAGCTCTCTGGTCAACAGATAGCGTACAATATTGACAGATGGATGCAGTCGATGAGGTCAAAAGTCGCCTAAGTATCGAGGACGTAATCAGTGAATACGTCCAGCTGAAGCGTGCCGGTCGCAACTGGAAGGGTCTGAGTCCATTTAGCAATGAGCGAACTCCTAGCTTTATGGTCAGCCCCGAGAAGCAAATATGGCATGACTTCAGTAGCGGCAAGGGTGGCGATATGTTTAGCTTTGTCATGCAGATGGAGGGGTTGGAGTTCAGGGAAACACTGGAGCTGCTGGCGCGCAAGGCCGGCGTCGACCTGGAGCAATTTCGTACTCAAGGAGGCAGCAAAAAAGGTCCGAGCAAGGAAAAGCTGTATGAAATCCTGGAGCTGGCCACCAAGTTCTACCAGACCCAACTATCGGGCAGCCAGGATGCGATTGAGTATGTGTTCAAGAAGCGCCAGTTTACCAAGGATACGGCGCTGGAGTGGCGGCTGGGCTACGCGCCCAACAATGGCACGGCACTCGTCGATTTCCTGAAAAAGCGCGGCTATCGCGAGCAAGATGTCAAACTTGCCGGATCTGACGAGTCGCTACGGCAGCGACCTCTTTCGTGGGCGCGTGATGATACCGCTGTGTGATGGACAGGGGAGGGTCGTCGGGTTCACCGCTCGTATCCTGATTGATGAGCCAAATGCCCCGAAGTATATCAATACACCGGCTACGCCACTGTACGACAAGAGCCGTCATGTCTACGGCCTGCACCTGGCCAAACAGGCCATTCGAAAGGAAAAATACGTGGTGCTGGCCGAAGGGAACCTGGACGTGATCATGAGTCATCAGGCCGGTGTCAGGCAGGTGGTAGCCACGGCGGGTACCGCCCTGACCGAACAGCACCTGAAGGCATTATCGCGACTGACTGGCGATATTCGCCTGAGCTTTGATGCGGACAATGCCGGCATGACCGCAACTGAGCGAGCCATCCCTATAGCCAGCAAGACCAAGGTAAGCCTGAGCGTCGTCACCATCCCGAGCGGCAAGGACCCGGACGAACTTATCAAGCAAGACCCGAGCATGTGGCAAAAAGTTATTCAATCACCACAGTACGCGCTGGACTGGCTGCTCGAACGCTATAAATTGGCACTCGATCTGGACAGCGCGCAGGGCAAGCGCGAGTTTAGTGATGTCCTGTTGCCAGTGGTCAAAGCATTGAATGATCCAGTCGAGCAGGACCATTATCTTGGGGTGATTGGACGAGCCATCGACAGTAGCAAGGAGGCACTGAGTGCCAAGATGCAGCAGGCTGGCACTGGCCCGTCCTCACGCCCACTCAAACGTCGCCAAGCACCCATCGAACTACCACCAAAGCCAGTCATTGAACACCAAAAACAACAGGACCATTTCATCGCGTTGCTGTTGCATCGGCCTGAGCTACGCAGCTACCTCGACTCAATGACAGACGACATGTTCAGTCACGAGGAGGCGCAGCAATTGCTGCGGTTTTTGCGTGATCACCCTGACTTTGCGGGCGCTGGCGACACACGCCAAGCCGCGTTGCGACCTCTGGAGACATATGTTAAGCTACTCGGAGTACAGTATGAAGAGCTCTACCAGGGTCTCGAGCTGAACGAGCTTCGTTACGAAGCGGCTCGACTGAAGGCACGATTGGTGGAAACTTACGTAAAACAGCAAAAACAACACCTGGCAGCGCAATTACGCGAAGCCAACGACGACGAATCACAGTCGCTTCTTATCAAAGCAAAACAACTCGACGAATTACTTAAACGAACCGCAGGAGGTACGTAGTGGCAAAAGCTAAGAAAAAGCCAGACGACAAACCAAAAGAGGATGTGAACATAGAGCAGGTTAAGACCCAGCTGATTGCCGATGCCAAAAAAGCTGGGCACATCAGCCAGAAAGAAATTAATACGGCCATTCCCGACACCCCGGCAAACGCCGAAGTACTGGACGCGCTGCTGACCGAGCTGGCAGATGCCAGCGTCGAGGTAACGACCGCCGAGCCCACCGCCGAATTTAGTGGTGAATGGGCTGATGATGACGAAGACGAAGAGGTCATTGCTAATGCTGCCAACCCAACCTATCTCGAAGATGATGTGTCGGACGACTCTGTTCGATTGTATTTGCGTGAAATCGGTAAGATTCCACTGCTGACGGCTGAGCAGGAGCTGGAGTTGGCGCACCGTGTGGTGGCTGGCGAGCAAATTGCCAAAGATCAAATGGCCGAGGCTAACATGCGCCTGGTCGTGTCGATTGCCAAGCGCTATGTCGGACGTGGCCTGGACCTCCTAGACTTGATTCAGGAAGGCAATACTGGTCTGTTGCGCGCTGTCGAGAAATTCGACCCGGACAAGGGATTCAAGTTCAGCACCTACGCAACTTGGTGGATTCGTCAGGCTATCACTCGTGCCATTGCGGACCAAGCTCGCACCATCCGTATCCCCGTCCACATGGTCGAGACCATCAACAAACTGCTGCGAACCCAGCGTCGTCTAACCCAGGATCTCAACCGCGAACCGACCAACGAAGAAATTGCGGCGGCCATGGAAATTGAGGTTGAAAAAGTCGAGCACATCATGAAAATTAAGCAGGATATTTCCTCGCTCGATGCGTCCATCCGTGATGACGAAGAGGACAGTGTGCTATCTGACTTTATCGAGGACGAAGACACCATCAGCCCCGAGGAATCTGCCACTAACCAGCTGCTCAAAGAGCAGGTCAAAGATATGTTGAGTGGCCTGACTGAGCGCGAACAGAAAATTATCAAGCTTCGTTTTGGACTCGAGGACGGCAAGAGCCACACGCTCGAGGAAGTCGGCCAGGAGTTTGCGGTTACCCGTGAGCGCATTCGACAGATTGAGGCAAAGGCACTCGCCAAGCTGCGCAAGCATCGCGACGCCAAAAAGCTCCACGACTACATCAAAGGCTAGCTGGTACAATGGAGGGTAGATGGCAAATCATATAAAAATTATTGGGCTGAGCGGCACCAATGGCGCTGGCAAGGGCGCTGCGGGTCACGTTCTGGCGCTCAAGCACAACTTTTTGTTCATATCAGTCACCGACTTGTTGCGTGAGGAAGCGCGTCGTCGTGGCTTGACTATTGAGAGAGAAAACTTACGACTTATCAGCGCTGAATGGCGTCGACAGTACGGCAACAGCGTCTTGGTTGACCGTGCCTACGAGCAGTATGAAGAACTGCAGGACAAATACAGTGGCGTGGCAATCGACAGCATCCGTAACCCCTTCGAAGCTGACAAAATCCACGAGCTGGGTGGCATAGTAGTATGGGTTGATGCCAACATTCGCACCCGTTACGAGCGTATTCAGCGTAACCTTCAGGAGCGTGGCCGCGTCGGTGAGGACAATAAGACATTTGAGCAGTTCCAAGTAGAAGAAGAGATGGAAATGAAGGCCCCTCCAGGTGGAGACTCAGCCAGCCTGAACATGGGCGCCGTCAAAGTACGCTCAGATCTGGTGCTGAACAACGAAGGTTCTGACCTGCACGAGTTCGAGGCCTTTATCGACACACAACTCTTTGGTGTTGACGACCAACAACCCCAGAACGACATCCCCGCCTAGAGTTGTTAGAATCAAATATTGTGATATAGTAATTTCCTATAGTAATGCAGTATTAGGAGTCGATGTATGGCTGTGAGTGAACGAGGCTTTGATAATTTTTATCTCGGCGACAATGTCTATGAACTGTCCGAGGGCTTGATACCAGAAATTGCAGATGCCCTCAGGATTGATATTGGCACTGAGCCAAACAGCGAAGGACTGCAGCGGCTTATGGATGAGGTTGGGACAAAGAAAGAGTTGCGCCTGAATCCTGAGCTCGAGCTGGACCTAGAGCGCATGGCAGACTTTGTCGAAAGTGCAGGTGTGCAGTTACCGTTGAGTCGAAGTCTGTGGTCGCCCGATGTTCCCGCTGACTGCGAGCATGTCGATAAAATTGTGATCCAGGGCGGTGTTGCTAACTGGCAGAATCGCACCTTTGACCTACTCAGCCATAGTTTTGTGGCACCAATTCTAGCCATTGGTGGAAATCGCGTCATGAAAACACCTACGGAAATAGATAACCCTGATGTTGTCCAGCACAGAGAAGTGTTCGGCAAGTATCCAACCGAGTTTCAGTACATGGCAAGCGTCGTCGTGCCCACCTTGGTCAACGACGGTCGAAGCACGTTGCTCGCGGGATATCCCTCAAGGAACGCGAGTGAATTATTCAGGATGTTTCTGCATGAGAACCCAGAAGTTGTGGAGCAAAATCTCGCCGTGGCTCGGGTGGCAAATGCCGGCATTGTAATGGCGCTGCAGCTCCGTGCGGCGGCCCGTGAAATCAATCCGGAGTTCGATGCTGACCCAGAAAACCCGCAGCTGTACGTCATGACTGATGAATTAGACGTTGCCCGGACAGAGGAGGAAGTGCGTAACCCCAAGCTATTCCAGCATCCTGCAACTGCGCTTCGCCAGGTAGTTTTGACGGCTAAGAAGCTCCACGAAGCAGAACTATAAGTTCGTCGCACTACACTTTGGCGCTGGAACCGTGACCGTGAACTTCGTGGTGCAGCTCGATGATGGCGTGGCGTGAGTGGCGATGTTCATGTTGGATAGCCCAGCGCATAAGGGCGTAGCCAGCTGTAGCACTTAGTGTCAGTAGCCAGCCTACGGCGTTGATTGGACGACTATTGAATACATCATTCGCTACTGGCAAATACACAACCAACAACGTCAGTACTACACACACCGTTAGCCATGGTACCAGTCGCCGATTGCCTTGGCGATGAACGGTGTTGCGATCAAACCAGACATTGATGAGCTGTATGCCTACCAGGCTGACGAATGCAATCGTGGTGGCACTGAGCCCAAAACTCCCGATAGTAGGGATGTAAGTGGGACTCAATTGCTGCTGCCCGAAGTATCCGTAGAATGCCAGGATGGCGAAAAAGGCAGCCAACAAACCTTTACCGGTGTAGCTGGTTAGTGCCACGGATATCCCGCGGAAGCTGGCGGCATCGCCCGCCGGGCGTCGTGACCGTCTCCTGGTGCTGACAAGACTCGCCAAACTTGATGAAGCCAGGACGAGCAGTGCAACTGATAGGAGCGGCATGACAGCAATAGGAGTGTGCCAGAGGATGTACAGGCCAGCACTCGTTAATGTCAGCCACGCCAGGGCGGCGCTGTCCGTGAGCGATACCATAAGTGCCGTCCGCAGGGCGCGGACATAGCTTCGGCTACTATCGATGGCGTTGGATATGGCACCGAGATCGTTGTCATCAAGCACAAGTCCGGCTTCTTCGCGTACGGCTGCAATGGCTCGTACATCAACGATACCGACTTGGGCGTGTCGAAGAGCAGGTATACTCTGCAGCCCACTGCCACTAATAGCAACATGTTGGCGGGAGTCCTGGGCAACATCGACAATATGCAGACGCTGTTCGGGCGAGACATGCACAAGTGCAACACCCTGGTCGAGTAGTTCAGCTAGCTGACTGTCTGCCATGTGGGCGAGTTGTTCGCCGGTTACGACGGTCTCTACGGATATGCCAGCTTGTGCGGCACATGCCCGAACCTGCGCTGCCGAGCGATTACTCAGGAGCGACACTTGCATCCCGGCGTTGGTGAGGGCGGCAAGCTGCTTTGTTACCTCTGAGTGCATGCTGTGATTGATGACGACCAGACCGAGGAGGGTGAGGTCTTGCTCGGCATCGTGCATAGGTAAGGTTGATGCACCTTTGCCGGTCAGGGCACGGTAGGCTAGTGCCACGACGTGATCACCATTGGCAGCATGGGTTTCATGATACGTCGTCAAGCGCGCACGCTCAGCTTTGCTGAGTTGGCGTGTGTGGCCGCCGTCCCATAGCCGGGTGCTGCGTTCTAGGACTGTGTCGGCATTGCCACGCACAAAAACCATGGTGCGATGATCGTATTGATGAATAGCACTGGTTAATCGGCGGGAATGGTCGTACTTGTAATGGGAGTGTTCGGGGCTGCGCTGGTGTAGCTCAGTGCTGTCTACTCCGACTTTGTGAGCAAGAGCCAGCAGTAAACCATCATCATGCGGGCCTGCCACATGCCAGCGGCTGTGTTCGGCATCGGGCGCCAGCAGGCTGGCTCGGCTCGTGAAAGCAGCCGCCTCAAAAAACAATTTCAGATCGCCCAGGGACTTTTTGCCGACGCTGCGACCGGTAGAGCGCATGAGTGTGCCATGTGGCTCATAGCTGTCGCCACTGACCGAGTACGACTGTTTGCCAATGTGGATTTCCAGGATGCTCTGCTCGCCATCGAGCACGAAGCCATCCTCGTCGAGTAACAATGTGTCGACCGCGGCCAAATCGCTGGCTGCGCTGGCAGAACTCAGCTGAGCGCCGTGACGTGCCGCCTGTTTGCGGGTGCGCTGCAATAGCCAAGCGCTCGCAAACGAAAAGCCACCTAACGACGCCGCGACTGCGATGACCGCCAGTAGTGTCTCGGTGACATTGCCGGGCAACACACCACCCCAGTGCATGGCATAGCCAGCAGCAGTTAATCCGATTAGTCCAACCAGCCAGCGATGGCTGTGCCGCTGCAGGGCAAGCTCTGCCATCGACCAATGACTCGGTGTACTGTACGCCAAACTCGCGATGCGTCCAATCTCGGTATGCAGTCCAGTGGCAATAACGATACCGCGGGCATTGCCTGATGTGACGGTGGTGCCAGCGAGCGCCAGGTTGTGTCGTTGGCTCAGCGGTACTTCGTGGTCAAGTGCATGGACGTACTTGTGGCTGATGTGGTGTGACCCAGTGAGGGCATGGTCGTCGGTGGTGAAATGTCGTTCGCTAATCAGTCGCACGTCTGCCGGGACGACGTCACCATGTTGCAGACTGATGACATCTCCAACAACCAGTGTTTGACTGTCCACGACTGACTCAACGCTGCTGCGCATCACGACCGCCTTGTTCGGCAGCAATTGATCCAGGTGGTAGGCGAGCGAGGTGTGGTTTTGCTCTCGCCAGGTATTTGCTGTGATGACGGCAAGCCAGAATAGCACGACGACTATGCCAGCATTGCCTCCGTAGGCGTGCCAAACCAGCGCTGTAGCAATGAGCAAGCTGACACTCTGCCAACTTAGGGCGTGGTGTACGAACGCGGTAACTGGTGTAGTGCTGGGCAGAGCCGCCAGACTGTGGTAGCCGTTTTGATCGAGACGCCTGGCCGCCTCAGGGTTGGTAAGACCTTCGCGGTGCGAGTTGAGCTGGGCGACGACGGTGTCACCGCTCTCGAGGTAGTAGTTGAGTCGTTTGTCAGTTCCCACCTTGCTATGCATACCCTATAGTATACCGCTTATGCCAGATTTTTGGGCACCTATTGTGACGCTTGTGGTACAGAGATGGTTTTGGGCTATACTGGTGACATGGCACAGGAGAAGACGACGCGCAAAAAACTTGCCATCATCGACGGCAAAAGTGTGTTTTATCGTGGCTACTATGCCATGCCAAACCTCAGCACCAAGGATGGCACGCCGACTGGCGGCGTCTTTGGGTTTGCCACTATGGCGCTGGAAGTTATCAAGCAACTACAGCCTGACTACGTTGCTGTGGCGTGGGACAAGCCGAAGACCAATATCCGCAAGCGCCTCGAGATCTATCCGGAGTACAAAGCTGGGCGCAAGCCACCACCACCGGATTTTTATGAGCAAATTCCCGTGCTACACGAGCTGCTTCAGGCATTTGGCTGGCCGCTGTACGAACTCGATGATTACGAAGCTGACGACATCATGGGTACGTTAGCCAAGCAGGCGGGCGCACAGGGCATTGATACTATGTTGATTACATCGGACCTCGACCTGCTGCAGGTCGTGAACGGCCACACCAAGGTGTTTGCATTGAAGCGCGGTTTTAGCGATATACATCTGTACAGCCCCGACAGTTTCAAGGCCAAATACGGCATCCCAGTTGAACAATTTTTGGATTATAAGGCGCTGGTCGGCGACAGTTCCGATAACATCCCGGGCGTGCCGGGAGTCGGGCCAGTCGCTGCCAAGCAGCTGCTGCACGAGTACGACACACTCGAGAATATCTTTGACAATGTTGAACTCGTCAAGGATACACTGAAAAAGAAACTGGTTGCCGGCAAAGACTCGGCGGTGATGAGCAAACGGCTCGCCGCCATCTGGACTGATGCGCCCATGGAGCTCAACCTGGCCGAGATGGATGGCACTAAGGTGCAGCCAGCCAAGGTGTTGGAGTTATTGCAGAAGCTGGAGTTTCGCAGTTTGGCTCGGCAATTGCCGGATATCATGCAGGTGGCGATTGAGAATCACCAGGCGTCAAACGGCGACGTCAGTCTGAAGCCTGGCACGACCACTATGATCGATAGTGATGCCAAGCTGGCTGACCTAAAGCTGCCTGCCAGCGAGCAGTATTACATATATAGTCATGCGGCCGGTAGACACGGTGACCGTCCGCAGGTATTGCTACTGAGTGCTGATGCCAAGACGACGTATGTACTCGATCTGACGAAGCTTAGCCACGACCGCGTCGCTGCAGTCGTCGGCGACACACCACTCGTCGGGCACGACCTGAAGAACACGCTGCAGGTCTTGCTGGCACTGGGTGTCACGCAATTACCGACCATTGCACACGATACACTCATTGCCGCGTTTGTTCTGAATGCACTACGGCGCGAGCAGACCCTGAGCGAGCTAGCGCAGTCGGAGCTTGGTTACGAGGGGTCATCGCTCGACGAGCTAAGCCCCGAGGAAGTTATGACACGGGCGGCGGATATCATGGCGATTGTCCAAGCTTTGCACACTCAGCAGACCGCAGCACTGCAGGCAGTACCCAAATTTCCGGAGCTGGTTTCGCGTGTAGAATGGCCAGTCATTCCGGTTCTGGCGCATATGGAATTCGCCGGTATCAAGCTGGACACGGACTACATGGCACGGTTTGCAACAGAGATAGATGACAGCATTTCCGATCTTGAACAACAAATTTATGGCCAAGCAGACCAAGAATTCAATATCGGCAGCCCGGCACAGCTTGCCGACATTTTATTCGACAAATTGCAGCTGCCCAGCAAGGGTATCAAAAAGGGCAAGACTGGCTTTAGTACGGCCGCGAGTGAGCTCGATAAGTTGCGTGGCCAGCACCCGATTATTAATCTCATCACGGCCTGGCGTGAGGTGACGAAGCTCAAAAATACGTACGTCGACACGTTGCCAAAAATGGTCGATGAGCATTCGCGTATCCATACTACGTTTAACCTGACCACGGCGCAGACGGGTCGGCTCAGCAGCAACGATCCGAACTTGCAGAACATTCCCGTGCGGACCGACCTGGGCAGGCACATTCGTACTGCCTTTGTAGCCGAGCCGGGCTACAAGCTGGTCAGTGCCGACTACAGCCAGTTTGAGCTGCGCCTTGCTGCCGTTATGGCCGAGGACACAGAGCTTATCGACATGTTCAACCGCGACGTTGACGTACACACCGCTACCGCGGCGCAGGTCTACGGCCGTGAACCCGAGGATGTGACGAAACAGATGCGGCGGGCGGCCAAGGTGATTAACTTTGGCATTCTGTACGGCATGAGCCCGCACGGGCTGAGCGTGGCGGCCAACATGACGTACGAGCAGGCCGGGCACTTCATTGACCGGTACAAAGAGCTGCGTAAGCCACTGTTCGACTACATCGACCGCATCAAAGAGTTTGCTCGCAAAGAGGGCTATGTCGAGACGTTGCTTGGCCGCCGTCGGCCCATGCCCGACATCCACTCCAGCAACTTTATGGTGCGTAGTGGTGCCGAGCGTGCCGCCATCAACATGCCTATCCAGGGCACTGAGGCAGACATCATGAAGCTAGCAATGACGAAAGTGGATGAGCTGCTGCACGACCAGCACAACGACTGCCGTCAGCTGCTGCAGATACACGATTCTATACTTGTCGAATGCCCGGAAGCGGTTGCCGACCGTGTTGCCGACTTGCTGAAGGAGACGATGGAGAACATTTACGAACTACCAGTCAAACTGACGGTCGACACCACCGTTGGCCATAACTGGGGCGAATTATAGGGGGTGAACATGAGTTTTACGCATACATTTACAGATTTGCCAGAGGAAAACGAGTATCCAAAGTTGGTCCGAGACCGCATACCAGAGATTGTAAGGGAACATGATGGCATAGAGGCAGAGATCAGGGTGCTTGATAACACTGAGTTTGAGTCATATCTCCGTCAAAAGGTTATCGAAGAAGCACATGAATTAGACCAGGCTGAGTCCGATGACCACCTTGTCGAGGAAATTGCCGATGTGCAGGAGCTGCTCGATACGCTGTGTGTGCTCAAGGGCATCACGAACGACCAGCTGCATGAGGTCCAGGCGGCTAAACGGGACAAGCGAGGCGGTTTTGACCAGCGCTTGTTGATGCTGAGTAAACCCTCAAAGGATACGAACAATGCAAAATAGCTCACTCTCCGAAAAGCACGGCATCGATCTACTACTGGATTCCGACATGGATATTCTGAGTGTCGGCATATCGACGGGCGGCGAGGCGGAAATCAGGATGGCGAAGTATGACCCGCGTCGACGTATCGTAGCCACGACGTTAGACAAAGATGGCGCCGAGCAAGCCCGAGCAAAAATAGCCGAGCAGGGTATGAGCGAACACATCACGGTCAAGGTCGAAGATGTGGCTGGCGAGCTCCCGTACGAGGACAACTCGTTTGATTATGTCTATGCGCGACTGGTGCTGCACTATCTGACAGTGCAGCAACTGGAGGTGGCCCTGGCATCACTCTACCGGGTATTACGACCAACTGGCCGCTTGTTTGTCGCGGTACGCTCGACGGATAGTCTAGAGTTACAAAAGTCCCCAACATTATCGTATGACGAGGAGACACACTTTACGACGTATCAGAACAACTGGGGCAGCGCTAAACGATATTTTCACACCAAAGAAAGCATTTCTGATGCACTACAAAAAGCTGGTTTTACAATCAGTGCCATCGACAAGTATGAAGAATCGCTTACCATGTCATTCGATAGGGCGGGCGATGAGCAGGAAATTAACAGCGTCATCGAAGTCGTGGCGGAGAAATAAATGGCGCATGAACGATTATTCCATGTCGGCGTGAAGGCCTTACTGCAACGGCCGGACGGCACGGTTCTGGTCATGAAAACAAAAGTATTTGATGACGGCAACTCGCACTGGGACATTGCCGGAGGACGCATCCAGGATGGGCAGACCGAACTCGAGGCGCTGCACCGTGAAATTGCAGAAGAAACCGGGCTGGCTGACTATGGTGAGCCGCAGTATTTCGGGAGCTGCATATCGAATATACAGATACCAGTTGACGATGAGAAAACAGTTGGCCTAGTGTTGATTGTGTACCGTATCCAGGTGCCTCAGGAAATCATGATAACGATGAGTGAAGAATACACTGATTTCGAATGGGTAGCACTGGCCGAGGCTGCTGAACGCCTCAAGGACAAATACCCCCCAGCGTTTACACGGTTATTAGTAAGCTAATCTTCTTTGGTTGATTGGACGCGGCGACGGGGGCGACGTGTCGTGCGAGCGGTGATGCGACCACCCTTAGCACGAGTCAGGCGGAACGCCAGGTAGATGACCCAGACAGCAAGCGCCGCGTTTGTCAGGCTGGTGATGAGGCCAATGATGTTGGGGAAGTGCTTGGCATTAAATAATGCCACCACCAGTACCATGAATTCGGCTGCCATCAAGATGGTGGCGAGCCGGTGATCGCGTCGATCCTGGGCAGCGTAGGCGAGCACCCACAGGAAGCCGAACCAAAACGCCAAAATGATGACATAGAGTAGGTCGATACCAATGCCGCTGACGCAGTCGTAGGCATTTGTCGCACCGGTACAGACATCGATAGAGCTAACGATAGCACCGATGAAGTTGAGGAAAATCACCGCCAAAAATTGGGTCATGGCAGCAACACCGGTTTCGTAACGTAATTTCATCATTTCATATTGTACTCTAGCTGCAGGCTCTGCACTAGTCGCGTACAATAGATATATGAGCAGACCAATCGAGGCTATTATTTTCGATTTTTTTGGCGTCATTATTACCGATGCGCTGAGTGCGCTGTGCAATGAGCTGGTCGAGACAGACCCGGCCGCCGTGCAGGAGTTGCGTAGCCTGATACATGCTGCCAACAAAGGTGTTATCGATCCGACAGAATCAAGTGAGCGGGCTGCCCAGACGCTAGGCCTGACACTGGACGAATACCGTGCTCGCATCAGAGACGGTGAAACGGTAGACCGCAAACTACTAGCCTATATCAAGGACCTGCGTAGGGACTACAAAACCGCACTGTTGAGCAATATTACTAAAAGCGGCCTAGAGCGACGTTTTCCGAATAATGCGCTCAATGAGTATTTTGATGAAATCGTGGTATCAAGCGATATTGGCTACGCCAAACCAGAGATAGAGGCGTATCAGATTGCGGCAGAACGCCTCGGGTTACCCATGGAGGCGTGTGTATTCCTGGATGACAGGGAAGGTTACTGCGAGGCGGCACAGGCGGTTGGGATGCAGGCCATAGTATACGAGTCATTGCCACAGGCAAAACACGAACTCCAACAGATACTGACACGCATCTAGTACTTGCTTTTTTGTGACGTTTATGCTATTGTTAAACGTGCATATAGTTATGCGAGTTGGAATATGAGATATCTCATCGGACTACTGGTCGCAATCGTGGTGATAATCTTTATCATCATCAAGCTCCTATCTGGGGGTGGCTCTGCTGTGCAACCGACTCCACTCGAAGATTACGCACTGACTGATACGACCATGCGTATGGAGCTGATTAACGCTACCCAAGCCTCGCAAAATCACTACGAAGCCGAGATTGTTGTCGGTCGCAGTGATGCAACCCTAACCCTGTACAAGGGATACCAGGGTGATATCGTTCGCACCCGAACGTACCCCATGAATACCTTGGCATACCGCGACTTCTTGCGTTCTCTCGACTTGAGCGTCAACTATACCAACGGCAACGACACCAAGGCGTACGAGGACGAATCAGGCTACTGTGCACTCGGCAGCAAGGCTGTATACGAAATCGTCGATGGTAGCGGCAGTGTTATTCAGCACTACTGGTCTAGTAGCTGTGGTGACAAGACCTACCGCGGTGATGTCAGCAGGACTCAGGATCTCTTCAAGAAGCAGATTCCCGACTTCTACGATCTGACCAAAGACGTTAGTTTTAACTAGCTAATTCGCAGGACAATTCGCTTATCGGTGCCGGCTGCTTCTTTGAGGGCGGGCATTGCAAAACGCAGCCGACTAGCGAGTGAGGCCCCGGGTACGATTATGACAATATCGCGCTCTCGTACCTGGACGTTGACATCAGCTTGAAAGGTGTCGCGCACAAAGTTTTTGATAGCCTTAATTTCAGGGGGCTCGTCGAAATCCTTGCGTGATAATAGGTGAGACAGACTATCCATAGCTCTCATTGTACCTCGCATCTGACCGGGCGAGGGGTTTTCGGTGTATCGGCTTGCTACAATACAGATATGCCGGAACTTCCCGAGGTAGAGACAGTGCGAGCGGGCTTGGAGCGATTGCTGCCAGGCTTGTTTGTTGCGTCGGCGTCTCATGACAACGAAAAATCATTCCCGAATGCGCCCGCTGATGTGCAGCAGTTTTTGGTCGGAGCCAGCGTCCTGGCAGTTCGCAGACGCGCCAAAGTGCTGTTAATCGATCTGTCGAGCGAATACAGCCTCGTTATTCACCTGAAAATGACCGGCCAGCTGGTATTTGACAGTGCCACAGAACACTGGGGGGCAGGGCATCCCAGCGATAGCCTAATAGCTCGGCTGCCGGACAAGTCAACGCGCATCACACTGACTTTTACCTCTGGTTCCAAGTTGTTTTTTAACGACCAACGCAAATTTGGGTGGATGAAGTTATATCCGACGGTTGAGGTCCCGAACATCGATTTTATGCAGCGAGTCGGACCAGAGCCGCTCGAAGAGGCGTTCACGTGGCAAGTCTTGCGCGACCGTCTCAAACGACGCCAGAACACCTCCATCAAGGCGGCACTGTTGGATCAATCGGTTATTGCCGGTGTCGGCAATATCTATGCCGACGAGAGTCTGTGGGGCGCCAAAATACATCCGGCTATACGAGTTGGCGACGTAAGTGTATCAAAACTAAAAGCGCTGCACGCGGCACTCGTCAATGTACTTCGACTAAGTATCGACAAGGGTGGTTCGTCTAATGCTACCTATGTCGACGCGGAAGGCAAGAAGGGCAGCTATATGAGCTTTGCGAACGTCTTCCGACGGGAGGGTCAGGCCTGTCCCCGTTGCGGCACGACCATCGAAAAAACGCGCGTCGCTGGTCGTGGTACACACGTCTGCTCTACCTGCCAGAAACTATAGTGTATAAAAAGCCACAAATGTGGTAAAATATGCGTCATTATGAAAGAGCTGCTATCGATGTTGCCAGATAACCCCAGTAGCGAGATTACACGTCGTCGTCAAGAGGTGGCTGCTGAGATTTCAGCTATGAGTGAACGGGTTTCTGTGGGGATTCCAGAGGTTGGTATAGGTTCAGAGGTTGTGCGAGCAACTGTCGTACTGAATGCGCATCAGCTTTGTGATTTTACTCAGGATCTCTCATCGAGCGACCACCAAGCACCCTATGACCACTTGGAACATCTCAGTAGAAGCTACCTCGGTTTGCCCAAAGAACGACGAGAGGTACTACTGCACGGTCTCCTCAACCAGGAAAGATTCCCGAGTATGAACAAAGCCTTTGCTCGGTTCGATGCAGGCGAGGATCCGATTGATCTTGGGCTGGCGTGGATACAGCCACATCCCAACATTGATGAACATGATTTCTCGCTACTCGAGCCCGGCTACGGACCTGCCATAGATCTGCTGCAACAACACGGCCGAGATTTAGTAACGCTGAACCAGTCAATCGAAGATAAAGTTGCAGATCACAAACTTCGCTGGTCCGAGACGATTGCAGCCACAACCTGGCTACCTGAACACGTTCGAGAACATGGTCCAGACATTGTTCAACGTGTGCCATACTACGTCGACGATGGATTCGGAACCACGGCACATGGTGATTCTGCCTACGCCACAATAGGGACAGTCGAGCCATATATTGTCGCTCGGCCTGAGTGGGCATCTCGAGAGGATAAAATCGTAGATAGAATCACGTCAGGTCATGAATTTGTTCATGTCGTGACCGATCAAACATGGTTGAGGCAGGGGGGAGACCCCCGCGCCATTGAGCGACAGGAGGACACATATTTTGCCTCGCCGCGGAGTCGTCGGTTTCACGAGGCATTAACTGAACAATTCACACTCGCAATGCTCAGGGGCGAATACCCTCAGATGCCAGGGCAGGTGGATTTGCGTGCATACGCTACTGAGCGCGTGGAAGTGGGCCGCTGCCTGAAAGACGCCAGGACTAAACATACGATGGCTGATTATATCAAGGCATATTTTGATGAACATCTTGCATATCAGAGCCTTACCACCTGGCAAAAGGGAGGGCCATATCAGCCGGTTGAATTTCTGGAGGAGCAACTTGGGTTTGTTCGTGGCACCGGTGTTCAAAACAAACCCGCCAGAGACCATCACATCAAGGCAGCCGCCACTGGGGCTTAGTGGAACTCTACTCGACGTTCGTCTAAAGCTTCTTGAGGAGGCCGAGCACCTCATCTACGTTCTTCAGGCGGTAATTGGCCTCGGTTGGGCCGCGGCCAACTTTCATCGTCCATGAGGTCGGTGGTACCGCCCGGAACATATCCTCATCGGTCACATCATCGCCGATACACAGTACAAAATCCTGATCCAATAGCAACCACTCCTGGGCAATGCGACCCTTGGTAATTTCGCGGGGCAATATTTCGAATACTTTATTACCTTCCTGTACGACCAAGTCGTACTTCTTCAGAATAGGTCGCGTCAGGCGGCGCAATGCCACCAAGCTTTTCTGTGTGTGGTACGGAGAGGCGCCGCGGTAGTGCCAGGATAAAGCCCAGCTTTTGCGCTCGACGTGGGCGCCAGGAGTTTGGCTGGCGTAGTCCTCGAACAGCTCGGCTACCTCATCTATCCATTCTAGTGAAGCGCTGCTAGTCTTGTGCCAGTTTTTACCCTCGGCACGACGGAAGTAGGCGCCGTGCTCAGCAGCGATTCCTATGGGCATATCGCCAAACCAATTCTGTAATTCTTCCTTACTACGCCCGCTCAATATAACGACGTCAGTTCGTTTCTCGCCGTTTAGTCGGCCAAGTAGTTTGATGAGCGCCGTGGAGGGTTTTGCTTTTGCGGGGTCGCCGCTGACATACGGCGAGAGCGTCCCGTCATAGCTCAACATAATCAGGCGACGTTCAGCGGTGTTGTAGTCTGCCCTTAGGCGCTTGAAGAGTTTGGGGTTGAATGTGCGGGTGCGCTGGACAGTAGGGATCGCATGCGGATTCTCGAGTGTCGTCATGAACGAATCCACCCACCGGTCGACATTGAAATGCTGGATATGACGCTGCATGTTTGCTGTGCGACGACGCAGCTCCGATTTTGGCATGGTCAGGGATTTGTGCAGTCCCTCCACCAACGTCTTAGGGCGGTTTGGATTAACCATGATGGCATCCTTGAGTTCTTCGGCCGCACCGGCGGTTTCACTCAGCACCAGCACACCGTCGTGCTTGTCTGCGCTAGCCAAGAATTCTTTGGCGACCAAGTTCATGCCGTCACGAATCGGCGCTATAAACGCGACATCAGCACGCCGGTACAGCGCGGCATATTGGGCAAAGGGGAATGAATCGAACTGCGCATCGATGGGCCGCCAGTCGCGGGTTCGGAATTCGTTGTTTATGTCATCGACGAGCTGTCGGATGTCCGCTTGCAGCTTGCGGTAGACCTCGATATCGCCACGCGAGGGCATTGCAATCATGGCCATCACAACTTTACCGCGTAACTTCGGGTTTTGGCGGAGCAGCGTCTGGTAGGCAGTCAGGCGCTCCAACAGGCCCTTGGCCGGATCCATGCGGTCGCTCATCAAGATAACTTTTTTGCCTCGGTACTTCCACTGCAGCTTACGAAATTCTTTGGCTACTTCTGACGATTGGGTCATGCTCGCAAAAGCATCGTAGTTAATGCTGATAGGGAAGTCAGTGACGCGAACTACGTGCGTCGGCAACGATACTTTGTCGTGCCCAACGCGGCCGATGCCTTTTTGCTTGCAGCAGTCCAGGAAATTCTGAGCATAGCTGGGAGTATGGGTGCCGACGACATCCGCGCCCAGCATCCCCTTGAGCAGACGATGCGCGTGCGAGGTTTTGAATAGATGTTCCCCCGACGGAAACGGTATGTGCAGGAAGAATCCGATTGTCGCCTTCGGTCGTTTGACCCGAATCATCTCAGGCGTCATGAGTAGTTGATAATCGTGCACCCAGATGGTGTCTCTACGGTCGCTCAGGCTTAGCGTTGTATCGGCATACAATTGGTTCACCTCTTTGTACATATCCCAGTTGGCCTGGGTGTCGCCAGTCACCACTTCCATGTCGTGGAATAGCGGCCAGAGTACACTGTTGCTGTAACCGTTATAGAAGCGCTCGAGCTGTGTTTTGGTCAGCCAAATCGGGTGGCAGTTCTTCTTCTTGAGATAGGCGGTAATCTTACGTTTGTCGTCATCCGTCAACTCCTCGTCTGGCATGCCGGGCCAGCCAATCCACAGACTATTTCGCTTGGTCGTGAAGGTGCTTAGTGCGGTCGCCAGGCCACCCCCACCCTCTTTGTATTCCAGCTTGCCATCCACTTTTTTGACCGTGACGGGCAAGCGGTTGGACACAATAATCTTCTTCGCCATACCGTATCTATTCTACACCAGTCGAGTGGGGTGGTCGGTGCGGTACAATAGGTAGAACATATGGCGGTGATTACTCTGACTGGTAGTAATGATTTTATGCGCTCGCGTGAAGTGCGTAGGGTTATTGATGGCTTTGTGGCAGAGCAGGGCGATCTGGCATTGGAGCGACTGGACGGTGATGAGCACGAATTTGTGCGCATTCAGGAGGCACTGACCAGCCTGCCATTCCTAGCGAGCAAAAAAATGGTAGTGCTGCGCAATCCCAGTGCCAACAAAAAATTTGCCGAGGCGGCGGAGGGTTTGTTGACCGAGCTGCCAGAAACGACAGAGCTGGTCATAGTCGAGCCGAAGTTTGATAAGCGTTCCGTCTTATACAAACTCCTAAAAAAGGTCACGGACTTTCGAGAGTACGAGGCGCTGGATGTACCACGTCTGACCACCTGGCTGGTGGACTATGCCAAAGAGCAAGATGCCAAGCTGTCGATGGCTGATGCCCGACGACTGATTGATCGAGTCGGCACCAATCAGCAGCTACTTGCTAGCGAAGTTGATAAGCTACGACTGTATAACACTGCAATTAGTTCGGATGTTATCGAACTGCTCACAGAACGTACTCCACAGAGTACAATTTTTGCGCTGGTCGAGGCGGCGTTTGGTGGCCGCGTCGAACAGGCTCTGCAACTATATGATGAGCAGCGCCAACTCAAGGTCGAGCCGATTCAGATTATTGCCATGTTTGCCTGGCAGCTTCATGTGCTCGCGCTGCTCGTAACGGCCGGCGGCCGCTCGCCGGGCGAGATTGCCGGCGCCAGCAAACTCAAGCCATACACACTGAGCAAGAGCCAGTCGCTAGCTCGTTCACTCAGTGTCACAACGCTACGCGAACATATTGATGCGCTCGTCACGATTGACGCCCGCAGCAAGCGTGAAACTATAGACCTGGACGAGGCGCTGAAGCTATATATTATCTCTTTGTCCGGCATCAGTACCTCAGTCAAGTAGTACTAAAGCAAAAGCGTATTGCATAATTAACAAACTTATGCTATTGTTTATTCAAATCAACTAACACAAAAACAATGACAACAGAAACACTTCAACGACCCCAAGCAGAACACGAAGCAGAAAAACAGCATGCCTTGGCTATGCAAATGACAGAAGTTAAGGAATTGCTGTCCGACGGAGACTTACTTTCTAGCCATGAGATTGCCGACGCATACAACGATTTGGAGCAGATGGTTGGTGCGTCACATAGTGAGCTGCTTAGTGACATTGCTCGAGCAAAAGAAGATATCGTAGACGCTGATGAGCACGAGGCGCGAGGTGAATTCGAAGAGGTCCTTGGAAGGCACGGTCATACACCAGAAAGAGGCGTAAAATCCGCGAGCATTAGAGTAAAAGGCGCCGTACGTGCGATTGCCGGGATTAACCCAAATAGTCACGGGCATGATGATCATATCCGCACGGAACTTGATGGGGTGATGAGCATTGCAGATCGAGTCGTGGAGGATCGTGTTGCGGTTGCATCAAAAAAAGCCCGAGAGTCAGTGAACACTGGTTGGCAGGCAGTCGCTGCAGAAACCAAACTGGCGCAACGCGAGACAGAAGATACGGAGCAGTCCACAGTATCGCCAGAAGATGCGGTTGACGCGGAGCTGGCGCTAGTACTGAATAACCTATCCAAGGACATTGTGGGGCCACGCCATGGTGCTGGCAATAAGGGAAAAATGGCAGGCAAGATGATGGAAAGAGTATTCGGCAACAAGACAGTCGCAGCGCTAAACCATGCGACTCATCGTGTAGACGAGTTGGTTGATGAACTCCAAGAACAGGGATTCGTTACGGAAACTGCCCAGCAATTGCTTGATAGTGAAGGATACCAGACTGAAAAAGGCGCTAAATATGGTGTGCTGGAGCACGAAAGTAAGAAACTGCAGGCGGAGCTGGGCTCATCTTACTTCACCTTTATGACCGCAATGAGAGTGGTACACAGTGATGCATACGCCAAATTGACCTCGCAGATGCACGCTAACCACCGTCCAGTACGGGAGGTCTTGCCCGATCCTGCTGCCTCGGAAGTCCGCGTTTTTCTGGACCGCTACGACGAGCTCTTCGCTAGTGCAAATGACGGCTCGGATGTGGGTGAAGCTCGCAATAAAGCGTTAACCCAACTGAGTGAAGAGGCAAGTGCTGGTGCATTCAAGGATGTCACACGCTCACACGAATTAATGAGCTACTTCTTCCCGCCAGAAAAAAGTAAACAGGTCGCTTAACAAAAAAGAGCCTCTTCTGAGGCTCTTTTACTAATTGTAGTTCGATTATTTTTTGGCAGCGGTCTTCTTGGCAGGAGCCTTCTTGGCTGCTGGCCTCTTTGCTGGTGCGACTTTCTTGGCCGGAGCGGTCTTCTTAGCGGCTGGCTTAGCGGCAGCTTTCGTCTTAGCTGCAGCTGGCTTCACGCCGGCAGCCTTACTCTGAGCAGCAAGCTGCTTCTTGAGGCGGGCAGCCTTGTTCTTGTGCATGACGCCTTTTTTGACCGCTTTGTCGAGCTCACTTTGGGCAGCGCTGTGAGCCGTTGCGGCTGGCTTGCTACGAAACACTTTTAGAGCGGACTTTAGCGAACGCTTAGTTTTGCTGTTGCGGACGGCAGCCTTGTTAGAAACACGGACGCGCTTTTTCGCAGATTTGATGATTGGCATGTATGAACTATCCTCTTACATTTATTAGTATCAATCGACCTTAGACTATACCCGGATAACAGGGGTTTGTAAAGTAGCGGATATACTCGACAAGTCAAACTGTTTATGCTACGCTTTCAGTAAATAGGTACCTAACACAAAAAACATGGACGAAAAGAAACAGATAGTCGACCGCCTACAGACCGCCAACAGCGTGTTGGTGACGGTGAACAGTAACCCGACGGTGGACCAGTTGGCGGCCTGTATTGGCCTGACCATTGCGCTCAACAAGCTGGAAAAACACGCCACCGCGGTCTTCAGTGGGCAGGTTCCGGATACACTAGAGTTTCTGCGCCCTGAGGAAACGCTCGAAAAAGACACGAATAGCTTACGTGATTTCATCATCGCGCTCGATAAGTCCAAGGCCGACAAGCTGCGCTACAAGGTCGAAGACCGCGTCGTCAAAATCTTTATCACACCGTACCGTACCTCTATTAACGAAAACGATCTGAACTTTAGCCAGGGCGATCTCAACGTCGACGTCGTCGTGGCGTTGGGCGTCCACGAGCAGAAGGAACTGGACCAGGCGGTGACAGCACACGGTCGCATTTTGCACGATGCAACCGTAATTACTATCTCCAGCACCGGACGCAGCGAACTTGGCAGTATCAACTGGCAGGACGAACACGCCAGCAGTTTGTCAGAGATGGTCACCCAGATTACCAAGCTGATGGGCAAAAAAGTGCTCGACGAACAGATTGCGACTGCACTGCTAACTGGTGTGGTGGCAGCGACCGATCGCTTCCGCAACGCGCAGACCTCCGCTCAAACGATGAATGTCAGTGCCGACCTCATGGCAGCAGGGGCAAACCAGCAACTTGTTACGAGCAAGCTTGATCATAGTTTTGATGTCCAGCAGCAACCAGACCCCGTCCAACAAGAAGCCGCCAGATTTGAAGCTGAACCAGCCGAGCAACCAAATGATGCCAGCACCATGCATATCGACCACGAAGCAGCCCAGCCGTCGTTCGATCAGAATCCTCCCGCCCAGAGCAATAGCTATGACTTACCGCCACCGCCTCCTCCACCGCCACCCAGCACGCAGGCGCCTAGCATGCCTGGGCCGTCTTCAATCATTCAGCCCACCGCCTCGCCATTCAGCGAGCCACAATCTGCGGCCGAGGAATCGTACCCGACGATTCATGCCGTCCATGCGCATCCAGAAGAGAAGAAAGAACCAGAACCATACCACCCTGATGGAGAAAACCACCACGTACTCGGTGAGCCCGGCACAGGACCGTTCGGTAGACCTGCATCTGACCCGTCGGGTGACGACGAAGCTGCGTTTGACCCGCTGTCACCATCGGCATCAATGGATAGTCATGCTACACCGCAGCTTTTGAGTCATGACGCCCCGAGCGGACAGGCTACGGATTCGCCTAGCTCTCCGCCGCCGCCGCCTCAACAGCTCGAGCCTAGCGGTGCCTTTGATGTGCCTGCTCGGAGCGAGCCTCCACGCCAGAACCCAGAACCACCAAAACCTGACTTTACCGCTGAGCCGGTACCGGATTCAAACAGTTCATCGGTTCCTGCTGTGGATATGGCACCTCCAGCAGCCACAGAACCACCTCAAGTGACCGAACAGAATAGCTCGGATCAATGGTCGGTCCCGCAGCAGCCATCTCCAGCCACGCAGCAGCCAGCGACCTTTGATGTACCGCCACCGCAATCAGCTGCACCTTCACCACCGTCCACGCAACTAGACACTGCCTCAGTACCGGAGCCTGACCAGGCACCTGCAGAGCCAGCGGTATCAGGCGATATCGATGTTGATGCCGCCCGTGACGAGGTTATGCGCGCACTCAGCGAACAGTCTGACGACAATGCCGAGCCCGTGGCCGCTCTCAATGCTCAGCCTCTCGGCAGTCCACTGCACGAACAGCCAACTCCGTCACCGCCTCCGGCACCGACCCAGCCTCCTATCTCGGCTGAGCAGCCGTACGGCCAAAGTCCTGTAAGTGATGCACCGCCAGCCCAGCATTCTCCAGCCGATCAGCCCATGGACATGCCATTACCTGACCAGCCACCACAAATGCCACAGCTGCCACCGCAACCCGCCCCCGTAGCTCCTCCTGCAGCTCCGAGCAATATGCCCCCGCCACCCCCACCGGGACCACCTCCGATGTCGCCGACCTGGCCCGGCCAGCAGTAACGCACTTGCAATTCCGCAATAAAGCGGTACAATATACAAATTCTACGACGAGATACGTCTAAGAATACCGAGATGGAGAGAGGGTATTAGGCATGGCCAAGACGCGCCAGCAGGACGACCCCCGCATGGTGGTCGAGACGATTCGTGCACGAGTTTGCGCCAGGCGAGCTGCCGAGCGCACACCAGACCGAAAGGGCGGCTACTCATTCACGCGCCAGCCGGGACCATCGATGGGGTGATCACATGATCGCAGTACAAGAGGTCTCAGATGCTGACCTTCGCGGTCGGCTCTGTGCCGAAGTTCGCGCCATGCGCGGGCAACGGCAACGCTGTCCAGTCGCCCTGAGCAACCCGACGCACGGCACTGTCGTGCTTCAACCCGATGACTCGGGATGCCTCAAGGTGACGTTCGAGCACGACTCGCCAGCGCAGATTGGCTGGTTCAAGGACCTGCTACTCCGCTGCCGCTTCCAGTGCCGCTCGAACGAACACGGGTTCTACATCGTCGGGTGATCATCGTGGGAGGTGCGCTTGCATCAGCAACACGCGCCAGCAAGCGCACCCCCACGCCCGCCTCACACCCCCATTCACAGCACCCCCTCTCCATCACTTACTTTTATTTCAAGAGATAGATCCATCCAATGCGGCGGACGTAATTAGTAGAACAACAAAGCATATCAAGTATCATGGCAGACCCAGAACGCCCATTTGAACAACGATGTCAGTTAGCAGATATGCTAATCCGTACTGCTATTGTTGAGGCTATACCCGGTCTGACACCAAATGAGCTGCATAAAATTGAAGTACCACTCGCTAAGCAACTAAAAAACAGTGAGGAGGCGCGGTGGTTCGTGCTAGAGTCATCAGGAGATTTGTTGGATGACATGCCACTCAGTGTCAAAAATGCCAAATTATCCATCATCATGGTGCCAGTAATCAGTGCATTGATAACCGTAGAAATGGGTGATGCTGCGGTCGAACAGATATAATACATTGCATGCAGGGATTATTACTGGTTGATAAGCCAAAAGGTTGGACGTCGTTCGACGTTGTCAATTACGTGCGCAAACACGTGGCCACTGTCGAGGGCAAAAAGCCCAAGAACTGCAAAGTCGGACATACCGGCACGCTGGATCCAATGGCAACCGGTCTATTAGTACTGGTGGTGGGCAAAGAGTACACCCGCCGCGCTGGCGAGTTCAGTAAGCTGGACAAAACGTACGAGGTGACCATGAAGCTGGGCGAGACCAGCACGACCGCTGATGAAGAAGGGGAGAAAGAGGTGGTATCTGACACCGTTCCCACTGAAAAAGCCGTCAGAGAGGCGCTAGAGAGCCTACAGGGGCAGATTATGCAGACACCGCCAGCCTACAGCGCTATGAAAATCAACGGGCAGCGGGCGTATAAACTGGCCAGGCAAGGGAAGCCAGTCGAGTTGGAAGCCCGTCCGGTCACCATTCATCGCAACGAATTCACGAGCTACGACTACCCGTTCGTAACGTTTACGAGCCATGTCAGCAGCGGCACCTATATCCGTAGCCTGGTAGAGGATTTGGGTAAACTGCTCAAGACAGGCGCCTACATGAGTGACCTCCGCCGCACGCAAGTCGGCAACCATAGGTTGGAAAATGCTGTGGTACCCGACGCCATATCTCCGGATACAATTGAGGAGTTTTTACTGCCATAACCATTTTTCTCCTCCAGCGAAAGCGTGTATGGTAAATGACATGGCAAAATTCGATGAAGCATTCAGTGCAATCGTTGATGCAGACCCGACATTGACTAGTTTAGAGTTGGAGTGCACAAACATCATCGAAGAGCTGGGTGCTGCTGCAACCGCTGTTGTAGACTATAAAGCCACACGGATTATCAAGCTTCCGGCGAAATACTACATCGCAGATTATTGCGGGTGTCATCAATGGAATTTGACCACTACGACCCGGCTACCATGCAGTTTCCTAGAGCTGAGGAAATGGCCGAGTCATCCAAGTATTATAAAACGTTGTTTGGGCCAACAAACCCAACGCCGATTCGAGAGGGATCGCATATGCTGTTTTTTGGTGATGGATTGGTTATCGGCAGTCAGGGGGTGCAAGATGATGAGCCGGATGCACTCCTCATCACTGACACGCAGGGAGTTCTTGGCAAAGTAAGGGGATCCGCTCCGGGGCCTTATTACGCGAAGGATGGTGAAGCGCGTCTCGATGATGCGGGGCTGCTCAATGTTGACCCCTCATTACGATGGGGTGGAATACTATTGCTCGAACAGGGAGTCACTGTGGAGGGTGAACTGGGCGCTCTCGGAGAAACATATCAGTACATACAGATACCGTTTGCCGCTACTGATATTACGTGGGGGTATCTACCGGACTATCGGCCAGATTCGGCATAGGTAAAATACGGTTGCTATAGAGGTCGACATCTGGTATACTGTCGTGTAACGCCATCAGTAAGCTTTAATAAGGGAAAAGCGCAGCCCGAGCGAAAATTACATTTTTCGCCCGACGCGATGAGAAAAACCGTAGGTTTGTCTCATGAGGCGCTAGCCGAAGAAAAGGAATTGAATGATCTCGACTGAGAAGAAGCAGGCCGCTATCAAAAGCGCGCAAGCACACAAAGATGATACCGGTGGGGCAGGCGCACAAATCGCCGTCGCCAGTGAGCGTATCAAGGAACTAACTGAGCACCTCAAGGTTAACAAAAAGGACTTCGCGGCACGCCGTGGACTCCTACAGTTGGTTGGTAAGCGCCGCCGCTTGCTCAACTATGTCGCTAAGCACAACCCAGAGGGCTACAAAAAGCTTCTGAAAGATCTCGGCATTCGCCGCTAGGGTTGAACCCCTAGTTTTGCACATTTCGTTGTTGATACATCCAGTCCTCACTCACCGTATTACCAATACGGCTCGCTCCGGGCTTCAGTATCGCCTAGAACTGTACGAAAACTAGGGGCTCAACAACAGCCCGCGCCCAAGCCAGAATGTTTGACGCGTTCGAAAATTCAAGCTTGTGCACATTAACGTATTGCAAAGTGTAGGCAGAGCCCAGATATACCCCTAGAGCACAAGAGGGAGCTATATTTGCACCCTGCTTAAACTTACATACACAGAAAGGAAGGCTACAAACTTGAGCCAGAACATGAACAACGACACCATCAACCCGTTCGGTAAGGACGTGATTAAGGTCGAGACCGAATTCTGCGGCCGCCCCCTCTCATTAGAAATCAACCGCGTTGGCTTTCGTACCAGCGCCAGCGTGATTGTGCGCTACGGCGACACGGTTGTGCTCGGCACAGCCATGGTCAAGAACACACCGGTCGAGGGGATGGACTACTTCCCACTGAGTATTGATTACGAAGAGAAGTTCTACGCCGCCGGAAAGATTAGCGGCAGCCGATTTATTAAGCGCGAAGGTCGCCCAAGCGACGAAGCCGTCCTGATTGGCCGCCTGATTGACCGACCGATTCGACCACTGTGGCCAAAAGGCTACCGCCACGAAGCGCAAGGTGTTGCTAGCGTATTGAGCATGGACCCTAACTTCCGCCCCGACATGGTGGCAATGATTGCCATGAGTACGGCATTCATGCTGACTGGTGCGCCATTTGACGGTCCGGTTGCTGGTGTTCGTGTCGGTATGACCGAGGATGGCAAGTACGAGGCATTTATGAGCGCCGAGCAGCTCAACGACGGCAAGCTTGATCTGGTTGTGGCCGGTAAAGAAGGCGCCATTATGATGGTCGAGGCTGGTGCTCGCGAAGCGAGTGAAGACGACGTGGCCGGTGCACTGGAGTTTGCCCAAGAAGCCATCAAGCCTGCTATCCAGCTACAGCGTGAATTGGTCGAAAAAGTTGGCGTCACGCCTCAGGAATATGTCCTGCTGAAGCCAGATGACGCCTTCCAAAAGGAAGTCGATACCTGGCTGGCAGATAAGCTTGGTGAAAATGTCCGCAAACCATTGCCAGAACGTAACGACTTGGTAGCGAACCTACGGGCAGCCATGCACGATGAGTTTGCGGCTAAAGTTGGCGAAGACGAATACAAAGCTATGCACGCCACTTACGACGAAGCATTTGAATTGGCACTGCACAAGGATGTACGTAAGGGCATCGTCGAAGACAATCTGCGTCCTGACGGTCGCCAGTTGACCGAAATCCGCCCACTGAGCTCAGAAGTTGGTTTCTTGCCTCGAGCTCACGGCTCCAGCTTGTTTACCCGCGGTATGACTCAGGGTATGAACATTGTTACCTTGGCACCACTCAGCTATGCCCAGTTGGTCGACACCATGGAGCAGAACGACGGCTTGCGCCGCTACATGCACCACTACAACGCACCGGGATACACCGTCGGCGAAGTTCGTCGCCTGGGTTCGCCGGGTCGACGCGAAATCGGCCACGGCTACCTCGCAGAGCGTGCACTGATCCCAGTCTTGCCGGATGAAGCAGATTTCCCATACACGATTCGTTCCGTGACTGAGATTATGAGCCAGAACGGTTCCACCAGCATGGCAGCTACCTGTAGTAGTTGTCTGGCGTTGATGGATGCCGGTGTCCCGCTGAAGCGACCGGTTAGCGGTATCGCTATGGGTCTGATGGTCGACGGCGACAAGCACTACATCCTTAGCGACATTGCCGATGCAGAAGACTTTGCCGGCGACATGGACTTTAAGGTCACCGGTACCACCGAAGGCATTACTGCACTACAGATGGATATGAAAGTTCACGGTCTGCCCGTCAAGGTTCTGCGCGATGCGCTGATGCAGGCGAAAGCTGGCCGTGCCGAGATTCTCGAGCACATGCTGAAGACGATTGCTGAACCTCGCAAGGAGATGAGCCCATACGCCCCACGTGTCGAAGCCATCCAGATTAACCCTGACAAGATTCGCGAAGTCATCGGTAAGGGTGGTGAAACCATCCAGAAGATTACCGCCGAAACCGGTACCGAAATTGACATCAAGGACGACGGCACCATCATGATTGCCAGCCCAGACGGTGCCAGCATCAAGGCTGCCATCCAGTGGATTGAGAGCATTACTGCCGAGCCGGAAGTCGGCAAGATTTACGAGAACGTGCCGGTGGTTAGCGTGTTGGACTTCGGCGCCTTCGTGCAGATCATGCCGGGCAAAGATGGTCTGGTACATGTCAGCGAGATGAGTGAAGAGCGCGTCGAAAAGCCAAGCGACGTCGTAAAGGAAGGTGACAAAGTCACCGTGAAGTTGGTTGCTATCGACGACCGCGGTCGCCTGCAGCTGAGCATGAAGGCTGCCAAGCGCGAACAAAACAAGGGATAGTATGAATGTTGTAAACTGGCTCGATCGGTTTCATCAGAGCATCGTGGGACACCTCGTGTTCGGACTGATCGAGCTCGCGCTCGGGTACTGGGCATTCCTGTGGGCTGTCGACAGTGGCAGCCTCCTGGCCTGGATACTGGCAATCATCCTACTGCTTGGGAGCCTACAGAATATCATCATGCTCGCCTGGAAGGCTACGCACCGTGAGCGCTGACAATCAGGCACTGCTAGACATCATCCAGCAGCAGATTATTGACGACAAGGTGTGTCCAGAGCTGGCAGAGCAGGTGACACAGCTCGTTTTTGGTACCGGCAACCCTGATGCTGATGTGGTTTTCATCGGCGAGGCACCGGGTAAAAAGGAGGACGAGACGGGACAGCCATTCGTCGGTGCCGCTGGCAGGTTCCTGGACGAAATGCTCGAGAGTGTTGATATGAAGCGAAGCGACATTTACATCACCAACATCGTGAAGTACCGCCCGCCCGACAATCGAGACCCGTTACCGGAAGAGAAAAAGGCATTTCTGCCGTATTTACAGGCCCAGCTAGAAGCAATCCAGCCAAAGGTCGTCGTGACCCTTGGCCGCCACAGCACCAATTGCTTCTTGCCGGACTTGCAAATCAGCAAGGCCCACGGCCAGCCAAAGCGCATAAAATTGCAGCTAAAGGCCGACAAAGACGATATACTGGAGGTAGTTATATTACCTCTCTATCACCCAGCAGCTGCCCTATATAACGGGGGCATGCGCCAAACACTGATAGATGACTTCAGTCAGATACCAGCATTACTCAGGAAACTCACAACAACTAATACCCCTATCGAAAAGGAGAAATAATAGATGAGTCCAGATAACGAAAACAAGCCACCAAAACGCGGTGGCCGACGCCCAAACGGCGGCGGTCAACGCGGTGGCAAAAAGCCTCAGAACAAGCAGGCAACTAACAATCAAAACCAGCAGAACAACGGCGGTCGCAGCAGCGGTATCAGCCGTGGTGCAGCCGTTCGTGCGCAAAAGCGTACCCAGATGGATGCTCAGCGCATCGCCAACCAGTACACGGCCGCCCAGCCCGTCAAGCAACAGCGTGCGAATGTCGTCGATGACCGACCACGCCTCAAGATTATCGGCTTAGGCGGTATGGACGGGGGTGGTTCCAAGAACATGATCCTCGTTGAGTACCTCAATGACGCCATTGTCATGGACTGTGGTAACGACCTCGGTGTCGACTTGCCGGGTATTAACTACGGCATTGCCGACACGACCTACCTCGAGAGCATTCGTCACAAACTGCGCGCCTACGTCATTACCCATGGTCACCTTGACCACATCGGCGGCTTGCCGCACATCGTACCGAAGTTCCCGGCACCAATTTATGGTAGCCGCTTCACCATCGGTATGGTCGAAAAGATTTTCGAGAACTTTGGTTTGCCACAGCCGGAGGGCTTTGAATTGCAAACCATCACCATGAATGAAGAGACTCACGAACGCCTCAAGATTGGTGAATTCTTTGTTGAGCTGGTGCGTATCACACACTCTATTCCCGGCAGCACATGTATCGTGTTGGACACGCCAGTCGGTCGGTTGATTAATACCGGTGACTTCCGTCTTGACCCCAACCCCCTTGACCACGAGCGCAGCGACATCGAGCGACTAACTGAACTAGGGCGCGAAGGCGTGCTGCTATTGATGAGCGACAGCACCACCTCTGAGCGACCTGGTCGTACTCCCAGCGAAAGCACCATCGAACCGACCTTTATCGATCTGTTTGACCGAGCGCCAGGTCGTGTCTTTGTGGCTATGTTCTCGAGCAACATTAACCGTATCCAGATGATTATCAATGCCGCGACACACCACGGCCGCAAGATTGCCATGGACGGGCGTAGCATGATGAGCACTCTCGAGGTTGCCGTCAAGCTCGGTATGATTCGTATCCCGAAGGGCACCTTTGTGCCGATTGCCAGCACCGGCAACATCAAGGACGAAGAACTTGTAGTCATCTCGACCGGTGTGCAGGGAGAGCCCAGCTCTGCCTTGCAGCGCATGGCCAGCGGAGAACACCGCCACGTCAAGCTCAAGGCACAAGATACCGTCGTACTGTCCGGTACACCTATTCCGGAGACCGGCAACGACAAGCTGATTGGTGACATGGTTGATAATCTGATGAAGTTGGGTGCGCACGTCTTTCGCGCTGACCATACGGCCGTCGACGGCTGTGGCCCGTTGCACGTCTCTGGTCACGCCAGTCTCGAAGAGTATGCCGAGATGATGCAGATGACTCAGCCGAAGTTCTTTATGCCGATCTACGGAGCTTACCGCTCGAAGTTTCACCACATCGAAGAAGCGGTTCGCCAGGGTATCCCACGACGCAACTGTATCAATGTGGACAATGGGCAAGTTGTCGCCATGACTCCTGACAGCATGCAAGTCGAGGGCGAAGTGCCACACGGAACTATCCTGGTGGATCAGACCGGTGCCACCGTCAGCAATGTGGTCGTGAAAGACCGCGTGCTCCTGAGTGAAGAAGGCCTGGTGGCTGTCGTGCTGACCATCGACAAGAAGTCCGGCACACTTATGACGAGCCCCGACATTATCAGCCGCGGCTTCATCTACATGCGGGAAAACGAAGAGGTCATGAACGGTCTGCGTATCGAACTGAAGCGAGCCGTACAGCAGCGCTTCAAGCGCGTTGATCTTGATCGCTTCAAGGCGGAGCTAAAGGATCACGTCACACACTTCCTGTTTGAGCAGACACAGCGTAGCCCAATTGTCATCCCGGTGGTCAACCTGATTAGCGGTGGCGGCAAGGGTGAAAAGGGTGAGACTAAGGTCGAAACCAGCAGTAACGGCGTCAAAACCAAGACCTCTGAAGAGATTGCGGCAGAGCAGCAGAAGCGATTCCAGGAGATGCGGGCTCGGCTGCTGACCCAGGATCCTAGAGTCGACTGACGCTACGGTAGCCGGATTGGCCCAGCTAGGCCAGCTACTTTTCTCTTGAAAGAAAAGTAGCCAAAAGTTCAGCCTATTCTTTGGTTCGTGGTCAACTGTTGTCCTTTGCGACAATCGGGTTCGACAACTCGTCGCTAAGTCTGCTCCGTTGAGACGTACTTTGGTCATCCGAGCACGCTCATGTATTGGCTCGCCATGTCTCGGCAACAGTAGGGCCATAACGTCGACACGGCCATCCTGCACTATACGAATTGAGCTTATATGCCGATCTAACAGATAGGACGTATATACGTGCGTATATACGTCACCCCTGGAAAAATGCGTTATGAAATTGATTACTAAACTTGTGATCGTACGTAACTGTAAGCACCGTAGCTGTAATTCAGTCTGTTTCTGGGATAGTTTGATATAATCTGACTTATGTTGGCAATTTTCACTAACCGAGATCGCACTATTAATGCTCCGTCCTCAAATACGAACGCGTAGATAGTCCAGATAAGGTTGAAATTTTGCCCAGAGTTATCGATGCACTCGGCCGACTCGCACGTGCAGATTACATGATTTTCTTTGTAACTCAATCAAGCTGGTTTAACAACAGGGCTCGATATCACTGGCTGATTCTGATGCAATCAACAGCAAGGTCTATTATATAAGCGAAATTGCATGACCACAGCGGAATCAAGATTAATGAAACCTTCGTGTGTCCGCATTCAGTGAAGGCGTATAACTGTGAATGTCGTCAACCCAAGCCTAAATTACTGAACCAGATGTAGCTGAAAATGTACGACATTGCAGCTGTCACGTTTTTCCTCGCGACGATCAGGGACAATCTAACCGAGTCCAAACAGTGTATTATCAGCGCCGGAACAAAAACAATACTCGTGCATACCGGCCGATAATGGACGCTCCTGATGCGGACTTCGTGGCCCTCAAACTTACTCGTAAGCAGTTGACTACATCGTTACTAAGTAAACGTATAAGCGGGAGCGGATTGACAAATGATGTAAATTTTGCTATAGTTTATATATGATAGATAGCCACGTATCATCGGTAGCGTTACGAACCACAGGGTAGACCGTTAGCGGTAACGAGGGTATAATCAACAGAGTAATTATGGCAAAGAAAAAACAAACAAAGTCCAAGTCCAAATCTCGCAGCCGCAAGCCGGTTGTCGAGGAAGTGGAAGAGCGCTCGACCTTCTGGCCGATGGCCGGCGGCGTCATCCTGCTGCTACTGGCAGTCTTTATGCTCCTCGGTGGTTTCGGCACTGGCGGGGCACTCCCTGTCAACATGTTCAATGGCACCTATGTGGTCCTAGGCTGGGCAGCGTACCTTACGCCGCTCGCACTTGGCTACTGGGGGGTGCACAAATTCCGCAGTGAGGATCGACGTATCCCATTTGGCAACTTTGTCAGCATGCTCTGCATCCTGTTATTCTCGGCCGGCTGGTTCTATGTGACGTTCGCCAGCAAAGATTCCTTGGGTAATTGGAGCGGTGGTCATGGCGGCGTCGTCGGCTCACTACTTGGCGGTATGGTATTGAGTGCACTCGATAAGATTCCAGCCTCCTTACTCTTTTTTGTATTCACGGCGCTGGCAGTTGGCTTTGCCTTTGCTATCAAGTTCTCTGACCTGAAGCGGCTCCTGCCTAACAGAGAAGATGCCGAAGCAGATGAAGACGGTGAGGTCACCGATTTAGCCGGACTGAAGGCTAAGGCCAGCAACTTTCAGCTGAACGAAAATGTCCCCGTCGAGCACAAAGATTCCAGTGATCAATCAAAAGACAAGCCACGCATGAGCACGCTGAAGAATTCTGCCAACAAGCTAACTGCCGCGGAGACACACGAAGCATTAACGACGACCAGCGACCCGGATTGGAAGCTGCCTAGTATTGATTTATTAATTCAAAAACAAGATCGAGCCAATGCCGGTGATGTCAATGGCAATGCCCAGACCATTCACGATACGTTTGCCAACTTTAACATAGATGTTGAGATGGAGGGTGCCAACATCGGGCCCCGCGTTACTCAGTACACTCTGAAGCCTCCCACGGGCGTGAAGTTAACTAAGATTACCGCGCTCGAGAATAACCTAGCACTCGACCTCGCCGCGACGAGCATTCGCATGGAAGCGCCTATCCCTGGCAAACGAGCCGTTGGTATTGAGGTGCCTAATATCAAGGCGGCGACGGTGCGTATCGCCAGTCTCTTCCAGTCAACTGACTGGCAACAAAACGAAAGTCAGCTGGAGTTCGCCGTCGGTAAAGATATATCTGGCGCAGCGGTTGTTAACGACCTGACAAAGATGCCGCACTTGCTCGTTGCTGGACAGACTGGCTCGGGTAAGTCAGTCATGATTAACACGATATTGACGAGCTTGCTGTACCGCAATAGTCCGAGCGACCTCAAGCTTATCCTGGTCGACCCCAAACAAGTCGAACTGACGCCGTACAACGACATTCCTCATTTGTTATCGCCAGTTATTACGGAGCCCGAGAAGTGTATCAGCGCACTGAAGTGGGCGGTGGCCGAGATGGAGCGTCGCTACAAGGAGCTGGCCGAGGCTAAGAAGCGCAATATCGAGGATTACAACAAGGTCAAACAAGAAGAAGGCATGCCGTATATTGTTATCGTCATTGATGAGCTGGCCGACCTGATGATGATGGCGGCACGCGATGTCGAGGCGCTGATTGTGCGCATTGCCCAAAAGGCGCGCGCCGTTGGTATCCATTTGGTATTGGCCACGCAGCGTCCGAGTGTCGATGTCATTACTGGTCTTATCAAGGCCAACGTGCCCGGCCGTATTGCCTTTGCTACGCAAAGTCAGGTGGATAGCCGCACCATTCTCGACCAGGTAGGCGCTGAGAAACTTCTGGGCATGGGTGACATGTTGATGAAGACATCAGACCTGCCCAAGCCGAAGCGCGTCCAGGGTGCGTTCATTAGCGACGAAGAGACCAACAAGGTCATGGAGTTCCTGCGAATGCAGCGCGAGCCAGCCTACAACGATGAGATCATCAGTCAGCCGGTTCAGCTGAACGGCAAGGGTGGAATCGTCATGGATATGAATGCTAGTGACGAGGACGAGCCTATTTATCAGGATGCAGTCCGTGTTGTGATAGAGGGCGGCAAGGCTTCGACCTCGTTGCTGCAACGGCGTCTGCGGATAGGCTACGGCAAGGCTGCGCGTCTGATTGAAACCATGGAAGAACAGGGCATTGTCGGTGCTAGCGACGGCAACCGTCCCCGAGAGGTTCTCGTCAGTAGCCTCGATCAAGTTTTCGGCGGAGACGGCGAGGAGGATGAACCCGAACAGCCCGCTCAAGAGCAATTCTAGGATACGTGCGACTTGCCAGGCTGCCCTCACGTGCGATACCATAAGCGTAATACAAACACGGGAAATCAAAGTGGCCAGTGGAAGCAGCCGTATGGGGAGTCGTGAGGTCTAACCGTTCATTCTTGCTTCCACGGCCACCTTTTATTTCTAAACCACGTTTATCCGCCACTGCAGCGGATTTTTTATATCAGGAAGGGTCATTGACGAACAGGGGTAGATAGGGTACAATGAGCGGGCAATATTAACTCAGCTCGCATCCCCTAGAGAGTGCGGGCGGTAACCAAGGGAGTGAATCGTGAATCAATACGAGATCGCTGTTTTATATGATCCAGATCTAGAAATAGACCTGGAAAAAGCCACGTCACGCGTGGAAAAGATCTTCACCGATAACGGTGGTGAGATCAAAAATACTGACAACTGGGGCAAGCGCAAGCTGGCATACCCAATCAAGAAGCACGAAACTGCCGTGTACGTGTTCTACACCGTAGACATACCAGGCACTAACGTTGCCAAGATTGAGAGTACGCTGAACATCACTGACGAGGTGATTCGCTTCCTCATCACCAAGCCCGACCTAAAGGCAATCGCCAAGGCCGAGGCTGCCAAAGCCGAAAAAGCCAAGAAGGCTGCCGAGCGCGGTGACTCCAGTGACGACGACAGCGAAGATAAAGACGAAGACTAAGTCAGCGGCTTGACGCTGCGAACATATCCAGCGTAAGGTAGATATACAAACTAAACGGACATAGTTTCCGTAAAGGAGGGAATGCCACATGGCACGTAGTTTTAACCAAGTCATACTAATGGGGAACCTCACTCGCGACCCGGAACTTCGGCAAACACCGAACGGGAGCAGCGTCTGCAGCTTTAGCCTGGCGCTGAACCGCAGCTACAAGGGCAGCGACGGCAACTGGCAAGAAGCGACCGACTATATTGATGTCGTTGCCTGGGGGCCGCTCGGCGAGCGCGTCGCGCAATACCTGAGCAAAGGTCGCCCGTGTCTCGTGAATGGTCGCTTGCAATCCCGCAGTTGGGAGCAAGACGGTCAGAAGCGCAGTAAAGTCGAGGTAAACGCGCAAGATGTTACCTTCCTGGGTGGACCAGGCGAAGGTGGCAATGGCGGGGGTACTAGTAACAAATCGAATAGTTCCGGCAGCTCCAGCTCTGCAAAATCCAGCAAGAAGAAGGATGACGTCGTCATCGAGGATGTTGGCGACGAGCCTATCAACCTCGACGATATCCCATTCTAGCTAGCGAAACGTAACGGTGGGGAGGCAGGTACCGTGCCCACGAATGGCGAGCAAATCCAGTGCAACGAGAACCCCTGTGCTGGGTGTCCGCTGGCCAAACTGATGGCGCAGGACCGATTCGATGTCGTAGAAATTGCCGACGAGGCATTCGCGGAACTAGCAGATGTTACGCAACTGACCGAGCGACAACGATTAGAGCTCGCTCAATCATGGACCGAAGAAGAAGGACGCCAAGACCTGACAGGACAGATATTTGGACTGCTAGGTTACCTATCGATAGGGGCGTGCCACACATATCAATCAATAAGGAGAACAACTAATGGCAAAGATTTTCAAACACAAGACAGACGTACCGTACTTCGACCACAAGGATTTCAAGACCTTACAGCGCTACATCAACCAGTACGGACAGATCGAGACCCGCAAGAAGACCGGTTTGACCGAGAGCCAGCAGCGACGTCTGAGTACGGCGATTAAGCGTGCACGACATTTGGCTCTACTACCATTCGTCGCACACAACTAAGTACAGAACATTTCTGGCGGCACAGTACGGTGTTGCGGCTTCAGTGCTCGCATACAGTACCGATTAGTACGGCTTGCTCCGCGCTTCATCCGCGCCTTGTCCTGCACTCACCAGAAACATTCTGTAAACTGTAGCCAGGAGAATACGACTATGGCGTTATGCAATTACAAATTTGAAGAAGGGGACGCTCTTTCAGTGGGAGGGCGAACCGTTTCGTGTGGTCGAGTACAACCAAAAGGTGATGGGCCGCGGTGGCTCCATCGTGAATGTACGTATCAAAAGTTTGCTCGACGGCAAGGTACTCGAGAAGACGTTCAAGGGCAACGAACAACTCGAGAGTGCAGACGTCACCAATCAGACTGTGCAGTATCTGTACAATGATGGCTCAACGTTTCATTTCATGAACGAGGAGACCTTTGATCAGTTCGAAATCCCGGCCGACCTAGTTGGTGACGGCGCTGGGTACCTAAAGGAAAGCGACCGTGTGTCGCTGCAGTTCTTCGATGGTCGCCCTATCAATGTAGAGCTGCCCAAGAACGTGCCACTGCGAGTGGTTTACACCGAAGATGTTGTTAAGGGTGATACGACCAGTTCCGTCCAGAAGGACGCCGAGCTGGAGACGGGCATTACCGTAAAGGTTCCGGCATTCATCAAGCAGAATGACCTGATATCTGTTGATACCACCACTGGTAACTACCGCGAACGCGTCAAGGAGTAGTCGGTGATGAAAGTGCGGCTTGACCAGGCAGTCGTGGCGAGAGGCTCTAACCCTGTCGCGGAGTCAGGCCGAGAGCTTTATTCGTCTGGGCAATGTGACGGTGAATACCAAAATTGTTACAAAAGCTGGTACGCTCGTATCTGATTCAGACACGATTGAACTCAAAAGTAGCGAGCAGTACGTCAGCCGAGCTGGGCTCAAACTGGCCAGTGTCGCTGATGTGCTTAAGCTGGATTTTCGTGGAAAAGTTGTGCTGGATGTCGGCAGCAGCACTGGTGGGTTTACGGATTATGCACTGAGACACGGCGCAGTCAAGGTTCTGGCAGTCGATGTTGGCACCGACCAACTTCACCCAAGTCTCCGCGCGGATGAGCGCATTGAACTGCACGAAAAGACAGACATTCGAGACTTCAGGACAGCCGAAGTTATTGATATGGTTGTTGCTGACGTCTCATTTATATCGTTGCGTGAAGTATTGCCGAGCATATTGAAGTTATGTGGACGTAATACGCAGCTGGCAATCATGGTGAAGCCGCAATTCGAGGCGCGCCACAGTAGCGTAAAACACAAGGGTGTTATCAAGAATGACAAAATGCGCCGTGACATCCTAAAAGATTTCGAAGATTGGGCACGGCAATACTTCATCGTTCAGGACAAAGCTGACTCCGATGTCGCTGGCTCCAAAGGCAACCGCGAACGGTTTTATTTACTGCAAAAGCTGTCATAAGCATTAGCCTAACTGCTACACTTGGAGCATGTACTTTGCCTCGAGGGTTCAAGCTGGTCGAATGCTGGCGGAGCAGATTGCTCCAAAGTATCGCTACGAAGATTGTGTCGTCGTGGCATTGAATGATGGCGGTGTGATTGTGGGCGCCCAGATTGCGATGAAACTGCACTGCGCCATTAACATGATTCTAACCGAGGATATCAATATTCCTATGGAACCCCAGGCCATATCAGGCATCGCCCACGACGGCTCCTATACCTATAACAGTTACTATGAACGCGCCGTGGCGGATGAGCTGAGCGGCGAATACTTTAACTATATCGAGCAGCAAAAGTCAGAAAAAATGCACTCCATGCAGCAGCTTCTCGGCAGCGGTGGTGTCACGCGCAAGGACATGCTACGAGGGCATCGGATTATTCTGGTGTCGGATGGGTTACGCTCGCCATTTTCCCTGGAGTTGGCGGTCGAGTTTTTAAAACCAATCCGGTTTGAAAGTTTGATTGTGGCAACGCCGATGGCCAGCATACAGGCGGTCGATCGCATGCACGTGTTGGCTGACGATCTGTACTGTCTGAATGTACTCGACAGCGAGTTACCAACCGATCATTACTATGAGGCAAATGACATTCCCGACCACCAGAGAGTTGTCGAAATTATTGAAAAAATTATCCTCAACTGGAAATAGTGCACTAATTGCTGCTGAGATGTTGCTCGAGGCTGGTAATATCCAGGAGCGTGAAACATGATTGTTGGCTGCTAATCAGGCCGCGTCGCTCCAGCGCAGAGAGCTCGCGACTGGTAGTTTCGCGACTGGCGTTGATGGCGCTGGCAATGTCCTGATGCCGCAAGGGAATGTCGATGCGGACCGCATTCTTGCCATCGCGTTGCCCAAAACGCTGCGACATAGTGAGCAAGAACGACACGAGGCGTTCTCGTACAGTTCGATATTCTAGGTTGAGGATCCGCTCACTGTGTAAGCGGTACATCTCGACCGTCATGTCGAGCAGTGGAGCATATAACTCTGGTTGGTTGTGGATGAACTCTAGGAACTGTTGGCGCGATATTCGCCAAACCACAGAACGTGCCAATGTCTTGTAGATGACGTGTCGCTCCTGGCCGGTAATGGCCCAAATGAGCGGAAACACCTCGTGCTCTTTTCGGATAATGAGCAGGTTTTCTTCGCCATATTTGGTAATGTCGTAGGCTTTGACGACACCACTTTCGATATAAAAAACCCCTGATGGGAATTCACCGGGGCGGATGATGTAGCTGTTCTTTGCAAATTCGAATTTTTTGCCGACGGCGCGGAATTGCTCGACGAGTTGGGCAGTTTGTTCTGGCGTCGCAACCATACCGTATTATTACATATATTTGCCCAGAAATACAGAGGTGGTTGAAAAATCTTGGTGATATTTATCGCAATCCTATGGTGAGTATTTTCACCGACAGTTGCCATTGACAGGGGATATGATGTGAATACACAAGGGGAGAGGTAACCATGATTACTCAACAAGATGTCGACCGACAACTCCGCCGCATCGGCTATGACCCCAACGGCTGGGGTCGAGGTGAGATGCGCGAGCTCAAAAACATTCTCATGCCGGATGAGGAGATTGAAGAATGCGTCAATGGTTACTACGAAGCTGGCTTCGCCATGCTCGTGGCCACTAAACATCGTGTCTTGCTCGTAGACAAAAAGCCTCTCAACTACCTGACTGTTGAGGACATGCGGTTTGATATGATTAGCGAATTTGACTATAGCCACCGGGTAATCGGTGCGCATGCTTCTATCAGTTCTGGTAGCAAGACACTACAGTTTGATAGCCTGAACCAACGTCGGCTGCGCAGCCTGTTGACGTATGTCCAGAACCGCATGACCGAGATCAAGCAAACAATGCACGAGCAGCAAGAAACACAACAACAGCACCTGGAGCAGATGAACGAACGATTGCAACGGTACCTCGTTGCGGCAGAACAGCAGGCTCGGGCACAGCAGCAAGCCAATCAGGCACAGCAAACGTATCAGCAGCAGTTCCAGCAACCGCAACAACAGTACGGTGTGATGTTGCCGAAGCCGCAGCCGCAGTGGTTTGAATCTCGCGATTCGTTTGAACAAGCGGCGAGTGAACTGATTGACACAGAACCACAAAACGAACCTTCCACTCTCCAGCGGCTCATTCTGACGCCGCAGCAAGTCGGCATGGGTGCCATTCGACGAGTCGGACCAATGCTCGCCGCCTATTCACGAGTGCCGCGTGTCGGCGCAAAAGCACCGTTCGGTGGTCGAGCTCCAACTGGCGCAGCCTAAGTTAGACCTACCTATTTCGTGACATTGAACTTAAATTCGACCACATCGTTTGGGCGCATAATGTAGTCTTTGCCCTCGGTGCGGATTTTGCCGGCATTTTTTGCCGCGGTTTCGGAGCCGGCCGCAATCAGGTCGTCGTAGTCAACGATTTGGGCGGCAATGAAGCCTTTTTCGAAGTCGCCATGGATGGCACCGGCAGCCTGCGGTGCAGTGGCGTCCTGGGTGATGGTCCAGGCGCGGACCTCTTTGTCGCCGGCCGTTAGGTAGCTCTGTAGCCCTAATGTCTTGTAGGCGGCGTGGATCAGCTGGATGAGTCCGGACTCGTTTTGCCCATAACTTTCCAGCATTTCGGCAGCATCTTCGGGATCCAGACTGTGTAGTTCGCTCTCCAATTTGGCACAGACGAACAGTGCTTGCACTGGGGCTACCAGTTGGGCTAGCTCTTGCTTGCGTTCGTCATCAGTTAGACCATTTTCGTCCATGTTGAACAGATATATCACTGGTTTCAGTGTGATGAGTTGCAACTCACGACGGAGCCAGTCGGCGCGGTCGTCATCCATAATCTTGGATTCACTGTGGAGCGGGCGTCCTTCGTCGAGAATTGCTTTGGCGTCACGGAGGAAATCAGCTTCTGGCTTTAGCTTAGGATTGGCACGGGCTTCTTTGTCGGCGCGGGGCAATCGTTTGTCAATAGTCTGCAGGTCCGCTAGTATCAGTTCTGTGTTAATAACATCGATATCTTTCTTGGGGTCGTGCTGGTCGTCGACGTGGGTGACATTTGGGTCGTCAAAGGCGCGGACAACTTGGACAATGGCATTACAGGTGCGGATGTGGCTGAGGAACTGGTTGCCCAGGCCTTCACCCTGGCTGGCACCGGCCACCAGGCCGGCAATATCCACAAATGTGACCGTGGCTGGCTTAATTGGCGCGCCGTTGTATAGCTCGGACAACTTGTCGAGGCGCGGATCGGGAACGGGCACGATGCCGGTATTCGGCTCAATAGTGGCAAACGGATAATTCGCCGCCAAAATATTGCTGCCGGTCAGGGCGTTGAACAGGGTCGATTTGCCGACATTGGGCAACCCCACAATACCAATTTGGAGTGAACTCATTGTGTATCATTCTAACAGAGGTAACTAATACGCTCAACTTCATAATATCGTACCCGATTCTGTTTTGAATGAGTTAGGTGAACTACCCAGAGCAAGCAGGCAGGCCATAGAAACTACTGTGTGCTACTACTAACTACGAAGTATTTCTTGCGCAATGGGTCATCCGACGAAGTCTTGACCGAAACTTGATACAAGAAAAGTCCGTACTTATTACTATTCTGCTTGTGGTTTGCTATAGTTATAGCCAAGATGTTTGGCCGCAAGGAAAAGGAACCAGTACCAGAGGGAATCGTCACCAGTGACGAGGTTGTCAAAGAGGCCAAAGAAGAGAAGGTCTTGCACGACGAGCCAAAACCCGAAGCAAAATCCGAGGTAGCACCGAAGCCCGTAGAGTCACCAAAGCCAGTAGCAGAGCAGACAAAACCAGAGATTACCCCGCCCAAACAGACTGAAAAAATCACTACCATCCAGTCGCTGCCAGTCAGTGACCCAGATGGTGCCCATGACAACTCTCGAATACGAAAATACCTGACGAAAAAGAACCTGTTGATTGCCGCAGGAGTATTTTTGTTATTGGAGGCGGGAATTGTGTTTGCAACCTATCGGCCAAAGTCGCCCCCCGCGTCCGACCTGAAGGACACAATCGAACAACAAGATCATAAACAAAAGGCGGCTGTAGCCTACCAAGACGCTGTGGGCGAGGAACTTACCGCCAAAAACTATGCAAGCACACAGGCAACGCTCCAGACTCAGGCGGACGCACTCACGAGCGCTGCAGACAAAGGCTTGGTATATATGCAGATGGCATCGTTAGCTCTCGGACTCAACAAGTACCAAGACTCCCTAACATACAGCCAGAAAGCTGAAGAGCTGGAGCCGACCGCTGGGACAGCGCGCTTGATAGCGGTGAGCTCGGCTGGTCTGGGAAAAAACGAGACGGCAGTCGAGTATTACAAGAAAGCAATTAGTCGGATGGATCCAAGTCTAGAAATGGATCGTACGGACATTGTGTTATACAAAAAAGAGATAAAAAAACTCGGCGGTACACCGTGAGAAAGCGAACATTTGTCTTACTGCTGCTATTCGTCGCGCTTGTCGTCGGTGTCGGCTATGGCACTCAAAGAGCCAAGGCAATATTAACGAATGGCTATTACATCGGATATTTCAAAGGCCAAACCACGGGTCAGCCGAATGCTGGACACCAGGTGCTGTGGAACTGTGATGCTGCCAACCCCGATGCCATTTCAAATGCTTCCTCATTGACCAAACAACAGTTTATTAATCTTATTAATTATTATCGAAATAATAATGCTCATCCCGGCTGTAGTTCTGCTGCCGATACCTGGGCCAATCGTAATACCTTTGGCGCTAATTTCGTGATACAGACAATGCGAGGCATCTATAGTAATTATGGAAGTGCGAATTTCCCGAGTGCGGCCGGAGTCACTGATTGGGAAGACCGGGTTATGGATCCTAATGTGACAATGACATATGTGTCCAACTACACCTTTACGGTAAACTCAGCGTTCAACGATGACATTCAGGACGATACCTGGCACACTGCGCCATCAGATACCCAGCCAGCCCTCGTTTTTAAATATAATGGCACCACGAAGTATGTCTTAAAGGTATCTTGTGGTAACCCGCTCGGTAGTATGCCTGGCTTGCCTGAGCTAGCGACCATAAGTCGCAACGCTACCATCAGCCCAACGCCGGTTGTGGAGCAGGGGCAGTCAGTCACTGGTAAATTCTCGCTGCATTATGACTCGGGGGGTGGTTCTGATGGACAGGTTAACTATTTCCGACGCTTATGGGTCGACGCCGACGGCAGCGGCAACTACAGCGCAGGTGACACATCATTGCGATACGAAACAGGTACACGAACCGTGAGCTCGGGGAGTACAGTCAATCTATCCAACTGGACAAACACTGCACCCGGAGGCGCTGACGCAATGTGCGTCGCAATGCGTATTTCGGCGGTATCTGGATCCGGCACCACCATAGCTGATACGAGTTGGGATGTCGCTTGTACCTCAGTAGGCCGCAAGCCGTACTTCCAGGTATATGGCGGTGACGCTATGGCCGGGGTGTATCAGGCCGATAGTACTGCAAGTTGTCAGACCTCAGCTAATGCCGGCTTCTCGGCATGGAACTTGTTTGGCCAACCAGAGAGCACAGACTATGGTGTCTCATTCCAGAACGTGGGATCGGGCACAGAAATGGCCACATTTGCCCTCGGCAAAATCTATCACTTTGGATCGTCGCTTTATTCGAACAGTAATCCTCGTTTCCGAAGCTTCGCCAACGACGACACTTCTGCGAATACCTCATTCGGTTTGTATGGTGGTACATTCGGAGCGCTGCCCGTTAACTGTGACTTCGTCGGCTCTAATGACGGCAGTACCGTTACAACTATTACCGGCAATGCCAACAGCACGACTCTGCCTACCAGTATTGCCAATGGCACTCATCAGACTATTGTCGTGACCGGCGACGTCTATCTGAGTCAGAATATTACCTACGCCAGTACCTCATGGTCTGGGCAGTCAGATATTCCTTCGTTCAAACTTGTCGTGCTGGGTGGCAACCTATACCTCAGTCCGGCGGTACATAGGCTAGACGGGGTGTATATTGTAGAGCGGAACTCAGGTGCGGGCGGCTACATCTACACGTGTGGCACCTCATCGCACACTCGTGTTGGGGCGGCTAATCGTTTCTCCTCCTGCAACACACCACTCACCGTGTATGGTGCATTTGCAGCAAAACATATCTTTCTTGATCGCACACGTGGCACCCTCAATGATGCTTCTAGTAGCGAAACCTACAGTAGCAACAATGCGGCTGAAACATTTGTGTATTCCCCAGAGGTGTGGATTGCCAACACCTTCAACACATCAAACGTTGACTACACGTCAATCAATGGCTTGCCGCCTCGGCTGTAGGGACTTCACACCATTCCACATAAAAAGCTTGCCAGAGAGCGCTACGCTTATGCTATAATTTCTCTAACATGAGCATACTGAGTGGGGTAAACGCATTTTTCGGACTTGACATCGGCTCCACCGCCGTTCGGCTAGTGCAGCTTCACGGTGGTAATCCCAAGGCGCTTATCAAGTATGCCTACATGCCGATAGATACCAAGATTGCACTCAGTGACTCTCGGAACGATCAGCAACGACTCGGACAGGCCATAGCCCAGCTCGTGTCGCAGGCCAAGCTCAATACTAAGAATGTTGCCGTGGGCATACCATCAGGCCGTGTATTCACAACCGTTGCTGACGTTGACCGTTTGTCTTCCACTGAACTGTCAAAGGCGATTCGTTATCAAGCCGATGCGCTAATCCCAACACCACTCAGTGAATCCAAGATTGACTGGGCAATGCTTGGTGATTCGCCGGCCGACAAAACCAAGGTCGAAATATTGCTTTCAAGCGTACCGAACAAGCTAGTTGAATCGCGCCTCGATATGCTAGAAGCAATTGGGCTCAATGTCATTTCATTCGAACCAGATAATCTCGCGTTGGCACGTGCACTGGCAGCTGCTGACACAGGCGTACCGCAAATGATTATCGATGTCGGCTTTAAGGGAACAGATCTAGTTATTGTTGCCGATGGAGCGCCAAAGCTGACTCGCTCAATCCCGACCGGTATGGAGGCAATCAATCGTGCCGCACTGCAGAACCTGAATGTTGATGAAAAACAGGCAGAACAGTTTGTTGCGAAGTTTGGGCTGAACAAAGACAAGCTCGAAGGTCAGGTGTACCAGGCTATCATTGGTACGGTAGATATTCTTACTACAGAAGTAGAAAAGTCGATCAAGTTTTTCCAGACGCGGTATCCTAGCACCAAACTGGACAGGATTATTGTGACTGGCGGCGCCTCGGTGTTGCCAGAGTTTCCGCTGCATTTCGCCAATAAGTTTGGTGTCAATGTCGAAATCGGTAACGCGTGGCGAAATGTTCAATTTGCTGCCGATCGTCAGAATGAATTGCTTGCGATCTCCAACCAGTTTGGCGTTGCCGTAGGACTTGCGGAGCGTTCCGAATGATTCAGTTCAACCTACTCCCAGATGTAAAGCTCGAGTATGTTAAAGCGCAGCGCGCCAAGCGACTCGTCCAATCCCTGTGCTTCCTAGTTAGCGCTGCTGCACTGGCGATAATGGTCATGTTGATACTGACCGTCGATGTATGGCAACACAAGACAATCCAGAATCTGACAGATGATATTAACGCAGCCAGTACAGATCTGAAGTCTACGCCGGAGCTCAACAAGATTCTGACCGTGCAAGGCCAGCTCCACGTCCTGAATGATTTACATGACCAGAAGCCAACCGCCTATCGAGTCTTTGCGTACCTGAGTCAAGTGACGCCTAAGAACGCTACCATCAGTGATGTGACGTTCGATTTCGTCGAAAATACCGTTGCCATCAAAGGCAATGCGCCGACACTCGATGTCGTTAACCAGTTTACAGATAGCCTCAAATTTACGAAGTACACTCAGGGTTCATCCAGCGATTCACAGTTGGCATTCTCTGGCGTTGTACTGAGTGACTTTTCGCGATCGTCCAAGGACGCGAGCTACACCATCGATGCTACGTTTGACCCAACAATATTCAGTAGTGCTGACAGTGTGAAACTAAAAGTGCCGTCCATCATCACGACACGTTCGGTACTCGAGCAGCCGACGGTGCTCTTTGACAAGCAGGATGAAACCAACACAGGGCAGGGACAATAACCATGGCAATTTCACAGGGACAGATTTCACACAAGCGATTGATGATCGATAAGGCGAATGCCCGAATCGTCGTGCTGACGGCGGCAGCTTCCTTTATTGTGGTCTTCAGCTTAGTGGCGTCGTACATCCTCTTTGGTCAGCTGCAGTATCAAAATCGACTCATTGGCAAGAAAAAAGTCGCACTGAGCCAGCTTCATGAAGATATAGATAGTACCAAGACGCTCGTGTCGCAATACCAGGCATTCGTATCAAACTCTCAGAACATTCTGGGCGGAGATCCAAACGGTAACGGCAATCAGGACGGCGACAACGCCAAACTGGTACTCGATGCGTTGCCCAGTAAGTACGACTTCCCAGCACTCGCTACGAGCCTCGAGAAGCTGATTACGGACCAGGGTGCAGTCATTGACAGCATGACGGGTACTGATGATGAAGTGGCCCAGGCGGGCGTGACAAGTGACACTCCTGAGCCGGTTCAGATACCATTTGAGGTAACTGTCAGCGGTAATTACGGTGATATTAAGAAAGTTGTCGATGGCTTCCAGCGCTCCATCCGTCCGATCCAGATTCAGTCCATGCAGTTGACCGGTAGCGAAGACAAGATGTCCCTCCACATATCTGCTGTTACGTACTACCAGCCTGAGAAATCACTCAATATTCGCATGGAGGTACTAAAGTAATGAAGCAAAAAGATATCGCGGTCATTATCGTTGTTGTTGCTGTAGCAGCGTTTGCTTCATTTTTCTTGTCCCGGATGCTGTTCCAGTCGGGTGATAAGCGGGAACAGAAGTACGAAGTCGTCGATGTTATCACGACAGAGTTTAACCTGCCGTCTACTGATTACTTCAACGATAAATCCATCAATCCTACCCAGCTGATCCGGATTGGCGATAACAATAACCAGAATCCATTTAATCAAAAGGCACAATAAGCCGGGGCTTCCATGAGCGTACTCTCTGCAGCAAACCAGCAGCAGGTCGAAGAGGAGCTAGTCCAGACTGGCGCCTTGACCAACGAAAAGCTTGAGGAGCTCAAGAAGAAGTCCGAAACTGATCATGCGCCGATACTAGGCCTGCTAGTTAGCGAGGGCGGTGTTACTAACGAGCAACTCACCAAGGCGACAGCGAAGGTTACAAATGTACCGTATGTAAACCTCAGCGAAGCGGCGGTTGATGCCAAGGTACTCAAACTCTTGCCGCAAGATATTGCTGAGCGATACATGGCCGTGCCACTTGGAGAAATGCAGCACCGTCTCGTCGTGGCGATGCTGGATGCCGACAATGTCCAGGCGGTGGACTTCTTAAGTAACAAGATTGGCCGACCGCTAAAAGTCTATGCAGCGAGCGAAGAGGGAATCCGAAATGTCCTCAAACAGTACCAGCAGAGTATTTCAGAATCGGTTTCCAGTGAAATTAGTGCATTGACCGGCGAGGTCAGTATCGAGCAGGACCCGAACCAAAAGACCAAAAAGGGTGCCAAAGACGCAGCGTCAAAGACTGAAGATAAGTTCAAGACATTGGTCCAAGACTCGCCAATTAGTAAAGCTTTGTCCAGTATCCTAGAGTATGCCGCCAAAAACCGAGCCAGTGACATCCACATTGAGCCCCTGCAGGACAGCCTAAAGATACGTTGTCGCATCGACGGTATTTTGCGCGAGATAATGAAACTGCCAAAGAGCACCGAACCGCCACTGGTATCTCGCATCAAAATTTTGTCCAACCTCAAGATTGACGAGCACCGCACGCCACAGGACGGTGAGTTTAGTATTCACGTAGCGGATAAAGACATTGACCTGCGTATCGCCATATCGCCAGTTGTCTGGGGTGAACAGGTCGTCATTCGTCTACTGGACAAGAGCGGCACCAGCCTGAAGCTAGAAGACATGGGCTATCGTGGTCGAGCATTGCGCACAATTCGAGCTGGGTTGGAGCAGAGCAACGGGATGATCTTGACGTCTGGTCCTACCGGTTCTGGTAAATCAACCAGCCTGTACGCCCTGCTGCAGGAAATCAAAGACGATTCAATCAACATTGTTACCCTGGAAGACCCGGTCGAGTACAAGATGGACGGGGTCAACCAGATTCAGGTGAATGCCGATGTCGGCCTGACATTCGCGAGTGGACTACGCTCAATCTTGCGACAGGACCCCGATGTCGTGATGGTCGGTGAGATTCGTGATAAAGAAACGGCCGAGTTGGCCGTGCAGGCGGCTCTGACCGGGCACTTGGTCTTTAGTACACTACACACCAATAGTGCCGCCGGCATTTTGCCTCGTTTGCTCGATATGGGCATCGAACCCTTCCTCATTGCCAGTACCGTGAAAACCGTCATTGGTCAGCGGCTGGTTCGGCGCATCGGCGAAGATAATGAGCCCTATGATTCGACAGCTCCTGAGGCCGAGGCGATACATTCTACGCTCGGCAAATTCTTGCCGGCTGACGAGGCTTCAGTTAAAAAAGTATCCGAAGACCTTGGCTATGAAAGCTTGCCTCTGGCGAGCCAAAAAGCTTATACTTTATACAAGGGCAAAGACAGCCCAAGTACACCGAATGGTTACAGTGGTCGAATGGGTATCTACGAGGTCTTTGCCGTCTCGGAAGAGATACAAAAACTGATCCTAGAGCGCGCGACTAGTAGCACCATTCAGAAAATGGCACAGAGTCAGGGCATGGTCACAATGCGCGAAGATGGCTATCTAAAGGCATTGCAGGGCATGACTACACTGAATGAAATTAACCGCGTTGCTGCCGCGGATATGACGTAAACAGAGAGGGTGGATACAGCATATGGCACAAGGACAACCGCGAATCGAAATACTACTCGAAGAGGTCGTAAAGAAAAAAGCATCTGACTTGCACCTGCAGGTTGGGTTGCCGCCGATGCTGCGTGTCGATGGTGCCTTGATGGCTGTGAGTGGAGCAGACCCACTGACCGACGAAGCAGTCGAGACACTTATTTTCGCTATCCTCGACGAAGATCAGAAGCAAATACTACTGAAGGACAAAGAGTTTGACTTTAGCTTTGCCTTCGGTGATTTGGGACGTTTTCGTGTTAACGCGTTTCATGAGCGAGGTAACCTGGCCTCGGCACTTCGCTTGATTCCGAACGATATCCCGAGTATCGAACAATTGGGATTGCCGCACGTGGTTACTAAGTTTGCTGATTATCCTCGCGGACTCGTGCTGGTGACTGGGCCGACTGGTTCTGGTAAGTCTACCAGCCTGGCCGCGCTCGTGCACAAGATCAACATGGAGCGCGCGGCCCACATTATCACCATCGAAGACCCTATCGAGTACACGCACGCTTCTAAGAAGTCAGTGATTGTGCAGCGTGAGGTTCACTACGACACATACAGCTTTAGTGCGGCGCTGCGAAGCGCCTTGCGTGAAGACCCAGATGTTGTGCTCATCGGTGAGATGCGTGACCTTGAGACTATTGCGTCGGCTATTACCATCGCAGAAACCGGACACTTGGTGTTTGCCACGCTGCACACCAACAGTGCCGCGCAGTCTATCGACCGTATGATTGACGTGTTCCCACCGCACCAGCAACCGCAGATTCGTGCGCAGCTCAGTAACATTCTTGATGGCCATCTGTTCGCAGCGTTTGCTGCCAGCCATCGGTGGTGGACGTATTGCCGCGGCTGAGATTCTGATCGGCACACCCAGCAGTCCGCAACATTATCCGTGAAGGCAAGACGCACCAGCTTGACGCTGTCATTCAGACCGGCGCAGAGTTTGGTATGCAGTCTATGGACAAGCAGCTCGTTAACCTAATTCACCAGGGTACGGTAACGTATGACGAAGCTCGTAATGTTGCTGTTGATATTGATGAACTTGATAGGCTGATGCGAGGTTAGTGAAACATGCTGACGTATCAGTACACGGCTCGTGACCCTGCGACTGGTCGGCACGTCCGCTCGGAGGTTCAGGCCGATAGCGAACAATCTGCGGCAAAGCTTATTCGCAATGAAGGGCTGACCGCGCTCGATATTCGGCCAGCCGAACAGGCCGGCCTTTTGCCGCACCGGACTGCCAAGGTCAAGACTCGTGACAAGGTGCTATTCTCTCGGCAGCTGTCCACGCTTATTAACGCTGGTTTGCCGCTGGTGCAGGCATTACGAAGTGTCTCGGCTCAGACGACCAGTAAACCACTCAAAATAATCGTGAATCAGATTATTAGCGATGTTGAGGCGGGTGGCACCTTGGCCTCATCGATGGCCAAGCATCCTCGCACGTTCAACCGAGTCTACATCAGCCTGATTGCAGCTGGTGAGACCTCTGGTACCCTTGATGAAGCACTGGAGCGACTTGCCAACCAGCAGGAGAAGGATGCTGATATCGTCAGTAAAGTCCGCGGTGCCATGATTTATCCGCTCATTGTCTTGGCGGTCATGGGTGTGGTCGTAATATTCATGTTGGTCAAGGTGTTGCCCCAGGTGCAATCACTATATGACGATATTGGTGGTGCCAGCTTGCCTTTGGTGACTGTCGTACTACTGACTGTCTCAAATGCACTCACAAAGTACTGGCCCTTTATCGTTATTATCCTGGCGGTCATCACCGTGTTCACTAGTCGTTGGGCTCGAACCCTCGGCGGTAAAACGGTTATCGATAAGGCCAAGATGCGCATGTGGCCAGTCAGCGGCCTGTTCATGAAGATGTACATGGCGCGATTTTCTCGTACGGGCACCACCCTTATTGCCAGTGGTGTGCCGCTCATACAGGTACTTGAGATTACCGGCCAGGCGGTCGACAATGTCCACATCGAAAACTCACTCAAAAGTGCAACCGAAAAGGTAAAGGGCGGAAAATCGCTCGGTGATGCACTTCAGGGTGACCCCAATTTCCTGGATTTGGTGCCTAACATGCTGAAAATTGGTGAGCAATCGGGATCCATGGAGCAAATGCTCAGCAAGGCAGCCGACTACTATGAGAAGGAACTTGATCAGGAGATTAAGAACATTCAGACCATTATCGAACCGGTCATGATGATACTGATGGGTATTATGGCCTTTACGATTGTCGCGGCGGTGCTACTCCCAATCTATAACCTGGCAAGTCAAGCAGGTAACCTCTGATAGCGCCCCTGTGGACAACCGCAAAAATAATTTGCATTCAACAACCATAACCGCTATTATCTGAGTTATAACGTAACACCATGCAGCAAAGGGGGCATTTGCAATGCTGAACAATCTAAAACAACGTAAGAGCCAAGGCGGTTTCACCATCATCGAGGTGATGATCGTACTGGCTATCGCCGGACTGATCATGTTGATCGTATTCTTGGCTGTGCCAGCATTGCAGCGCAACGCTCGAAACACCCAACGTAAAGAAGACGTTGGTCGCGTCGGTTCAGCTGCAAACGAGATTGTTTCTAACCACAACGGTGATGTAACATCTCTGACAACTGCTCGTCTGCAGCAGGCAGTCGGTACTATGGGCTACTACGTCTCTACTGGCGTTACGGTCGGTACTGCTGGTACCAACAACACCACGACCGACACAGTTGTCGTTGTACCAAACGGTGCTTGTGACGCAGCTCACGTCAATACTGCTGCTTCACCACGCCACATCGCGGTTATGTACACCGTTGAAACTGGTGGTGGTACTGGTGACAAAGCTTGCGTAGACCAGTAAATCGATAACGATTGAAGCGTCATTATGGACCCCGCATTGCGGGGTCCATTTTTGTGTTACCATTAGCATGATGATTGTACTGTTACTGATTGTGTTCGGGCTCTCCTTGGGTAGTTTCGTCAATGCGCTGGTATGGCGAGTACACGAAAAAGATGTGCTAAATGACAAAAAGCGCCTAACAAAAGCTGACAAAACCTATCAAAGACGCTTATCCATCAGTACAGGTCGTTCTATGTGCATGAGCTGTGGCCACGAGCTTGTACCCAGGGATTTGATCCCGGTCATTAGTTGGTTGCGATTGCGGGGAAAATGCCGCTACTGCCAGGCTCCTATTCCTGATACACCTCTTGCGGAGGTGTTGGTAGCGGTGTTATTCGTGCTATCGTACCTCGCATGGCCGTACAGTCTGGCAGGGTGGGGTTACGTGGCATTTGTGGCATGGCTCGCCGCCATCGTGTTATTCGTGGCCCTGGCACTGTACGATGCCCGCTGGTATTTATTGCCGAACCGGCTGGTGTTTCCGTTGATTGGTATAGCTGTGCTTTTTCGACTGACGTTAGCAGTGCAGGATATGAGCCACGCTGGCAGTATCGTTATGGCAGGTGTCTGGGGGGTTATTGTGTTGGCGGGTCTGTTCTACGTATTGTTCCAGGTATCACAGGAGCAGTGGATTGGCGGAGGAGACGTCAAGCTCGCTGTGGCTCTTGGACTCTTCACCGGGGGACCGCTAGCGGCATTATTACTGCTGTTCCTAGCTTCTACACTCGGTACGCTGTCAGCGCTGCCACTCTTGCTCCGTGGACGGTCTATGCGGGATACAAAAGTGCCTTTTGGCCCGTATCTTATAGCTGCTGCAATCTTCACAGTGCTGTATAGTGGCGGCATTCTTGACTGGTACACACGATTATTTCTGCCCTAAAACCTCTGTAGGGCGCGTTCCGCTTATGGTATACTTGGACGCATGAAGGGCAGGGCGCATTCGGCAGGCTACACCATATTGGAGGTGATGATTGTCATGGCTATCACCGCAGCGCTGTTTGCTGCGATTGCCGGCACGATGGCTATCCGTCAGCGAAGTAATGAGTTCGTACAGTCCGTCCAGGACGTCCGTGGTCAGTTGCAGCAGACAATAAGTGAAGTACAGGCTGGCCGCTACCAAGACATCGGTGATTTTAGTTGTACGAATAGCGGTTCGAGCAATATTAAAATCAACGCTGGTTCAGATGCTCAGGGAAGTCACCACGACTGTATTTTTCTAGGTGATGTCATCCAGTTCGGTATAGGCGCTGATAATACTGGCTACCGCGTGTTTCCGATAGCGGCGCGGGCTGACGCCACAAGCATGAGCAATTCGGGGGCCATGGTTATATACGATTCGAGTGATAGTATTGACGCTTCAACAGGGTATGAGACAAAATATGGTCTAAATGCAGTGAGTGTCGATTTCAACGGTGCGACCACTCAGCCAGGCGCTGTCGCTATATTGTCTTCATTCCAGGATACATCTAATGGATCAAGTGGCGTGCAACAGATTGATGTTTACGGTTTGAGTAAAACAAAAATGGGCCAACCCTACAATAACAGTACGGTAAATCAGATTGACACATCACTTAAGAATTCCTATACCCTCAATCCTCCCGGAGGTGTCGAAGTATGTTTTGCCAGCGGCGGATCCAATCAGTCGGGTCTCATAACTATTGGCGGTGATAATCGCCAACTTTCGGTTGAGTTAGAAATATTTGATAACAAGACGTGCACCTAAACCCTATGCGCAGCCATATCACTACACCTCCAAGCATTTCATCGCAACGCGGATTTACAATCTTCGAGTTGATGATTGCAACTATCGTATTCTCGGTCATATTGCTTGTAATGGCAGCTGGTGTACTGCGCTTTAGCCATGATTATTTCAAAGGCTTGACTACCTCAAAAACTCAGCAAGTAGCTCGCGCAATTGCGCAGGATATATCACAAAACATTCAGTTTGGCCAATCCGTCACGGCGGGACTAGCGGCATCCAATATCCAAGGTATCTGTCTCGGTAACACGCTGTATAGTTACCGCATTGGCTATCAAGTCAAGCACGGCACATCAAATGCTGCAAAGCATCAATATCCCTATGGAATGGTCAAGCGTGTCGGCACTGACTGTAGTAGTGCAGTGCCCCTTCGCATTGATTTGACTGGCACTTCGCTCAACGCAACAACCGACCACGAATTGTTGGGTGAAAATATGCGATTAACGCAGCTGGATGTTACTGATGTCTCGGTATCCGGACAAAAGCCGACCTATCAGATATCGGTGCAGGTAGTGTACGGCGATGATGATCTGTTGACCCCAGTCCCGTCGGCCATCATGACTCCGACGGCCTGGGCTAGCGAGATCTGCTCATCGAGCATTGTTGCGCAATTCTGTGCTAAATCACAACTTGTAACCACCGTACAACAACGGCTGTAGGAGTGGTATTATGAATACAAGCATGAGCAACATCCGTGAAAAGCAGCAAGGAATCGTGTCGATTATGATGACACTGGTGCTCATAATCATCGTGAGTCTTATCGTGCTTGGACTTGCACAATTGTCTCGTCGCGAGCAAAGCCAATCACTCGACAATCAGCTGAGCACCCAAGCATTCTATGCTGCAGAAAGCGGCCTGAATGACGCAGATGCCGTCATCCGGAACCGGCTCAAAACATCCCAACCTCTCAACGACAAAACTACCTGCAGTGGTGGCCCGGCAGAGTATAGCTTCAATAATGTGATTGGTAATGCGAGTGATGGGGTTACCTACAGCTGTCTCCTCGTGGATACCACACCTGCAGATCTACGAGTAGCCTTTTCCAGCGCCTCATCAGCATTTACCTTGAATCCGTCCGGCGGCAGTCTCGATACGCTGAAATTTGAATGGAGCAAGGCATCAGGGCTCGCTAGCAGTGTGACGAATTGTCCCGGCGCGGGCTATTACAATTTTGAACCCACTACGAGTTGGAATTGTCCATATGCTGCATTGCGAATTGACGTTGTGCCGGGCGCCACCCTGTCTCGAGCTGCTTTACTTTCAAACAACCGCGCCTTTTTCGTTATGCCTACCAATGGTGCCGGCTCATCGGCGTCATATAGTGGCGCCCCCACTGTTAGTACTCAGTTCGCTGATTGTGACAATACGAGCTGTCAGTTCTCGTTGACTAATATGGGTGGAGGTAGTAAATACTTCCTTCGGGTGAGCGCCCTCTACTACGACGCAGCAGGTGATCTTACTATAAGTGGTGAAGCTGGCGGCAGCTCCGTAGCGTTTACCGGCACTCAGGCACAGATAGACGTTACTGGTAAGGCTCAAGACGTGCTTCGTCGCATTAGTGCCTCGATTGATATATCTGGAACAAATCAAAATAGTAGCGTACCAGCACCTCTGATATCAGGTGATACGGTCTGTAAGCGTATATTCTCATTATCGGGCAGTACACAACCGGACTCGACGCCAGCCAGCTATAGCCCCATTACGACGTGCCCCTAGGTAATTGCTACGTTTTGTTGTGAAAGCGTTCGTGGACACTACGCAAATGTGGGTCGGTGACGTGGGTATAGATTTGGGTGGTGCTGATGTTGCTATGGCCGAGCATTGCTTGCACTGAACGTAAGTCGGCTCCATTCATCAGTAGGTCGGTTGCAAAGCTGTGTCGCAAGGTGTGTGGGCTGACGTGTTTGGTAATACCAGCCATTAGGGCATAGTGAGCGACCAACCGCTGTACGCTTCGAACGGTTAAGCGATGGTAGTTACCGCTGAGGTCAACCTGCTTGGTGCCGCTGTAACGAACAAAGAGTGGCCTGGTGCTGTCCTGCCGTTTTTGTAGGTAATGATCGAGCCACTTCGCTGCCTCAGCACTGATAAAAATCGGGCGATCTTTCTGGCCCTTACCACGGACGGTGAATTCGCGTCGTTTTAGATTGATGTGATCTTTATCCAGCCCAACCAGCTCGGATACGCGCAAGCCACTCGAAAACAGTAACTCTAAAATTGCTCGATCGCGTAAACCCTGAATTTTGGAAATATCCGGTTGCGCAAATAATCGACTCAGCTCGTCTTCACTGAGCCAGGTGACCTGCTTCCGCTTAGTACGAGATAGTTCAATTTTGTCTGCCGTCAGAGCGGGGATGTCGCGTCGAGCACAAAATTTGAGAAAGGCGCGCAGGGCTATCAGATGGTAGTTCTGCGTGCTCTTGCCCAGTTCGTCACTCGTGTTGGTACCGAGTCGGTTGAGCCACAGACGCCACTTCCGCACCAGTTCGGGTGTTATTTCGGATACCTTGATATCACCGGCAAAGTCTATTAATCGCTCCAGGTAGTGGTCATAGTTCGCGATAGTTTTTTGCGAGCGATTTTGCTCGATCTCCATGTATTCTAAAAAGTCGGTTTTAGCATTAGCGAATCGCATATCCGTAGTATAGCACCCAGTGGATTGCACCTCTGTTATATATCTGTTAGAATGGCCGTAAACGTAAATAAGGAAACGCATGGAACGAACACTTATTATTGCTAAGCCTGACGCCGTACAGCGTGGTCTTGTTGGTGAGATCATTAGTCGCCTCGAGCGTAAGGGCCTTAAGCTTATCGGCCTCAAGATGATTCAACTGGGTTCTGAGGCGCTACAGGCGCACTATGCTGAGCACCTGGAGAAGCCGTTTTATTCTGGACTCGAAGATTTTATGAAGAGTTCGCCGGTCGTCGTTATGGCGTGGGAAGGGTATGAGTGTGTGAATTCAGTTCGCGTCCTGGTTGGTGCAACTAACCCCAGGAATGCTGACGCTGGGACGATACGAGGTGACTTTTCCATCGGTACTGGCCGTAATTTAATCCATGCATCCGATAGCAAGGATTCCGGCAACTCAGAAGTCGAGCGCTTCTTTGACGCGAAAGAACTGTTCCAGTACGACAAGTCCGAGTATGTGCACATTTATGAGGAATTTGAGCGCAAGTAGCTCACTAGGGGAATCCGCTATAACATAGTCCATAGTTCTTCTCGCAAGATTACAATCCAAGGAGCGACAGCGACTTAATAGAATCTTGCGAGGAAAACCGTAGCCCACAAGTCGAAATTTTGCCGAAAAGGCAAAACGAAACAGGGGCGTACGGAAGAACATGCCCCTGTAGTTCAATGGATAAAACAACTCCGTCCTAAGGAGAAGCTGGGGTGAGAGCCGCCCGTGGCGGTTCGCAAGGCGACCTTCCGACGCAAGCTGGTCTTGCGTTAGCGAAGTCGCGGGCCCGCCGATGGTGGGTCGACTCCAAAGTCGAAGCTCGTAGTACAATGATGCACATGCCCCTGTAGTTCAATGGATAAAACAACTCCGTCCTAAGGAGAAGCTGGGGGTTCGACTCCCTCCGGGGGCACCAAACAGAGAACCTGACGTTGTCAGGTTTTTTGTTTGGTCCGAGTGTTCAGTCGGGGGCGCCCATCGTCGCCAGAGAGGGAACACCTTAAGCATTTTCTGATACAATCATGGTATGGCCACGACCGAACATGCCCCCGTCAAGTACTTCGATGACCAATTTGATGACGAAGAAGTACAGTTTGTCTTCCGGAAACACCCCATCGTCATGCGCAAAGGTCTAATCATCAGTATGTTGGCATGGCTGGTCGGTCCGATTATCATGCTAATTCTGACGTACACCCGGCCCGATAGCCCCCCGAGTCTTAACTTATTTTTCGGCAGTCTCGGCGCGAGTATTGCACTAGGTATATTACTCATCGTACCGTTTTGGATAAGCTGGTACTTCAGCGTGTATATCGTAACGGATCAGCGCTTCATTCAGATTATACAGAAGGGCTTGTTCACTCGCAGTGTTGTTGATATCGGGCTTCCGCAAATCCAGATGATTAATTATGAAATCAAAGGTCTTCAGGAAACACTGCTGGGATTTGGTACAATAAGAGTGCAAACATATGTTGGTGAGTTGGTGATCCACGACGTGCATCACCCGGCGAAGACGACCAAGAAGCTGCAGCTGATACTTCGCGACTTGGGCATTACCAACACACAGTTGCAGGCATAATCAATGATGAAATCGAAATCCAAGAAGAAGTTATTTACTAGACTGCATGTATTGCCTAGGCGTTGGCGGCGGTCTAGTAACGTAGACGAAAACGGCGTACCTCGTATTACGAACGATTCGGTTGCACAACATCGCGAAGAGGTGTTAGGGCGAGCTCGTAAGTTTATCTATCCGCTGAAGCACTCCCGAAACAGGGTAGTGAAGTTGTCGGTCGGTGTGGTGATCATCGCAATCCTGTTGTTTTTTATTGGCAGCTCGCTGGCGCTGTATCGTTTTCAGTCAACTTCATCGTTCATGTATGGCGTGACGCGTGTTGTGCCGTTCCCGGTTGCCTGGGCAGACGGACGTTTTGTTTCGTATGAGAGTTACCTTTTTGAGTTGCGTCACTACATGCATTATTACCGTAACCAGCAGGATGTTGACTTTAATTCCGATTCCGGCAAACGCCAGCTGGCGTTACTGAAAAGCCGCTCCTTGGAACAGGCAATCGACCGTGCATATGTGGCCAAATTAGCCTCCAAAAACAACGTGCGAGTCACGAATCAGGAAGTGAATGAGCAAGTAGATATCGCTCGTGAGCAAAACCGCCTGGGGGCAAGCGAGGCAGTCTTCAACGCCGTATTGCGCGATTTTTGGGGCTGGACCGTGACAGATTTTCGTCATGAGTTGAAGCTGGAGCTACGTGACCAGAAGGTAGCTGCCGCGCTCGATACCAATACTGAAAAGCGGGCGGAAAGCGCCTACCAGCAGTTACGCAAAGGCGTGGACTTTGCTAAGCTGGCAAGCCAGGTGTCTGATGACGCAGTTACGAAGAATAACGGCGGCGAATATGGCTTCATCGTGACGCTTAATAATCGCGACCTGTCTCCAGTGTTGTTGCAGGAGATATACAAACTGGGAAAGAATCAGTATTCTCCAGTAATCAACACCGGATACACACTCGAGATTGTCAAAGTGTTGAAGATAGATGGTACGAAGCGCAAAGTCGCGCATATCGCGTTTAACTACAAAGATATTAGTGAGTTCGTGAACCCCATCAAAAAACAGCATCCGCCCACTGCATACATCTCGGTGAAGTAGCGGTTGCTTTTCTGTCGTTATACTTGCTACAATCACCTCTGTTCTGTATGAGACAAACCTACGGTTTTTCTCATCGGCCAATCGGCGGAGCCGAGTTTGCAAGCAAACCAAGTTGGCCTGCTCTTTTCCCTAGAGCGGCAGATAGCCAAATCTTCAATCCAAGGAGCGAGAGCGACTGAATCAAGATTTGAGAGGAGGAACCTAGGCAAAAGCCGAAGCTTTTGCGGCAAACCGCAAAACGAGGCATAGCCGTTAGTTCCGACGAGGGCTCGTAGTGAAGAGGCCTATCACGCCTCCCTGTCACGGAGGAGATCGCCGGTTCAAATCCGGTCGGGCCCGCCAAGAAAAGAGAGTCACCAAAGGGTGGCTCTTTTTTTGTACAAATCAGCTCATGACAATCTGCAATATGGGTTAAGACAGCGGAGCGATATCAGGGTTTATAAGAGGTGAATTGATTCCAGTTGGAATCTCACATTATATACCGTCATACCGATCCGCATGTCTAGTGACCATTCACTAGTACGTATTTCAACTCCGAAGAGTAAAACATGTGCAGGAAACTGCAAAAACAATAGGGGAGCACGAGGCAGTCTGGAGACGAAATGTCACCGAACTGGGCTCTTACCCTACAACCGTTGCATGTCCGAAGACATCCAGCGGGGCCTCACCGGAATCCGGTGGATTAGGCAAATACGCCCATGCGCGGGGAGCGTCTAGCCCTCTCACACCGGATCCCGGTGAGGTTGAGAGGGCTTTCCGTTCCTGGCGGGAGCGGTTAGCCTAGAAGCACACTAGCCGAAGCTAGCAGTTGGCCGTGGTCTAGGGCCGGGCAGCGCCTGCGTACGGCATTGCCGATACAGGGGTCACCTTGACGCCATCGCTCGGGTTAGAGGCGTGGATGACCATGCCGTTACCGATGTAGATGCCGACGTGTCCCAGACCGTAGAAGAACACCAGATCGCCTCGTTGCAGGCTCGAGCTGCTGATCTTCGTGCTGATCCCGTAGTACTGCTGGTCTGCAGTCCGCGGAATGTTGACTCCGACACTACGCCAGGCAGCTTGGGTGAAGCTGCTGCAGTCGTAGGCGTCCGGCCCGTTGGCACCGTAGCGATACGGGTAGCCCTTCCTGGCCATTGCCCAGTTGACGACTGCTTCACCCTTGCTGGACACCGTTGCGGTGTGCGGCGTTGGTGCTGTCGCCTTCGGAGCGCTGCTGTGGGTGTTGGACGAACGGCTGGATGCCGAGCTTCCACGGTTCAGGACCCACGAGGGAACCTTCACGCTCTTGCCAGTCAGGCGGAACTTGTCACCGACGTGGATCATGTCGGGGTGGGTCCAGACCCACTTGTTCCTGCTGAGCAGCGTGTTCAAGGACAGGCTGTGCTTGCTGGCGATGCCGTAGGCCGTGTCACCCTTGCGGACGACGTAGCTGTTCGGCTTGGCCGGCTTCTTGACCTTGGCCTTCGCCCTGACCTTCGCCTTCGGCTTCTCCTTCTTGGTGGGAAGGGGCGCCTTGAGCGACTTGCGTAGCGAGGCGGGGTTGTCGGCCGTGACTGGTGTGGTCGCGGGCGGCTCCGTCAGGCTGACGAGTCCAAGGTTCGGGAGGGTGGCGCTGGTTGCCAGTGGCTCTGACAGCAGCGATGGGGTGGGGTGTGACGCCAAGTTCGTGCTTGGGACAGCAAGTCCACAGAGCACCGCGAAGGCAGTCAGTACCGCCATCACGCTGGCGCCAGACATGCTGATGCTGCGCGCATGGCGCGGCTTCGCATGTCGGGGCTTGTAAGATCCCATCGGGATCTCTCCTCTCGGTCAAAGTGTGGTGTGCTAGAGCTAGTGACAGCTGGCTGGGCTATCACTCTATCGGGAAGACGTGCGTAGCCACACGCAGTCTTCGGTTGGCAGTTTCTTCACGGTGTACTCACGTGAATAGTAGTCCTTACGATTGGAAAGCGCTTAACTGTACCCATAGGGCAAGAAGCTGCACATCAAACGCAGGCCTCGCCCCATCAATTAGTCACGTAGAAGGGGTCTGCGCTCGAGTATTCCAATCATGGACAGACTGTCATGAATTGATTTGTCAACGAACCTATCGCAGCGAGCGAAGTTCGTGGTTAGCGCAATAAAAAAGCAGTAATGTATTGATAACACCCTGCTCCCCAACTGCCTCTCACGAGCTACTAGTATGCACGTGCGACATCTGTTAGACAATACCACAATACTTATAAAATGTCAATGTCATTTCTTGTGGTTGCGGGTATACAATGACACTATGGACTCAAAGCAGCGGTTAGCTCTCATTATTGCAGTCTTGGCATCGCTTGTCGCGTTTTTGGATGGATCAGTCGTGAACGTCGCCTTACCTGCGATAACGAGAGATTTGGGCGGGGGATTGCCAATGCAGCAATGGGTAGTGGATTCGTACATGATTACTCTGGGCTCATTAATGTTGTTGGCCGGTTCACTATCTGATGTATATGGACGCATTCGGATTCTACGGACAGGCTTGATTGGATTTTTGGTATGTTCGCTACTCTGCGCGATAGCTCCGAGTGGCGTATTTTTAGTGGTCGCACGGGCATTACAAGGTCTTGGCGCGGCGCTTCTTGTCCCTAGCTCACTCGCGCTAATTGTGTCGACGTTTTCTGGTGCTGCCCAGGGGCGGGCGATTGGTCTATGGACTGCCTGGACGGGCATCGCTTTTCTGATAGGCCCGCTGCTGGGTGGGGTATTCGTGGATGCTGGCTCATGGCGATTCATTTTTGCCATAAATGTCCTGCCAGTAGTCGCAACGTTGTGGTTGATGCGAAAATTGGATCACCAGGGACATCATAGCGCAGAGACCAAACTCGATGTCGTCGGTGCAAGCTTATGCTCGATAGGCCTGGGCTCGTTTGTGTATGGACTCATCGAACAAAACCGCTACGGCTGGGCGAACCCGATTATAATAGTGGCACTAGTTGGCGGAGCACTGTTACTGGCGCTGTTTTGGTATCATGAACGTCGCACCGAACACCCTATGCTGCCACCAGTACTGTTCCGCGAAAGGAATTTTTTGGTCGGCAATCTGGCGACGATTAGTATTTATGCCGGTCTTAGTATTGCCACATTCCTGCTCGCCATATTTGTGCAACAAGTCGGTGACTATAGCGCTCTGCAGGCCGGGCTTTCTATTATGCCGGTAACAATCATCATGTTCTTCCTGTCTCCTCGCTTTGGTAAATTAGCTGGAACGTATGGACCGCGTTGGTTTATGGCCGCGGGACCCGTCATTGCTGCGTTAGGATTTGTGTCCATGTTGCGCGTTGATGGCAGCGTTCAATATTTCTCGCAACTTTTTCCAGGCATTCTACTGTTTGGGCTAGGACTCTCTATAACGGTCGCGCCATTGACTGCGGCGGTTCTCGGAGCGGTAGCGCCAAATAGGGCAGGTATAGCCTCTGCCGTTAACAATATGATTGCACGCGTGGCGGGATTGGTAGGGATAGCGTTGATTGGTCTGGTGGCAAGTATGCAGCTGAGTGTCCCGGGCTTTCATCGCGCCGTGATCGTAACTGCCTGTTTGTTGGCGCTAGGCGGCGTAACGTCTGCAATTTGGATTAAGAATGATTTACGACATGTCTGACAGCATCAACTCGGGAGGCTCATCTGATATAATACGTCAGGTATTTGCCACCTTAGCTCAGTTGGTAGAGCGACACATTCGTAACGTGTAGGTCGCCGGTTCGATCCCGGCAGGTGGCTCCAGGGTTTGCACCGGCGGACTTCCGACGTAAACCCTGCGGATTCGCGGGTATCGTATAGCGGCTATTATGTAGCCTTCCCAAGGCTGAGATGAGGGTTCGACTCCCTCTACCCGCACCATCCGCTTGCTTCGTCTGGCAATGTATCTGATGTACAATAGCTCTAGTTCATGAAGATCCCAAAAGAATATTTTCACGATCGTTTAATTCTGCTGGTTATCAGTTTGAATGTTTTTATATTATTCATCACCATGCTTTTTTTGATTTTTCGAATCGGCGGAGTGCACAGTAGTTACATCGTACAGTATCGGCAGGGCCTCGGAGCAGATGCGTTTACTGCGGGTACGGTCTGGCAGCTACTCAGCTTTGGCCTCTTCTCAGTGGTGGTACTCGTTACGAACACCATCCTGAGCATTCGAATGTATACCATCCACCGCCAACTTTCGTTAGTGGTTCTGGGGATGGCAACCATCATGCTCATTTTTAGCCTTGTGGTCAGTAACGCATTGCTTATCACGGGTTAGCATATGGCAAAAAAAGATCTAGAGATTCCTTTTGAATCGAACCGAAAAGGCCACTATCGATTTTTTGAAATAGTGCCTGGTGCCATTACCTGGACGATGATTACTCTCCCCATTCTGTTGAGTCTGATTAATGTGAAGTTGGCGGCATTCTGTATCCTTATGTATTTGCTCGTCAACTTTGCCCGCGTCTTTGCGGTAACGATTCGCGCCATGCAAGGCTATCGAACTATGCGACGCTACCAGAAACTAGACTGGAACATGTTCCTGAATGAGCTTTCCAACAAAAAAATTCCGGATAGTGAGTACGAGTCACGTCCTGACTGGCACCGGCATCTTGTGGCTCGTGAAGTGGAGCGTAAGGCACCAATGCCTGCCAATGATATCCTGCACGCGGTCATTATTGCGACATATAACGAAAGCCGAGAAACGCTCGAACCGACCATCCAATCGGTACTTTCGTCGAACTATCCCATGGAGCAGGTTATTTTCGTACTAGCCTACGAGGAGCGTGGTGGAACAGAGGTAGAGAAGCAGGCAAAGCAACTCGTTCGTGAATACAAAAATAGGTTCAAATTCGCAATGTCCGTTAAACATCCGGACAAAATGCCCGGTGAAATAATCGGCAAAGGCGGTAACGTAACCTATGCCGCTCGTCGACTCGTTGAGTACCTAGACGAAAAATCTATTGATATCGACCGCGTCGTGGTCACAACCCTAGACTCGGATAATCGTCCCGACCCGCAATATCTTGCCTCGTTGAGTTATGTGTATGCGGCGTATGATGATCCACACCACGCTTCGGTGCAACCTATCTCCATGTACACAAACAATATTTGGGATGCGCCCGCGCCAATGCGCGTATTGGCTACCGGTAACAGCTTTTATAACATCGTGATGTCCGTTCGTCCGCATATTTTACGCAATTTTTCTGCCCATGCCCAAACGCTGCGGGCCTTAGTTGATACTGATTTTTGGAGTGTCCGAACTATTGTCGAGGACGGGCATCAATTTTGGCGTTCCTATTTCTGCTTTGATGGTAACTATCGAGTGTTGCCACTATACATACCGATATATCAAGACGCGGTTTTAAGTGAAACCTATCGTAAAACACTAAAGGCGCAGTTCTATCAGTTGCGCCGTTGGACATGGGGAGCTTCCGACGTGGCCTATGTAGTAGATCAGGGTTTTTTCAAACCGAACAAGGTGCCGCGCGCTGATTTACTCATGAAGACATTCAGACTCCTTGAGGGGCATATTACCTGGGCGGTCGGGCCATTACTGTTGTTGCTATCCGGGTTTGTACCGGCATTATTCCATCCACAGAGCTATGCTGCCTATGAATTACCACTGATTGTTAGTCGTGTGCAAACGTTTGCGTTGCTCGGTGCGTTTGCTTCCATCTTCGTGGCACTGAAGACACTACCGCCGAAGCCGGCGCGCTACGGTCGCCACAGGCATCTCTATATGATTCTACAGTGGGCTTACTTGCCGGTGACGACATTGGCATATAACTCGTTTGCGGCGTTGTATTCGCAGACTCGTTTAATGTTTGGTTTGTATCTCTCGAAGTTTGATGTTACCGAAAAGGCTGTTGTGAATGAGTCGGGGCAGACCAAGACGATAATCGGCAATAAATAGTTGAATACTCTAAATGCGGTAGTTGATTCCAGGCTATGAGTGATATGCAGCGTAATGTGACCCTGCAACCGAATCAAATCGTCCTAGGCATTGTGCCGTAACGTCCCGTATCTCTGTGACGGGTAGTACCGCCTGGCTCGCTGAAATGGTCTTCCGCAGATCGCTAACTATAGTATCTGTCAGCGCTGGCGCATCTGCCGTTGCAGTTTTTCGGTGCCCGAGACTCCTGAAAACACTGATGAGTAGCCTGTCTCGACTAAAAGGGGAATAGGAACCCTCGGAGGCCTCCACGAGCCACGCAGAGCCATACTGAGCCGCTTCCTCAGTCGTAATGACACTTCCACACGAAACGCACCGCCTACGACGCCAGGTGATGTTAGCGCGTTTCTTATGCCGAGAGTTGGTGACAATAGTGCTGCCGCCACAATATATGCAAACCATGACAACATATTGTCATAACGCTAGTGAAAATGCTAGTGGAAAAGCAGCAATAAAAGGTGGAAAAGAAAAACACCTCCGTTGCCAGAGGTGTTATATTCTAATTAACGTTTTCGATTACTGATGCGGTTCTTTAATGATCCGCGAGCGTCGTACTCGACTGACTGGTTTTACAGGGGTGATTAGCTCCTCATAAAACAAGACAAAAGAGTCTAGCGCACTAATTGTCTTAGTACTCACTAAGTCTTCCCGTTTAACGCATTCTATCCTACTACGCCCGGGCGACCGTGTCAATACCACGCCGTCGCGGTAGGTTTGTATAACAGGGGTAGAATTGAAAAATAGGCTTGAGTATAACAGGGAATACGCTATAGTTATATCTGTTATTTCACATATTTGGGCTCTTAGCTCAGTTGGCTAGAGCGCTTCCTTGACGTGGAAGAGGTCAGAGGTTCAAGTCCTCTAGAGCCCACCATCTGAAATTCCATGTGTCGTAAAATACATCGCCCGAAAGGGCGTTTTTTTATTTCAGCGCTGAGATTGTAATTACACCACTCGTGATATACAAAATTATTTGTTATCCACAATGAGGATAGTCGTAAATACAACATTAAAGTACTAGCCATATCGTACCGACTGCATTATATTAATGCGTGGAGATGAGGTTTTGGGATGTGTTATACTCACATCCAGAGTGATGACGCGGCCTCACCAACCGCCGAGCTCCGCCGGCAACCATAACGTGCGTAACGTGATGGTATGAGTGCCCCGATCTGTTTCGGGGAAGTCCGGTGGAACCACCAAGCCCAGCTTGGTCCGAGACGCACACCAGATCCAGTACAACTGCGAGAGTACTGCATCAGGGGTGCGTCTTTGTTATTATTACTATAGACAAGGAGATGGTGATGGCATTAGATGATACGTTACACGCCATGCGGCACAGTTTGGCACACATTACCGCAAGCGCAGTTCAGCAACGATATCCAGCAGCTAAGTTTGGCGTTGGTCCGGTAGTGGAGCATGGCTACTACTATGATATTGACCTAGGTGATGATTCTTTGTCCGAGGAGCAATTCGCAGAGATTGAGGCCGAAATGCACAAGATAATACAGGCTGATGAGCCCTTTGAGCGGTTTGAGATGTCGGTTGATGAGGCAATTGCAGTGGGCAAAAGATAGTGACCAACCTTATAAAGTCGAGTTACTGAATGATCTTAAGCGTGCTGGTACCACTGTTGTAAAGGAGCTCGATGCAAGCCAGCTGGGAGTAGAGACAAGTGGCGATGCCAAGGTGGAGAAGGTCTCGTTTTACCGCAACGGCTCATTTACCGACCTCTGTCGTGGTCCTCATGTTGAGTCGACCGGCAAGGTCGGCGCTTTTAAACTTATGCGTGTATCTGGCGCCTACTGGCGTGGCAAAGAGGACAATGCCCAGATGCAGCGAGTGTATGGCGTAGCCTTCCCGACCGACAAAGAACTCCGGCAACATCTAGCCATGCTCGAGGAGGCCAAAAAGCGCGACCATCGCAAACTTGGTCAGGAGCTTGACTTGTTTACCATTTCAGATCTGGTTGGGTCAGGACTCCCACTCTTTACACCCAGAGGTACCGTGTTGCGTGAAGAAATCGGCAAGTTTACCCAAGAACTCCGAGAAAAAGATGGCTTTCAGCGAGTCTGGACGCCAGTCATCGCCAAGACTGACCTGTACAAAACGAGCGGTCACTGGGATAAGTTTGGTGATGAGTTGTTTCTGGTCAAAAGCCAGGAAACTAGTGATGAGTTTGTGCTCCGACCGATGAATTGCCCGCACCATATCCAAATTTATGCGTCTCAACCGAGAAGTTATCGTGACTTGCCGCTCAAATATATGGAAAACGCTGGAGATTATCGCGACGAAAAAACAGGCGAGTTACGCGGCCTTAGCCGGGTGCGATCATTCACACAGGACGACAGCCACGCATTCGTACGTGAAAGTCAGATTAAGCAGGTAGCAAGCGAGCTCGTAGAGGCGGCTAACCATATGTATGGTGTATTCGGTATGCAATTAGCATTCCGGCTGAGCTTCCGGGATGGCAGCGAAGGGTACTTGGGCGATACGTCACTGTGGGATAAGGCTCAGGACGCCATCGTAGAGCTTGCCAAGGAGAACGAACTGGATTACTACATCGAGGAAGGTGAAGCAGCGTTCTATGGTCCAAAAATAGACTTTATGGCAACGGATGCCATTGGACGTCAGTGGCAGGTCGCAACGGTGCAACTGGATTTTGTGCAACCAGAACGCTTCAGTCTGGAATATACAGCCGAGGACGGTAGTGCTGAACGTCCCGTGATGGTGCATTGTGCGCTACTAGGCTCACTTGAACGATTCTTGAGCGTCTACATTGAACACACTGCTGGTAAATTCCCGGTCTGGGTGGCGCCAGAGCAAATCCGCCTCATCACTGTTAATCAGGAAGATGAAACAGTAGAGTTCGCCAGTAATCTACAGAATGCTGCCACCAAGCTAGGTTTGCGGGTAGTCGTGGACAACTCAAACGAATCGGTCGGTAAGAAAATCCGGGATGCAGAGGTCTGGAAAGTACCATACGCAATCGTCGTTGGTGAAAAAGAAGTTGCTGGCGGAGAATTGTCACCTCGTATTCGCAAGGACCTGGTGGTTGGTGATGGCAGCAAGAGCTACACAGTAGAGGAATTTTTGAAGACCGTTGCGAATGAGGCTAAAACGCGCGTCAACAAGACTTCGCTGTAAGGGAATTCAACATGGTAGAGCGTGATTTCCGGGACAGGGTGGAGGCAATTGTGGCGCAGATACCGACAGGCAGAGTTATGACATATGGTCAGCTTGCAGCTATGTGCGGTAATGCTCGAGCTGCCAGGATTGTTGGTGGTATCGCTCACTTTGGTGACCCCAATTTGCCTTGGCAGCGTGTCGTTAACAGGCAGGGCGGGTTGGCAGCTGGATATCCGGGTGGCCGACGGGCTCATCAGCAAGCACTCGAGGCAGAGGGGGTGATCTTCGACGAGAAAGGGCAATTGAATATCAGGGAGCTATTATGGGCGCCAAAGTAGCTCCACTCCTCGTGATAGTTGGCGAAACCGCCAGCGGCAAGTCAGCTCTGGCGCTCGAAGCAGCCGAGCGCCTGGATGGTGAAATCATCTGCGCCGACTCGTGGACCGTCTATAAAGGATTTGACATTGGTACCGCAAAGCCATCTGCTGAAGACCAACAACGTGTGCCGCATCATTTACTCGACGTAGCTGACCCCGCGGAGGGTTTCAGCGCTGCAGTATTCCAGCGCATGGCCGTTGATGCCATTACGGACATAGCCGGCCGCGGCAAACTGCCGATACTTGTGGGTGGTACAGGTCTCTACGTCGATAGCGTCATATACAACTATAGTTTTCTGCCACCGTCAGACCCCAACGCCCGAGCAAAGCTGGAAGTCATGAGCCTTCCTGACTTACTTGGTATCGCAGCAAAACAAAACTTGGATACTAACTTCATCGATACTCGCAACAAACGGCGAGTTATTAGGCTCATCGAAAATGCAGGTGCCGAGCCCAGCCGTCACCCGCTGCGGGATAATGCCCTCGTGCTGGGATTGCGAATCCCGCGGGACGAATTGGAGCATCGTATTGAGTCTCGTGTTGATACTATGCTGAGGGCAGGACTCGAGCAGGAGGTTAGGTCGCTTGCCAATACGTATGGTTGGGATGTGGAGCCAATGAAAGGTATCGGATATCGTGAGTGGAGGGAGTATTTTGCGGGAACGCAGTCGCTCGTGTTGACCCGAGAGCGTATCATCCGCGGTAGCATCCAGCTTGCTAAGAAACAACGCACCTGGTTCAAGCGTAACAATAGTATTCACTGGCTCGACAACAGGGATAAAATTGCACAAACTGTTGAGCTGGTCACAACATTTTTGAACAAATAACATTCCATAGTTGGTATCTGTTTGCTACAATAGAACCATGATTGAACAACTGTTTGGGTCGAAAACTCGTGTGAAGCTGCTGCAGCTTTTCTATACCAACCCCAACCGATCGTTCTATGTTCGCGAGATTACCCGAAAAATCGACGAGCAGATTAACTCCGTGCGACGAGAACTCGCCAATCTCCTTAGTGCCGGCATCATCAGCTCGGATACAAACAACAACCGCCTCTACTACGAAGTTAACAAAAAATTTGAGCACTATGATGCGTTCTTGTCCATATTTGGCACGGCGAGCTTCACGAATAAAAAGACCGCCAAGACTACTATCAAGGATGATGCGCGTGACGGCCTAAAGGCACTCGGCAAAGTCGACGTGGCGCTATATACCGGGGTGTTTACGCGTGATGAGTCAGCTGGCATCGATTTGCTTCTAGTGGGCGATATCAACAACCATGCATTGGAAAAATACATCGCCGATATTGAAGCAAAAGAGGGCAGAGATATACGCTATACCGTCATGACTCTTGATGATTTTCGGTATCGTCGACAAATCAAAGATCGGTTCGTGGCCAATATACTTGATGCTAAAAAGCAAGTCTTGCTTGATAAAGATAACGTACTAGGAGAAGAATAGTGGACGTACAGTTTTATGGCGCTAATTGTTTGGTGTTTTCGAATAAGGATATCCGAATAGTTGTTGACGATAATCTGGCAAGCCTAGGGGCAAAGACAGTTACGAAACCAGGTGATGTTGTATTGTTCACTGGCGCACATGACGAACCTGTCGATGATAGCCGTATGACCATCGACATGCCCGGTGACTACGAGCTGGGGAATGTTTCGATTCACGGTATTCCTGCACGGTCTCACCTGGACGAAGCTGGCACAAACAATACCATATTCAAGTTAACCGTTGGCGAGCTGGTCTATGCAGTGCTCGGCCACATTTATCCTGAGCTGAGCGATGACCAACTCGAGAATATCGGCATGGTTGACGTGTTGTTCGTACCGGTCGGTGGTAATGGATTTACCCTAGATCCAGTTGGCGCACAGAAGCTTATCCGCAAAATTGACCCAAAACTCGTCATTCCCACACATTATGAGGATAAGGCGCTGAACTATGAGGTGCCACAACAGCCTCTTGCCGCTGCGCTCAAGGAGATGTCCATGGAGCCTACTGATACTGTCCAGAAACTCCGCATCAAACCAGGCGAACTGGCTGAGACAACTCATCTGTCAGTTCTCGAAAAAGCGTAGAGAATACGTTGCCATATAAAAAACCACCCGGCGGGTGGTTTTTTGGTGCTATTGATTGACTAGGCGCTGATAAGACCCTTTTTCTTGAGGGTGCGTAGTGCCTGGGTGCTGATCTTTAGCTTGACCTTCTTGCCATCGACAATTACGGTCTTCTTCTGGAGATTTGGCTTCCAGACTTTCTTGGTGTGGCGTTGGGAAAAGCTGACATTGCTGCCGTACTGCTTGCCCTTGCCGGTAACGTCACATTTCTGCATATGTATCCCTTGATGAATTACTCAGCTTCTTACTTTACCCTAAGCGCTAACAGATGTCAATGATGGTATACTGGCTGCAATGGACTTATCTATCAATGGTTTTACGCTGGTCGTTGTATTTGTGTCGTTAGTGATCTCGATTAGCATTCATGAGATGATGCATGCGTTTGTCGGACTCAAACTTGGTGACACCACCGCCCAAGAGCAGGGCAGAATTAGCCTTAATCCGCTGAGACACATTGATCCATTCCTGACGCTCGTGCTCCCGGCGATTACGTTGCTGGTATTTCATGCGCCCATTCTTGCCGCTAAGCCAGTGCCGTTTAACCCCGACAGAGTGAAGTATGATGAATTTGGTGCAGGACTGATTGCGCTGGCCGGACCGCTGACTAACTTTGTCTTAGCCTTCTTGGCGGCATTGGTCCTACGGTTTGCGCCGCTTGATGCTACAACCGCAACAATTTGGATCATTTTTCTTCAGCTTAACGTCGGTCTCTTTGTGTTCAATATGGTACCAATTCCGCCACTCGATGGTTCACGAGTGTTGTACGCAGTGGCCCCTGAGCCGGTTCAGGCGTTCATGGCGTCGCTCGAACAGTTTGGCTTTTTCATTATCTTCGGACTCATATTAGTTGTTCCAGGCTTCACAGACATACTGTTGAGTATCGACAACGCCATTATTCAATTTCTACTACAGACGCTATAATATATACAGCTCGGTGATGTTCGCCGATATATGATAATCTGAATATCTATCATACGGGAGCTTTATAGCAATCAGGCCGTGGTCTCGATTGTGCGAGCACCCACCTGGTTTTTCTACCAGGTTGTCATTCGGATGGACTCGCCGAGCAACTAGTTGGATAAACCAAGCCCAAGGTTGTTTAATCAACCGTCAAATCATATACACCATCGGGGTGTGGCGCAGTTGGTAGCGCGTACGGCTGGGGGCCGTGAGGTCGCAGGTTCAAGTCCTGTCACCCCGACCACATGATAAGATAGAGGCATGTGGCAAGAAACCGAAGATGGGCTCTATCGAAAATTTCAGTTTGCAGATTTCGCCGAAGCATTTAACTTTATGACGAGCGTTGCAGCTATCGCAGAACGACATCAGCACCACCCGCGGTGGACTAATGAATGGAATGTCGTTGAGATGTGGCTGACGACACATGACTCCAGCGCAATTATTACCGAAAAAGACCACGCGCTTGCCGCAGCAATCGACGAACTAGCCCAATGAAATCACTAAAACTTGACCATCAGCTCGCAAATGACATCCGTTCTGGCAAAAAGACCAGCACCTGGCGTCTGTTTGATGATAAAGATTTGTCCGTTGATGACCGTGTGACACTGGTCGACAAGGTAAACCCGCATGACCACGACACCTGGGTTGTGTTTGGCGAGGCGCTCATTAATCGGGTAATCGAAAAGCGCTTAGGCGAGATTGGCAAAGAAGACTATGAAGGCAACGAGAAGTTTGGTTCGAGTCAGGAAATGCTCAAAACATATCAAGGCTATTATGGTGACTCGGTGACGATGAAAACCCCGGTCAAGATTATTCACTTCGATTTTTTCCCGTATCAGGACCAGCCAGTCATTCCAAACGAACGGGTAGACAGCAAGAAACGCTCTACCGATGTTAAACTCTATGCAGACGGTGGTTCTCGGGGCAATCCTGGACCCTCTGCCAGTGGATTTGTGTTGTTTGATACGAACGACGGGCTACTTGTTGATAAAGGTGTATATCTGGGTATTACAACCAACAACCAGGCAGAGTATACCGCACTGAAGTTGGGGCTCGAGGAGGCAAAATCACTCGGTGCCAAAAAAGTAGATGTATATATGGATAGTCTGCTAGTCGTAAACCAAATGAAGGGTGCGTTCAAGGTGAAAAACCGCGACTTATGGCCCATACACGAAGCTATTAAGCAGTTGGTTGCCCAATTTGACGAAGTAAAGTTCACCCACATCCCGCGCGAGCTCAATAAAGCTGCCGATGCAGCGGTGAATCGAGCGCTCGATGAGCACATTAGTGACGGTGACGAGCGAAACATAGTATAATAGCGAACGCTAGGTTACTGGCTAATCGCTCCGCTTGTCGGAGAGGAAAGTCCGGACAGCATAGGGAAGGACAGTTGCTAACGGCAACCGGGAGTAATCCTAGGGAAAGTGCCACAGAAACGATACCGCCTCGCCCTGCGAGGTAAGGGTGAAACGAGTGGGGTAAGAGCCCACAGTGGATGTCGGTGACGATATCCGGTGGTAAACCCTGTCTGCTGCAAGGAGATGGATTCTTGGAGCCTCAAAGCTCGAAGTGTCCCGCTGAGGATTCGTCATAAGATCCGCGTGATTTTGGTGGCGACACCAGAACAAGATAGATGATTAGCTAAAACAAAATCCGGCTTACGGGTAACCTGGCACTAAAAAACCTCCCCAGTGGGAGGTTTTTTAGTTGAAGTAGATCAGCAGTTACTTACTTTTTGGCGGCTTTGACGACAGCGGTGAAGGCCTTTGGCTCGTTGACGGCCAGTTCGGCCAGCACCTTACGGTCGAGCTGGACATCGGCGGCCTTTAGGCCGGCGATTAGCTTGCTGTAGGTGGTGCCGTTGAGGCGGGCTGCAGCATTGATGCGTGCATTCCACAGCTGGCGAAAGGTTCGCTTGCGGTTCTTGCGATCGCGAGTAGCGAATTGCAAAGACTTGGTGACTGCTTGGCGTCCACGCTTGATACTCACTCGGTTGGAGTGAGTCATGCCCTTGGTTGCCTTGCGGATCTTCTGGTGCTTCTTGTGGGCGGCTACGCCGCGCTTCACGCGCATTATTTAGCCCCCAGGCGAAGCTTGAGGTTTTTTACGTTGGCACCCGTCGCAGTCTTTAGGCCGGCGAGGCTGCGCTTCCGTGAGCCACTCTTCTTCTGGAGGAAGTGGTTCTTGTTGGGGTGTCCCATACGGACTTTGCCGTTCTTGGACACCTTGACGCGGTCTTTTGTGCCGCTATGCGTCTTTAGCTTTGGCATGCTGATTACTCCTTATGACAAAATTTAGCTGTTTACCCGCGAGTTGCGGTTTTTGGTCGACTACTATTGTATCACCGAAGCCCTCAATGACCTTATCGGCTAGTTTAAAGCCGAGATCCTTGTGTGCAAGCTCGCGTCCTCGGTAAAACACGGTGATTTTCACTTTGTGTCCTGCCTCTAAAAAGCCAGTGACTTTATTGAGTTTGACGCCGAGGTCATGGTCGCTAATCTTGAGGCCGAAACGCATTTGCTTCATATCGAGCGTTTTTGCGTTACGTTTGTTCTTTTGTTGCTGCTTGGTGCGTTGGTAATTGAACTTACCCCAGTCGACAATTTTGGCAACTGGCGGATTCGCCTCTGGCGATATCTCGACGAGATCCAATCCTTGTTCGCGAGCAACACTAAGCGCCTCTTGCTTGCTGTAAATGCCGAGCTGTTTGCCGTCGGCATCAATGACCCTGAGCTGCGATGCTTGAATCGATTCGTTCAAGCGGGTGTGTTTGGCGATAGGTAGCACTCCTTACATTTGTTCTTTGTTACCGAGCCATTTTAACAGATTGAAGAACAGGGGTCAATGTTTTGACCTTAAACTCGTTAGAATGAGACGGTTTGTGGTCGAAACTGCAGTGCTTCGGTGACGTGCTTGGTCAAAATATCTGGAGCATTATCCAGGTCTGCGATAGTCCGTGCTAATTTGACAGTTCTCATATAGCTGCGGGCCGACAAGCTAAGCCGTTCGGCCGCTGTGTCCAGGAGAAGTTTGGCTTCATTGTCGAGACGAGCCAGACGTTTGATATCGGCATTCGTCATTGCGGCGTTGAGCTTCATGCTGCTGGAGTACCGCTCTTTTTGCGTTCGGCGGGCATTAGCTATGCGTTCGCGCGGGTCACCGCCCTTGGGCACCGTGGGCTTGCCCAGGAGACGAGCATGCTCTACTTCATGCACATTGGCAAATAGATCAATCCGGTCCAGTATGGGCCCCGATATTCGCTGCTGATACCGTTGAAGTTGGTGAGGTAAACAGGTACAGGGCTTACTGCTGCCGTAGTATCCGCAGGGACAGGGGTTTGCGGTTGCTATGAGGATAAAATCTGCCGGATATTCAACCGTGTCTTTGGCTCGAGCCACAGAGATAGTCCTATCCTCCAAGGGTTGTCGTAACGCCTCGAGGGTTAAACGATTAAATTCAGGCAGCTCATCGAGAAATAGCACACCACGATGACTTAAGCTTATTTCACCTGGCCTCAGACTATGGCCACCACCGGTGATTGAGACGTGGCTTGCGCTGTGATGGGGGGAGCGAAAGGGCCGGCTGGTGACAGGACGATCGAAATCACTGCTCGTCAGACTGTGTAATTGACTGACCTCCAGCATTTCCTCTCGAGATAATGCTGGCAACAACAGGGGTAGGCTACGAGCAAGCATAGATTTACCGGTGCCGGGCGGGCCGCTGAATAGTACGTTATGCCCACCAGCAGCCGCAATTTCTAATGCTCGCTTAGCATGTGCCTGACCAACAATATCTACAAATGGATCAGACGCGTCCTTTGCGGTATCCTTTGGAACATTTCCGCCATTCGTTTGTATGCCGAGATTTGTGGAACGGATAGTACCGTCGGCCTCCCTGAGGAGTTCCGATAGGTCGTCGAGCGGATGTATGACGATCTTAGGCACAAGCTGGGCCTGCGCCAGGTTAGCCCTGGCAATATAGAATTCCCTTATGCCGGCATCTCGGCCCGCCATGAGCTTACCGATGATGCCACGGACACCACGCACTGAACCTTCAAGCCCCAACTCACCAATAAACGCGGCATTATCAGGGTTAGATAGCCGTATCTGGCTAGTTCCCAGTAGGATAGCGGCAGCCATGCCGAGGTCGAGTCCACTGTCAGCCTTTGGAATGTCGGCGGGGGCGAGATTAAGGGTAATGCGTTTGCGAGGAAGGTCTGCTTGACTATTATGAAAGGCAGCGCGTAAGCGCTCCTTGGCCTCATCAACTGCCTTGGCAGCTGAGCCGACAATAACGATACCAGGCAGACTATTTGAAAAGCTGCACTCAATATCAACAACTTGTCCTTTGGCTCCCATGCCAATAATGCTTTGGACCTTCGCGCTCATTTTTTCATTGTATAGCCAGGGTCAATCCTGGCCAAGCAGCAGCGTAATAATAATGTCTCGCAGGTCTCGGAGAATTTTCTGTCTAAATAAAGAACAACCGCCTGCGAGAAGCGGTTGTTACAGATTCGTTTTTTGTTTTTGAGCACTTTTTTTATTCAAGTGCTAACACCATAGTAAGAAACCGAAAGCGCTTTGTCAACGACAATTTTATATAAAATTTTTGTGTATGTGTATAAATGAAATCGATATGTTCAGCGGCGGGGCATAAGCTGAAAAAAATACAATATCCAACTCGGCAAAATGCATAAGCTTATTGACATTATGCTCGAAATGTAGTAGCTTAGAACATGTAAGTTACAAAACAAAAACGCACTTACAATTCGGAAAGCAGGCGAGGCTTCCGCCAACGCTCTTACGAACCTTACCGGTTCCAAGAGCGGTCAGTCAGACGAGTCACGGGCAAGCGCTATTAAATCTTTTATATGAGCGGTTTTGCCTACACTCTGTCACGAAGAGGTACCTTTTCGGTACCTCTTCTTATTTATTTGATACCATGTGAATATGAATCCAAAACTTACACTCGTCCAACATCATAAGCAGTTGAGCATTGCCATTGGTCTCATTCTGCTCAATATGATGCTATTTGGAGCGACAAACCCACTTTCGAGTTCAGTCGCTGTTATTATTTTTGGATTTTTGTTGATGGCATTAGATATTGCTTGCATTATATATATAGCACTTAGACTGTTGGCGGGTGTATTTCCGTACGTTCGTTCAAGATTTCGGCGTCTGAATGCAATATTGGCGGGTTTCGGTGTTGTATTGTTGGCACTCTCTTCAATTGGCCAGTTGACCTGGCGAGACGTGCTTGCAGTTGTCGCTGTTGCATTAGTGGTGTACTTCTATAGCATGTATTTTCGACTCGGTGCTCGACGTAGCCAGTAGTGGTGCATAGAACGTCCTGAGGTTGTATACTGTAGCCTATGAGTGATCCTTACGCGAGCAGTGGCCAACCCACCGGGCAACTACCATCGATGCCGCCGTCCCAGGCGGGGGAGCCGGTTTTCACAGAATCTCCGGCCTCGACGACCGGATCGGCTCCGTTGTACGCACAGCCATCCCAGGTCACGCCAGCGGCTGCGCCACAAACGGACACCCAGGCTTCAGAGCAGGGGCCAGCTGGTGCGGCACGGGCAATATTAATGGACCCAGACCTGTCGCCGCACGCAATGAGCGATCGCTTTTGGCGTTTACGCCAAGAACACCTTCGACAAACCTACGGTATAGATATCTCATAGGCGCGGTATGGTGGGGCAGTAAGTTAGTATAGGCAAACAACGCAAGGCAGACATATGTTATTTTCACCAAGAAACGTCCATCAGGAGCAGCGGAACTACGATATCGGCGTGACCGTTGTGCCGCTTTTGATTCATTTGCCTCCCCCAAGTGATGATATTTCGGCCGGAGGACGAGATGCACGTGATGTAGTTGACGAAAATGTGTCAAAAGCACGAGTAATATATGACATTATTGCGAGTACGTTTGATGATGCTAAGCATAAGTCAAAGAGCGGCCAAGACCACTTTGCCTTTGAGGTGGTAGGGCTAGGCGGTGCCATACGATTGTACGCTGCAGTACCGGTGGACATGCTTGAAGTAGTAAAACAGGCCGTTATTAGCGCCTATCCGGCTGCGCGGCTCGAGCAAACCAGTGATTATAACATTTTTCATCAGACGTCCGGGTTCGATGCCGTATCCGGCGGAGAATTTAGCCTCAAAGAAAACTATGCACTTCCCATCGCCACATACCAAGATATTAAGCGCGATACTATGCAGTCGCTACTCAGCTCACTGTCGACGCTTGATAAAGAAGATGGAGCAGTCGTGCAAATACTTATTCGTCCTACGCATGACGTCTGGCGAAAAAATGCCGCCGATTTGGCTGACAAAAAACGCAAAGGTAAGGATTCAAGCAAAAGCGGCTACGAAGTCGTCGGCAATACACTAAAGCAAATGGCCGTCGCGCTCGTCAAGGCACCCGAAGAGGACAAAAAAGAAGCCGACAAAGAAAAAGATATCTCAGGCCTTGAGCGATCGCTCATAGACGCCATTGAAGAGAAGACTCGTCACCCGGGTTTTGAAGTCATCATTCGGCTTGTTGTTTCGTCTCCAACGCCAGAACGATCCAAAGCATTACTAAATAATGTCATCGCTTCGTTTTCGCTTTATAACGCGCCCGGAAAGAATAGTCTCAAGTTCGAGAAGGCAGTAAATGTTGAAGAATTAACAGCAGCTTTCTTACTTCGTGCATTCCCTAAAAAACAGAGAGAGTTTATATTAAACGCTGTCGAACTTGCAACAATATTTCACTTTCCTGATCAGGCAAATATCCCTACCTCGCAGCTAACTCGACAAGACTCGAAACAAGTCGATGGACCGCGCAATATGCCGGATGATGGGCTGCTGCTTGGCTACAACATTTTCCGAGGAGTGAAGAAGCCAGTGCGATTGGCTTTGGGTGATAGGCAACGGCACTTATATGCTGTCGGACAGACCGGGACCGGTAAATCAACTTTCCTCGAAGATTTGGCACTTCAGGACATGTTGAGCGGCAATGGCTTTGCGTTTGTTGATCCGCACGGAGATACTGCCGAAAAGCTGCTGGCGATGGTGCCTCGTAGCCGCGTGGATGACGTTATTTACTTCTCGCCGGCTGAGATGGAATACCCGATGGGTCTTAACTTATTCGAGTTCCATAACCCTGATCAAAAGGACTTTCTCATTCAGGAAGCACTTAACATGTTGTACAAGTTGTACGACCCGCAACACCAAGGAATCATGGGTCCTCGCTACGAACACCTTTTCCGAAATGCCGCTCTAGCGGTGATGGCAGACCCCGAGGGTGGAACTTTTGTTGATATACCAAAATTGTTTCGCGATCCAGCGTATGTGAAACAAAAGCTACAACATGTAACCGACCAAACAGTACTCGAGTTTTGGCAGAAAGAGATGCCGCAATCTCAGCGCTCTAATGAGTTCGGTGATGTAGTCAGTTGGTTTGTCAGTAAGTTCGGAGCGTTCCTAAGTAACGGGATGATGCGCAATATCATCGGTCAGACAAAGAGTGCATTTGACCTGCGTGACATAATGGACAACAAGAAAATTTTGCTCGTAAACCTCAGTAAGGGCCGCACTGGCGAGCTCAACTCGAAGCTATTAGGCATGATATTTGTCATGAAGTTCCAGGCTGCCGCGATGAGTCGTGCAAGTATTCCCGAGGATCAGCGCGTCGACTTCTCACTGTACGTCGATGAGTTTCAGAACTTCTCAACCGATTCATTCGCAACCATCATGTCCGAGGCTCGTAAATACCACCTTAACCTTATTGTTGCCAACCAGTTTACGACCCAGTTAACCGAAGAAATACGTGATGCCGTCTTCGGTAACATGGGTACGATAGTTTCGTTCCGTGTCGGTCAAAACGATGTTGATACATTGTCAAAATACTTCCAGCCAGCCTTCAGCGCCGATGACTTACTGCGTGTACCAAATTACAACACTATTGTCCGAACCCTGGTCAATGGCGTACCGACGCAACCGTTTAGCATGGCGACACTGCCGCCGTTAGGTAAGCCCAACCAACACCTAGCTCAGGCACTTAAGCAGTTGTCGGCTGCTAAATACGGTCGCCCACGCGCAAAGGTAGAAGAAGAGATTTTTGAACGTATGAAAACCATCGCTCCGACACCAGCTGCCAGGCCAGCGGCAAGCTCGAGCCCGTGGCAAACAGCGTCGCCGGCGCCTCCGCCCGGCGCCTCCCCGCCAACTGCGCCACAACCAACAACTGCAGCACCTGCTTCTGGCGGTTCATTTTTGGATGATTGGCTAAGCAAGAAACACAAGATGACACAGCCTCTAAACAATCAGCCCGTTAGGCGGCCAGCACCGAAAAATCCACAGTCGAACGCTTCGTCACAGCAACCAACCCAGAATCCCGAGATGTCCGAGCCTGCCAATACTGAACCAAAAAAGGATATCGCCGATACTCCAGTCGAACACAAAAATGCACCTCAAAGCCCTTCCGCTAAACCTGCCGAACAACATCACGATGAAGGCAGTAGCCATAAAGTCATCCAGCCGCTACATGACCTCCACAAAAAAAGCGGAATGAATATTTCTAGCGAGGCACTTGCGCTTGAAGAGGTGAATGAAATCGCGGACGAACTGCGCAAAGATTTGGCTGAGCATAAAGACGAATCTACGCAGGCAGAATCGCCTGCACAGACGACGTCAAACCCAGCTCCAAAGTCTACACAAGGTTCCTCGGAAAAAGATCTGCCAGCTGCCGCTCCTGACACACCCGTTGATTTGTCGTCGCAAAAAACAGACACTGACGCCGAGGGGGCATTACCGCAACTACAGCCGCGCAAGAAACCGCTTCAGCACGACGAGAACGACACAATCCACATCGATCCTGACGGTAACCTTGTCTACAAGGCGCCAGTGGACGGACCGCAACAACAGGGATAGACGGTTGTATAGTTACCAGGATTACTCTATAATTAGTGGACAAGTGGGAAAACTAATATACGCATAGAGGGTTATTGACGTAGTGGCTAAACAAAAAAGCAATCAGGATTATCAAGCAGACCAGATTCAGGTGCTTGAGGGGCTCGAACCGGTTCGTAAGCGACCCGGTATGTATATCGGTGGTACGGGCGTAGAAGGCCTCCACCACCTCGTTTGGGAAATCGTCGACAATGGTATAGATGAGGCTCTGGCGGGTCACGCTTCGCATGTCGAAGTGACGTTGCGAGAAGACGGTGCGGTGACTGTGTATGACGATGGCCGCGGTATCCCAGTAGATATCCACCCGAAAACCGGGAAAAGCACTGTTGAGACTGTGTTGACCGTGCTGCACGCTGGCGGTAAATTTGGCGGCGGCGGATACAAGGTCTCTGGTGGTTTGCACGGAGTGGGATCTAGCGTCGTAAACGCATTGTCAGAACGGCTGATAGTACGCGTGTTCCGAGACGGCAAGATTTACGAGCAACACTACAACACTGGCGTCCCGCAATCTGACCTAAAGCCTGTCGGGAAAACTACCAAAAAGGGCACAGAGATTACATTCTGGCCTGACGGTAGTATTTTTGAAACCACCGTCATCAATTACGATACGGTACTCGATCGTCTTCGTCATGCTGCATATCTCACAAAAGGTATCAGAACTTCAATACACGATGAGAGAACCGGAAAACGCTATAGCTTTTATTTCGAAGGTGGTATACAAAGTTATGTTAAGCACCTGAACGTTGGCAAGGAAGTAGTCGACGATGATATCTTCTACGTCGACAAGATGATCCACGACGTGCAGGTAGAGATTGCCTTGCAGTATACCGATAGTTACACCGAGACGATTAAGGCATTCGCTAACAATGTGCTAAACCCTGACGGCGGTACACACCTAACCGGATTTCGTTCAGCGTTGACGCGTGTCATTAACGATTATGCCCGCAAAAACGGCTTACTGAAGGAAAAGGAAGAGAACCTGTCGGGTGAAGATACTCGCGAAGGCCTTACTTCAATTATTCTGGTGAAATTGCCCGACCCACAGTTCGAGGGTCAGACCAAGAACAAGCTTGGTAACCCTGAGATTCGCGGCTATGTAGAGCAGGTCCTGGCAGAATATCTCAACTACTATCTAGAGGAGCACCCGGCGATTGCTAAGAAGGTCGTTGGCAAGGCCTTGCTGGCTGCTCGTGCTCGCAAAGCCGCCCGCGCTGCCCGTGAGAATATCCTACGCAAAGGTGTCCTGGACGGTGCAAGCATGCCCGGCAAGCTGGCTGACTGTAGCAGCAAGGATCCGAAGAACTCAGAGATTTATCTGGTAGAGGGTGACTCGGCTGGTGGTTCAGCCAAGACTGGTCGTGATAGCAAGACGCAGGCTATTTTGCCACTCCGCGGTAAGGTATTGAACGTCGAGCGAGCCCGCCTCGACAAGATGCTTGCTAACAACGAGCTCCTGGCGCTTATTAAGGCACTTGGGGTTGGCATCGAAGACTCATTCGATGTCAAAGCGCTTCGCTATGACCGCATTATTATCATGACCGATGCCGATGTTGACGGCAGCCACATTTCGACACTATTGATGACATTCTTCTTCCGTTATATGCGAGAAGTCGTCGATGGTGGCCATGTGTACTTGGCGAAACCGCCACTGTTTGAGCTGGTTCGTCAGGGACGCAAGAACCCCGTCTATATCTACGATGAGAGTGAATTGGATCGCGTGCTCGATGCTGAAATCGCGCGTCGAACCAAGGAAGGCCTGAAGGTCGACACAAGTGTCGAACGTGTCAAACAGGCTGGCTTTATCGAAATGAAGCGTTACAAGGGACTGGGTGAAATGGATGCCGAGCAGCTGTTTGAAACAACCATGAACCCAGAAAAGCGTGTGCTGGTACAGGTGAAGGTAGAGGATGCCGAGAAGGCAGATGCCATATTCACCAAACTGATGGGTACTGAGGTGGAGTTACGCAAAAACTTCATTCAGGCAAACGCAAAATTTGTTAAAGATTTGGATATTTAGGACGAAGCTATGGACGACGATCAGACACAAGCAAACATTCCCGAAGAGCAGCCAGTAGTCGAAATTACCGGCAGTACATCGCATTCGCGCACTGTTGAACTCCGCACCGTTGAAGATGTCATGGAGGACAGCTACCTTCGTTATTCGATGAGCGTTATTATCGACCGAGCTCTGCCTGATGTTCGAGACGGCCTCAAGCCAGTACACCGTCGTATCCTGTACACCATGAACGAATCCGGCCTGCGCAGCACCGCTCGTTTCCGTAAATCAGCTACTGTCGTCGGTGATGTCATGGGTCGCTACCACCCACACGGTGATAGTAGTATCTATGATTCAATGGTCCGTCTGGCGCAGCCGTGGGCTACACGCTACTTGCTCGTGAATGGGCAGGGTAACTTCGGTAGCATGGATGGAGATCCGCCCGCTGCTTATCGTTACACCGAAGCCAAGATGGCTCAGCTGGCTGACGAAATACTTGTCGATATCGACAAAGAAACCGTTGATTTTAGGCCAAACTATGACGATACCCGAAGTGAACCATCAGTATTGCCGGCAAAACTGCCAAACTTACTTCTCAATGGCCAGCTCGGTATTGCGGTCGGTATGGCCACAAATATTCCTCCTCACAACCTGGGCGAGCTGATTGATGCCGAAGTGCACACTATTGAGCATCCAGATGCTTCCCTCGATGACTTACTGGAGTACGTCAAGGGCCCAGACTTCCCGACAGGCGGCGTAGTCTACGGCAAGGACGCATTGCGCACTGCCTATGCAACTGGTCGCGGTGGTGTGGTAACACGGGGTGTTGCTGAAATTGTCGAGGGTAATAAGGGGCGACATCAGATTGTCATTACCGAAATCCCATATGCTCTCAACAAGGAAACTTTAGTATTGAAAGATTGCCGAACTCGTTAACACAAAGAAGATAACTGGTGTCGCAGATCTGCGTGATGAAAGTGCGCGCGGTAACGTGCGTATCGTTATTGATTTGAAAAAAGATGCGTATCCCAAAGAAGCTTCTGAACCAGCTGTACAAAATGACGCCGCTGCAAACGAGTCTTCCACTTCAATATGATGGCCTTAATCGACGGTATTCAGCCGCGCGTACTCGGCCTGCAAGAAATCATCAATGAGCACATCAAGCACCGTCAAAATGTGGTACGTCGCCGCACTGAGTACGAACTTCGTAAAGCCAAAGAGCGCGCACACGTTCTCGAGGGACTCAAGATTGCCCTTGATCACATCGACGAAGTGATTGCGACCATTCGCGCCAGCAAGACCAGTGAAGAGGCGCAGAAGAATCTGATAAAGCAGTTCAAGCTGAGCGAGATACAGGCGCGCGCCATTCTGGCAATGCAGCTCCGTACGTTGACTGGCCTGGAGCGTCAGAAGATTGAGGATGAATTGGCAGAACTGCGTAAACTTATCGAAAAACTCGAGAGCATTTTAGCTGACGAGAAGAAAATCCTGAAGATTATCAAGGACGAGCTACTCGAGCTTAAAAAGCAATATGGTGATGAACGCAGGACCAAAGTGGTCGCTGGAGAGCTCGGTAAAATGAGTGATGAAGATTTGATTGCCGACGAACAGGTGGTTGTGACGCTGACCAGCGCCAACTACATCAAGCGCAGCCAAATTGCTGATTACAAGAAGCAGGGTAGAGGCGGCAAAGGTCGTCGCGGTATGGTAACTCGCGAAGAGGACGCCATAGAACACCTCGTGTACGCTTCTACGCATGATTTCCTGCTGTTTTTCACCAACAAGGGGCGCGTATTCCGTTTGAAGACATACGAGGTTCCTGCGGCCTCTCTGAGCGCCAAAGGCGTTGCTATTGTCAACCTGCTCCAACTGCAGCCGGAAGAAGTGATTAGTAGTGTCATTAACATCAGCAAGACTGATAATGCCCAGAACCTCATCATGTGTACCGTGCGTGGTGTCGTCAAGAAGACGCCATTCGACCAGTACCAAAATGTTCGGACGTCTGGCCTGATAGCCATAAACCTCGATGAGGGTGATGAACTGAAGTGGATACGGATGACCAATGGTGACAACGAAGTATTAATTTCGACCAGCCAGGGGCAAGCAATTCGGTTCCACGAGCGTGATGCTCGTCCAATGGGTCGTGTTGCGCGCGGCGTTCGCGGGATTCGCCTCCGTGCTGGTGACCAGGTGATCGGTATGGATATCGTCGAAGAGAACTCCAGCATATTCGTCATTAGCAAATATGGCTACGGTAAGCGCACCAAGGTCGCGCAGTTTACACCACACGCCCGCGGTGGTGTCGGCATTCGCTCGGCAGTAGTCAACACCAAGACGGGAGAGTTGATTGGCGTAAAGACGCTGTCCGACAATGACGATCAAGAGGTCATTATCATCTCACAGAATGGCCAGACAATTCGCCTGGGCATTAAAGACATTCCGGCACTTGGCCGAGCAACTCAAGGTGTCCGTATTATGCGACTGAACGATGGCGACCAGGTAGTGAGCCTCGCACTCGTCGACAAGGTTGAGGATGACGACGAATCCGAGGAAAGTCCAGCCGAAACTCCTGAAAAAGGGTGATGTAGTAAATACTACGAAAGCTGCCAGCTTTATCTTGACACAACTGTAGTCGAACGTGTATGCTCATATGAGTGCTTTCGAGGTGCTGCTATAAGTGTCTTCGAAACGGACGTTAAAAATTGAATAGTGCAAATCCCCTTCGGGGGAAGTTCGATTCTCAGAACAAATAACAGCTTGCTGTTGCTTGTTCTTGCGAAGAGAACTATCAACGTCAGTTCATTAATTTGAACTATGTTTTAACATGAACCTTCCACGGTTCAACAGTAAGTCAGATTCTGACTGAAGTTAAGATTAGATTCTTTGATGCGAAGCATCCTTTAGGGGGTGTAGCCGGTTTTGCGAATTTATTTCGCACAATACCGCGCTGAGGGGTTTACCCCTTATCACATCTTTTTTGGAGAGTTTGATCCTGGCTCAGGATGAACGCTGGCGGCGTGCCTAATACATGCAAGTCGAGCGGTAAGGCTCCTCACAGTTTACTTAAACGGATGAGACAGGTCGTAAAATTTTAGCTAAAAATTTTCGCATCTCAAACTAGTGATGAACTTCGGTCCAACTCGATACTTTTCGAAGTAGAGAGGGAGTTTGAGTGAAGTGTGAGAGTACACGAGCGGCGGACGGCTGAGTAACACGTAGGAACGTACCCCAAACTGAGGGATAAGCACCAGAAATGGTGTCTAATACCGCATGTGCTCTTCGGAGTAAAGCTTCGGCGGTTTGGGAACGGCCTGCGCATGATTAGCTTGTTGGTGAGGTAATGGCTCACCAAGGCGACGATCATTAGCTGGTCTGAGAGGATGATCAGCCAGACTGGGACTGAGACACGGCCCAGACTCCTACGGGAGGCAGCAGTAGGGAATTTTCCACAATGGACGAAAGTCTGATGGAGCAACGCCGCGTGCAGGATGAATGCCTTCGGGTTGTAAACTGCTTTTATATGTGAAGAATATGACGGTAGCATATGAATAAGGATCGGCTAACTCCGTGCCAGCAGCCGCGGTCATACGGAGGATCCAAGCGTTATCCGGAATTACTGGGCGTAAAGAGTTGCGTAGGCGGCATTGTAAGCAGGTAGTGAAATCGTGTGGCTCAACCATACTCACATTATCTGAACTGCAAAGCTAGAGGACGAGAGAGGTCACTGGAATTCCCTGTGTAGGAGTGAAATCCGTAGATATAAGGAGGAACACCGATGGCGTAGGCAGGTGACTGGCTCGTTCCTGACGCTCAGGCACGAAAGCGTGGGTAGCAAACGGGATTAGATACCCCGGTAGTCCACGCCGTAAACGATGGATGCTAGCTGTTTGAGGTATCGACCCCTCATGTAGCGAAGCTAACGCGTTAAGCATCCCGCCTGTGGAGTACGGTCGCAAGACTAAAACATAAAGGAATTGACGGGGACCCGCACAAGCGGTGGAGCGTGTTGTTTAATTCGATGGTAAACGAAGAACCTTACCCAGGTTTGACATCCTTGGAATTTCTCCGAAAGGAGAGTGTGCTTTTAGAGCCAAGTGACAGGTGTTGCATGGCCGTCGTCAGCTCGTGTCGTGAGATGTTTGGTTAAGTCCATCAACGAGCGCAACCCTTATAGTTAGTTGTATTTCTCTAGGCTAGACTGCCCTGGCAACAGGGAGGAAGGAGGGGATGATGTCAGGTCAGTATTACCCTTACATCTGGGGCTACAAACACGCTACAATGGCCGGTACAAAGGGCAGCCAAGTCGCGAGACGGAGCAAATCCCATCAAAGCCGGTCTCAGTTCGGATTGCAGGCTGAAACTCGCCTGCATGAAGTCGGAATCGCTAGTAACGGTAGGTCAGCTATACTACCGTGAATACGTTCCCGGGTCTTGTACACACCGCCCGTCAAACCATGAAAGTCGCCAATACCTGACGTGTGAGCTTTGCCTCGCCCTAAGGTAGGGGAGATGATTGGGGTTAAGTCGTAACAAGGTATCCGTACGGGAACGTGCGGATGGATTACCTCCTTTCTAGGGAGAAAACTAGCATACAGATCGAGTAATCACTGTAGAGCTAGGTCGATCTTGGTGAATTGTAACAACAGTACTGACAATTCACATTTCCTCGAGTTCTTCGGAACAACAGGACAAGATTTCAGTTCTGTAACTACGATGTTCTGACGTTGACTGCACTATTCAGTTCTTAACTACTAGCACTGACACTAAAAAGGAGCCTATCTGCGAGAAGGCTCCTTTTTGTTAGTAGTCTGATTGTTAGTCGACAATGCTGGGCGCAGACATATCTTGTATTTGGTCAGCTTTATAGCCACTTCTGCGTGGTCCAGGTTTACGGCGTCCGGCGTACGGTCTGTTACCACCAAGTGTCGCTCGAATAGCCTGCTCAAGAGCAGACCCACGTAAGCCTTGATGCGCAGGCACAGTCGGCTCCGGAGCCATTTCCTCCACAGGTTTTTTGGGTGGTATATCCGGTCGTGCAACCGGATGTTCTTGCCGTTGAGCGGGCATGTTTAGTGGTGAAAAATGCGGTAATTGCTCGGTCATATTACTTCTCCTCTGTCAGTATATTGATGCCAGCAGCTTTCAGCGCTGCCTCGGCCTGTACGTATGCAGGCGACTCATTAATATTGTAAATGTCATCGAAGCAGAACTGCTCGCGTGGTGTAGCCAGGTTTGCCTTACTGGTGTCATACCAGTAGTCATTCGTCCGTTCAATGAGCAGGGCAGCGGCCGTCTTGTATTTTCCGGGTATATCATCAGCCCGCACCTCATTGCTACTATACCCCAGCTCCTCATGTATGAGCGACACAAGTTCGGTGCGGCCTGCTTCAAGTTGGGCAGTTGCCCCCGGCATAGTCAGCTGACTTGGATACCCAATTTGCGTAGAATCGTTACCCCAGCCTAATGGGCAGTCTGGTATCTCGTTTGGGTCCGCAAATGGATTCTCGCAGGCGCTTGCTCCTAGTGCGATACCTAGAGCTGCGCTGACCGCCACGCCACGTCGAATTAGTTGTTCTTTTGTCATATATTTCTTCGTGTCCTCTCCATGATTAATACCTTTGCTCTCAAAGGCCTGCACAATAATGAAACATTGCATCACAAAAGTCAAAGTAATTCTGAAAAAGCTATTATTAACAGGGGCGAGAAATGTCAAAATAAAAATGACAAAATATGTTACTATGCAGCTATGGAAGATGCATTACTAAAATTGGGGCTGAATGACAAAGAGATACGGCTGTACAGCCTGATACTGGATAGGCCAGGAATTACGGCAGCCGAGCTGGCCAAGGCAAGCGGAGAACAGCGTACGAACGTCTATGCGCTACTGGATAGCCTACTTGAAGCGGGCATTGTATTGACTGAGGATGACGCACCAGTAAAACAGTTCAAGGTCGCTGAGCCGTCGGCACTCCGCAAGTTGCTAGATCGGCAGCAGGACGAGCTACGGCAGGCCGACGCGGCGTTACGGGGCATATTGCCGCGCATTAAGGCGCAGTATTCATTGTCCAACGACAAACCGGGCGTCATACACATGGCTGGCATGGACGGCCTGCTGCGCCTGCTGGACGACATGGTCTATTCCCAGACGGACGTTTTGCTGGTGGCCAGCGACCTTGCCGATGTGGAGCTGCTACGTGGCTTCAAGGACCGTCTGTTAGCGCGTAAGTCCAGGGGAGTGAAGACACGAGCTATCGCCCACGATGCCAACCGGAGCGACCGTCAGGCTATATACGCCGAGCGGGGTATGGAGCTCAGGTTCCTAGGCGAGCTGCCGTACACCGGCGAGGTGGTCATATATGAAGACAATGTGGCGTTCACGGTGTACGAGCCGTCTATTGTCACAACGGTCGTGACTAACCACGCTATTGCGGAAACGATGCGCCGTATGTTTGATTCCCTCTGGCAGCAAGCTGATGCATAACGGCAAACTTAGGTTACTCTAAGCGGGACTCATCCCTGATCAGACATCGATTCTTCGACTAGCCATGGACAGGGTCGGTAGAATAGATATATGACAGCCCATGAATCTGGAGAGCGGGACATGCCCATGGATAAACTGGAGCAATTTCCTGCTGACGCGACCGAATTGCAGGAATTTCTCGAAGCGCACGGCGCGCTCCTGTTTGAGCCTGGCCCAGGCGGCCTATTTCCGGCTAGCCATTTAAGCGAAGAGGTCGGGCAGGCAACCGGTATGAACATGGGATGGTTGCGCGATAATGCGCATGTCGCTATGGCGCTATACGACGCAGGTAGCCCCGAACAAAAACAGCAGGCTATTGATGTGGGTAACGCTATGCTTACTGTACTCACTAACAATCGTGGCAAATTGGACGGTATTGTAACTGGAGCGCTTCGGACTGATGACCGGTCCAATCGTCTGCCAATCCGTTTTGATCTAGATACACTTGAAAATGACCGAGAACACCGAGTTCAAAACGACTCATTTGGCTATGCGTTGTGGCTTGTTGGACGGTTAATTAAGGACGGGGCTATAACAGCCGATATCGCGCAGCTGGACACCCTTGCGCAAACCGTACGCTACCTGGACAAGATTGAGTACTGGCATGACGCTGATGAGGGTCATTGGGAAGAGGATACCAAAATCCACGTGTCGAGTATCGGTGCTTGTGTGGCAGGGCTACGTATGATCCGGCAAGCATTCGAAACGGTGGGTTATGATGACGTTACCGATATCGGCTTTGACGGCCTGATAAATCGGGGTGAACAAGCAGTACATACGATGTTGTTGCGCAAAATTACCGAGCGCAATCCGATAGGAGGTAGCGTTCGTCCCTTGTTCCGGCCTGGGGTGGAAGCGATGAAATATGCCAAGCAGACTGTCACGGAGCGCGTAAACAATGGGAGGCTCGCAAAGATATTGAAAATGCCTCAACCACCCGAACAATTACCAGTTCGTCGTTATGATGCGGCCCTGCTGTTTTTGGTAGAACCCCTGCAAATGCTTAAGGGGCGTGAGGCCGATATATTTGTGCGCAGAATAGCCGAGCAATTGGAGAGAGACGAGGGTGTTGCCAGGTATGTCGGCGATACGTACTGGGCGCCCCGCTTTCCGCACATCATGAGTATCGAGGAGCGTACTCATGCGGCCAAGGGCAGACTGGATATGCGAAACCGGCTGGCCCCAGGGGTTGCGCACAGCATGACCGAAGCCCGCTGGACACTGTTTGATCCGGTATTGTCTTCATATTGGGGCCGACGATATTTACAGACTGGGGTGTCTGAATACCGCGATTTGCAACAGAAATACCTGCGACGTTCACTGCTACAACTGTCTGCGCAGCCAGATGGCCGATATCTGATACCAGAAGCATATTATTTAGAGGAGATTGACGGTGAAAACCGCTGGATACCAAATGACCATACACCACTACTCTGGAGTCAGGCAAATCTGTTGCGCGCCCTACACGTTAATCAGGCTATAGCTGCCTCTGGGCGCAGCACTTAGTTGCACGATAATTATTTGCTACAATGCCGACATGCGCGTGAACTTCATCTGTAATGGTAATGCGTACCGTAGCCGAATGGCGGAGTCATATTTGCTATCGCGAGGTACGGACATCGAGGTAATTTCTAGCGGGGTGCGAGCCGACAAGAATAGGGACAAGAACGTTCCGGTGGTCACTGACTTCACGAATGATTTCTTGCAGCGACACGTTCTCCCCGTGATAGCACACGAACCGCGACAACTCACACAAGCAATGCTGAACAATGGTGACATCCTGGTCGCCATCAACCCCGTCGTCGTGGAGAATATGCGAGCGGGTTTTGATGTGCCGGATGGTCTTATTGTCTGGGATATCGCTGATTTTGATGAACAGACTGAACGAGATATTGAGGCACACAGCGAGTTTATTTTGAACAAGATACGCGGCTACGTTGACGAGCTGGTGGCAGGGCTCTTGTAACAGAGAGGTTTTTTAGGTAGAATACATCGGTAGTTTTCACTACCTTCCAATTTTGCAATCCAAGGAGCGAATGCGACTGAATGCAAAATTGAGAGGAGAACCGTAGCCGTCAGCCGAAGCTTTTGCCACCAGGCAAAACGAGGCAAAGGCGTACGGGACGACGAGGGGACATAGCTCAGTTGGCCTGTTGCCGAAGGCAACGCAGAAAATAATTTCACCTGCTGGTGCTCTAGCCCCGTAACTATCTACCCCAGAATGAGGGCGGCACGTTTCATCACACAATAGCTTGGGGACATAGCTCAGTTGGCTAGAGCACCTGCTTTGCAAGCAGGGGGTCCAGGGTTCGAGTCCCTGTGTCTCCACCAAAATTTGTACTTTAGCGAAGCTAGAATACAAATTCTGGTCTGAAATAAGACCTCGAACCCGTAAAAGCAACGAAGTTGCGAGGGGTTCGGCAAAGCGAGGACGCGCGCAGGTGCTTGCACCGAGCACGCCGCAGTGGCGGAGGCCAAGGGCCGATTCCTGTGTCTCGCAGGTAAGGGCGATTAGCTCAGCTGGTTAGAGCGCGTCACTGATAATGACGAGGTCGGAGGTTCGAGTCCCTCATCGCCCACCAAGTAAAAACCCCTGCACCGCCAGGGGTTTTTACTTGGTCGTTGAAAACTCGGTTCTCTGACCAGCACGAGCGAAGCTCGGGCGTAGGTCGGCGGTTCGGTGGAGCGAGGACGCGCGCAGAAGCAAGCTCCGAGCACGCCGCAGCGGAAGAGCGGAGCGATCCCTCATCGCCCACCAGAACAACATTCCACCGCAAGGTGGTTTTTTGTTTGCTATACTTTTGACTATGACAAGGGCAAACAGTTTTCCGCCACAAGAGGACGAGCGCGACACCGCGTTGCACTGGATGCCCGGACCGCCAATACCCACGCCTGATTGGGTGAAGGAGAGCTGGGAGCAGGCTTATGCTCGCCGACGTTCTCTGTTGGAAGAGACTGTCGAGCTCGATACATCACAAGGGTAAAATTGTAGCAAAGATTGCAACACAATAGGGTTGACCGCCCCTGTTTTTTCAGGTAAGATGGTGAGGTTGCTTGAGTTTAGACAAGAGGCCTTAGCGGTCAATGACTAAACCGCCAAGCTTTTAGCTTAAACTCAAGCTTTCAAGATCATCTGGGTAGCCAGGAGAATGTCTTGAGTTGGTAACTTAAAAATTAGATGCAAATTTTGAGATAAGCAATTAAAGACAAACGGCTATTGAGATTTGATAGTTTCGAAAGATTCTGACAGATACCAATAACTAGTCAATTGCATTGATCGAGTAGTCTTCGGACTACACGTTCACTCATAAAAAGTTACTCAAGCGCACATAACGGATGCCTTGACATACAATACCGATGAAGGACGTAAGGAGCTGCGATAAGCTTCGGGGAGCTGCTAACTAAGCTTTGAACCGAAGATGTCCGAATGGGGAAACCTCACTAGAGTCATGTCTAGTGGCACTAATCTGAATATATAGGATTAGATAGCGGTAAGCAGGGGAACTGAAACATCTTAGTACCCTGAGGAAAAGAAAGTAAACAACGATTCCGGCAGTAGTGGCGAGCGAACCCGGTAGAGCCCAAACTTTAATGACTTTTGCCTATTAATTTAGGCGAATAAGTTGGTAGACGAATGTTATTAAGGGGTTGTGACATGTAAATTACCTTTTGTGGAGCCTGGACTTGTCCAGACACTGCAAGAGGAACCGAGAGCTACCATTCTCTCGGGTAAGGTAAGAAATTAGCAATGCGAGCAGAACAAGTTGGAAAGCTTGGCCATAGACAGTGATAGCCTGGTACGCCAAGTGATGCTAACCTTATATTTACAAAGAATTTGTTGAAGTTTACTTCGGTAGATTTAGACAAGTTCGTTTGTCGAGTAGGTCGGAACACGAGAAACTCTGACTGAATCCGGAGGGGCCACCCTCCAAGGCTAAATATATTGTATGATCGATAGAGAACAAGTACCGTGAGGGAAAGGTTAAAAGAACCCCGGAAGGGGAGTGAAATAGAACCTGAAATTATGTGCGTACAAGGAGTCGGAGCACCTTTATGGTGTGACGGCGTGCTTTTTGTAGAACGATCCAGCGAGTTATTTGCATACGCAAGCCTAAGTCATTTGACGGAGGCATAGTGAAAGCGAGCCTGAATAGGGCGCCACAGTGTATGTGAATAGACCCGAAACCAGGTGACCTAACCATGGGCAGGCTGAAGCGTCGGTAAAACGACGTGGAGGGCCGAACCAGGGTCTGTTGCAACAGGCTTGGATGACCTGTGGTTAGCGGTGAAATGCCAATCGAACCCGGAGATAGCTGGTTCTCCTCGAAATAGCTTTAGGGCTAGCGTCGTACGGTAGCAATTTGGGGTAGAGCTCTGTTTCGGACTGGGGGTCGCAAGATTACCCACCCTTGACAAACTACGAATACGAATTGTGGAACTACGGCAGTTAGAACGGCGGGGCTAAGCTCGTCGCTCGAAAGGGAAACAGCCCAGACCATCATCTAAGGTCCCTAAATCTATACTAAGTGGGAAACGAGGTGAGATTTCTTAAACAACGAGGATGTTGGCTTAGAAGCAGCCATTCATTTAAAGAGTGCGTAACAGCTCACTCGTCAAGAGATCTTGCGCGGAAAATGTAACGGGGCTAAGTATAGTACCGAAGATATGGATGTGTGCATTTATGCATGCGTGGTAGAGGAGCGTTGATATCTGCGTTGAAGTCGGATCGCGAGGTCCGGTGGAGCGTTATCAAGTGAGAATGCTGGAATGAGTAACCATAAGGCAGGTGAGAATCCTGCCCACCGAAAGAGCAAGGTTTCCTGGGCCACGGTAATCGTCCCAGGGTTAGCCGGTCCTAAGCCGAGGCGCGTAGCGTAGGCGATGGACAACGGGTTAATATTCCCGTACTGGTGATAGTTTGTTAGATGTGCGCGGCATATTAGTCGGAGCGGGTTCATGGTTATACCCGTCTAAGTATCAGAAATGGGTACGAATGAAAGAACCTTTGGTTCGATTCCGATGAAGGTGCTGACTAGAAAAGCAATTTAACGCGTGACTATCGCTATCCGTACCGCAAACCGACACAGGTGCTCAGGTCGAGTAGACCAAGGTGTACGAGTGATTCTTCGTTAAGGAACTCGGCAATACAGCGACCGTAACTTCGGGATAAGGTCTGCCCCCTCACAGTGTGTATCACTGTGATTGAACTAGAAATAGTTTTGCCAGTTTTCTTTTCAAGAAAACGATCGATATCGGCAAGTTTATAACTTCTTGTCGGTATCCTCATTGAGAAATAATCGAGATTAGACAACAATCAGAAAAGAAAGCTGACCCCTGTTAAATCACGTAACGTGGTAGTTACTGTGAGGGGGCCGCAGCTAAGGAGCCCAAGCAACTGTTTACCAAAAACATAGGTCTGTGCTAACACGAAAGTGGATGTATACGGGCTGACGCCTGCCCGGTGCCGGAAGGTTAAGGGGAGAGGTTCACGCTTTGAACTGAAGCCCCGGTGAACGGCGGCGGTAACTATAACCGTCCTAAGGTAGCGAAATTCCTTGTCAGGTAAGTTCTGACCCGCACGAATGGCGTAATGATTTGGGCACTGTCTCGACGAAGAGCTCGGTGAAAGTGCATTGACGGTAAAGATGCCGTCTGTCCGCAGCAGGACGAAAAGACCCCGTGGAGCTTTACTACAGTTTGGCATTGAGCCGGGGGTATACATGTGTAGTATAGGTGAGAGACTTTGAAGCTTAGACGCTAGTCTAGGTGGAGTCACCAGTGAAATATCACCCTTGTATGCCTCTTGTTCTTACCTGGACCACAACATGCTGACATCTCACATTGTCCACTCTTTTATGAAAGTAAGTGTTAGTAACGCTTGCCAGAGTAGAAGTATGAGCAAAATACGTACGTATTTTGCTCGACTCTGTGAGTAAGATGTCATCATCTTCTGGTTCAGGGACCGTGTCTGGTGGGTAGTTTAACTGGGGCGGTTGCCTCCTAAAGAGTATCGGAGGCGTTCAAAGGTTAGCTAGGTTCGGATGGAAATCGAATCGATAGTGTATACGCAAAAGCTAGCTTGACTGTGAGGGCTACAACCCGAGCAGGGACGAAAGTCGGAGTAAGTTTTCCGCTGTCAGTACATTTGTACAAGAGTGTGGTATCGGCAGCGCTTTCGGATAAAAGTTACCCCGGGGATAACAGGCTTATAGCGCCCAATAGTTCACATAGACGGCGCTGTTTGGCACCTCGATGTCGGCTCATCTCATCCTGGGGCTGGAGCAGGTCCCAAGGGTCCGGCTGTTCGCCGGTTAAAGAGGTACGTGAGCTGGGTTCAGAACGTCGTGAGACAGTTCGGTTTATATCCGCTGTGGACGTCAGGAAATTTGAGAGGATTTGCCCCTAGTACGAGAGGACCGGGGTGAACGATCCGCTGGTGTATCGATTGTTCTACCAAGGGCATTGTCGAGTAGCTATAGATCGGATCAGATAAGCGCTGAAAGCATATTAAGCGCGAAACTGACCTCAAGATTAGATTTCCCTATGAGGACACTGAAAGACGATCAGTTTGATAGGCGCAAGGTGGAAGTGCGGTAACGTATGGAGCCGAAGCGTACTAATAGTCCCATTGACTTTTTATGACCTTTCTACAGGAGGTTTTCCGCCTGTAGAAAGGGGCAATTGACTAGTTATTGGTGCATGTCACCAATGGAGTTTGTCTAACAAACGCTTTACATCTCAAAATTTTCCGTGCATAGAGATGGACATCATGTGCGGCTTTTGTTCCGTCGGCCTCGAGAGAATGTCGTCGATGAGTGAACGAAGCCCGTGCTTGGTGCCCATAGCGCGAGGGCAACACCTGTTCCCATGCCGAACACAGCAGTTAAGCCTCGTAGCGGTTACAATACTTGGGCCTGAGCCCTGGGAAAATAGCACGGTGCCAAATTATAAAAAGAGTCTCCTAACGGAGGCTCTTTTTCTTTGTCAGCACCGTGCTATTTTCCCAGGCAGGAAAATGATAGAAAATGGCCGCCGTCACAATACCTTGTGACGGCTATGGGTGCCAAATTATAAAAAGAGTCTCTTGGGCGGAGGCTCTTTTTCTTATGTATACCCTTGCGTTATTTTTCCGCTCGGATATTGGATATCTTACAGACCTTTTTAAGGTTGATTCGTTACCATAAGCTAGTTGCAGTGTGACGTGCGAGATCACAGTGCAGCCACTTAATCCGAAGGAGGGAAAATATATGGCAGGAACATCTACCGGTGGCCGCGAGGCTGCCAAGAAGAACGTTAATCGCTACGGCAAGGACTTTTACGCACGTATAGGCGCCATGGGCGGCCGCAAGGGCAAGACCGGAGGTTTTGCCGCTGGTGAGGCCGGCCGCGAACGTGCGCGTCGCTACGGTGCTATGGGCGGTAAGAAATCGCGTCGTCGTACGGCTAGTACCGTCGAGAGCTAAAAGCAAAAGCGTACTTGACTAGAAACCAATAGCATGTTATTATGCTATTAGTTTCGAGAGAGACAAGAGGGTTTGCCCCACGTGGGGTGAGCCCTCTTTCTATTTCGGCGTATAAGTTAAGGGAGGTCAGACAATGGCTGGAACTCAAAATGGCGGCAAAGCTGCTGCTACAACCAACAAGAAGAAGTACGGTAAAGACTTCTACGCACGCATCGGTGCCATGGGTGGCAAGAATGGCCACACCGGTGGTTTCTACGCTAACCGCGACCTAGCTCGCGAAGCTGGCGCCAAGGGCGGTCGCATTAGCCGTCGCACCAAGAAAACTGCCTAAATAGTTTTCTGGTCACATAATAAATACTCCTCGTTCATGCGGGGAGTATTTTTATGCAGTAACTTTTGTACGATACGTTCGGCAGAAACGCGAGGGCGTGACACGCCACTGCGTATCACAGTTAAAACAGCGGTAGTGTCGACTATCTGACTGGAGGTTTTTGGTACCACAGTGGGGACAAAGACAGCGTTTGTGCAGCCAGTCGCGGTACGTATCGAGACAATCCTGTTGGTGATCCTCGTCGATAGCTGGAAGGCCTAACTTTTGAGCCAGTTGCTTGGCTCGTTCCCAGGCGGCGACCTCCATCTCTATCAGTTCAAAATCGTTTGTATACGACCGGTGTCGCAATAGAGCGTGACTTGTCTCGTGGAGTAAAGCCCATATAGCAGTATCGCCACTGGCATTGGTATTGTAAACAACCTCAGAGCTCGTTGCTGACCAGTAAAATTTTTTGCCAGGTCGAAACGCCAGGTGGGGAAACGCAGTGGCCAACGATTTAGCGAGCTCGTGCATGTCCAAACTCCTGTTTGGCTAGATCATAGCAACCGTACACGACTGCTTGCTCAGGTCGCTGAGCTTTCATAATCGGAGGTATCTTGAGCATCGGTGTTTCGCATGATTTTAACTCGTCTCGCAAGAATTTTTCGTAACGTTCGAAGTAGTTACCGACGCTCCCGCCAACGATGATGATATCAGGTTGGGTGACGGCAATAAGCTCCAAAAAACCGAGCTTGAGATTATGCACAATAAGATGCCAGGTGGCTGCATCGCTGATATCTTCAGCGCGTTTGCCGAACCGTTGGACGATTGCCTTGCCCGAGGCAAACGATTCCCAGGGCACAATCTTGCCATGGTGGGGCAGCATAATCGTGCGGCCACCGCCGTCACCGATGTTTTCTTCAATCACTCCATTAACAGTCAAGCCATAGCCGATGCCGGTACTGATGGTGACATACAGGACTCGTTCGTAGTCATCCCTCACGAGCATCGCTTCGCTCAGTGAGGCCATCTTGGCATCATTCTCGATGACAACTGGACAGCGTAGAACTTTTTCAAGATCTGCCTGGATGGGGACGTCTCTCCAGGGAAGGTTGCCGAATCGTTCGGCGATACCTTCTTCGCGATCGTACCAGGCAACCGGTATGCCAACTCCGGCCGCTGACCAGTCGTGATGCTGCATGTGAGCAAGCACATGGCGGAGTTCAAGGAGAAAATGGGCGTAGTCTTTGGGTGTTGGAAATTTGCGCGATTCTTGAATGGCACCATGATTATCAAGTATGGCAACTAGTGTTTTGGTCCCGCCGACGTCTACCCCCAGATACATGCTCTCAGTGTAGCACTCCAGCACCGTTTAGGTACAGATATTCCGGGCCAGCTTTGCTACCAGAACACACCCTTTGTCATATCTCCATTCCTACGGTATAATGTCACCTAACGTTGTGATGAATTTGTGTCGTCGCTGAGAAGCGCGATGTAGGTAGTCGCACGGAATACACTACAAGGAGGCATGTAAAACATGTCAAAATCTACAACAATATCAATGGATGACCTGCTCGCGGGCAGTGACATCGAACAATTAACGACCGGAGCGGTCATCGAAGGAACAGTCAGCTCGGTGCGTAAGCACGAAGTTTGGATTGACCTCGGTGCTCGGGGAGTCGGTGTGGTTATGCGTCGAGAAATCGGCCACGGCCAGAAGCTGGAAGAGGGCCAATCGGTCACTGTCAGCGTGCTGGATCCAGAAATGGAAGAGGGCTACGCATTGCTCAGCATGAAGCGAGCCATCAAGGATCGAGGCTGGGACGAACTACAAACCGTCTTTGACGCCCAGGACACCATCGAGATTACCGCCTATGACGCCAACCGCGGTGGACTACTGGTGGAACTCGAAGGTATTCGTGGTTTCTTGCCGGTGTCGCAACTGGCAGCTGGTCACTATCCGCGTGTTTCTGGAGCGGATAAGGACGAAATCCTACAGAAGCTTAACGCATTGGTTGACAAGCCACTCCGCGTCCGTATCCTGGACCTGAGCCGCAAGGACAACAAGCTGATTTTCTCTGAGAAGGAAGCGGTCAAAGAGGACATGCAGGCTCGCTTCTCAGAGCTGAAAGTCGGTGATGAAGTAAAGGGTGTCGTAACCGGTGTTATCGACTTCGGTGCATTCGTCAATGTTGACGGTATCGAGGGTCTCATCCACATTTCAGAAATCTCATGGGAACGTGTCGACAACCCTCGTAACTACGTGAAGGTTGGTGACGAGGTCACTGCCAAGATCATTGCTATCGACAAAGATCGTCTGAGCTTGAGCCTGAAGCAAATGTCTGAAGATCCATGGCTCAAGGAGGTCAAGGCGTTTAAGAAGGGCGACATGGTCGAGGGTAAGATTACCCGCATCACGCCATTCGGTGCCTTTGTGCAACTGAGCCCAAGCGTTGAAGCCCTTGTCCATGTCTCAGAAATGAGCAATGACGACGGCGTCGACCCTGAACAAATTTTCCAGCTCAACGAGAAGAAACAATTCAAGGTGCTCGACATCGACAACGAAGGTCGCAAGATTGCCCTGAGTCTCAAAGACGCAAAATAATGAAACAATAGATAACTGTAACGGCCAAATCGGCCAGAAGGAGTGCTACCGGACATGGCAACTACCATCCAGATAGAAGACATGATTACCGTCGGTACCCTTGCCGATAAGTTGAAATTGCCGGTTACCCGTCTCATCGGAGAACTGATGAAGAATGGCGTCATGGCAACCGTTAACGAAAAAATTGACTTCGATACAGCAGAAATCATCGTCGCTGATCTAGGTCTGGATGTTGAGCTGACGCGCCTCGAACAGGTAGCCGCTCAACCTCGTGAGCGCAACCGTACGACCGACAGCAAAACTGCTCAGAGCCGCCCGCCTGTTGTGGCGGTGATGGGACATGTGGACCATGGCAAAACTAGCCTGCTCGATGCTATTCGTGGTGCGCAAGTAGCCAAGGGTGAAGCTGGTGGAATCACACAGCACATCTCGGCGTACCAGATTACACATAATGACCGCCCCATCACATTTTTGGATACGCCAGGGCACGAAGCTTTTGCGGCCATCCGTGAACACGGTGCCTTGTTGACCGATATCGCAATCATTGTGATTGCTGCAGACGACGGCATCAAACCCCAGACAGTGGAGGCAATCCGTTATGCACGCAACGCTGGTGTCAAAATCATCGTCGCCGCCAACAAGATTGACAAGGATAGTGCCAACGTTGAACGTCTCTATAGCCAGCTCAGTGAGCATGGACTCATGTGGGATGGCTGGAAGGGTGGAGATACGCCTGTTGTACCGGTGTCCGCCAAGACCGAACAGGGCATTGCCGATTTGTTAGACATGGTGCTATTAACGGCTGATATTGACGACCTGCGAGCTGAGGTTAATGAACCGGCGCGTGGTTTGATCATAGAGGCGCATGTTGAGCAGGGTCGTGGTTCTGTTGCCCACGGTCTTATCGAGTCAGGTACCCTGAAGAAGGGAGACTTTGTCGTTGCCGGAGGTGTATATGCCAAACTTCGCAACCTTGAGACAACTGATGGTAAACCGGTCAAGGAGGCAATGCCCTCGACTCCTGTCATCATGACCGGGTTTAAACAGCTGCCAGAATTTGGTCACGAATTCCTGGTAGTACCCAACGAAAAGGTTGCTCGTAGTGAAGCGGCGCGCTTGGCCGAAGAAGCCCAAGCATCTGCAAGCCGACAGAACATGTCGGGTAGTGAGCTCATCCGGATGATTAACCGAAATAACGAAGTACAGTTGTTCAACATTATTGTGAAAGCCGATGTCCAGGGTTCGCTCACTTCTGTTATCAATAGTCTGAAGGCGCTTGATACCACCGAAGTTGCAACGCAGATTGTCAGTAGCGGTGTCGGAACTATCACCGAAAATGACATTCACTTGGCACATACAACCGGCGCGGTCATATACGGCTTCAGCGTGGCGATGCCAAGTGGTATACGGCAGGCGGCCAACCGCGATAAGGTTAGCGTTCGTCTGTACGATGTCATTTACGAACTAATCGACGATGTACGCAATGAGCTGAGCGATTTGCTATTACCGCAAATCGTCGAAACTGATCTGGGTCGCCTCGTAGTCAAGGCTGTCTTCAAAACGACAAAAACGGAAGTCATCTGTGGCGGGGAAGTGACCAAAGGGGTACTGAGAGTACCATCTTTTGCTCGTATTTTCCGAGATAAAGAGCAGTTAGGTGAGGAAGTAGAGATAACGATGTTGAAGCGAGGACCGCAGGAGACGAAAGAGGTCAACGAGGGCGAAATGTGTGGGATGAGCTTTAAGACCGACCATAAAATTGAACTGCAGGAGGGCGACCGCATCGAACTGTTCCAGCGCGAAACGGTAACCCGAGAGCTGTAATGGTACAATAGAGGTAGTTATGAACCCACAAGACAATCAGCAACAACCAGCTCCCAGCCAACAGCAGCCTGCCGATGGCGCTCAGCGCAACCCATTGCGTATCGATAACAACTTGCTCGTCGAACTCGGCCTGGCAGGCCTGCCGGCGCACGAGAAGCCTGGATTCCTAAACCACATCTACGAGACGCTTGAAATGCGAGTCGGTATGCGCTTGGCCGACCAGATGAGTAATGAGCAACTCGATGAATTCGAGACGTTTTACAACGCAAAAGACGATGCTGGTGCATTTAAATGGCTGGAGACAAATTTCCCGAACTATAAGGATATCGTTGCGGAGGAGTTCCAGAAACTCAAGAGTGAGATTGGCCAACAAGCGTCGCAGATTCTGGCGGCTAGCCAGCAGGCGGCCGCACAACAACCGCAGCAGCCAGACCAATACACGCAACAACAGCCACCGGCTCCTCAGCAGTTCCAGCAACAGCCACCACAGCCTCCTATGCCAGATACCGGACAGCAATATCAGAACCCGCCTCAGCAGCCACCTGCTGGGCCACCCCAGCAGTAATTCGTTTAGTGTAATCGCTGACCGTAGCCACGAACAAACTCGGCTACGGTCATTTCATTTTTGCCAGCAGGTTTCAAACTATCAATACAGAGGTATCCATCGGCACACGCGACCTGCAGTAGACCGGGTTCTAGCTCTATATTGAGTGTCCCTGGCTCGTCGTTACTCACCGGGACGCAATGTGCAGAGGTGATTACTACATCAACGTCGCCTAGGGTAGTCGTGCTCTTTGGCCAGACTGCGTAGGCACGAATTTCGCGCTCTAGCTGCTCGCCCGACTTTGTCCAGTCCAGTATGCCATCCTGTTTGTGTATACGACCATCGTAGGTGGCTTGTGCGTGGTCTTGGGGCATTGCCACTACTGTTCCCGCCAAAATGTCTGGCAATAGCTCATGAAGCATCGCAGCAGCATGGTCAGTGAGTTCATCAGCAAGCTCTTGTTTGGTCTCGGTGCCAGCCAGTTCGAGGCTACTTTGTGCATAGACCGGCCCTGCATCCATATCCCTGACAAGCTGCATCAGTGAGACGCCTGTCTCTGGCTCACCAGCTAACAGAACACTTTCGATAGGGGTTGAGCCACGGTGTTTTGGCAGCAGCGAGGGGTGGACATTGATGATTCCCGCCGGAAACATATCGATAATGCTTTGCGGCACAATCTTCCCGTAGGCTACGAGCACGGCGACGTCGGCGTGATACTCGTGAATTTGTTCAGCGATATCAGATAAGGAGTCGGGTTTGAGTAACGGGATGTTGTGCGCTTCGGCTATCGCTGCTATTTCTAGTTGTCGCACTTTGTGCTTTCGTTCGATGCGTTCGTGATTTACGACGATTGCGACAATGTCATAACCATCAGCAATCAGTTGCTGCAGTACCGGCGTCGTCGTAGTGACGCCAGTCGCGATTCGTTCATTCCCAAAGAAGACTATTCGATTTAATGTCTTGTTCATAATCTAGTTTCTCAAGCTTACCATCTTCGTCTAGTCTAAAGAATGCCTCGGGATCATCGCGAATGTGGTCGACGAAGACGATGCCGTTTGTGTGGTCGATTTCGTGCTGGAAAATGCGTGCCAAGAAGCCCTCGGCCGTGACTCGAAACGGCTTGCCGTTTTCGTCCAGTGCTTTGACACGCACCTTTTCGTAGCGGGGTACTTTGCCGTAGATCCCATCTCTGACACTCAGGCAGCCTTCAAAGTCGTCAACCTGTTGGCCTTCCAGTTTGGCGATCTCTGGATTGATAAATACGGTAAACTCACGATTGTCTTTATCGTTGTAATCATTACGTATCACAACTATTCGGTAGAGCCGGTTTATCTGTACAGCTGCCAACGCGACGCCAACTTCGTGTGCTCGACTTGCCTCCCAGTCGAGGGTAGCCTCCCGCATATCATTGATAACCTCACGTATTTCGTCAGTAATTATTCCAACTCGTTGTGATTTTGTTCGCAACGATGGATGGGGCAAGGCGATGATGTCGTCTTTCGTCATGTGTCGCAGTATACCGTATGTACCACTGTTATTCCAAACCTACAACAGATTGATTGGGTCTATGTCGTACGTCCAGCCGCTGTTCGGCAGGCTCCGTATCACCTCTAGTAATACCCTTCGGTTTTTAGTTTTTAGATTCAATTGCCACTCATACTTCGACCCGACTTTTTCATGGAAGGCAGGGGCAGGCCCCTCAATAATTACATCGTTGCCAAATTTACTACGCAAAGTGTCAGCCATATCTGTTGCTGCACGCTGCGCACTCACGGAGGATGCGCGACGACAGAGCAGTTTTGCCATGTAGCAAAACGGCGGAAACATAAATGCTTGTCTCTCGGCAATCTCCTGCGCATAGAATGACTTCCAATCATCAGTAAGGGCTGCTTGGATTGCACGATTTTCTGGCGCATACGTTTGAATGACAGCAGTAGCGTGCTCGCTATGACCTCGCCCAATACGACCGAGTACCTGTTGGATTAGTTGGTACGTACGTTCTTGCGAAGTGAAATCTGGGATAGCCAGGCTGCTATCGGCCAGGACGATGCCGAGTGTGGTTAATCGCGGCAGATCGAGCCCCTTGGCGAGTAGCTGAGTGCCAACAAGAATATCAACATCCCCACGTCTGACGGCTGCATAATGTGTCTCGAGGCGCTCGGCTTTTAGGTTATCAGTATCAAAGCGCTGGATACGAGCGTCCGGGAACAGCCGTTGTGCCTCGTCGACGATTGCTTTGGTGCCAGCTGATCTGTAGATGATATCTGGGTTGTGGCAGATGGGACAGAATGATTGCGGTGACTCACGATAGCCGCATGTATGACAGATGGCGGCGTGCATATCGCCGTGGTAGGCAAGCGGTACATCACAGTGTGGGCAGGTTGCCTGCCAGCCACACGAATTACAGAGCATTAATCTGGCCGTGCCTCGTCGGTTGAGGTACAGCATGGTCTGGGCGCCGTCTTTGAGCGCCTGGCGTATCGCTGAAATGAGCGGCGTAGACAATTGGCTTGATTCTCGAAACTGTTCTCGATCTTTCATATCTACCAGATGGTGCACGACGGGAGATTGGATGCCACCCGCTATTCCCCGGAGCTGCAGTATAGGACGCTTTTTCTGAAGGGCAACGAAGTACTCACTCACCAGAGGTGTTGCTGAGCCTTGGACCAATATGGCCTCATGCAGGCTGGCTAATCGCGCGGCGACTCGCGGTGCGTAGTAGTGCGGTTGCTGCTCCTGCTTGTAGGCAGGTTCATGCGACTCATCGAGTACAATCAGCCCGATCTTGCGGACTGGCGCAAACAAAGCCGAGCGAGGGCCGACAATGACGAGTGGTTTTTCGCTGGTTATGGTTGTTATCCATGCCTCCCGTCGCTCTTTTTCGGTGAGTTTAGAATGGAGCACAATCACCTCTGCCTCGACGTACTTTGTTAGCTCGGCGGCGAGTTGAGGGCTAAGACTTATTTCTGGACTGAGGATGAGCGCCGATTTGCCCGACTGTAGTGCCTGACGGGCTAACGCAGCATAGACGCGTGTTTTGCCGCTGCCGGTTCTGCCGTGCAGGACATACGTGCCTGGGGTGTGCATAGCATCGACTGCTGCCTGTTGTTCATCGTTGAGGCGCAGTTCGTCGGATGTCTTTGACAGGGTTGATCCTACGTCGGCTTTTTTTATGGTCTCTTTTAAGCCCGGTGGAATCACGAGCTGAGTAGTGGCTCCGATGCTCGACGGGTAGTATTCTAGGAGCCAGCTCATCAGTGCTAGCGTTTCCTGGGGTAGGGGCGCGAAGGGCAGCACCGCGCTGATTTGCTTGCATGCAAATGAGGGTTTGCTGACACAGGCGCTGATAACGCCGATTACTGCTTCGCGCTGCATGGGTACACGCACCAACGTGCCGGTTGCCAGCTTTCGAGCAAAAGCATAGGTGAGTGGTGTGTTTTTGTGATAGCGCTGACTGCGTACCCAAACCTCATAGAAATACATACTCACTAGTATACGACCAATCTTGGTGCTTGAAAAAAACTGCCACAGCTTGCTATACTAAAGATTACGTTGTTTGTTCGACAATGAGGGAACCATGTTAGATATATTTATTACTTCTCGAGTGCGCCGCAAAATCATTGTGATTTATGCCAAGTACCCTGATTTTAAGACCCACGTCCGAGGGTTAGCTAAGCTAATCAAAGAGGACGCCGGCAATATTCAGCGTGAATTGCGTCGCCTTGAAAAAGCAGGGTTTCTCATCTCCGAGAAGCAGAGCAATACAAAGGTCTACTACACCAATAAACAATTCCCTATTTTCAAAGAATTGCAGAGTATAGTTCTGAAGTCGCAACGCACCACCCAAAAAAAGAAGCTATCTCAGTAAAACGGTTGCAAACTTCCCTGTAATTCGCTACAATAACTCCCGATGATTCAAGTAACACGTAAAGATTCCAAAGAGTCGGCCGAAAACCTACTACGTCGCTTCAACCGCAAGGTTCAGCAGTCGGGCAACTTAGCCGTACTCAAGCAAGGTCAATACTTCGCCAAGCCAGTCAGCAAGCGTGAACGACGCAACAAGGCTATCATTCGCCAGAGCCGTCGCGCCGCAAAGATTAAGCGCATCAAACTCGGCCAGCGGTAAATGACCTTAGAATCCCGCATATCGCAGGACATTAAGGAGGCAATGCTGGCAGGTCAGCAGCAGCGCGTACTAACCCTACGCGGACTTAAGAGCGTGCTGTTATACGAAAAAGTTGCCAAAAAGTTGCCACGTGACGAAGAGCTCTCTGATGATGATGTCTTGGCACTTCTCGCCAAAGAGGCAAAGAAGCGCCAAGAGAGTGCTGATTTATACCTTCAAGGTGGTAGTGCCGAAAAGGCTGAAGCAGAGCTTAGCGAAAAAGCGCTGATTGAGACATATTTACCCAAACAATTGAGCGAGGAAGAAGTGAGGGCGGTTGTTGCGGAAGTCGTTGCCCAAACAAATGCCGACTCTATGAGCCAGATGGGGCAAGTCATTGGCCAGGTGAGGCAAAAAGTCGGCGCGTCGGCCGATGGCGCACTGATAGCTCGATTAGTGAAGGAGAAACTTAGCTAGTGGTATTGTTCTTTGGCCCACCCGGTTCTGGCAAGAGCGTTCAGGGAGAACTTCTCGTTAACCGCAACAAGTGGCACTGGTTATCGACAGGGCAGTTGTTCCGGGAGTCTTCTGACCCTGAGGTGCTCGCACATCTAGCAACGGGCGAGCTAATTGACGATGAACTCACCAACAAGGTACTCGACAGTGCGTTGCGTACCGTTAAAGATAAGCGACACGTCGTCGTAGACGGCTATCCACGGAACCCGCGGCAAGCTCAATGGCTTGATAAGCATCTCCCACAGCATGGTCGGGAAATCAAAGTCGTTGTAGTGTTTGATGTGCCCAAAGAAGAACTCATGCGCCGTCTCGTCGGACGGGGGCGAGCAGAAGACACTCCGGCAGTAGTTTCACACCGTCTCGACATCTATTATGAACACACAAAACCAGTCCTCAAGTTCTATAAAGAGCAGGGCATTCCTGTCCGTGTCGTGGATGGGTCGGGCGATGTTAATGAGGTTCACGAACGAATCCAGAAGGTTATTGAAGAATGCTCACTCGCGTAAAGACAGATAGCGAAATCCGAGCAATGCGCGAGAGCGGCCGCATGCTCGCAACTGTGCTGGGCATACTACAGCAGAAAGTGGCTGTTGGCATGTCTACAAAAGAACTGGCCAATATAGCACGTAAAGAGCTTGCGACGTTAGGTGGCGAGCCAACGTTCCTTGGCTATCAGGGTTTTCCCGATGTTATATGCATATCCGTGAATGATGAAGTTGTACATGGGATCCCTCGACCCGACAAGGTAATCACGGCCGGCGATATCGTGGGCTTAGATTTCGGTGTTACCTACCGCGGCATGATAACCGATTCTGCGGTGAGTGTGATAGTTGGCAAGCCACGGAGTAGCCAAGAGCAAAAATTGCTACAGGTAACAAAGCAGTCCATGGAGGCTGGTATACACGCTGTTCACGATGGCGTACGAACTGGTGATATCGGATCAGCCATAGAGGGGGTACTGCAGCATCACAAACTTGGTATTGTCAGGGATTTAGTCGGTCATGGGGTTGGTCATGAGCTTCACGAGGACCCAAATATCCCAAACTACGGCCGCGCGAACTCGGGACCATGGCTCCATGCCAATATGACTATTGCAATAGAGCCGATGGCTACGCTTGGCAGCGATGCGGTATACATGGCAAAGGATGGATGGACGATACTAACCCGCGATGGATCGCGGTCTGCACATTTTGAACATACGGCGCTCATTACACCCGACGGCGCTGAAGTTTTAACGACCGTTGACTAGAGTCAGCGGGTTGCCGAAAACAAGGGTTAGCGGTATACTACTGCCAACATGCGCGATGCAGCTACGAATCATTTTGTCGGACTCGACATAGGTACGACCACCGTACGTTGTGTGGTGGGTATGCTTGATGCAAACGATGGCGGTAAGCTTTCGGTGATTGGGCATGGCACAGCTCCAAACCTCGGAATGCGACGGGGAAGTGTTGTGCATGTTGACGAAGTCGCCGAAGCCATTAGCCATGCCATTACTGAGGCAGAGCGGGTTGCGGGAGTGCGTATCACGCAAGCAACAGTCAACGTGAATGGCACACACATCGAAGGTGTCGACTCCAAGGGTGTCATTGCCATTAGTTCTGGTGACAGAGAAATATCGCCATCCGATCGTGAACGTGTGGATGAGGCGGCAACTGCCGTAAAGTTCCCCCCAAATCGCGAGATTATTCAATTTTTTGCAAAAAGCTACAGCCTTGATGGGCAACGCAACATCAAAGAGCCGGTCGGTATGCAGGGCGTTCGGCTAGAGGTGGAGGCCCATATGATAACTGCGGCAACGCCGAATGTTCGAAATCTTGACGCAGCGCTAGAGCGAGCCAATGTGGCCGTGCGTAACCATACCGTTGCTAGTCTCGCCGCTGCCGAAGCGACACTTACCCGTGAGCAAAAAGAAGCCGGGACCGTCGTGATCGATATAGGAGCAAGTACCACGAACCTCATTGTTATCGAAGACGGTGAAGTTCAACACGTGGCGGTAGTACCAATCGGCGGTATGCATATAACGAACGATTTAGCTATTGGGCTGAAGACCGACCTCGATGTTGCCGAAGCGGTGAAGTTGCAGCATGCGAGTTTGGCTGAGCAGCGCAAGACCACCGCGCATGTATCGTTGCATAACAAACAACATAGCTTTGCCATGGAAGAGGTTCATATGATTTGTGAGGCACGTGTCGAGGAGCTGTTTGAATATGTGGACAAGGAGCTACAGCGAATAAAGAAGTCTCGGAAATTGCCCGGCGGTGTTGTAATTACTGGCGGGACAGCAAAGCTACCAGGCATTGCTGAATTCGCAAGAGACAACCTCCAGCTTGCGGCTAGAATCGGCAAAATTCACAACGTATCAGGTCTTGTCGATACGGTGGAGGACGAGCAATATACTACGGCTGTAGGCTTGATGATGTTGGATATGCTGCTGCCTGGTGAAGATATGGGTTCGCAGGATCCTGAACACAATAGTGTGGCTTTCATACAATCGCTGGTTAAAAAATTTGGCTTCTAGTATCTCGGTTTCTTGTGACCGCATAAATTCTTGAAGTTCACGGAAGCGTGGCGTATACTTGTGAGTATAAAATTGTAGAGACGTGAGGGGAATATGCCGCAAGTTGTAGAGCCAGAGATTGAGACATTCGCTCGTATCAAGGTTGTTGGAGTTGGCGGTGCTGGCGGTGCGGCCATCAACCGGATGGTTGAGGCCGGTATTGAGGGTGTTGAATTTATCGCGATTAACACCGATGCTCAAGCTCTCCACTATTCTAAAGCAAAGAAAAAAATCCATATCGGTAAAGATGCTACCCGTGGCCTCGGTGCTGGGGCAGATCCGGAGGTGGGTCAGCGTGCTGCCGAGGAATCAACTGAGGAAATCCGCAAGGCTCTCGAAGGTGCAGATATGGTATTTGTTACCATTGGTGCCGGTGGTGGTACTGGCAGTGGGGCGGGCCATATAGTCGCCAAGGTTGCCAAGGAGGCCGGCGTGCTCGTGGTAGGATTTGCTACGAAGCCTTTTGCTTTTGAGGGCGAGAAACGACGACGAAATGCGGACACCGCTATTGATAAGCTGCGCAGTTCTGTCGACACGCTCATTATTATTCCAAACGATCGTCTACTTCAGACTATCGACCGTCAAACCCCACTTATGGAGGCCTTCAAGGTTGCTGACGATGTCTTGCGTCAAGGCGTTCAGGGTATTTCGGACCTCATTACTGTACACGGTCTCATTAACCTCGACTTCGCTGACGTCAAGGCTGTGATGAGCAACGCAGGATCAGCACTGATGGGTATCGGTCGTGCGAGTGGTGACAACCGTGCCATTACTGCGGCACAGCAGGCTATTGAATCGCCACTGCTTGAGGTATCAATCGATGGCGCGCGCGGCATATTATTTAACGTCATCGGTGGTAACGACCTGTCTATGCATGAAATCAATGCCGCTGCCGAAACGATTACGAATGCAGCAGATGCTGATGCAAACATTATCTTTGGTGCGACTATTAGCCCAGACATCGACGGAGAGATAATTATCACAGTCGTGGCGACAGGCTTTGACGCGTCTTACTTCCAGGCTCGGCAGCCGGTTGTACCCTCCGGGGCAGACGCGAATGATTCGAGCGAGACCAGCTCAAGCCTGAAGTCGCCCCAGCCAAAGCGAGAATCATCTGACTCGGTCGTCAGTGATGATATAGACATGTCGTTGCACGACGATAGCACTGCAAGCACGGCTGTGGATTTAAAATCAGATGAGTCAGTACCAAACATTTGGACACTTGATGATAGCAAGGCCGACGATGCCAAGGACGATGACAAAAAAACCGACGAGGCAGTCGTTTCGAGCCATGAAGACGAATTGGAGCGTCCATCATTTTTGCGCCGTTTGAAGAAACGCCGTGATTCATCAGATAAGGATGACGAAGACACCCCTAAAGATTAGCGTTTTCTGTACTAAATAATACAACCAAAAAACGATTGCTAAACGCTACAGCTGGGGTTACTATGGAGTAACAAAGCGCTATATGTGGCAAAAATAATAGCGGTTCGTACGTTTATTTTGAGTAAAGGAGGTGTGCAATATGAAATGCAGCCAGTGTCAAGAATGCGACACGAAAGTGATTGAATCACGTGATGTCGCAGATGGCCAAGCAGTTCGTCGCCGCCGAATGTGTACCAAATGTTCCTATCGTTTCACAACGTATGAACGGCTAGAACGGCCCCAGCTCATTGTTATTAAAAATGACGGGACTCGGGAGCTTTTCAATCGAGCAAAGCTGCTAGCGGGGCTGTATCGCGCGTGTGAGAAGACATCAGTCAGTGGCATGCAGCTGGAAGCGCTGGTGTCCGACATAGAGCAAGATCTCTATAACTGCGGATCAAATGAGGTGCCATCGGTGAAGGTCGGTGAATATGTCATGGATCGCCTCGCGCTTATCAACGAAGTGGCATATGTACGATTTGCTAGCGTATATCGCCGATTCAAGGATATCGAGGGATTCGAGCGCGAACTGACACAGATCAAGGAGAAGAAACATACAAAAGAGCTTGTCAAAGACTATTAGGGGACTTTGACGGCTCTCTTCGACTCTCGTCGTGGTACGAGGTTCGCAGAGAGCTCCTGCGGCAGCGTTATGCGAGAGACGACAACGCCGAGAACTCTAACAAACATTATCAATACAAATTAATTTCATCTAACGTGGGGGTTACTATGGGTAAAACAGCAAGCCTAGGCGTGAGGCGATTCTTCACACAGCCTAATACGAAAGGGTACGATGCGCTCAAATGGGTGAAGCGCGACTCTATTATCACCAATCCGGCTAGCAGTAAGCCGGTCTTCGAGCAAAAGGGTGTCGATTTTCCGCAGGGCTGGTCGCTCAATGCAATCAATATCGTTGCTCAAAAATATTTCAGTGGTACTCCAGGTACACCTGAACGAGAATCTTCACTAAAGCACCTGATTGATCGCGTGGTCGATACCGTGGCACGCCAAGGTGTACAGGAAGGCTATTTTGAAACCGACACAGAAGTCGAAGATTTTCGTGAAGAGCTAAAATATATCCTCGCTACCCAGCGTGCGGCATTTAACTCGCCGGTCTGGTTCAACATCGGTGCAGCGGATCGAGCCCAGCAGGCAAGTGCCTGCTTTATCTTGGGCATCGAGGATACCATGGAATCTATCCTAAACTGGTATGTTGATGAGGGTATGATTTTTAAGGGCGGATCAGGCTCGGGTATTAACCTCAGCGCCATCCGATCATCGGTCGAACCGCTCGGCAAAAGTGCTGGCACTGCTAGCGGGCCGCTTAGCTTTATGCGTGGTGCTGACGCCTCTGCAGGTGCTATCAAGAGCGGTGGCAAGACCCGCCGTGCCGCCAAGATGGTCATCCTGAATTCGACCACCCAGATGTAGAAGAGTTTATCTGGTCGAAGGCACGTGAAGAGCAAAAGGCTCGCGTGCTCCAAGAATTTGGCTTTGATATGAGTCTCGACGGCAAAGACAGCATCTCAGTCCAGTATCAGAATGCGAACAACTCTGTCCGTGTGAGCGATGAGTTCATGCAGGCTGTAGTCGATGATACCGATTGGCAGTTACGTGCGGTCACTACCGGGAAGCCGGTCAAGACAGTGCGCGCTCGTGACCTGTATCGACAGTTTGCGCAGGCGGCATGGGAATGTGCAGACCCTGGAATGCAGTTCGATACTACGATCAACAAGTGGCACACCGCTCCAAATGCTGGCCGAATTAATGGTAGCAACCCGTGTAGTGAATATATGCACCTTGATGATTCAGCCTGTAACTTAGCTAGCATCAACCTGCTGAAGTACCTCAACGACGACTTCACTTTCGATATCGATGCGTTCAAGCACACCGTTGAACTCGTATTTACTGCACAAGAAATTCTCGTTGGTTACTCTTCGTACCCAACTGAGAAGATTGGCAAGAATGCAAAGGCATATCGCGAGCTCGGTCTCGGCTACGCAAACCTCGGCGCATTGTTGATGGCGCAAGGTTTGCCGTACGACAGCGACGAGGGGCGAGCCCAGGCAGCAGCCATCACCGCACTCATGACCGGTCACGCGTACGCTACGAGCGCCAAGTTGGCACGAATTGTTGGTCCGTTCGCTGGTTTCCACAAAGACCGTGACGGCATGCTCAACGTACTGAAAATGCACCGCGAAGAAGTATCCAAAATTGATCCAAGTTTCGTACGAGAAGAGCTGCTCAGTGCTGCAGCCAGCGCTTGGGATGAGGCAGTTGAGCTGGGTGATCTGTACGGTGTCCGTAACAGTCAGGCCAGTGTCCTGGCGCCAACCGGTACCATCGGTCTGATGATGGACTGTGACACGACTGGCATTGAGCCCGATCTCGGTCTAGTTAAGGTCAAGAAATTAGTCGGTGGCGGTACCATGAGTATCGTGAACCAAACGGTACCTCGCGCGCTCAAAGCGCTTGGATACACCAAGCCACAAATAGACGAAATCGTAAATTACATCGATGTCGAAAAAACAATACTCGGTGCACCTCACCTCAAGAAAGAGCACGAAAACGTGTTTGCTTGCTCGATGGGCGACAACGCAATCCACTATCTTGGTCATGTCAAAATGATGTCAGCAGTACAACCTTTCATCTCTGGCGCTATTAGCAAGACCGTCAATATGCCGGAAGAAGTATCGGTTGAAGACGTCGAGCAACTCCACATCGACGCTTGGCAGATGGGCCTGAAGGCTGTAGCAATCTACCGTGACAACTGTAAAGTTGCCCAGCCACTGTCTATGGCAAAGAAAGAGGTCAAAGAAAAGATCGAGGCGCTCAAAGAGGTGGTAGCCGACCCGTCAGCAACAACCGCTGCTGCTATTGAGCAAACTCCTGCACAAGTTGCCGAGACTGTGACAAACACACACGCAGCCGCTCACGGGGTTGGCCGTCGTCAGCTGCCAAAGATTCGTAACTCAAAAACCTTCTCGTTCAAAGTAGCTGACAGTCGCGGCTACATCACCGTCGGCGAATACGATGACGGCAAGCCGGGCGAAATCTTTATGCGGATTGCAAAGCAGGGCTCAACGCTCGCAGGGTTCATGGACGCCTTTGCTATCTCGCTGAGTCATGGACTGCAGTTCGGCGTACCACTCAAGGACTACGTCAAATCGTTTACTAGTATGTCGTTTGCTCCATCTGGTATCACCGACGATCCAGAAATCCGGACTGCGTCGAGCCTCGTGGACTACGTCTTCCGTCGCTTGGCACTTAGCTACTTGAGCTTTGACGATAGACTAGAGCTCGGACTGGCCTCGATAGACGACATGCCAGACACCCAGACTAGCTTGCTCGAGGCAGCTGCTTCGCTCGAACAGGACACGCGAGTAACGGCTGCGGTCGCCCAACCCACAGTCAGCGAATCCGAGACGAGTTCCGTAGCAAGTGCAACTCCAGCCGACAGTGATGTCTCACAGAAGACAACACCTACCGCTGACAGCAATGCGCCACTGTGCTACAACTGTGGTAATCAGACGCAGCGCTCCGGTAGCTGCTATGTCTGCACCTCTTGTGGCTCTACAACTGGCTGTAGCTAGTAGGTAGAGACAGGGCTAGCGTAAAACGAGGGTCAAACGGCCCTCGTTTTTATTAGTATGACAGGGGCGTATGCTACAATTAGCGTAATGAAGCTGCTTATTCTTTACCGACCAAAATCAGAACATGGCAGGCTAGTCGAAGAGTTTATTCGGGATTTCAAAAATGAACATAGCACCGGTAAATTAGAGATCCTGGATATCGACACCCGAGAAGGCAGCGCCACGGCATCGTTGTACGATGTCATGCAATACCCAACGCTCATAGCCATTCGTGAAGATGGTTCGGTACTGAAGTCATGGGAGGGTGAAACGTTGCCCCTTATGAATGAGATTGCATACTATACCTTCTCAGCAGGCTAAAAATACGCTATAGTGTGCCGTAGAAGCGTTCGTTGAGGTGTATCAACGTGGAGCGGCTATCACCCGCGAGCTATGGGAAGAACAGGCACTCGCCCTAGTAGAGCCCATCGGACACATCCCGTAAGTTGTTAATCAAGTGCCAAGAGTCGTTACTTTTGGAAGCCAGATGGTACCGTCCCCTGTGGGGATTCTGGCAGACAAACGTAACGGCTTTTTATATTTTAAGGAGTTCTTCATGAAATATCACGCAGGAAAACGTCGCCGAGCTCTTGAATATGAGAAGGACTGGGCAGCGCGATGGGAACGAGACCACACATTTGAGCAGTCGGTGGAGCAGAGATCTCCTGACAACCAATGGGTGTTTTATGACGGCCCACCGTTTTTGACCGGTACGCCGCACCACGGCCACTTGTTGGTGTCGACGGTGAAGGATGCCATGGGGCGCTTTCACACGATGAAAGGACAGCGCGTGGAGCGACGCTGGGGCTGGGACTGTCATGGCTTGCCAGCAGAGGTGTATGTCGAGAAGCAACTCGGAATTAAGAGCAAGAAAGAAATCGGCACAAAAATTAGTGTCAGTGAGTACGTTCGACAGTGTCGAGCAGCCATGGTGAAGACTGGTACGGAATGGGAAGATACCATCGAGCGACTTGGACGATGGGTAGAATTCAACGGCGCTTACAAGACCATGGACAACGAATACATGGAGTCCGTCTGGTGGGCGTTCAAAACCCTGTACGAGAAGGGCAAAATCTACGAAGGGGAGAAAATCCTCATCTATTGTACAAAAGACGCGACGCCAATTTCCAAGTCAGAAGTCGCTATGGAAAATAGCTACCAACAGGATACTGACCCGAGTGTCTTTGCATACTTCAAACTTGATGATAGCGATGAGTACATGCTTACCTGGACCACAACACCCTGGACATTACCTGCCAACGTGGCTGTCGCCGTTAATCAGGACGTCGAATACTCGCTCGTCGAATACGAGGGCAAGAAGTTTTATGTGGCCAGCGATGCGGTCAGCCGAGTCATGCAGGACGCCAAACATCAGCCTCTCGAATACAACGTTGTTAAAAGTATCCGTGGTGCTGAGCTGGTTGGTAAACGCTATGAACCACTGTTTGAGAACAGGGGCCCCAGTGCTCACAAGATCCTACATGCTGATTTTGTTACAACAGATGATGGCACGGGAATAGTTCATGAAGCGCCTGCGTATGGTGAAGAAGACTATGAACTTTGTAAGCGCGAAGGTGTTCCCTTGGTATCACTGGTGGATGCGGATGGAAACTATACCGAGGGGCGTTGGCAAGGTCAAAACATCTGGGAAGTGAATAAGGAAATAGCCAAAACACTTGTTAGCGAAGGAAAGGCGCTCAAGGTAGAGTACATTACTCATGATTATCCGCACTGCCACCGTTGTGGGGGCAAATTGATGTACCGTGCTCACCCCAGTTGGTTCCTTGATATCCAGGAGCAGAAGCAGGAAATGCTAAAAGCTAATAACTCAACACGCTGGGTACCCGATGCATTACGAACAGGTCGTTTCCACAACATTATTGACCAAGCACCAGATTGGAACTTGTCTCGTGACCGCTATTGGGCTACCCCAATTCCGGTCTGGAAGGGTGAACGAAACGATGGCACGCAGGTTGTTAAAGTGTTTGGAAGCTACGAGGAATTCGAACAATTTACGGGTCACAAACTGGAGGACTACCATTTGCCAGAGGTAATGGATATTACCTTCCAGCTGGACGGTACCAAAATGCATCACATAGGCAAAGTGCTCGATTGTTGGTTCGAGAGTGGCAGCATGCCGTTCGCTCAATTCCACTATCCATTCGAGAACAAAGAGAAGTTTGAGCAGATGTTCCCGGCTGATTTCATCATTGAGGCTATCGATCAGACGCGCGGGTGGTTCTACAGCTTTGATGGCGGTGAATGTTGGCTTATTTGGCAAGGCGCCATGGAAGAATCTGATCTGCACTGGCTTTATCAACGCCGCTGACGGCAAGAAGATGAGCAAAAAACTGAAGAATTACACTGACCCCATGGAACTCATGGACAAGTTCTCGGCAGATAGCTTCCGATTCTTGATGTTGATGAGTCCGCTGACCAACGGTGAGAACTTCGCATTGGCCGATAAGGATGTCGGTGATGTGGCTCGCAAGCTTGGCATGATTTGGAATATGTACGACTTCTTTACCATGTATGCTGAGGTGGATGGCTGGGAGTTTGACGGTGAGCTAGTCGATCCACTCGATTCGTTGAGCAATCCTCTCGACATATGGGTGGTATCCCGTTTGCATGAACTTGTGGCAACGGTAGAAGAACGCACTGAAGCGTACGATTTACAGGGTGCCTTGCGGCCAATCCTGCCCTTTGTCGACGATGCTTCTAACTGGTATGTTCGTCGTAGTCGACGCCGATTCTGGAAGGGCGAAGATGACGCAGACAAGGCGGATGCCTATAAGACCCTTCACTACGTGCTCACCAGCTTGGCATACGTATTAGCTCCGTTTGCACCTTTTATGGCAGAAGAGCTGCACTACAACATGACCGGGGATACCACCTCTATCCACCTCAAGGACTGGCGGCCAGCGAGCAGAGTCAATCTAAAGGTAATGAAAGCCATGGATCAAGTACGAGATTACGTTAATCAGGGGTTGAGCCTACGTGCCAAGGCTGGCGTGAAGGTACGTCAACCGCTGGCAGCAGTTCGAGTGCCAGAGCTGGGCGAGGCCTTCGACTTTGTGTCCATCCTGCAGGACGAACTCAATGTCAAGCATGTCGAACGGGGGAAGGCAGTTGAACTAGATTTAGTGTTAACGCCCGAGCTCAAACGTGAGGGTATGGTTCGAGAGCTGATCCGGCATATCCAAAGTGCCCGCAAAGCAGCGGGACTTCACATCGATGATCGCATACTCGTGGCTATTTACACCGACGACACAGAGCTACAAATGGCCCTGGATGAGCACGAGTCTACAATTGCGGGTGAAGTATTGGCATCTAAGCTCGAACGTACCTCGAAAGACTATGCGCATAGCCAGGAAGCTACAATCGATGGTGTCAAGGCGATGGTTAGCCTGCAGCGCGCACGGTAACACTTTACACAGCCTCGTATCTCTGTTAAAATCAATCGGTAACTAAAAATCTATAAGAGAGCTTACATATGAAGAAAGCCGTAATTCAGACCGGTGGCAAACAGTACGTCGTCAACGAGGGACAAACCCTCGAGGTTGAGCTGCTGGATGCCAAGGACAAGAAGCTGACCTTTGAGCCACTTCTCGTTGTTGATGGCGATAAGGTACAGGTTGGTACGCCACTTGTCACTGGCGCCAAGGTGACTGCTGAAGTTGTCAGTGAAGATGTGCAGGCCGATAAGGTCACCTCTATCCGCTACAAAGCGAAGAAGCGCGTGCGTACCGTTCGGGGTCATCGCCAGCACCACACGGTGCTCAAGATCAAAAGCATAGCCTAGTAGCCAACCTGTTCCATTAGCATTGGCTACAAGACGATCAACGACCTCCCTAATGGGGTCGTTTTTTGGTGCGGGATAAACATATCCGCGGAAGATGTATTTCATGGAAAACAAAGGTGAGATGTCTATTGCCAAAGCTATAAATCATGATATAGAGTCATGATAAATTTATCACGCTTGTGGATAAAATCTCCTAGTCAAGTATTACTGTTGATAAAAAATCAACAGTAGCATACGGCATATTACGATAATAAGTTACCCCTGTAACAGCGTGAACAGCATGGATTACTAGACTGTTGAGTAAAATGCTACGGATTTTACAGTGACTGTATCTGTAAATAGGTGGCTATGGTGATCAGCATTTCATGGGTAAAACACCTTGTAACCCTATAAGGATAAGCGATAATGGGGGTACGGATATGTGAGGAGCCGGAGTTTTTCGGGTTTTCGCGTATCCGTGAAAACTAAACCCAAAACAATGGTTAAAACCAACCATTCAAAACCAAACAACAAACTAAATGTTTAAACCAACACCCGTAAAACCGGTTGTGTATGAATTTGTCTTTCGCACGAAAAACGTGCTGAAAGATAGGTTCGAGGCGTGCCTAAACAGGATACCTCCGTTTAGCGCATTCTTTAGTGTTGCCTTCAGGAAAGCATTTGTCCTGACGGGTATGTTGGTTATGTCTCTGACCTCTGTTATTCTATTACAAACGCCATCCACGGCTTCCGCCGCCAACCCCACCCTGAACTTCCAGGCTCGACTCGAATCCAACACTGGTGGCATCGCCCCAGATGGCATCTACAATATCGAGTTCAACTTATACGAAGGTGGTACATCAGGTGGTGGTGGCACTAAGGTGTGGACGGAAGATCGCCTGGTAGGTGGTAGTGGCGGTATTCGGGTACACAACGGATACCTAACCGCTAACCTGGGTGATGTTACCGCCCTCCCAGGTACTATCAACTGGGATGCTGACCTATACCTAACGCTCGACGTTGGTGACACTGGCAGCTGTACCATTTCCACTGACTTTGACACCGACTGTTCAGGTGATGGCGAAATGAACCCACGTCTGAAGCTAACCGCCGTCCCATACGCCTTCCAGTCCCAGAGCTCAGAGCAACTCCAACAAGCCCAGTCCAGCTACACCGGTAAGCTACAATTCCAGACCCTAACGGGTGGCGACCAAACCTTTGAGCTACAGGATCAGGGCGCAGCCGGTACTTACACCTTGCTGACTACCAACCAGGCCGATACGGATTACATCCAGAACCAGAACAGTAGCGCCCAGGCCACCAGTAACTTCTGGATTAGCGGTACGGGCATCGCCGATACCCTGCAAGCCAGCACCTTCGACACTGCCAGTGGTACTACCACGCTCGCCATTGGTACAACGAATGCCACCGAGATAGACCTGAACCAAGATGTAGTTGTGGCTGCCGGCAAGAGCATTACCTTTGCAGCTGGAGCAGGTAACTTCAATCAGAGCAATAGTACAGGAACATTTGCGTCAGGTACGGGTAATGTGAGTCTTAATGGTGATACCACTGTCGCCTCAGACAAAACATTAACCGCTAACGGCAGTGTTCTGTTCCAAAATGCGACCGATAGCGCGAGCGCATTCGATGTTCAGACGGCTGGAGGAACCTCGTTGTTCACTATTGACACAAGCGCATCAAGCATCGGTGTTGTTGGCACCTTCACTGTCGACGGAAGCGTTGGCTTCGCCAAGGGCACTGACTACAGCACGACTGGTAGTCAAGACGACGTGGACTTCGGTGACGGTGTGCTTATCCGTCTGACTGGTGCCAGTGCCCAGACCATCACCGGTATAGCTGGCGGCTTTGATGGCCGTATCCTGACCCTGGTTAACGCTGGAAGCAACGATGCCACGCTGACAGATGACGATACAAGTTCTACCGCAGCAAACCGTATCCTGACGGGTACTGGTGCGGATCTAACTCTGCCTGTCGATGCCAGTATCAGTCTGGTGTACGATGCCAGCGACAGTGTCTGGCGTGTCATCGGATCAACTTCGACAACCGGCGGAGGTGGCAGCTACGTTAACTTGCAGTTGACCACTCCTGGGAGTGTTCAGACTGGCAACTTCAACATCAGTGGCACGGGCATCGCCGACATCCTGCAAGGAACAACACACATCTATACACCACACCTAGACACTGCCAGCGCTGGAACGCTGGCAATAGGAACGGCTAATGCTACTACCGTAAACATTGCCACCAACAACGCCAACCACACAGTTAATGTTGCAACCGGTACGGGTACCCAAACGGTGACGATTGGGTCAACGAGTGGCGCGAGTAGTCTAACCCTCCAAGCTGGTACCGGTGCACTGACAGCCACTACCGGGGATGCGACAGGCAATAGTGGTGCGATCTATATCAAGACTGGTGATTCATCGAGTGGTGTCGCGGGCAATATCTCTATCGACAATGGTGCGAGCGCGGCAGGTACCCCAACAAATGTTCTTACTGATGACTTTGAAGGATGTTCAGCAGATGACATGTCCACCTGGTATGGGCTGGCTAGCACTACTGGTAGTAATGTTGGCGCGACAGCGCACAGCGGTTCTTGTGTATTGGCTGCGACAGAAACTGGTGGCAATGGTGGCAGCTGGGCAATAGTGGAGGACTTCAATGCAATCGGAGTGAGTGCTGGTGAACTAATTACGGTCGATGCATGGGTGCGTGCTGCGAGTCTTTCCCAAGATATTTGGGGCGACATAATTTGGAGCGGTGGCGGTAACCCCGATACTGCAATTCCAGAAGTTACCGCAGTTACCTCAGGGTGGACCAAGATATCCGTAACCACCGTCGTGCCAACAGGCGCAAACTATATGTACATGACCTTTGGTAGTATCGGTGGAAATGGCAGCTCGGTGACTTACTTCGATGACATTACCGTAACTACAGATCAAGGCACTCCGGCTATAAACATCGGTGGCGTCAATGCCCAATCGATCAACATTGGTCATGCATCAGCCGAAGTAAACCTACAGGGTGATGTTACCGCTACTGGAACGTTAACCGCAAGCGGTGGAACTATCTCACTGAATGCTAATAGTAACTACGCAGTTAATGTCGCTACCGGTAGCTCAACGGGAGCGGTTGCCATCGGCAATAGCGCCAATACTACCACGCTGGGTTCAGACACCATCATAATTGGTTCAGCTACGGTTGCATCACTGATTCAGGGTGCGTCACAGACGACCAGTAACACTGACGGTGCAACATTAACACTCCAGGGAAGTGCTGGTAATGGTTCTGGAGATGGAGGTACGTTAGTACTAAGCGGCGGGGCGGCTGGTGGCAGCGGTGGCAGCGTAAAGGGACTGGTCAGCATTAACCCAGCATCGTTCGCATCACTGTCAGCGCAGTCACTCGGAACCTCACAGACCTTGACCCAGAGTTGGGTGGATGACTACAGCACTATACCTGTCGTCGCGACCGCCGATGGGCTAACATTCACGGTTCCAGCTCCTACCATTTCAACCCTAGGACGCATCCTGTACGTATCTAACGCTGGTTCCACCTACGACTTCTCACTGACCTTGGGCGGTACTAGCATCACCCTGACACTCAAGACAAACAGTAGTGCAACCCTGATATGGAATGGCAACGGCTGGACAGCGGCTGGAGCGTCGAGCTCGACTGACCTTCAGTCTGCCTACAACAACACCCTGACGAGTGCCGGTGGTGCCGAGCTGGTCCTGAACGCTCCTGGCGGCAACGCTGACGGTCTGACTATCCGCAACAACCCAACCACGCCTATCACCGGTGGTATCCTGGAAGTCCAAAGCTCCATTGGTACTAACCTGTTCAGCGTGAACAATGAGGGTACGGAGCTGGCGGCCAACGGTGGTGTAGAAAATACCGACACCTTTAGTACAGACTGGACGGCGTATGGCTCTGGTACTAGCGTCTCACAGAGCTCTACCTCTGGAGAATATGCGACTGGACGGTACGGTGTCGATGTCTCAACGAGTGGTGCGGGCGTAAAGGGTGTTGTCAACAACCTCAGTGGCAACCCGGTAACCGGTAGCATTCCATACACCGTATCGTTCACAGGTAAGGTCAGTAGCGGCACGCCTACGATTACCGTCTTCTACGAGCCCGATGGTTCAACGCCAACGTACTGTAGCGATTACGGATCCTACACCACGCTGAGCACGACTGGCTGGACGAAGATTACCTGTACGATAACGACACCTGCAACATCCGTGACTGATCCGAATCTGGTCATCACCACAAATGACGGTGCCACACGCAGCATCTACATCGATAACTTGAGCTTCATCCGTAACGATACGACGACGCAGCCATCCAATGTACAGATCGGTGGTGGTCTGACCGGTGGACAGGTGACACTATTCACGTTGGATCGCTCGAGTACGACGCCATTGGTGGCCAGCAATGACCCAACCTTCCTCGGCTCCATGTACTACGACACGACCCTCGGCAACATCCAGTGTTACGAGTCTGATGGCTGGGGTGCCTGTGGTAGTGCACCTGACATCATTGAGACACTGACCCCTGAGTACACTGGTGCGGTACTGAACGGTACCGGTGTCGGTACCATGACAGCAGACTTCTGTGGTAACGGTGGCGGATTGGCAGTCAACACTACCTTCTGTGCCAGCGGCGAAGCACGTAACTACTACCGATGGACGTCACCGCAGCCAACCGCACAGTCGTACAGCATCTATGTCACCTACAAACTGCCGACCACGTTCAAGGAGTTCTCGGCGGGTACCACCAGCATGACGGGTCTCGTCGATGACACCACTAATGCCGGCATAAGTTATGCCATTTACCGAAAGGCCAGTGGTGGTGGACTGACGAGCTGTAGCGCCGATGCAACCATAGTCGGATGGGATGGCAGTAGCGCTAACGGAACGGCCAGTACCTGGACAACAGGGGTTGCGGGTACGCTCAGTGGCACAACTGATCCAGCCAGTTGTACCTCATTCGCGGCCGGCGACAGCATCATCTTCAAGATAACAGTCAATGCTCGCAGCAATGCGAATGCCTACGCCGAAAATCTGACGTTCAGGTACACCAACAAGTAGCAGCAACCGATACGCTGAGTTTAAGCTCGTTCTCAAGATGCGGCCCTGGGGTGAAAACCTCAGGGTTTTGCTGTTCATGACGACCTCGAGATGCTAAACTGTAAAGCATTAGTGTAATTGGAGTGGGGGACCTGTGGGCACCCCGAATACTTCCAGGTACCACATGGAAAACACCAAGATACCACCTCAATCTTCCCGAAACCTGCAGCGTACTAGCCCTAGTGCGCGGGATACAGCTGTATCGGGTCACGATGGTCATCGGCAGGAAAGGGGTGCCATTTCATTCAGTATTCCTCGCCATCCTCTGCGAAGCATGCGCCGTGCGATGGGTGGTTTACCGAACTCCACAGCCGGGCGATACCTACAGCAATATCTGCCTTCGCGCCGTAAACACCCAGTGATTACACGAATAGGATGGGGCTTCATGGCACTGCTCATGCTGAGCACAGTTTTTATAAATACCTTCGTGCTGCGTCAGCACGAAGCCGCCTATGCGCTATCAGCCAAAGCCGAGGCGTTATTGCCAGAGACAGTGCCCAGCCTGGCCGATAGTTTTACGACCGATACTCAAACCCAGACTATTGAATACAACAAAGGCTACAATCCCAGCGGATCAACCGCTGGTGATTCTGCTCGTGCCAAGTTTACCGCTAGTTTTAGCCAGGACCCGAACAACGGCATTACCGTGACAGACCCGATTAGCCAGGTGTCGATGTCGTTCAAGCCAAAGTTTGACCTGAAGGAGCCTCGTCAGAGCCAGAACAGAGTTATATACCCAGTGGCGGGTCGCGATATTCAACAGGTATTTACTGCCCAGGCAGTCAAGCTAAAGGAAGATATCATCCTTAACCGCTTCCAGGGGGACACGCAACAGTTTAGTTACGATCTGGAACTTGGCTCAGGGTTGGAGGCGCAAATAGAACCAAGCGGCTCGGTCGGGATTTACGGTGCCGACAGCGCGCTGCTGGGCAGTGTCGCAACGGGTAGCGACAAGGATGCTCAACTCCTAAGCAAAGCACGGCAAAACGCCCCAAAGACGAACCTATTGTTTAGTATTCCTGCGCCTTTCGTGAAGGAGGCGGGCAAGACAACGAGCCAGGCTCGTGCCTGGTACGGGCTGAAAGATAATGTCCTGACCATATACGCCGAGGGGCTCAAGGGTGCCAGCTATCCACTCACTATCGACCCGTCGGTGTATATTGAGACTGCTGCCAAGTTGATGCGAGGTAACAACGAAAGCAACATCGACTTTGATATCGACAACGAGCTTATCCAGAAGGGTAAGACGACCGGTGGCCGTTTTGACCAGTGGAATAGCACGCTGTCACTTCCAAATGCTCGCTGGAATCAGTCAACGGCGGTAGCCGGTGGCTATGTCTACATTGTTGGCGGGAATGACGGTTCTTCAACAAAGGGCGATCTATATTGGGCACATTTCAACACATCAACCAGTGAAATAGAGCAGCCTAATCCTGGCGATGGTGCCTGCGCCAGTTGGTGTACGAACTCGGCATATGATTTGCCCGGTGGTAACGTACGTCAGGGTGCATCGCTGGTTGCCTATAATGGCTACCTATATCTGTTTGGTGGACTGAATAGTGGTGGCTCGCCGACCAGCTCGGTATACATAGCCAAGCTGGGTGCTAATGGGGAGCCGCAGCTATGGCACCCCACAGACACCAACAAAAACAACTGGGTGTACTGGTACAGTGACACCGCTATGAGCTCATCGCGGGCATTTCTGGGTGCGGTTGCCTATAACAACCGTATGTATGTCGTGGGAGGGTCTACGACTGGCTGGACGGGAGGTTCTACTACGGTACAGAAAGCAGATATCGATCCTATCGGCACACTGTCGAACTGGACGACGACCGGTATGTCCCAGCTATCAACTGCAATCATGAGCCACAGTCTTCAGACATATAATGACTATCTGTATGTGATTGGAGGTATGAGTAGCAGTACCACCCAGAGTGCAGTGCTGTATACCAAGATTAACGACGATGGCACTATCAACTCATGGCAGACAGGTAATCCTATCGGCAATACCGGTACCACGACGCCTCGGGCGGCATTGGGCGGTAAGTTTGCCGCGGTCTGGGGCGGCTTTATATATGTGGCCGGAGGTTGTTCGACAACTAACGGTAGTGGCTACTGTACCTCGATAGCGTCTGACATACAGTTGGCCAGTATCAACGCCGACGGCAGTATCACCGACTGGACGACCGTACTGGGTGTAACCGAAAGTAGAATCGGCTATGGCTTGATGGCGTGGCGCAACAGTCTATATGGCATTGGCGGTTGTACGGCTCAAAATACGTCCACTGGAGCGTGTACTGCTGTAAGCAGCACAACAGATTATGGAGAGATTAACCCAGACGGCGATGTGAGTACGGTGAGCACCTCTGTTTCAAGCGGTACGTCTCCGTGTGTATCGGGGACTGGCTATTACAACTGCGATCTTCCACCCCAGGGTGACGGAAACGGACAAGCTGGCGGTATGTCCGGCGGAACCATTATCAACAACGGATTTATCTATTATCTCGGCGGGTTGCACGGCGGTCGGTAACAACAGTGTTTGCTTCACCGGTAACTCAGGTAAGGCCACCGATAACATTGCCTATGCGGCAATCGATTCGGTCGGACATATCACCCGTGTCTCGAGCTGCTCGGGTAGTTTCCAGGGGAGCTGGTGCGCGATCAATGGTTCTGGATCGCTAGGCAACAAGCTGGCGGCCTTTTCGTATACTGTCTTCAACAACACGATGTATATCATTGGTGGTACTACCGGTACTGAGTGGCAAGATGATGTCTGGCGCGCAACATTCAACAGTGATGGCACCTGGGGCTCTTGGTCGTCACAAACGTTTGCGGCGGTTGGTCTGGGCAATGCGAAAGGCTACCAGTACTCCTTTACGAGGGCGAACCCTGGTTCGGCTAGCACCTATCCGGGCAACCTGTATGTTCTCGGAGGTTGCAGTGGTGTAACTGCAGCGGACAACGGCTTAGACTGCACCGGTACACTGTATACCGAGGTTTACAAATGTTGGATAAAAACAGACGGTTCAATAGAGACTTCCGGCAGCACCTGTACGACATCAGGTCAGCTGCAGATAGATTCGGAGACAACAGGTGGCTCCCAAGGATTGGGTGTGGCAGCCGGTACAGTTTATGCCAACTATATCTACCTCATTGGTGGACAGAGCCCCAACGAAGATGAACGCGGTGAGGTGCTGTACGCCAAGATAGACAACAGTAACAACATCGTAGCAGCAGACGGAGGGAGCGCCTGGATATTTTCCCCGTACCAGCTTGATCCGGTGCGACGGCGTGGTATTGCCTTTGGCTACAACGGTTATTTGTACGCATTAGCAGGCTATAACGTCAGTTCGGGTGGGTCCCTGAACGACTTATTGTACGCCAAAATTAATGTAAGTGACGGTAGTATCAGCGACTTTACGACCTCGAGTGTAACGGTGACAGCTCGATGGGATCTGAGGAGTGCCGTCAATAACGGCTATGTGTATGCCGTCGGCGGCTGCAGTGTCGGAACGCCGCCTGCCAGCTGTACGACTATGACGAGTACCGTACAGACCTTCCAACTTTACAATAACTACTCTGGTTCACCGAAGTTATACAATAATGGTTCACAGTACTCGACAAACCGATACGGCGCAGGCGCCGCGATTATCAACGGCTACATCTACCTGGCAGGTGGGTGTACGACCGCAGCCACAGACTGTACCACGGCGACTACCAGTGTGGAGAAAGCTCCTATCAATGCTGCTGACGGTACGATAGGTACCTGGACGACGAGTGGTGTCGCTGCGCTGCCGGCTGCCCGTGCGTGGGGCAAGCTACTGGCAGCGGGCGGGACGCTGTATTACGTTGGTGGTCAGACGAGTGGCTCGACTACAGGGCAGACCAATGTGTATTACGCTACTCCGTCTAGCGGTGGTGCAATAGGCTCGTGGACGTCATCCACGGGTTCAGGATTGCTACCGGCCGGGCGAACTCAATTTGGTGGTGCAGTCTGGCACGACCGGCTCTACGTCGTCGGTGGGCTCAATGGGAGCTCGACCGCTACCAATACAGTCTACGTGAGCTCTGATCAGGCCAGTGGCGGCGCCATTTCATCGTGGGGCACGACTTCTACTAACTTCACAGCTGCACGCAGTGGTGCAACAGCGGTGGCGTATGCTAATAATCTCTATCTCTTCGGCGGCTATAATGGCTCAGAGTATCTCAACGATACCCAGTTCGCTGCTATCGGGTATAAGGAAGGCACGCTTTCTCAGACAGGCACTACCGTGACGGGCACGGGTACGACATGGACGTCGGCGATGGTTGGTGATACGCTCCAGTACGCCGACGGGGCCACAGCGACCATTACAGGCCGCAGTAGTAATACGAGCATCACCGTAGATGCAAGCAGGGAGGTCGCATCTGGTACGAAGTACGTCATCGATGATGGCTCGGTCGGCTCTTGGTCGTACTCGACGAGTCTACCGGTCAATTTACGGCAGGCGGATGGATTTGCTGCCAATGGATTCATATATCTGTTTGGTGGACGTTCAACGAATACCACCTGCACCAGTAACACCATCGTGGCGCCCATCAGTGCCAATACGACCATCTCCAGCGGCAACAACCCTACTGGCATCGGCGACTGGTATGCGACAAATATTCGCTACAGCGGTAACCGCTACGGCGCAGCGGCGCTATACAATGAGGGCAAGGCGTACGTTATGGGAGGACAGTGTAACGGCACCATGATTACCACGACAAACCGTACGCAATACAGCACCCTGCAGTCACAGCCACAGATTGCGCGCTATTCTCGTATGATAGATACCGACTCTGATGTATTCCCGACATATTGGCTCATGAACGGCTTAGACAACTCTACCGGTGCTCGGTGGTACATGCGCTATCGTTCCTCGACACTGGCAAATGCTTCATGGGGCCAAGACACGAACTTCGGCGAAGTTTCGCTCGGTATCCCGGAGACGTATACTCCGATTGATGGCTCGGGCACAGGGACAAATTTTGCCAGATATTTCTTCATGATTGTGACAATCGACAGCCAGCAAGCCTATGGATATCCGGAAGATGTAAGCCGTGGTCCGACCATTGCCGACCTCAGTTTGTTCTATACCTCCGATCCGAGTAAACGATTAATTCACGGCAAAACATTCGTGGGCGGTGAGCAGCAGCCGCTGGATACGCCATTTTAGGCAAAGGACTGGATGATGAAGCGAAAAAGAAAACAAGATGCATCACAGCAAAAGGCCTGGCTAGATTGGCTGAACGACGATACCTCGGATAACTCTAATTCCAGGCCACCGCAGCAGCAACCCACCCAGGGGTCGCAGCAGGCAACGCCCAACAGCCTTGCCGCCAGGTATCGGAGGCCGGGGCAGTCGGCACAGCCTACTAGAACTGTTGATAGGGTTACTGCGCGGCCAATACCACGGACAACATCGTTGCCGCCTCGTAGCTCGCATACTGGGGAGGCCAGGCAAGACAATATCTCTATAAATATTCATCTACCCCAGTTACATATGCCAAAAATCCGCTTTAACTGGCGCAAATTCGTGCGACCAGCAGTTGTGGTGGTAGCCGTGGGAGTACTGCTGGTGGGTGGGTGGTATTGGCGTAGCACGCACAGTGGTAACAGCAATGATTCGACCGGTAAATCAAACACGCAGGGTGCAAAAGCCCCAGCATTTACCCCCGTGAAACCCAATACCACGAAGTCAGACAAATCGGTGGTAGATACAACTGTTGCGTACGATCCGCAGCGGCAGCTTTACAAATTTAACGACACTTACGAGGATGCTAATATCGTGGTGAGTGAGCAAATACTCCCGGAAGAGGTTCGCAAAAACCCAGATACACTACAGAACGCTGCCGCTTCCATCGGGGCGACGGACTCCTTCCAGACATCATTCGGAACTGTCTACGTGGCAACGGCACCGAAGGGAGGGGCGCAACGACTCGTCTTCACATACCAAAAATTACTAGTGTTTATCAGTAGTGATTCGACATTGGATAACGTCCAATGGTCTCAGTACATCTTGTCGCTGCGATAATACGGAAACTTTCTTACGAGATAAGCATAAGAGCTGTGGATAACAATTATAGAAATTTGATATAGTTGTAATAAATACACTATAAATGTAGTAACAAATACATATAAATCTAGAAAATTATGTTTATCAACAGATATAATTTTTAAAACGTAATATTAATAACAACGTTTTGAATACGATATTTTTACTTTTTTGGGCTATAAATTTCGAATGCATTTTGTGTTCGTTTCGTGTTGCCTGTATCTGTACGGCGCGAAATAATGGTGGAATGAGGATTTTCTATCCTCATCGAAAACATTGATCAAATCGAGCCCTAGAGGCCGGTAGTACCTTCGATCAATACAAAAATCAACATAACAAAAAGAGCGAATGCGCACACAAACACCTCAAAAACGAGAACTGTTTGCCAGCGCCCTCAATGCCATAGGCTTGGGGGTGTTTGCTGTATTTGTGAGCATCCTGGTTCTGAACTTCTTACGTGCCCCTGATGTTGTCCATGCCGCCAACAATACCCTGAACTTCCAAGCTCGACTAGAATCCAACACTGGCGGCATAGCCCCGGACGGCCTGTACAACGTCTCATTCCATCTATTCGACGCTAGCAGCTCCAGTGGTTCTACTGACACCGGGTGTGGTGCCGATACGAACTGTCTGTGGAGCGAAACCTACTACGACAGTAACGGTGTCACTGCGGGCAACGACAACCGAGTTCGTATTCACAATGGCTATCTGACGGTCAATCTAGGCTCGCAGACCAGCTTCCCCGGTACCATCAACTGGGACAGTGACCTCTATATCACCATGAATATTGGCGGTACGACCCAGACTGCCACCCCTACCTGGGATGGCCAGATGGATCCACGACTCAAACTCACCAGTGTGCCATACGCCTTCCAGGCGCAGCAGGCTGAAGCCCTGAACCAGGTACAGGGAGCATACACCGGTACGTTACAGTTTGGTACATTGTCCAGTGACATCACTCTGACATTGCCAACCACATTGAGCACCGGCGACTGTCTATACGACAGTGGTTCTGGTGTGCTAGGCTGGACAACCTGTGGTGGGGCAGGCGGAAGCACGCTTCAGGCCGCCTACACCGCATCAACTGGCGGTACCACCCCAGAGATAAAGGTAGACAGTACCCGTGGTGGTGTAGACATCCAGGATGCCGATACCCCAACCGGTGGTAGCTTACTGACCGTCCGTGGTAGCAATGGCTCAGGCCTTGGTACCGCCTACTTCGACGTCAGCGCCAGTGACATCACGTTGGGTGTGGACACCACTGTTGCAGCCGGCAAGACCCTAACCCTAGCTGGTGACACCACCGCCAACCGTCCAACCGCCTCCGGTAACAAGGGCATGCTGTACTTCGACACTGACACGAACCAACTTCTCCAGTCCAATGGTACCAAGTGGGTAAGTGACCGCAGTACGGCAACCAAGATAGTGGGTACTAGTGCAAGTGGTGGTACCAGCTCGGCTGTTGCCTCACAGAACTACGACAGTGCTGACTTTGTAAACACCAGCACGACGAGTGCCCAGACCACCATAAACGCTGCAATTGCTGCCCTCCCAGCCTCAGGTGGTACCGTCTACCTGCTGGATGGGACATACATCGTGGATGGAGCGATAAATATCGGGACAAATGTGATCCTCGCCGGAACTGATAATGCAACCGTCTTAAAATTAGCTAACTCTGTAAACGCGGCCGTGAATGTCATAAACGCCACGGGAGCATCAGGGATGGTTATCAGAAACCTAGTAATTGACGGTAACCGGGCTAACAACAGTTCTGGAACGCAGACAGGTATTAATCTAAGCTCCAGTGCAACCAACAGCGCACCGGGTATTCTAATCGATGGAGTTTCGGTCAGTAATTTCCGTTCCAATGGTATGTACATGAGTAATATCAACTACGTTACGATCACAAGGTCATACGTATACAACAACGCAACATACGGTGTTAGCATGACAGGCGTCAACTATGCCTCTGTCACGAGTAACTACTTTGCATCAAACCAGAATTATGCGTTGTATCTTTCGAATAGTGCCTCCGCGCGCATCACGAATAATACCGCTGTATCAAACGCCCAGGGTCTCACTGTGTTGACAGATGGTGCTATCATCTCCGGTAACAAAACTGTCAGTAACACGAACATCGGCATCTATGTAGCTGCGAGCTATACAACTGTCTCAGGAAATAGTTCAACCGGGGACAGCAAGGGAATAAGTATAAACGTGGGCGGTAACTACAACAGTATCACAGGGAATACAGTAGTGAATTCGGGTGGTTATGCTATATACATGAATGGCTCAAATAACAATAACGAACTCTCCAACAACACTATAACTAACCCAGGTGGTAGTTCTAACAATGGCGGCATATACCTAACAGGTAGTTACAACCTCGTAAACAATAACGTCATCACCGACACTGCTGGTACCGGATACGCTATCTACATACCGAATTCGTCACAGCAATACAATATTTTGTCCTCCAATCTCTTCTACGGTACGGGTGCTACAAGTATCTTTGACCTCGGTACAGGCACTGTATATTCTGGGCAGGCAGTAGCGGCAAATGGCCAAGACATCCGCTTCAGGCAAGCCAGCTCTAGCTCGGCCGTCAATATACAAGACGGCAACGGTGTCGCGGTCCTGAACGTAAACACCACCTCTGGCCAAATTGAACTCGGTAACTACAATGCCGGTACCAACGCTGTCAATGGCAAGATAAGCTTCAATAACAGCAGCAACACTAACACAGTTGGTCTCCAATCTGGTGCGACTAGCACCAGTTACAATCTTACCCTCCCAACTGGCCTTGGGAGCTCCGGTCAATGTCTCTATGAAAGTACAGGAACGGGCGTACTCGGTTGGACTACCTGTGGCGGCGGAGGTGGTGGAGGTGCCACCACGGCGCTCGACAACCTTTCTGCTGTCGCTATCAACACATCACTATTGCCAAGTATTGGTAATAACAACCTCATCGATCTGGGTGATTCGACACACAACTGGCGCAATGGCTACATCGGCACCAAATTGTACACGCCTGCGGTCGATGCCCTAACCGCCAGTGGTACCTTGTCGATCGGTACTGCCAACGCTGCCACTGTCAATATAGCTACCAATGCGGCAGCTCACACTATCGCAATCGCGAACGGCGCAGCGGTGCAGGGCGTCACCATTGGTTCTACCAACACCACCTCTAGCTTACTACTGCAGGCCGGTACGGGTAACCTCAGTATTCAGACTCAGGGCGGTACGCTGGGCATCGGTACCAACGCGGTCGCCCAGACTATCAGCGTTGGTAATGGCACAGGAACGACTAGTGTCAGCATTAGTTCTGGTACCGGAGCTATCAACGTAGGCACAAATGCTGTAGCACACACTATTACCCTAGGTAACAGTACTGGCGCAACTAGCGTGGTGGCAAACTGTGGCACCGGCGCATGTAGTTTTGGCGCAAATGCTATCGCCCACACCACAACAATAGGTTCTGCAACTGGTGCAGCCGCAACGACCATTCAGTCTGGTACGGGCGCGTTGGCTCTCCAAAGCCAGGGAACGATCAACATCGGTACTAACGCCGTAGCACAGACTATCACAGTGGGTAACACTACTGGTGCAACTGCAGCAACTATCCAAACTGGTTCTGGCACACTTGCCCTGCAGAGCCAGAGTACCATTAACATCGGTGCCAATGCCGTAGCGCAGACTATTGGTATTGGTAACACGACCGGTGCCACAACGCTGAACCTAACTGCGGGTACCGGCGGCATCAACCTCAACCAGAACACTACGGTGGCTTCTGGTAAAACCCTGAAACTAGCTGGTGACACCTACGCCAACATTAGTGTCTATGGTAGTCTAACTGACGGCCTAATGACCTATGACACCACCAACAAACAACTGTTGGTCTACAACAGTACACTTGGTAAATGGCAAGCGGATAAGAGCGATGCTATCCTTGTCGCGGCCAGCAACTCCTCACAGGCCGACAAGAACGCCGCTGATTATGTTGGAAATGGTAACACCGCAGCAGCTAACGACGGTGACCAAGTAGAAATTAACCAGGCCTTAACAGCTGCAGCCGGCAAGAAAGTAGTCCTCTTGGCGGGTACATACACGGTTGATGCTGATGTCACCGTGCCTAACAACACCATGCTAAGTGGTGTCGGTAACGGCACGGTCATCACCATGCCGAACGCATTTAATGCGAACATTGAACTTATCGCAAACGCTGACCAATCTACTGGCACGGGCGTTACCATCCGAGACCTGAAGCTAGACGGTAATGCCGCTAACCAGAGTAGTGGAAGTATGACGGGAATAGCCCTGTGGGGAATTGGCGACGACTCAACAAGTCCGGAAAAGCCGGGCGCTATAGTCAACAACGTTACGGTTACCGACGTGGCGGATAGGGCTATATGGCTCGATGGTGCAATAAATACCAAAATCATGAACAGCTCGATTCTCAACTCGACCATCGGTATATATGCCTCGAATATGGTCAACAGCGTTATTACCGGAAACACTATCACCGATAATACCGATACCGGTATTTATAGCTATGGTGCAAGTAGCCAACACAACACTATCTCTAGCAACGCTATAGACAACAACGGCTACGGCATTCAAATGAAGGGCGATTACACTGTCGTTGATGCTAACACGATTGCCAACAGCAGTACCTATGGCATATCTGTTGAGGCAGATCACGTTACGCTGTCGAACAACAAGATTAATTTAAGTGCTCAGGGCGGTATAGCCGCACAATACTCAAACTATCTGACCATACATTCCAACTCCGTAACGGCAACGGGCTCAGGTTTTGATCCCGGCATCATCCTATACGTCACTACCCGCTCGGTTATTAGCGGAAATGATCTTAGTGCTAACCTACAGGGCGGTATCCAACTAAACGGTGCTGTAGGCCTTCCCTCTAGTGATAACAAGATTACGGGAAACATTTTCTATGACAATGGCGGCTCAGGTGCCAACGACGCTATATATCTGAACACATACGCAACTAACACCACTATAACCGACAACAAAATCACTGATACGGCGGGTACGGGGTACGCTATACGCATTGGCGCAAGCACAGACAGCAATACCTACCTCTCTGGTAACACCTTTAGCGGCACCGGTGCCACGACCATCAACGACGCTAGCACATCTACCATCTACGCCGGCCAAGCTATGACCGCTGGTGGTAAGGACGTCCGCTTTAGCCAGGGTACCACTGGCTCCACTAGCGCCTTTAGCATCCAGGGCACCAGCACCACACTGTTTACCGCGAACACGAGTGCTAACCTCCTCCAGGTCGGTAGCAATTCAACCGATGCAACAGCCAACCTCTTTATCCTCGACAGTTACAACAATGGCACTGACCCAACTGGTTACAACGGTGCAATGTACTACAACACCAACCTCAACAAATTCCGATGCTACCAGAACGGTGCGTGGACTGACTGTATTGGCTCGGGTGGCGGCTCAGGTGTTACTACTGTCGGTGCTCTCGATGGTGGTACCGCCAATGCCAATGGCGCCACCATCAGTGGTACAACGATCTATCTGCAATCCGCTGATGCTACCTATGCCGGCCTCGTCAACACTACAGCTCAGACCTTTGGCGGTGACAAGACGTTTGCCGGCAACATCCTGGGTACCAACAGTACTTCTGGTGGTGCCACCGGTACTACCGAGGCAACGGCTCGCACCAATGTCAGTACGCTGACCACGACGGCAGATGTATTTAACGTCAACGATGTGGTCTACATCGATAACGCTGGCCAGGACTACGTCACTCGCATCACCGTAGACAATGGTGGTGGTAGCTACGACATATCTCCGGCTGTATCGTATGACGCCTCTGTGACGGTTACCAAGTACACCTCTGTCCAGAACCTGGGCGCTACCAGCAGCGACTACAGTACACTCGGCAATCGCTTCTTCCAGGGCTACTTCCTGGGCGGTGTGGTCACCGGCGCCGGCAGCACCACCCTGAGTGATGGCAACCTAAACAGCAGTCACGCCCTGACCCTCCAGAGCAGCGGCAATGCCCTGGGTATTGGCAACACCGATCCACAGCGCGTGTTAGACGTCAGCTTTAACAACAGTGCTACCGACTCGTTGCCATTGCGACTGCAACAGAACGGTGTCGGTGACACCGGTATCGAGTACGACGCTGGTGGCTCGCAATTCTACACCGGCATCGATGGTAGCGATGGCAAGTTCAAGATATCTAGTGCGACCTCGGCAGGTGGTAGTACTATCATGGGTAACGATTCTGACGCAGACAATGTGGAAGACTACAATGCGGGTCAAGGACAGGCAACTTCATTTGTTGCAAGCACGAGTGGTACCATCAATACAGTTGCGGTCAAACTTGCCTCCATTGATAGTGGTACGCCCGGAGTGAAGGTGGCGATATACGCCGATAACGGCGGTTCGCCTAATAAGCCGACCGGTACGCCTCTGGCCTACAGTAACGCATATAATGGTGGGGTCGTCGGCTGGAATACGATTAGTCTTACCTCGTCGCTCGCTGTTACGAACGGCACCACATACTGGCTGGCAGTTACGACCGACGGAGGGACCTCATGGTGGCGTGACGCTGACGGCGGCATTACCTACACGGGCGATACTCGCTACGATGCCACCTCCAGTTTCTACACCAACCTAAGCAGCCACTCCTGGACGGATGACAACGGTCCAAACTACAGTGCCGAACTAGAAATATATGCCAACATCGCTACGGCTGGCACCGACAACTTCGGCGGCGGTGGTACCAACCTGCTAGAGCTGAGTGATACCGGTGCCATGAAGCTACAGAACTCGACCGACTCAGTAGCGGCATTCCAGATTCAGGATGCGAGCAGCAACGCCGTACTAACTGTCGATACACTGAACGGTGGTGTGACGATCAACGGAGTGTTGACCTCCACCGGTGCAGTCGCGTTCAATAAGGGCACCAACTTTAGTACAACCGGAACGACCAACAATGCTGCAATTAGCACAACATCTCTCATCCGACTAACAGGGGCTAGCACCCAGACATTAACGGGTATCGTTGCCGGCACCGACGGCCAGATACTAACCATCATGAACGCAGCCAGTCAGTCTGCTATCCTCAAGAACTCGAACACTGGCTCGACAGCCGCCAACCGTATCCTGACTGGTACTGGCAGTGATCTAACCCTGCCAACCAACGCCTCGATAACACTGGTCTACGACAACTCATCGAACAGGTGGCGCGTCGTTGGTGCCGTATCCGGCAGCGCCGGTGGCGGTGGTGTCAGCGCCCTGAACGGCGAAACCGGTGCGGTAACCATCCAGGGCACAACCAACCAGATTTCAGTCAATACAACCACGGGCACTGTTACGCTCAGCACGCCGCAGGACATCAACACAACCAGCAATGTTACCTTCGGAAGCTTGGTCGTCGGCAGTGGCGGCAATACCATCACCTTGAACGGTTCCGGTTACGTTGCCACTGGCACCTACCGTCACACCAAGACCATAAAAATAGTTCCAGAATTCCCAAGCGCTGTATTCTCTCAGGGTACCAGCGGAAATGGTCATATCGGATTCATGACGAGTGATTATGACTCTAGTAGCCGACACAATTACTATGCCTGGACCACAGACCAGGGAGCAACTGAAGATTATGAGGTCGTTATGCAATATCAACTACCAAGTGATTTCGATGGCTTCGTCACTGGCTCAAATACGTTCAAGCTCTTCTACCGCTTGGATGCAGCTGGCAACTCAGTAAAATATGACATTCTTGACACCGCCGGAACCGACTGCTACAGTTCTTCATTCCCATCAGCAGGTAGCACAACTGGTTCGTGGACACAGGCATCGCTTACCGATCCAGGAAATGGATGTAGTTTTGCGGCGAATGATATAATAACTATAAAGTTCCGCCTTGCTAGCAATAGTAGTGACGGTTCAGCGTTTGCCCAGCTAAGCACCTTCCAGTTCGATTACAAGGCCAAATTCTAACATGAAAAATTATCTAAAAAACATCACACCCGCACTACGACAGTACGCAAGATTTGCAAGAGCTAAAAATTCGCAGTACTTACAGTGGCGATATAGCTGGGTAACCACGAGTATAAGTGTATTAGTAGGAGTTATAGCGACGACCTTCTTTATTAGTACACAGTTTGGTTCGGCCATTAGCGTTACCCTGGTTCCGAACACAGATGTCACAGCGGGTTGGCCAGCTACAGGTGGAACGAATGATGGCTCCTGCGCAGGCGGGACGCACTGTGATTTTGTAGATGAGGGTACAACCGACAAAACCACCGATTACGTTACTACCAGTGGAAGTACTGGCGGTGGTGAAGTCGAAGAATACGGCCTGACATCCCCCGCAGACGTGTCGACCGCTACCCAAGTTGTGGTGCGGGTTTATGCGGAGAGCACCACGAATGCCAACGGTGGCACCCTCGACGATCTCAGTATCAATCTGCGAGTGAGTGGCACGCTGCAGACAGCAGGAACGTGTACCCCCGCATACAATAGTTGGACGGCATGTACAGCTACATTTAACGGCTCATGGAATCAAACTGCTGTCGACAGTATGCAAGCTCAGATTACTCGAGTCAAACAGGGGAGCGGTAACCCATCTGGCCAGGCGGATACGCTGCAGATTGCCAATGTGTACGCTACACTAACATATACATCATCTATAGTACTTAATCAATCTGCATACCGCTGGTTCAATAATACTGATAGTGGTGATGTGACATTTGCCAACAAGTGGGGAGGCACTGGGACTCAAGACAATGTTGCCTCTACCATCTTACAGACATCTGATGGCGGATATGCTGTGGGAGGTACCACTAAAAGCTTTGGGGCAGGACAGTCTGACGCATTTATAGCAAAATATGATAGCACCGGTACCATGAGCTGGAGCAAAACCTGGGGAGGCACCTCGAATGACACTGGTGAAAGCCTTGCGCTGACGAGTGACGGCGGCTATATAGTCGTTGGGCAAACAGCTTCTTTTGGAACGGGCCTAACTGACGCATTTATAGCAAAATATGATAGCACCGGTACCATGAGCTGGAGCAAAACCTGGGGAGGCACCTCGAATGACAGGGCATACTCTGTTATTCAGAGCGCAGATGGGGGCTATGTCATGGTAGGGTCAACCACCAGCTACACCGGTGGGGGGTTAGACGATATGTACATCGCGAAGTTCACGAGTTCTGGGACGCTGAGTTGGAGTAGAACTTGGGGAGGTACCAACAATGATATTGCTAAAAAAGTCATACAAACATCAGATACTGGGTATGCGGTCGCCGGTACCTCTGGCAGTAGTAATGTGTTCCTGGTGAAATATAGCAGTTCCGGAAGTTTAAGTTGGTCTAAATTGTGGGGCGGAGCGAGTGGCTGTAATAGTCTCACAGAAACGAGTGATAACGGGCTAGTTATCGCAGGGTCTACTAGCAGTTTCGGCGCAGGCGGATTTGATGCCTTTGTAGCGAAGTTTACAAGCACCGGTACGTTTAGCTGGAGTACGACATGGGGCACCAGTAACACTGATGTTGCAGAGTCTATTGTCGAGACAAGCGACGGTGGGTTGGCATACACGGGCTACGGGAACGCGGTTGGACTGGGTGGCGGCCCAGTGATACTTATTAAGCTCAGCAGTGCAGGTGCTTTTAGCTGGGGTAAAGAGTGGGATGGTGCCTCTGGCTCATACGGATACTCAATTGCTCAAGCAGATGACGACGGCTATGTTATCGCTGGCAGCACCTTCGTCGGCAGTAGTAATCAGCAAGTACTATTGCTGAAATTTACGTCCACTGGATCAATGACCAACTGTTCAACAGTATGCAAAACCGACGGAGTTGACTACACCGGTATCGTCAAAACCGACGGCGTCGATTACACGAGCACTACGCAAACCGAAGGCGTCGACTTCAACTATACGCATCACTCAGATGGCGTCGATTACAATAGCGCCATGAAGGCCGACGGTACAGATTACAACAGCACAAAGAAGACCGATGGCACTGATTATACGAGCACACTAACTGTTCTCATAAACTCCGCGCCGGCTATCGATGTTGGTGCTGCACTTGCAGGCCAAGATACTGCAGCGACTGCGCCTGGAGACGGTACTCCATTTAGGCTCCGTCTGGATATGCATGTGTCGGGTGCGCAATTGGCAGCAGGCTATTTCAGCTACAAACTGAAATATGCTGAAAAAGGCGGAGCGGGCTCATGTAGCGCCGTATCTTCGGGCACATATAGTGATGTAACTGATAGTACGACTATACGATATTACAATAACCCCAAAGCGGGTAATGGGTTGCCCCTGCAAACGAACGCAGCCGATCCTGTGCATGGTGCAGACAGTAATATCGCACAGTCGTACCATGAGTACGGTACTTCTATTTTTACTACCACCGCATCCGTGTCCGCTGGTCAGGATGGCATGTGGGACTTTGCATTAGTTGGGCAGAATACCCTACAAAACACCACGTACTGTTTCAAGGTAGTAAAGAGCGATGGCACAGACCTCAATACCTACACGGTATATCCTGAAATCACGACGCCAGCCGCAAGCTTTACACAGCAGTCATATCGTATGTTCGACGGGATTGACGATCAGGGCGTAACATTCGCCGAGGGCTGGGGTGGTAATGGCTCTGATATCGCTCGCTCTGTCATACATACTAGCGACGGCGGTTATGCAATGACGGGGTACACTGGGAGTTTCCCCAGCAACTACGATGTATTTATTGCGAAATTTGACTCCTCAGGCGTCTTGAGCTGGAGCAAAACTTGGGGTGCTACAAATGGGGGGTATAATACTGCATATTCAATAATCCAGACCAGCGATGGCGGCTATGCGATTGCCTGCTCTACTTCAGGATACGGTGCCGGCAACTACGATGCTTGTTTATTGAAATACACTAGCACCGGTACCCTCAGCTGGAGCAAGACATGGGGAAGTGCGGCTAGTAACGAGGAGGCTTATTCAATTGTTCAGACAAGCGACGGTGGTTATGCGCTTACTGGGCGAGCAAACGCAACTATAGGCGCTGGGCAGGATGATGTAATCCTCCTAAAATACACCAGCACCGGCACGCTTAGCTGGAGCAAGACCTGGGGCGGTACATCTTACGAGCAGGGCGTTTCCATCATCCAGACAAGCGACGGCGGCTATGCTATTACCGGATATAGTCAAAGCTTCACTTCTGGCAGCAAGGATATGTGTCTCATCAAATACACCAGCACAGGCACCCTCAGCTGGAGCAAAACCTGGGGTGGTGCAGCGGGAGCCGAAGAGGGCAAGTCAGTCGTTCAAACGAGCGACGGCGGCTATGCCATTACTGGCTATACGAAGAGCTTTGGCGGAGATACGACAGATGTGTTCATTGCCAAATACACCAGCACCGGCACGCTGAGCTGGAGCAAAACCTGGGGCGGCAGCACTGACAACTATGGGTTTTCCATTATTCAAACCAGTGATGGCGGCTATGCAGTGGTGGGGAGCACATTGTTCGGGTACGGGTCAACAGACATGTTCCTGGCCAAATTTACCAGCACAGGCACCCTCAGCTGGAGCAAGACGCTCGGCTATAATAGTACCGATTCAGCATTTTCTGTTGTACAAACCACCGATGGTGGCTATGTAGTAGCCGGGTATACGTATAGCTTCGGCGGTGGCACTAGTGTGGCGCTACTAGCAAAGTATAAAAGCGATGGTAGTATTGCTGGCTGTGGTACCTATTGCCGATCGGATGGCACCGACTACACCAGCACAATGAAAGTGGATGGGACAGATTATACCAGCATAAATAAGTCAGATGGCACAGACTACACCAGCACAAACTATAGTGACGGAACTGACTACACGAGTGTTAATGAATCTGACGGCACAGACTACACCAGCACAAACTACAGTGACGGGACCGACTTCACGAGTACAACCACTACCATAGTTTCGGTGAGTGGTGGCATTGCGGCAGGGGCGGCTCTAGCTCCAGAAAATAAACCGTACGACATGCCGTCAATATCAGCAGTATACTTTGGTGTAGCTGTGAGGGTGGATAACAGCGGAGTGAGCGCGGGCAGTCAGGCCTTTAAACTACAGTATGCTATCAGGGGATCGGCAGCAACCTGCAGTGCAGTGAGTAGTGGAAACTATAACGACGTAACTACCTCTACAACATTGAGATATTATGACAATCCAAACTTTGGTGATCCCACTACCTTATTGTCGGGCAGTAATGATTTGACGGACGGTTCACGAACAATTAAGAAGCAAACCTACAATGAATCAAATAATTTCAGTAACAGCCAATCGACTATTTATGCTGGAGAAGACGCGATGTGGCTCCTCGCGCTGAGCGTAGACAGTGGTAGCTTGAAAGGCAAAGACTTCTGTTTGCGGGTAGCGACATCGGGGGGATCCCTCCTAAGTACAAACGCAATAGGTGAAACCGCATATGCTCCGCTCATGGATACGTATATGGGGAGGGGTAACTGGTTCAATCGGCAGGGCATCAAGCAAAACCTGTCTTTATAGGGGGACTTGTTTAGACCCCTGTCTGCACGCTGCTGTACTGCTTCCGATTTTAGCCCTATAGATCAGAGCTTTTGCAGCCGGCACCCTATAGCGGGGGACGGTGTCTGATATCACGTTAAACTATGACTCTAATAGCACCCATCCGTATCCAGATGTGCGATTACGTGGCGGCAAGTTCTTTGAATCAGAAGCGCTGCAACCCCTTGATACCTGCGGGTCTAGAGTTTATGCGAGAGCTTCCTGTGTATACGTGTCCGTATGCCAGATCCTGGACGACTAGTGTACCAGTTAAGCGTTTAGCATATGCGTAACGCCATTTTAGGGCGTTTATCGGTGGGAATTCACAGTCAAGAGCTAAGTTTGCGTCTAGATGGCATAGAGAGCCTCAGAGCGCCTGTACGGCTGCCACCACAGTATTGGGACAATGTTTCAGGTGTTGGGGCCGGACTTGCCAAAACCCACTAGCAAGCATAAGCGTATAATACCTTTATGATAACGCTGGTAAGATACGGCTAGTTTACGGAAGACTACAGAAGTGATAGGCTTATGGTTGTAGAGAGCTGACACACATATGGCACATATCGTCGCAGTACTAAACCAGAAGGGCGGGGTAGGCAAAACTACCACGGCTATTAACGTGGCGGCGTATTTGGCCAAGCAAGGTCAACGTGTGCTGGTGGTGGACCTGGACCCACAGGGTAATGCGACGAGCGGATTAGGCGTGTCGCACAATGTTGAGGAGCAGGGCACCTATCATGTCATGCTGCAGCAGGCCAAAGCCATGGATATTGTGAAGCCCGCTGCCGAGCGGCTGCATGTCATGCCGACCGACGGCCAACTGGCTGCACTAGAGGTAGAACTGGTTGATCAGCCTGCGCGTGAGACGGTGCTACGCCAGGCACTAGAGTCGTTAGATTACGATTATATATTTATAGACTGCCCGCCAGCGCTCAGTTTACTGACGGTGAATGCGCTGACGGCTGCCGACAGTCTGCTTATTCCGGTTCAGTCAGAATACTACGCACTTGAAGGGTTGGGCCAACTCCTGAACGTCGTTCAGATGGTGCGTGGTGGCCTGAACCCAAACCTGGAACTGTTAGGTGTTGTCATGACGATGTACGATAGTCGCACCGCGTTGTCCGACCAGGTAAAAGCAGAAGTGACGCAGCACTTTGGCGACAAAGTGTTCGACGTAGTCGTGCCACGCAACGTGCGCCTGGCCGAAGCGCCCAGCTATGGCAAGCATATTTTTGAGCATGACAAGTGGAGCAAGGGTGCCAAAGCATATAAAAACCTCGCAAAAGAGGTGCATCAGCGAGCAAAGGGTGAGAAACTATGAGCATGAAAAAAACCGGCCTCGGTCGCGGCTTTGACTCGCTGATACCGCAGAACTTTGATGATTCGTTACTGGTCGACGAAAAAGATCGAATCAAGCGCATCGCGGTGACTGCTATACATCCCGATCCCAAGCAGCCTCGCCAACACTTTGATGAGCAGGGCATCAAAGAACTTGCCTCATCACTCAAGCAGCACGGTGTACTGCAGCCACTTGTCGTTACCCCGGACGGCAAAGACCAATATCAAATCGTAGCCGGCGAACGACGTTGGCGCGCCGCTCAAATCGCAAAACTCACCCATGTGCCGGTCATTGTGCGCACCCTGAAAGAGCTGGAGCGACTGGAGATAGCACTCATCGAAAATGTGCAGCGCGTCGACTTGTCACCGATGGAGCAAGCGGTCTCGGTAGAGCGGCTGCACCAGCAGTTCAATATGACGTACGACCAAATCAGCAAGCGTCTGGGCAAAAGTGTGTCGGCTCTGAACAACACCGTGCGCTTACTACAGTTACCACCGGCGTCGCAGTTGGCACTCACCCAGAAACGCATTAGCGAAGGGCACGCACGTGCCATCTTGGCACTCAAGGATTCGCCGGAGCATCAGGAACAACTGCTCGAGGCTATCGAGAAGCGAGGATGGTCAGTGCGCGAAGCGGAGCGGTTTGTCACGAGTATCAAAACCGGTGCCCAGGATAAAAAGGCAGCTCATGCTCGCGTCAGTACCGAAACTCCCGAAACGAAGGCACTCAGTAAGCGATTATCGACGCCGGTGCACGTGCGTCGTACCGCTAAGGGTGGTCGGCTGGAGATTGCCTTTACCTCTGATGAGGAACTGGCTCAGCTCATCGAGCTGATGAAAAGCCTCAAACGCTAAACGTTTAGAATGCATTTTCCCAGGGGTGACGTATATACGTACGTATATACGTCATATCTGTTAAAACGCCATATCAATTCATTCTTAGTATGTTTGCGGACTAGCCCGCCTAGTCCACCTACTTTTCTCTTGAAAGAAAAGTAGCCAAAAGTTCAGGCCTAGTCTTTGGTTCGTGGTCAACTGTTGTCACATGCGACAATGGGTTCGACGACTCGTCGCTAATCACTCCTCAAACATGTCTCACCACTCCTATTGTCGATGTACAACAGCTTGAGCCAGGAACGTCGACACGGCCGCATAACCCCAAGTCGGTGATTATTGCCCGTCGGCTTGCCCGAGGGGTGGAGGTATGAAGCTAGCGGGCTTGGCTACCCAAAGTATGTTCGACTGAGCACGGACTGCTTGTAGCAGTCAGTGAGAAGGCGGTCTTTGGGTAAGCTGGCTTTATGCCAGAACCTCCCAGCGCAAACGTATATAGGGCTGTGCTTTTGCATACTTTTGGAACAAGCCAAAAGTATGTGGCAGGGGGCCCGCCAGAGGGCGCATGGTTGATTGGGCTAAGCCAAAAAGGGGTTGGTTCTCGGACGCAAGAATATGTGCCAATGTTCTAACTAGAAATACGTATGAATTTGATTGTTTATTCAAAGAATTTTAGAAGCGTTCGATGTCGCCGAGGGGCAATATACGAATCAATAGCTTGCCGATCACTTGGTCAGTATTGATGGGTCCAAATGAACGAGAATCGAGTGAATCTGGTCGGTTATCACCACAAACAAAGAGTTCATCCTTGCCCAGTGTGAGATCGATGTCGCCACCGGTGTACGGGATGCTGCCATCCTGGCCATAGGGCAAAGTTTTGTCGGGTTGGAATCCGTCTGGGTGCTCGGCATTGTAGATGGTGATAACACCGTCAGAAACGACAACGTGTTCGCCAGGTAGACCAATAACCCGTTTGATCAGTTGACGAGTGTTGTCCTGCGTGAATGCCTCGAGGCCGGACTGTTGGAAAACGATGATGTCGCCGCGCTTTGGCACGTACTGGTGATGGGTGATGCGTGCCCACGTTCGCGGTACTTTCCAAACAATCAGGCGATCTTTGTCATGAAGGGTGTTCTGCATACTGGGCCCATCGACTGCATATGGCTGATACACAAAAGCAATCAACAGCAGTGCAATTGTGAAGGCCGCCGCCAAGATACTGACTATCGACAAAAATTCACGTAGCGCACCCCGTTTTTTAGGGGTCTTTGTACGAGAAGGCGGCGGGGGAGGGGTTCCGCCCGAATACTGGCCAACGGGTCGGGTCGGTTGCTGAGAATCATCTTCCATCTAGCTAGACACTATACCGTATTTTTTTATTGCTGAATATGTTTACTCTATAAAGCAAAAGCGTTACACTTACAACAGTTACGAATAGTAGCGCTATGGAAAACAGACAGATTAAAAGTAGAAATACCCCTGTTGCTCGTGGTATGAGTACTGACGGTGTAATGGCACGTCCGCTGGGACGTCGTCCTATTCAGCGTCGGGTGTATATAAACACGATGAGACCTACCGGGCGTACTGCTGCCGTGCCCCAGGTGCAGCAACCGACAGATACCGTGGCTGAAGTCCAAACCTACCCGAACCCCGTAGCAGATGTGTTGGATGATGAAACCGGCAGCATTGCACTCGATATGCGTTTGCCAGGGTCAGCCGAGCTGTTAATGCGGCATCCTGTGCTCCGTCGTCGATTTCGTTTGCTGCAGAGCTGGGTCTTTCGCACCGGCATGGTGGTATTGTCGCTGTTCATAGGTGTGGGCGGATGGTTGTTTATACAGGCATATCTCAATCTGCACCGGACGTTCGATGGCAATGGTACCCTGGCGGTATCACTGCAGAAGCATGTCGATCCACAGCTACTAAAAGGAGAGGGTGACGGGCGCGTCAACATTCTGCTGCTCGGAAATGGCGGTGCTGGCCACGAAGCCCCCGACCTGACCGATACCATTATGGTGGCCAGCATTGATCCAGTGAATCACAAGATTGCACTTGTCAGCGTTCCCCGTGACACCTGGATCAACTTGCCGGGTCACGGCGAGATGAAGATAAACGCTGCCTATGAGACCGGCAAATTCGACTTCCTCGGTAGGGTTGATTCGAGTAATGCGAACACGAAGGCGGTCAAGGCAGGCTTTGCGACCGCCGACCAAGCCGTCGAACAGGTATTGGGTATAACCATTCACTACAATGCGCTCGTCAACTTTATATCGTTCAAGCAGGCAGTCGATACTGTGGGCGGTATAACCGTAGATGTACCCGAGGATCTCTACGATCCGACCATGGCGTGGGAAAATAACTGGAATGCCACCCTGGCCAAGCAGGGCGAGCAAGAATTTGACGGTAAAAAAGCACTTATGTACGTGCGGTCTCGTCATACGAGCTCCGATTTTGCCCGTTCAAACCGCCAGCGCGCTGTGCTCGAGGCACTCAAGGATAAGGTTGTCCAGCTGGGAACGCTCAGTAATCCTCTGAAATTGTCTGGTTTGATGAATACCTTTGGCAATAATGTTAAGACCGACCTGACGATTCAGGAAGCAAACCGGGTCTATGATATCACCAAGGATATACCTGATGCCTCAATCACATCACTGGGGCTGGGTGACAATAACACCCTGGTTACTACTGGTACCGTTGGAACGCAGTCAATCGTGAAGCCAACGTTGGGTATCGGACAATATGATGATATTCATCGCTACGTACGACAGCAATTACCCGATGGATATATCATAAAAGAGAACGCATCTATCGCGATAGTGAATGCCAGTGGTGTCGTCGGCTTGGGCCAGAAAGTCCTCCAGAATCTCAAATCATATGGCTATAATGTCCAGCCGATTATCCGAACCCAAGCGACGCAGGCACAGACTACCATATTGCGAGGGAGTAAGACTGCGGCGCCCTACACTAAAAATTACCTAGAGAAACACTTTGAAATACGGCTTTCCCAGGCCGACGGGGCTGTACAGACCCCGGGTGCAGACTTTATAATAGTCCTGGGAAACAATGAAACCACTCGTCTCTAATATATTGCCCACGAGAGGCTTTTCGCATCTAGCACACATGGTGCTGGTGGCTATGCTGCCAGTATTGATATTTATTGTGTTGCGTTCGAGCTATCTTGGCTTGCCGTTGGCCCTCTCGTTGATTCTGCTGAGTAAATGGCGCATGTTTGCTATGCGACCCCGCTTCTGGCCGGCAATTTTTCGTGCGAATTCGCTCGATATCATGGTCGGCGTATCCATCGTGGCATTCATGCAGCTGGCGAGTGACCAACCACTGATTCAGCTCGGCTGGGTATTTGTGTACGCTGCGTGGCTGCTTGCATTAAAGCCGGGCACTGGCATTTTCCTGGTATCAGCGCAGGCGTTTGTCGGGCAATTGGCCGGCCTACTGGCGTTGTATCTGGTCTGGACCGATGGGCCGTTGTACGGGTTGGTGCCCGCGACAGCGCTCGTGTGCTATATCGCCGCACGTCACTTTTTTGATAGCTTTGATGAGCCATACTCACGGATGCTCTCGCTGTTATGGGCATACTTTGCCGCCACACTCAGCTGGGTGTTGGGGCACTGGCTGCTGTTTTACGGCGTCATTTCTCAGCCAACTTTAATACTCACTGTCGTAGGATACGGTCTGGCAGTACTATATTACTTCGACCACTACGACAGGTTGACCGTACTCTTGCGGCGGCAAATGCTAGCAGTTATGGCAGTCGTACTGGTTGTCATAATAGTCTTTGCAGACTGGGGAGATAAAGTAGTCTAGATGGGCGATTCAGACAAAGAACTCACAACATCAACCGCACAGAAAACCACACCACCACGCAAACAACGAACCATCACATTCACACAACCTACATTGCCGCGAATACCACGGCCTCGGCCGTCGCGTCGATTCAAACAGGTGCTGTTGGTGGCTTGCGCAGTTCTACTGGCAGGATTTGCCGGCTATGTGGGCGGTCAGATTGGCAGTAACGGCGGTAACTTCAACTCAGCCACACTATCGGGGCAAAAACAAATTGTTACCAGCCAGGGTGAGCTGATACGACAGATCGCCAAGCAAGTTGGACCGAGCGTGGTCTCTATCAACGTCACATCGAACTCTGGCATCGACTTCTTCGGCTACCAGTCAACACAGCAGGCTGCTGGAACGGGCATTATTATCTCAAACGACGGCGTCATAATGACAAACCGACACGTTGTACCCGAGGGCACGACTGAGGTACGGGTAACATTATCGGATGGCACACAGTATGACAACGTGAAAGTGCTGGGTCGAACAAGTGCCAGTGACAGTCTGGACGTAGCGTTCGTAAAGATCCAAAACCTGAAGGGCAAGACGCTGACACCTGCCGTCATCGGTGACTCATCCCAATCAAGGGTTGGCGACTCGGTTGTGGCAATAGGGAATGCACTCGGACAGTTCCAGAATACCGTTACGTCGGGAATCTTGTCTGGCTTTGGTCGTAATGTGCAGGCAGCCGGCGAGGGTTCGTCAGCATCGCCAGAGGACTTGGGCAATCTTATCCAAACAGATGCTGCCATCAACCAGGGGAACTCGGGTGGGCCGTTGGTCAATCTGAACGGCCAAGTCATTGGTATGAATACCGCCATCGCCAGCAATGCGCAAAATATCGGCTTCGCCATCCCTGTCAATGACCTCAAGGGTATTATCGAACAAGTACTTCAGGATGGAAGTTTTAAGCGACCATATCTGGGCGTGCGCTACATCATACTCAGCAAGTCAGTAGCGAATGAATACGCGCTCGATGAAACGAATGGAGCCTATCTGGCGCCACGGGGTATCACCGGTCAGCCACCGGTTGTCCAGGGCAGTCCGGCTGACAAAGCGGGGCTCCAGGCGGGCGATATCATAACGAAGATAGATGGTACTGCGATAAGCGAGTCCAAGACACTTACGACTATTTTAAGTGCGCACAAACCAGGGGATTCCGTACGTTTGACGGTCAATCGCGACGGCAAGACCATCACCGTTGTGGTCACACTCGGCAGCGTTGCCAGTACTTCTTAGCCCTGTGGGGTAAACAGCTGGATAAAGTCCAGCTCATGGCTCATTCGATAGCCATGATTGGCTGCAATGCTTGCGAGAACCTCGTGCTGTGGTGGCAATGACTCGGCCAGGATAGCTTCTGGACGGTGGTGTGACGACTGGCCAGTGATTTGAACAAACAGCTGTCGATAAAGATCGAGGCCATCTGGACCGCCAAATAACGCCAAGCGTGGCTCATGCGTGGCGGCTCGATTAATGTGAAACTCGTCGGGAACGTATGGTAGGTTGCAGAGCAGGATTAGCGGTGTGTTCAGTGGCACATCACGAAGAGGCTCGATAAGATTGCCGGACAAAAAAGTAATGTCGGCGTTGAGCGATGTGGCATTACGTTTTGCCAGCTGCAGACATTTATCGTCTATGTCGATGGCGTACACAATGGCGTTGGGTACTAAACGTTTCGCCGTGATGGCGAGTGCGCCCGAGCCAGTCCCGACATCCACGATTGTGCGTGGGGCAGGAGCTAATTCCTGCAGCATATCGAGCATAGTTTCGGACTCTGGGCGGGGCTCCAGTACATGCGTATTTATTGCGAAATCTCGGCCATAAAACTCGGTCTTACCACGTACGTAGGCGAGGGGTACATGGTTGCTGCGTCGAGCGAGCATTGCATCGAGTTTATGTGCTTCTACCTCTGTTAATTTGCGTTCCGGATGAGCTAATATCTGAGTACGATTTGTGTTCAATACGTCCTCGAGCAGCACTAGGCAATCCAACCGTGCAGTCGAGATCCCGGCAGCTGATAATTGCTGGATTGCACTGGCTAAAAATTCATCAATCTTCATTAGAAAGCAGCTCGTGTTCGGCAGCTTGCAGGTGCTCAATGAGGTCATCGATATTGCCGTCGAGCGCTGCCGGAATATTGCTGCGGCTGTAGCCGATGCGGTGGTCAGTGATGCGATCCTGTGGGAAGTTGTAGGTGCGAATCTTTTCGCTGCGGTCACCAGAGCCAATAAGTTTTTGACGCGCCTGTGATTGCTGACTTTGCTCCTCATCAATCTTTTGCTGGAGCAGACGAGCGCGCAGAATACCCATGGCTTTGTCCTTGTTCTTAATCTGTGACTTCTCGTCCTGGTTAGTCACGACCATGCCAGAGGGCAAGTGGGTAATGCGTACCGCCGAGTCAGTCGTGTTGACGCTCTGTCCTCCGTGGCCGCCGCTGCGATATACGTCGATGCGCAGATCATTAGGGTTAATCTCGATATCTGTTTCCTCGGCCTCCGGTAGGACGGCGACTGTGACGGTACTGGTGTGGATGCGACCCTGACTTTCGGTAACAGGTACGCGCTGAACACGATGAACGCCGGCCTCGAACTTGAGGTTCTTGTATGCTTCGTCACCGCGAACCATGAATATGATTTCCTTGAAACCACCGGCTTCGCTGGGGCTTTCGCTGATGAGTTCGGTTTTGTAACCGTGTGTTTCGGTCCAGCGAATGTACATGCGGTACAGCTCGCCGGCGAACAGGGCAGATTCATCACCCCCAGCTGCGGCACGAATCTCGATGATGACATCTCGGTCATTGTTGGGATCCTGTGGGGTCAGTGCCTCAGTCAGTTTCTCGAGGTTGCTGGCGATTTTTGGCTCCAGGTCTGCCAGTTCTGCTTTGGCCAGTTCGCATAATTCAGCGTCATTGCTCCGCAGCATCTCATCGGCCTGTTGCTTGGCATCGGCTAGCTGGGCTTTTTCATCAAATAGGGCAATCAGTGCCTCGAGCTTGGCGCGTCGCTTGGCGAGTTTTGGATACGAAGCATCACTAAAGATAGCCGGGTCTTGCAGCTGCTGTTCGATGTCGGCGAATTCTTGGCGGAGATGTTGTTCTTTCGATTCCATGACTCTTCCTGACGTCATTATACAAAAAACCGTCCGAGCATGTTCGCACGGACGGTTTCTTGGGACGAGTAGCTATTTTTCAGCTTCTTGCTTCTCGGCGCTCTTTTCGGCCTTGGCGGACTTACGAACCGTCTGCTTTTTGGCAGCGGCAGCACGTCGCTCTTTGGCTGCTGCACCGGCAGCTGCACGAGCCTTGAACTTGTCGACGCGACCTTCGATGTCGAGAATACGCTCTTCACCGGTGTAGAACGGGTGAGAGCTACCGCTGATGTGGACTTTAACAAGAGGGTACTCGACGCCATCGAGGGTGATGGTGTCATCGGTAGCTACCGTTGAGCGCGTCAAATAGGTCGTGTTGTCATTGAGATCCTGAAACACGACTGGCCGATAATTCTTTGGATGGATATCCTTTTTCATGGATTGATACCTCTGCTCTGTGATGTAGTTATTGTTGTGCATGGCAACCGGATAGCAGGCGAGCGACCCTGCAGTCGGTAATTCCCAGGCGTTGCTACGCAGTATACCACCTCTGTTGGAGTTATACAATACTGTGATGGAGGGGAGAGGTTTTACACAGGTGGTTACATCTGTTATAATGCCTATTACTATAAGCTAAGCAGGTTGGAGCGAATCCTCCTGGTGGTTGTCTCGCTTGAGGCGCACCAAGGTTCCACACCGACGAACAAGGATTCAAGAAAGGTTATATTACTATGGCTACAGTTGATGTAGACATCAAAAAACTACTGGAGGCCGGAGCGCACTTCGGTCACAAAACGAGCCGATGGCACCCCAAGATGGCGCCATACATTCACAGCAAGCGTGGTGGCTCACACATTATTGATTTAACCCAAACGGTTAGCTCGCTCGAGGAAGCCTTGGATTTCCTAGCCGATACGGCTGCGGCTGGCAAGCAGGTGCTGTTTGTTGGCACCAAGCGCCAGGCACAGGACATCGTCAAGAGGGCAGCAGAAGACACCAAGATGCCATTTGTTACAAACCGTTGGCTTGGCGGCATGCTGACCAACTGGAACACTATTGGTGGTCGGGTAAAGCACCTGAAGCAGCTCGAAGAGCGCATGGCAAACGGCGAACTGGCTAACAAGTACAACAAGCTCGAAGTACAGCGTTTCCAAGAAGAAATCGACCAGATGAACGAAATCTACGGTGGTATCAAGGACATGAACAGTCGTCCTGGCGCCGTATTTATCGTCGACATCACACACGATGACAACGCGGTTCGTGAAGCAACCAAGATGGGAATCCCAGTGGTCGCTCTGGTCGACACCAACGCTGACCCAAGCAAAGTACGCTACCCCGTGCCATGTAACGACGATGCAATCAAGACAATTGAGTTAACGACCGGATACGTCAAGCAAGCTATTGAAGCTGGCAGGGCGAAGGCTAAGAAAACCGAGGACAAGGAATAATCGTCCGTACATTGCACGCTGCGGCGTTGCAGGTTCAGTGCTCGTTCACGGTACCGGAAGTACCGCTCACTCCGCGCTTCACCTGCGCCACCACATCGCACTAATGTACCAACGATTTTTACAACCCGTAAACAAGGAGAATTCAAAATGGCAGATATTGCAGAAATTAAGCGACTCAAAGACTTGACCGGTGTTGGTCTGACTGATGCCAAGAAGGCACTCGAAGAGGCCAAGGGCGATTTTGATATGGCACTCGAAGCCATGCGCAAAAAGGGACTGACCAAGGCAGAGAAGCGCGGTGAGCGTGAAGCTCGTGCCGGGGTTGTCGGTACATACAATCATGATGGCCGCATTGGTGTGATTGTAGAAGTGAACTGCGAAACTGACTTCGTGGCTCGAAATGAAATCTTTACTGATCTGGTGAAAGACATTAGCATGCACATTGCTGCATCGAACCCAGAGTATGTTAGTGCTGATCAGATTCCTGCCGACGAGCAGCAGCGCGTCACTGACGAGTTCAAAGAAAAGGCTGCCGGTGAAGGCAAGCCAGCTGACATGCTCGACAAGATTGTCGGCGGCCAGGTCAAAAAGTACTTTGCAGAGCGCTGCTTGCTGGATCAGCCGTTCATTAAAAACCCTGACCAGACCGTCGGTGACTTCGTAAAGGACCACAACGCTCGCTTGGGCGAAAACATTGTGGTCAACCGATTCAGCCGAATTGAGCTGGGCGTCGCTGGGTAGTGTATGTCCCTTCTACTCGCTCGCAGCGGTGGGGTTGAAATAAAGACACACCCAACCTCCATAGTGGGTCCGGGTAAGTTTTTGCGTATACGCAATCCCACCCAAGAGGAGCAGGTTTACTTTGATCAAGGTATTGCATTGGCAGAGGTTGACTACTCACTAGGGCAAATAGAAGAGTTCCGGCCACAGGCTGCGGCAGGGCTACAGAGCTTCAGGCGATATCTGGGAAGTTTTACCGAGCAACTAGTGGAAAACCCGTTTACCGGTCGTGTCGAGTTTGGTGATATCAGGTTTTTGGGTGCCGGATCAGGTTACTTAAACTATCAAATTCCTGAGCTTCCAACCGATGCTTCGATAGATTGGTGCGGTGTATTGCTGCACCCAACCGATGTGTTGCATGCGGCACACTACGTCATTTCTAATACGCCAATAGAGCCCAATGACCAACGGCCAGACTTTATCCAATCGCTGGCCGAGTCAAACTAGTGATAAAATAAAAGTTATAGACAAGGAATTCAAATGGATCCAAATCAAGCAGTCAAAGATGCAGACAGTAAATTTAGCCAAGCGGTTGAGCACTTTCGTGATGAGCTGAAAAAGCTCCGCACCGGTCGTGCCAATGCCGGCATGCTCGATGGGGTACAAGTCGAAGCCTACGGTGTCGTGATGCCGTTGAACCAGGTAGCAACGGTGAGTGTGCCAGAGCCACAGTTGCTTCAACTGACGCCGTTTGACCCGAATAACCTCCAAGCGATTAGCGCTGCTATTCGTAACAACCAAGGTCTGGGCATGAATCCAGCCGATGATGGTCGCGTCGTGCGCGTGCCAGTACCGCCACTGAACGAAGAGCGCCGCCGCGACATCGTCAAGCAGGTGGGACAAAAGCAAGAGGAATGCATGATTAGCCTGCGAAATGTTCGCCACGACGCGCTTGGCGCCATTGATGCCGCTAAAAAGAGCAAAGACATCAGCGAAGATGATGCTAAGCGTCTAGAAAAGCAGGTGGACGAGGCTATGAACAAAGCGCGTGCCGAGGCCGAGCAGGCTAGCAAGGATAAAGAACACGAAATAATGACCGTTTAAGCTCGCGTTAAAGGTTACGCTTGCTATACTGAGGGGACATGGGAATATTTTTACTGATATTGGGGCTAGTGCTGTTTGTTGGATTGGTGGTGGTGCACGAATGGGGGCACTTCATCATGGCAAAGCGCAATGGCGTTGAGGTAGAAGAGTTCGGCATTGGCTTTCCGCCACGACTGTACAAGCGCGAAACAAAAGACGGCTGGCTGTTTACCATCAACCTCTTACCGCTCGGTGGTTTCGTCAAGCTAAAGGGCGAGCATGACGCTGACGAAGAGCCCGGTACCTTTGGTGCTGCTACGACGTGGGCAAAGACCAAGATCATGGCCGCCGGTGTGGTCATGAATTTCATCACGGCGTTCGTGTTGCTAATAATCGTCGCTCTAATCGGCATGCCGAAGCTGGTCGATAATCAATTTACTGTGGCTAGCGACACCAACGTCGTACAAAATCATGTCTTTGTAGGCTATGTGGCACCGGATTCGGCCGCCGAGAAGGCTGGGTTGCGTTCGACGGATCGGTTTATTGGCTATATTGCGCCGAACTCCAGCGATGTCACACCAATCACCCAGGCCGCCAAACTTCCGAGCATAACTCAGAAATATGCAGGGCAGCAGGTAACGTTTGTCGTCGAACGTGACGGGTCCGAGCTTCGCAAGAAAGCCGATTTGCTCAGTGATAAACAAGTTGATGCGACCAAGAATAGTGATGTACCACAGGGGCATCTCGGCGTCGTGCCATCCGAGTTAACACTACAGCGTTCGACCTGGTCTGCGCCAATTGTTGCTGGCGGGCTCATGGGCCAATTCACTGCGTTGACGTTTCAGGGTCTGGGCAAGGCATTAGCTGGGCTGGGTGGTATTGTTGCGGGATTTGCGACGGGCAACACTGATGCACGGCAACAAGCGCAAACTGAGGCATCTAGTCAGGTGGCGGGTCCAGTCGGCATATTCTTTGTTCTAAAAAGCGGCAGTATCCTGGGCTACCAGTACGTGCTATTCGTTATCGCGATTATTTCGCTGACATTGGCCATCATGAACTTCTTGCCGATACCGGCGTTGGATGGCGGACGATTGTGGTTGACCCTGGGCTATCGAGCCGCCAATCGCAAACTGAGCCAGCATACTGAGGAAGTAGTAAATGCGGCAGGGTTCATCGTACTCATCGGACTTATCATACTAATCTCGGTCGTCGATGTCAGGCGATTCTTCTAGCGTAGGCCAACCCTCGCAGCCTGGACTTCGTGGCCCGAAGGCAGCAGTGCTAAGTCTGTTATCTGTTGTCGTCATTTACTATGTGTTGCCAATCATCGCTGCGCTACTCGTCTACTGGTATGCAGGCGTCTTTCTGCACATGCCACACAATGAAATTGTAAGTTGGCTGGGCGATTCCATTTCGGCTCAGTTTGTCTTTATGCTGCTGGCACAAGGCATGACATTGGTGCTGTTGTACGTATTGCTACGGAGGTTTCGGTGGAGCTTGCGCGATATCGGTCTGTCCAAACCGAAGTGGATTCACCCGCTGATTGGCGTGGCCGCTGCTGTGCCATATCTATTGTTGTATGCGTTGTTGGTAACGGTGGTGAGCAATCTGGTGTCGGGCTTTGACAGTCAGCAAGCCCAGGATATCGGCTTTCACAATGTATCGGGCGCAGCTCAGCTAACAATGACATTCATCAGCCTCGTCGTGCTGCCGCCACTGGTAGAGGAAATAACGATGCGGGGGTTCCTATATACAGGGCTGCGCAAATGGCTGCCGAGAATTGCTGCAGCGCTTGTGGTGAGCGTACTGTTTGGGGCGGCGCATTTGACTGAAGGTGGCAGCGCAGGCCCGTTATGGGTGGGTGCAATAGATACGTTTGCATTGTCGATGATCTTGATTGGCCTAAGGGAATTGACCGGTAATTTGTGGGCTGGCATAACGCTGCATGCGCTAAAAAACGGTGTCGCGTTTGTCGCGCTCTTCATCTTAACGGTTCGATAAGATACAATAGCGGCATGAAATGGATGGTGAGTTCTCTGGAGACACTGATGCCGGCCCCGCGACCGTAGTATGTAGCGCCCATCCACACTAACCAGTAACAAGGAAACCATCATGAGACTTAGCCAATTATTTACAAAAACCACTAAAAACCTACCTGCCGACGAGACGTCCAAGAACGCTCAGCTGCTAATGCAGGCCGGCTTTGTATACAAAGTCATGGCTGGTGTCTATTCCTACACCCCACTGGGGCTGCGCGTGCTTGAGAACATCAAACGCATCGTCCGCGAGGAGATGAATGCGGTAGGCGGACAAGAACTTATTATGAGTAGCTTGCAGCGAAAAGATACCTGGGAAGGCACGGGGCGCTGGGATGACGAAGTCGTCGATGTATGGTTCAAATCAAAATTGCAGGATGACACTGAAGTAGGCTTCGCCTGGAGTCATGAAGAGGCAATTATGGAAATGATGGCTCACTATGTCCAGAGCTATAAAGATCTGCCTACCAGTGTGTATCAGTTCCAGACCAAGATGCGCAACGAGCTGCGTGCCAAGAGCGGTATCATGCGCGGCCGTGAGTTCATCATGAAGGACATGTACTCGCTGCACACCAGCCAAGCGGATATGGACGCGTACTACGACAAGGTCATTGAAGCGTATAAGCGCTGCTATGAGCGCTTTGGTATCGGCGACAGCACATTTGTGACGTTTGCCAGCGGAGGCGCCTTCACAAAGTTCAGTCATGAGTTTCAGACCATCTGCGACGCAGGCGAGGATGTTCTATACGCCAACGCCGACCACACCGTGGCTGTCAACGAGGAGGTGCTAGATGAGGCATCGGCCGAGCTCGGTATCGACAAACATGAGCTGCAGCCAGTCACAAGTGCCGAAGTCGGCAACATATTTAAGTTTGGCACCGAGAAGTCCGAAGCCATGGGCATCTACTACACGGATGAGAAGGGTACACAGCAGCCAATCTACCTCGCCTCATACGGGATTGGCATTACTCGTGTGATGGGCGTTATTGTCGAGAAATTTGCGGACGATAAAGGTATGGTGTGGCCCGAAGAAATTGCGCCGGCAAAGGTCTACATTGCACGTCTTGGAACAGAGGCCAATGTGGTACAGGCAGCCGATGAGTTAGAAAGTATATTGACTACTGCTGGCGTTCAGGTAATATATGATGACCGTGACGAACGGCCAGGCAAAAAATTTGCCGATGCGGACCTATTTGGTATCCCGTATCGGGTCGTCGTCAGTGGCAAAACAGTCGCCGATAATGTCTACGAGCTAAAGGCTCGAACGAGCGACGAGGCAGAGCATATTTCACTCGAACAACTGATTGAAAAGCTTGGTACTAACGCAAATACAGCAAAACCAGGCGTTGCTCGAGACTCTACGAAAGAATAATAGGGAAGTAAGGAGCAGTCACATGAATAAGCAATACCGATTGACACAGGATGGCATAAAGGAGCTCGAAGACGAGCTTGCGACACTGACTGCGAAGCGCAGTGTGATTGCTGAGGCCATCAAATCCGCACGCGAGCTTGGCGACCTAGCCGAGAATGCAGAATATCAATCTGCACGACAAGACCAGGAGCGCAACGAGGCACGAATATCTGAAATAGAACATATTCTGAACAACGCCGAAGTTATCAAGGCGTCTAAGAAAGAAGATGGCAAGGTTCGCCTGGGCTCTAAAGTGAGTTTGAAGAGCAATGCTGGCGCCAAAAAGGAATTTCATGTTGTTGGCACCGTCGAAGCTGACCCGCTTGAGGGCAAAATCTCTGATGAATCGCCAATCGGCAAAGCCGTACTGGGTAAGCAAATTGGTGACCAGGTGGAGATCGTCACTCCGGCCGAGACCTCTACATACAAAATTGTTGCTATCGCCTAGCTAACAGATACGAAATAGCGTATAATGCCCCTGAACTATGCAGTGGTTGAATAAGATTGTTGATGAGATTGAGGCTCGCCATCCCGATGGTGAGGTTTTGGTTGAGTCGGGAGGGTCGCCAAGTGGTACACATCACTTGGGACACATGCGCGAGCCGATTACATGTGATGCAATATTGCTCGAACTTCGTCGTCGTGGTCGCCAAGCTCGGCATGTCTACTTCTCGGATGATCTCGATGGCCTGCGGAAAGTACCCGTCGATGTTCCATCCGATTTTGAACAGTATTTGGGCATGCCGCTGTGTGACATTCCATCGCCTGATGGCAAGGCTGAATCCTACGGTGCATTTTTTACCGCGCAACTGCAGCGAGCATGCGCCCAGCTGGGTATCGAGGTAGAGTTTGTCGCGTCGCATCAGAAATACCGCAGCGGTTTCTTTGTACCCGCTATAGAACGATCACTGGAGCGATTAGCGCAAGCGAAAGAGGCGCTGGAGACGATATCTGGTCGTCAGCTCGAGGAGCACTGGTCACCCATTCAAATTATGGAGCAGGGCAGGCTCAAAAAGCGGGCATTTCGGAGTATCGATACCGCCAACAAAACCCTGACGTATCTCGACAAGGACGGCAATGAGCAATCAATCGTCTACAACGACGGACAAGTGAAGCTAGATTGGCGGCTGGACTGGCCGGGCCGTTGGTGGTTGCTGGAAGTTGTCGCTGAACCTTTTGGTCGTGACCACGCCAGTGCAGGCGGCTCCTATGACACTGGCGTGCAAATCATGAAGGATGTCTACGAAGCGCCAGCACCATACCCCGTACCATACGATTTTATTAATCTGGCGGGTGATACGAAAAAGATGAGCGCCAGCAAGGGCACCGGCATGGATGCCGAAGAGGGCGTCAGTATTATGCCGCCGGAAGTTGTGCGGTACCTGATCTTAAGCGTGTCCCCGAAAAAGCGGATATATTTTGACCCGGTTGCTGATGTCGTGAAGCTCATGGATGAGTACGCCGCATTTGTGGCCAAGCCAGATAAAACCGAGGCCGAGGAGCAATTGCTATACATATGCACGCGCGGGGGCGAAGCACGGGTTGTCAGCCGTGTGCCATTCAGTCACCTCGTTGCCAGTTATCAGGCAGCGCTCAAGGATGCGGATAAGACCATCGATGTTATCGGCCGTACCGAGCACGGTGACGTTGCGCGCGAAGAAGCAAACATTATTCGCGCCGAACTACAGTTTATTGACAACTGGCTCCAACATCGCGCTCCTGATGATGTGAAGTTCGCATTGCTCGATACCGTCGATGCAGCACAGTTTAGTGACACCGAACGAGCCTACTTTACGGCGCTAGCAGACAACATAGCTCAAGCTCCTGCAGATGCAGACGGTGCATGGTTTCACAATGCAATCTACGAGCTCAAGGATAGCAGTGGTCTACCACCCAAGGAGTTATTCCAGTCGTTGTATCGCCTAACTATCGGTAAGAACTCCGGCCCGAGAGCCGGCTGGTTCCTGAGTATGCTACCGCACGACTGGCTTGTTGCCCGACTCCGACTCGAAAAATAGCATTACTATATAAAGTATAGTATTATGAACATATGATTACTGTCAGCGACGAAGAATTCCAGGCATTTATCGATGATGCGCTTGGAAGTATGCCAGCAGACAAGCTGCCGTATGTGAAAAACGTGGCATTTCTATTTGATGATGAGCCAACAGCAGAGCAGCGCGTAAAATTGGAGCTGCGCAACGACCAGTCACTACTGGGTCTTTACGAGGGAGTGCCGTTGCCGCGGCGCCAGGGCATGGACACGACCCTGCCAGATAAAATCACCCTGTTCAAACTGCCGCTATGTTCCATGGCTAACACCGTTCCAGAACTCAAGGAACAGATTCGTCACACCATGTGGCACGAGCTGGCCCATTACTTTGGATTAGACCATGACCAAATCCATGCGTTAGAGTAGTAGGTATGACACAACCACTTACCCTAGCAGTACTCGCAGGTACGACGCGCGAACAGCGTGAATCTATCAAGGCCGCACACTATATCAAAGAAGTTGCCAAGCAGCGTGATAACCTGGAGGTGCTATTCGTTGACCCGAAGGATTTTGACTTTCCGGGTGATGGCAATGATCCCGAGGGTAAAGACGAACGCTATACCAATATTGTCGAGCAGGCCGACGCATTCTTTATCGTGACACCAGAGTACAACCACAGTTTTCCGGGTTCACTGAAGCGCATGCTGGACAGTGAATTGGCATTGTATAACCACAAACCAGTCGCCTTTGCAGGCGCCAGCAATGGCAACTGGGGCGGTGTACGAGCGGTCGAATCGCTGGTACCGGCGGTGCGTGAAACAGGGCTCGTGGTCATGAGTTGGGACGTCTATTTCCCATACGTGCAGAAGATATTCGATGAACATGGCACCATACTCCCGGAGCAGGCCGAGCGATATGACAAGAACGTGAACAAGCTACTAGATGAACTTCTCTGGTTCGCCGACATGCTCAAAACTGGTCGCGTAGATCACGACCAAAACTAACACGGCTTAGTTCTTTACTTTTTCAGCAAATTTTTCGCGAAGTTTTTTGATTTTTGGATCGATGACGACCATACAGTAGCCGGCGTTTGGGTTGCGGTTAAAGTAGTCCTGCATCGTTTCTTCGGCAGGCCAGAATGTCTCAAAGGGGACCAGCTGGGTAACGACCGGGTCTTTGTATAGTGTTGGTGCAAAACTGGTTATCATCTCCTCGGCAACGGCTTTTTGTTCATCGTCGTGATACAAGATGATTGAGCGATACTCGTCGCCAACGTCGTTGCCTTGGCGATTGAGCGTGGTAGGATCGTGCATGACGAAGAATATCTCGAGTATTTCACGGTAGGAGATTTTGTCTGGCTCGAACGCCAACTGCACAACCTCGGCATGACCAGTATCACCCCGATAGACATCGGTACTGGTGGGATGTTCGGTGTGGCCGCCGCTGTAGCCCGAAATGACACTGGTTACGCCCTCAATGCGTTGATAGAACGCTTCGAGGCACCAGTAACATCCACCGCCGATTGTCGCTTGTTGAGTCATACTACTACTGTAGCCTAACCCTTCGTTCCTTGCTATAGTGCCAGTATGCATATTCCATCTTCACTCAAGAAATCGCCAACAATTGATAGCCTACATCGCTGGAATGTATGGCTCGCGGTGCTTCACGCAGTGCAAGCGGTAATCGTATTGGCACTGAGTATCAGTAAGTCATTTCCGATTAGCGTATCGTTCCTGACGGTCGACAGTCTACAGACCAAAGCAACCGGCCAGGTTGTATTGGCCCCTGCGACGCAACAGGTGTTCGAGCTGAACCTTGCCTATGTCGTCGCGGCATTCTTTATGTTGTCGGCGGTCGCGCACACCCTCATGGCTACCGCGTATCGGCGTCGCTACGAAACAGATCTAAGCAGAGGACGGAACTACTTGCGTTGGTTTGAGTACGCGCTCAGTGCCAGCACCATGCTGGTCGGTATTGCGCTATTGGCGGGTGTCTATGACGCTGCCAGCCTGGGCATGATTTTTGTCTTCTCAGCAGTCATGAACCTGCTGGGACTGGTCATGGAGCGCGCCAACCCGCCTTCAGCACATACAGTTGTCGACTGGTCGAGCTATGTGGTCGGTTGTATCGCAGGGATTACCCCGTGGCTAGTCATTGCCGGCTACATTGCCGCTACCAACATCTATGGTAGTGGCCAGGTACCAACTTTCGTTTACTGGATATTCGTCTCTCTGTTCATCTTCTTCAGCTGTTTTGCCCTCAACATGTATCTGCAATACAAGCGCATCGGACCATGGCGGAATTATCTGTATGGCGAGCGGTGGTACATGATCCTCAGCCTGGTCGCTAAATCACTCCTGGCGTGGCAGGTGTTCGCAGGAGTACTTCAGCCGTAGTTATGTCACGATTGCGTCACATGTTTCGCCGTCGTCGGCTTGGTGTGCGAAGCAAGGAACAGTACAAAGTCGTCGTGTTTGACTTTGATGGGACAATTGCCGATACGTTCCCGGTTATCGTTGATATTTTCCATGTCGTCTCCCGGCGCAAGGTGCCGCTGACCGACTCGGAAGAAAAACTACTCCGACGAGTCGCGCTGCGGCAGGTAAAGGGGAGGGCTATGTTACGGCACGCGCGAGAGATTCACGTGAGCTATTGGCGTATTCCATTTTTGTTCGTTATATGCCGCGAGATATTGAAGAGTCGAATGCAGCATGTAAAGCCAATGCCCGGCATGCACCATGCCATCAAAACACTGCATGAAAAAGGTTTTAAGCTGTATATCATGAGCGCCAATAGTGAAAAAAACATTCGGAAATTCCTCAAACACGAACGCCTGAACTCATATTTTACAGGCGTCTATGGCGACGTGAGAGTCGGCAGCAAAGCGCATAATCTGGAGGACATGATTGCGAACGATTTGGCGCATCCAAAAGACACTATTTGTGTGGGTGACGAGGATCGAGATATAGTTGCGGCAAACAAAGCCGGGTTAAAAAATATCGCCGTCACGTGGGGCTACAATAGCCTCAAACAACTCGAAGAATCGTCTCCAACGTATGTTGTAAAAAATGTTTCCCAACTTTTGAAGATACTCGGCGTCAGAGATGGCAAAAAAGCAGACTGAGCCCCAATATTTTGACATTCTGGTGCATGAATTGGTGCCAGGCGGACAGGCAATTGGCGAACTGCCGGACGGCCGAAAAGTCTTCGTCTGGAACGCACTACCGGGGGAGAACGTGCACGCACGACTTATCAAATCGAAGCGTCACTATGCCGAAGCAATTGCCGAAGAAGTACTGGAGCCATCAGCCGATCGTATTGCCGCCAAAGAGGACAATTATCTGGCCACCAGCCCGTGGCAAGTGCTGAAATTTGACGCAGAGAATCGTTATAAAAATAACATTGTCAGGATGCAGGCTGAACAAGCCAAAGTACGAGTCGACGTACACCCCGAAACGGGCAGTGATGGGCGCGAATGGCACTACCGGAACAAGATGGAGTATAGCTTCTGGGGGGACGACGATGGCATCCATTTGGCACTGCACAAGCGGGGCAGTCACGGTAAGCAAATCGTGTCCGGCAGTGCGCTCGCAATGCCGCACTTGGACGTGGCGGCGAACACGGTGGTTGCGCAATTGACCGAGCTGGGCGTGCGAGCCGGCGACTTGAAGACAATTGTTGTTCGCGGCAGTCAGGACGGTACGGTCGTGGCAGCACTTTTCGTAAAACACGAGGCTTTGCCAAAGCTCACATTGCCTGCCGAGTTGGCTGGTCTGCGTGTATATTACTCCAACCCAAAAAGCCCCGCGTCGGTACCCACCAAGCTGCTGTATGAGCTTGGCTCGTTGGAGCTGGAGGATACGATTGGTAACGCGACGCTTCACTATGACGTTGACTCGTTTTTTCAAGTCAATGTCCCAGTATTTACGCAAGGGTTGCAGGCTATTGGTCGAGCGGTGCCGTCCGGCCCGTTCGTGGATATGTATGCCGGAGTCGGTAGCATAGGACTATCACTCGGTGAGCGTGAGGTTACACTGGTAGAACTCGATCCATCGTCGGTGGCGATGGCACGGCAAAATGCCGGAACTGTCGATACCAGTGCCACAGTAGTGGAGGCATCAACGGAACAAGCGCTCGAGTATATTACTGGCGAGATACCAGTGGTATTTGACCCGCCGCGGGCTGGTTTACATCCCAGGGTAGTGGAACGAGTGCTCGAGGTGCGCCCTCCGGTGATTGCGTATCTTAGTTGCAACCCGGCCACTCAGATGCGCGATCTAGCGATGTTGCAAGAGACCTACGACATCGAACCAATCCAGGTCTATAACTTCTTTCCGCACACCCCCCACATCGAAACACTTGCTATACTAAGGCTCAAGCATGCTACTTCTCATCGTCATTAGTATTGGCTTCGCTGCATTTGCTGCACTTATTGCGATAGCGATTAGAGCGATACAAGACGCTAAAATTCCAAACAAAACAGGCATCATAGAAGTGCGCGGAAGCACCCAGCGCTACTCCTATGAGCTCGGTAGGATAAACAGCAGTTTGTGGGGCAGAGGTATTCAAGTAAAACTGCCAGTGTTCTTGCCTAATATCGTTGTAGACTCACATCTCAATGATAAGTATGGTACCAGTCTGGTCTTTGCTGCGTTTGAGGAGCAGCGAATGGAGCTAGAGGGTGATTTTTACCAAGACTGCTCGGTTTACGTGCCAAAGGACTACGAGCAAGTCGCTTTACAACTGCTAACCCCGGATGTAATGCAGTTGCTCCAGTCGCAGGCTGAAAAGTTTGATTTGGAAATTATTGGTCGTACAATGAACATCCTGACACGTACGAACCCAGCCCGGGATCCAGAATTGGAAAAGCAACTGATAGAAACTGCCACGGTGCTGGCACGTAAAACACGAGTGCTAGTTTCGCGGTGGAACAGCGAGCTGCACGACAACGAGGCAGCCATGTTGCTCCAGGGCTACGACCATCCGATGAATAAGCTCGGACGATTTCAAATCGGCTTGTCCTCCAAGTGGGAGATATATATTGCTGTGCTTGCACTAGCGCTACTGTTTTGGCTCGGGTTCCAGTACCTAACCCCGACTTAGCCATTACTGCTATACTGGGACTTAATGGCGAATTCATATTGGAGGGAGCGCTCGGCGCCATATCAGCCGGGTCAGTCAAAGCCGTTTAAGGTCAGTCGCAGCAAGATTGAGCTGTTTATGCAGTGTCCACGCTGTTTTTGGCTGGATGTCCGCCTCAAGATAACGCGGCCCAGCAGCCCACCGTTTAACATTAACAAGGCTATCGACGAACTGTTTAAGAAAGAGTTCGATCGCTATCGCAAAGCAGGCATGCCGCATCCGCTGATGACGGATAATCAGATCAAAGCGGTGCCGTATCAACACGAGAATATGGACACGTGGCGTCATAACTTCACCGGCATCGTCCACGTGCACGAGCCGACCAATCTACACGTGTTTGGGGCAGTCGATGATATCTGGGTGAATGACGATGGCGAACTGATAGTGGTGGACTATAAGGCGACGGCCAAGGACCAACCAGTGACCGAGCTGCGGCCTGAGGGCAGCTGGCACGATATGTATCGCCGCCAGATGGAGATTTATCAGTGGCTACTGCGAGCAAATGGATTCAAAGTCAGCAACACTGGCTACTTTGTCTATGCGACCGGTCGTCAAGACCTCGATGCATTTGACAACAAAGTTGAGTTCCGGACGTTCGTCTTTCCTCATACTGGCACATCAGAATGGGTCGACAAAACGCTGGCTGACATGAAGGCCTGTATGGACAGTGACGATATGCCGCCTATTGGTCGTCAAGTCATGGATCCTAGCAAACCTTGTGAATTTTGCAGCTACGCCCGAGCACGCACCGAATTGACGCTGCAGGCCATTCAGGGAAAAGCAGCCCAAAAATCCTAAGAAAGATAGTATAATACCCGGCATGATACACCTTGGGCATATCCGCTGTGCGATTAGTCATGACCCGCGCTCTCGTCGGTCACGACTGTAACTCTATGCCTTACACCCATCAATCATAACGAGAGGAACGATCCATGTTAGACATACAATACATCCGAGACAATCCAGAGCAAGTGGCCGAGAAGTCTAAACAAAAGGGCTACGACGTCGATATAACGCAGCTACTTGGCTTTGACAAGGAGCGCCGTGAGCTGCAGCAACAGGTTGATGAGCTGCGTCAACAGCGCAACGAAATTGCCACCAGCATGAAGGGCGGCAAGCCATCTGATGAGCAGATTGCGAAAGGCCGCGAAGTCAAAGAGCAACTTGGTACGCTCGAACACCAGCTCGGCAGCATCGAGGAGGAGTTCTTGACGCTGATGGACCGCGTTCCGAACATTACGTTCGATGATGTGCCACTCGGTGGCGAAGAAGACAGTGTCGAAATCAAACAAGTTGGAGAGCAGACAACGGGTGCTAAAGACCATCTGGACTATGCGCTTGAGCGAGATTGGGTCGACTTTGACCGAGGTGCCAAAGTCGCTGGCGCGAAGTTCTACTACGTGAAGGGCGAGCTGGCACTACTCGAAAACGCCATTACGCAATTTGCGCTAAACTTCCTTATAGAGAAGGGGTTTACGTTCATGACAGTACCACACATGGTGAACGCTCGGACCATGACTGGTACCGGTTTTGCGCCCCGTAGTAGTGACCAGAGTGACGAATACGCTATCGAGGGCGAAGATTTATCGCTGATTGCAACGGCGGAGATACCCCTGACTGGCTACCACGCTGATGAAATTATCGACGAAGATAAGCTACCACTTATGTATGCCGGACTCAGCCCATGTTATCGCAAAGAAGCTGGTACCTACGGCAAGCACACTCGCGGTTTGTTCCGGGTACACCAGTTCAACAAACTAGAGATGTATGCCTACACGACGCCGGAACAGAGTCAGGAGATGCATGAAAAGCTGCTAGGGATTGAGGAAGAGCTATGGCAAGCAATCGGGGTGCCATATCACGTGATTAACATCGCGGCCGGCGATCTCGGGGCGCCCGCTGCCAAGAAATACGACATCGAGTATTGGTCGCCGGTTGACGGCAAGTACCGTGAACTGACCAGCTGTAGTAACTGCACCGATTTCCAAGCACGAAACCTTAACATTCGGGTTCGACGCAAGGACGGCACTATTGAGGTGTTGCATACACTGAACGGTACCGCGGTATCATTGGCGCGATCGCTCGTTGCCGTTATGGAGCACTTCCAGAACCAAGACGGCACGCTTCGCGTCCCGGAAGTGCTGCGACCCTACCTGGGCGGCAAAGAAAGTCTCTAGTTGTCGAATTTTTGACTTCGCAGTTGCGTCGACTTGGTACAATATATATGAGCCTTGCCAACCCTAACCATGGCATTGCTAGAAGGGGGAACGATGGTAAAAAAATTTGAGCTCTCCGCAACTCATCTGGAGCTAGATGACAAGCTCAAGAAGTACATCACCAAAAAATTGGGGTCAGTCGACAAATATATGTCACGTCACATTCGACCCAGCGCCCACCTCGAAGTCCGCCTCAAGGAACACAAGGAGAGCGGGCAAAAGCAAAGTGTCTGCGATGTCACCCTGCACCTACCTCATGACACTATCAAGATTCGTGAATCTACCCAGAATATCTTTGCATCTGTCGACATAGTCGAAGCTAAACTCAAGCAACAAATCCGTCACTACAAGGAACTTCATACAGAGGGCAAACGTCGACGCAAACTGTTTGCTCGTGCTGGTGGCCAGGCGGCAATCGAGACAAGCTAAAACAACTCGTGACAGAATCATCGGAACCCCGCAAACACGCGGGGTTCTTCTGTACGATTACTCGGTGATTTTGTTCGCATTTTACGCAATAAACCGATACAATACATAGGATAATTCTGATAGGTGCGGTATTTGGATTGGCCAAAATCAGCACCAACCTAACAGAGGGAGACTGACAACGTATGCATCGTGTGTTCAAAAAAGTATTGGGTGACCCGCAAGCCAGAACCGTCAAGCGTTTGCGCAAACGCGTAGAGGACATCAACCGGCTCGAGGACAAGTACAAGAAGCTGACCGATACAAAACTACAGGAACAGAGCCAGGTGCTGAGAAAGCGACTCGAGAAAGAGTCGTTGGATACCGTTCTGCCTGATGCATTTGCGATAGTTCGTGAGGCGGCCGGCCGAACGCTGGGCATGCGACACTTTGATGTGCAGATGATTGGTGGCATGGTGCTGCACGAAGGAAACGTTGCCGAGATGAAGACCGGTGAAGGTAAGACGTTAGTGGCTACGCTGCCAGTGTACCTTAATGGTCTGACCGGCAAGGGCGTGCATGTCGTAACTGTAAACGATTATCTGGCACAGCGTGACGCTGGCTGGATGGGCGAGGTCTACCACTTTTTGGGATTGAGCACTGCGGTCATCATGGCCGAGCAGTCGTATATATATAACCCCAAGTTCACCAACGACGAGCATGACGATCCTCGCTTCCATCACCTGATGCCATGCAGTCGTCGGGAAGCCTATGCGGCTGATATCACCTATGGAACCAACAACGAATTCGGCTTTGACTATTTGCGAGACAACATGGTGCGCGAGACCGAGCAACTGCGTCAGCGGGATTTGCATTACGCCATCGTCGACGAGGTCGACTCTATCCTCATCGATGAAGCCCGTACGCCGTTGATTATTAGTGCACCGAGTGTGACGAGCGGAAATGCCTATGCACAGTTTGCGAAAGTCGTGCGTCCACTCAAACGGGATGAAGATTACGAGACTGACGAAAAGCGAAAAACCGTTATCCTGACCGACGACGGTGTTGAAAAGATTGAAAAAGCCTTGAGTATCAAGAACCTGTATGGTTCTGAGAACATCCGGACCATCTACCACCTGCAACAGGCGCTCAAGGCGCAGGCTCTCTTCAAGCGCGACAAAGATTACGTGGTGACAAAAGAAGGCGAAGTCGTCATTGTAGATGAGTTTACCGGACGTCTATTGCCGGGTCGGCGCTATAACGAAGGTCTGCACCAGGCTATCGAGGCGAAAGAAGGTGTGGAGGTTCAAGAGGAATCGATGACGCTGGCGACGATTTGTTTCCAGAACTATTTCCGCTTGTACGAAAAACTGTCAGGTATGACCGGTACGGCGCTAACAGAGGCCGAAGAATTTCACCAGATCTACAAACTCGATGTTGTCGAGATACCATCAAACCGCAAACTGGCTCGTTTTGATAAGCCAGATCGTATTTACCGTACAGAGGAAGCCAAGTTTAAGGCGATTGCTCGTGAGGTAAAGATGCTCAATCAAAAGGGTCAGCCCGTGCTGCTCGGAACCGTTTCGATTGAGAAAAACGAATTACTCAGCAACTTACTCACCAAGGAAAAAGTACCGCACCAGGTCATGAACGCAAAAAACAACGAGCGCGAGGCCAAGATTGTGGCCGCCGCCGGACAGAAGGGCGGCGTGACGCTCGCAACCAACATCGCCGGACGTGGTACCGACATTGTCTTAGGTGATGGCGTCAAGGATCTCGGTGGTCTGTTTGTGCTCGGTAGTGAGCGGCACGAGTCACGACGTATCGACAACCAGCTGCGTGGACGTGCTGGCCGACAGGGCGATCCTGGTGTGACACAGTTCTTTGTGAGTACCGAGGACGACCTGATGCGTGTCTTTGGCGGTGAGCGTATTGCCAATGTGATGGCACGGCTCAGTGTTGATGACGAAACCCCTATCGAGAATCGAATGATTAGTCGTAGCCTCGAGGGTGCGCAGAAAAAGGTCGAAGGCTTCCACTTCGACACTCGTAAAAACGTAGTGCAGTACGACGATGTTATGAACCGTCACCGTAAGGCGACGTACAGCATGCGCCGCGAAATCCTGCTACACGACGATATTAGCAAGCGTATCAAGCAATTGATTGGCGACGAGGCAACTGCTATGGCGGGCTCACCACAGCTGACGAGCGAGGGCTTTGAGGATATTGTGCGAGAGGTGTTCCCGCTGGATGAGGCTCAGCTCGACCGCTTGTTCGACAACGCAGCTGACAAATTTGGTAATGCGCTAAAAACCGAAGCCCTCGAATATTACGAGGCAAAAGAGCAGGCATTTAGCGCTGACATCATGCGCAAGATCGAACGCGATGTATATCTGCAGGTATTGGATACATTATGGATGCAGCACCTGGAAAACATGGACCATTTGCGCGAGGGTATTCACTGGATGTCGGTAGGTCAGCAAGACCCATTGGTCGAGTACCGCCGCCGCGCCCAACTGTATTTCGAAGAGATGCAGCAACAACTGCGCCATGACGTACTACGCACCTTGTTCCATTCGCAGCCAATCAGCCAGGAGCAACTAGAGCAAATGGCCGAGACAGAGCTGACGCGTGCAGCTCGTAACTCAGTCGATAACATCGATCAGATATCCGAAGGTGATCAAGAATTTGCCGAAGCAGATTTTGCTCGCTCGTCGAACCCAGAAGTGCGCCGCGAGGAACGTGACGCTCAAAAGAAGGCAACCGCCAAACGCAAAAAAGCTCGCAAGACCGAGCGACAGCGAAAAGTTAAAGCACGCAAACGAAAGTAGCGACCTGGCGTGAAGCACACAGTTACCGAACTTGTCCTCAAAAATGGCGCGCGTGGTCTGCTCGTGCATATTCCCGGTGCACCCGTGGTAACCTGCGACATCAACTTCAGGGCCGGTGAGTACCTAGTTGATGATAAAAAGTGGGAAGTACCACACCTGATGGAGCACGTCCTGCTCGGCGCAAATGAAATGATTCCGCGAGCTCGTGATTTTCAGGCAGAGCTCGAGAAAAACGGTGCCTATAGCAATGCCAGTACGGGAGTCTATGACATTACCTATGAAGCGGAATGTGCGGATTTTGAGTGGGAGAGGGTACTTGGTCTGTTGCTAATGGCGATTACCAAACCGCTATTCCTGGAGGATGAATTCGCAGCCGAATTTGGCAATGTCCAGGAAGAATTAGTGGCTCGCTCGAACACTCATTTCCGACGACTAAGCCTCGAGATGCGACAGGCATTTGGCATGCTGGTAAAGACTGATACCGAACGCCTCAAATTAATGAAAAATGTGACGGTAGCAGATGTGCGCGATCACTATCGCCGCACTCATGTCACCGGCAATATGCGGTTCGTGATCGCAGGGAATTTCCCAGCAAAACGCGTCAAAGAAGTCGAGATGATGTTCGAAAACGTCGAGCTCCCCGAGATTGGTAGCCGCTTTGAGCTGCCATTCGAGCAGCCAGAGCCACTCAGCAATGCGGTGTATGTTCCGAATGACACTGTTGAAAATCTGTACTTCTATCTCGATACGTTTATGCGTCGACGCATGAGTGACAAAGAAAACGACGCGCTGAATTTACTAAACAATGTCCTGACAGAAACGCTGTATTCCAAGATTCTGGGCACCGCTCGTGAGCGTGGTCTGCTGTATCACATGAGCTCCGGACATAATCAGAGCAGAGATGTTACCAATTGGTGGTTTGGCGCCCAGGTATCAGACAAAAATGCACTAGCACTCATGCACATTATCGTTGATGAGCTCCACAAAGTCCTCGATGGCAACCTAACAGATGAGGATTTGGTGGCAACGCGTCAGTATGCCCTCGGCCGATTCCAGCGTGGCGCCCAGACTGTCGGCAGCACTGCCAATGGATACAGCGGACGGTACTTCTTCGACGGTGTTATTGAAGCATATGATGAGATTCCGGCACGAATTGCCGCCGTAGAGAGGGATGATATTGTCGCTATTGCCCGTTCCATGTTCGCGGATGATGTCTGGGGAGTTGGCGTCCTGGGGGACTGTGGCGATACCTTTGCTAGCAAGCTACGCAATCAAGTCTCAGGTCTGTGGGATTTGGATATAAAGGGTTAGACCATGGATGAGCAGCTGACGCGTGCACGACAACTTCTCCAGGAAGTGCAGGTTGCCATGCGGCAACTAGATATCGCCGCTCACGCCAAGGAGCTCGCCAAACTGCAGCAGCAAAGTCAGTCGCCAGACTTTTGGCAGGATAGCGGCTCGGCACAGCAGACCATGCAGACGATTGCCAAATTGGATGCTCGCGTGACACCGTGGCAGCAATTGAGCGACAGCCTTACGGACACGATAGAATTATTAGAGCTCGGAGATGAGAATATGTTGCCGGAACTGTCCCAGCAACTCGATGCCGCCACCCGGACCTATGAATCGTTAAAAGCAACCCTGCGTTTCAACGGACCCTACGACGACCACAATGCCATCGTGAATATTTATGCCGGCGCTGGCGGCACCGATGCGCAAGATTGGGCCCAGATGTTGGAGCGCATGTATTTGCGCTGGGCAGAATCGTCGGGGGTAAAAACTGAAATATACGATGAATCCGCCGGTGATGAGGCAGGTATCAAAAGTGCCACCATCCGTTTTGCAGGCACAAATGTCTACGGACAGCTCAAGGGCGAGCATGGTGTCCATCGCCTAGTTCGCCAGAGCCCGTTTAACTCAGCTGCTTCGCGCGAAACGAGCTTTGCCAAGGTGGATGTCTTGCCCGAAATTGACCAGCCGCAAGACGTAGAGATTGATGAAAAAGATCTGAAGATTGACGTGTATCGTAGTGGTGGCCATGGTGGTCAGAGTGTGAATACGACCGACTCTGCGGTGCGGGTGACCCATCTGCCGACTGGTATTACGGTAGCCATCCAGAATGAGCGCAGCCAATTGCAGAATAAGGAAACTGCCATGACCATCTTGCGGTCGCGGTTGGCACAATTGCAGCTGGAGCAGCACGCCGAGAAGGTCAGTGAGCTAAAGGGGCCGAGTGCCGCCAACGAATTCGGTAGCCAGATTCGTAACTACGTCCTCCATCCGTACAAGCAAGTCAAAGACCTCCGCAGCGGCTACGAAACTTCGAGTCCCGATGACGTATTGAATGGTGCCCTCGAGCCATTCATTGATGCATATCTGGAAAGTACACTCGGCGAAAGTACACAGTAGCCACCAGCGGTTTTCTGCTATAATTAGTGCTAATGATTTTGTTGGATCGGGTAACCAAGACCTATAACAAGAATATGGGGTCGGCACTAGAGCGGATCAGTTTGCATGTGGAGCCAAAAGAGTTTGTTATTGTGGTGGGGCAGAGTGGTGCCGGCAAGACGACACTGCTGCGTTTGCTGACGCGCGAAGAGCGACCAACCAGCGGCAAAATTATTATTGGTGGCATCGATTACGACAAACTAAAGGACAAAGATATACCGCTGCTGCGACGCAAGATTGGAGTGGTGTTCCAGGATTTCAAACTATTGCCCAACAAAACCGTTTTTGAGAACGTCGCCTTCGCACTTGAGATAGTTGGCATGGGCAACAAAGAGATTCGTCATACCGTGCCAAAAGTCCTCGACATCGTCAATCTGAAGGGCAAGGAAAAGCGCATGCCGCTCGAGTTGTCCGGTGGTGAGAGACAGCGAGTGGCGATTGCGCGCGCCATTGTCCGTCAGCCCAAGATACTAATTGCGGACGAGCCAACGGGTAACCTTGACCCCAAGCACGCCTGGGATGTTATCAAAGTCCTCGAAAAGATCAATAAGTACGGCACGACGGTACTTCTAACCACCCACAACCAAGAAATCGTCAATAAATTGCAACGCCGTGTCATAACGGTAGAGCACGGTAAGGTCGTCAGCGATCGAGCAAACGCGAGATACGAGCAATGAAACATTTTCGGCGCAATCTCATCACGCTCGGGCGTATTATTCACACTGGCGCACTAAACTTTGTCCGCAATGCCAGCCTGGCCATTGCCGCTATGGCGGTTATGGCAGTGACGCTCACGATTATTTTGTTTTCGGTTATCACTAACGCGACCTTCACGAACACCATCGCCCAGATAACCGAGCAGGTGAACATATCGGTATTCCTGGAACCATCAACGACTGACGAACAGGCGCAGGCTTTCGCAAAATCTATCGGAGACCGCGAGGATGTTCAGCGTGTGGAATACCTGGACAAAGAGGACGCATTGAAGAGTTTCATAGAACAGAACCAAGATAAGCCCGGCATTATTCAGGCGGCGGCCGAGGCGACCAACCCCGTGCCGGCGACCATTCACGTGTACCCCAAGGATCTGAACCAAATCCAGCCAATTCAAACATTTTTGACCAAGGACGCCAATCAAGCGCTCCAGACCGCCGACTCGCCCTCCTACCAGGGGGACAGGAAAGAGGCCATCGATACCATCACCCATGCGACAAATGTGTTGCGCCAAATTGGCGTGGTGGCGGTGGTTACATTTGCTGTTATCTCGGCACTGATCATTTTTAATACCATTCAAATGGCAATATTTAACCGTCGCGACGAGATTCAAATTATGCGTTTGCTTGGTGCGGGCACGAGCTATATTCGTGGTCCATTCATTGTCGAGAGCATTATTTACGGCATTATGTCGGCAGTCATATCGGTGCTGATTATCCACGCCGCCTTTGTGGCGGCCAGCTCTGCATTGCAGGCAAGTAGTCTTGGTCTGCTAGATATCCAATATGCCCATGATTATTTCTCGCAACACTTCTTATGGCTTTTGACACTGCAGGTTGGTATTGGTATAGTACTAGGTGCCGCATCTTCAGTTATTGCGACCCGGCGGTATCTGAAATTCAAAATCTCGAAGAAATAGAAAATTCAATAGAATAAATCATCGCCAATCATGGCGAACGTTTTTTGGCGAAAAACAGGGGAGAGGGTATTTACAAAATTGATGTTGCATGGTACATTTAGACGTAGCATAAGCAAAACAAAAACTATGCAAAGAAACACATCCAGGACCACTGTTATTCTCGACCGCTTCAAGCTGAGCGTCTTGGTTCTGGTTGGTGCACTTTTGGTGATAGGCAGTACGACGCCACACGGTAGCGGCAAAGATGTCCTGGCTGCCGCAGCAACCTGTAACAGCATAACCGAGTGTAATTCGCAGATTGAAGATGCCCAGAATGCCGTGCGGAATCTACAAGCACAAGCTGTGAGTTACCAAGATGCGGTACAGCGACTGAATTCACAGATTTCCCAACTGCAACAGCAAATTAGCTATAACAAGGCCAAACAGGCGAGCCTTGAGAGGCAGATTGCACAAAAGCAAAAGGAAATCGAACGGCAGCGCGTGGTATTAGGAGAAGTGCTGCGCTCAATGTATGTTGATGGACAGATGTCCACCATCGAAATGCTGGCTACCAGTAATAATTTGAGTGATTACGTTGATAAAGAAGAATATCGAAACAGTGTTCAAAACAAGATCCAAGATTCATTAGTAGAGATTGCTAAACTCCAACAGGAATTGCAGCAGCAAAAAACGCAAGTCGCCGCCCTGATTCAAACGCAGAGCAATCAACAGGCTGCACTGCAAACTGCCCGAGCCGAACAGAGCCGATTGCTGAACTATAACCAAAGCCAGCAGAGTCGTTACAATGCTCAGACGGCAGCAAATCAGTCGAAACTTGCGGCCCTCATCGCGGCGCAGTTGGCTGCAAACCAGGCCGCAAGCCCAGGCGGCTACTACTTCCTGCGTTTCCCTGGAGCATTCCATGATTTCAACGGTAATAATTATCCGTACAAATACTCGGGGTTCAGTATGAGTACCGCGCCAGGGTGCAACGACGGTGACGGCCCCGATGCATGGGGCTACTGTACCAGGCAATGTGTGTCGTACGCGGCCTGGGCGGTGAAGGCTTCCGGACGGAGTGCACCGATGTACTACGGCAGTGCCAAATACTGGGTGTCGGCCGCGCGACGTGACGGCGTGCCGGTGTACTCGACGCCGAAGCCTGGTGATGTTGCCATTAGCACTCACGGTGCTTGGGGACATGCCATGTACGTCGAAGCCGTCTCTGGCAACCAAATATATGTTTCGCAATACAACCAGCAGCTGACGGGTCAATATAGTACCCAGTGGCGAACTTACCGCTAGTCTGTCCAGCCCAGTAACGACCTAGAGCAAAGTGCTCATGGCTGGTATACTACGTAGCATACATGCAGCAAAACGAGGGAAATGCTTCAGGCGCACCACGGCCTGATACTAAAACATCGACACCAAAGTCAGGCCGAACCATGCGGGTTATGGCGTATGGGTTTGCAGCGGTCGTTATATTTAGCCTAGGCGTGCTGGCTGGTCGGGGTGATATTTCGTTCAACTCCGCTGGCTACAGTTCGGTCAATCCTGATTTGCCGGCAAATCTTGACTACAGCTCCGTCGAGCAAGTCTATGACACGCTCCGGCAATACTATAGCGGTGATGTATCGACCAAAGCACTCCTGAACGGTCTCAAGCACGGCTTAGCAGAGGCCACCAATGACCCGTACACAACCTATTTCACCCCAAGTGAAGCCGGTACTTTCAAGGGTGAGCTTGATAATACGTTTAGCGGCATTGGTGCACAGTTGAGCAATGATAGCCAAGGCAACCTGATTGTCGAGACGCCACTCAGTGGCTTCCCGGCCGAAAAAGCAGGACTCCGTGCCAAAGATATCATCATAGAGATTGATGGCAAGGATTCGACCAAGTACAGCCTGCCCGAAGCAGTCAAAAACATCCGAGGCAAGGTCGGCACCAAGGTCACTCTGACGGTTATTCGTGACCACTCTAGGCAGCTCGAATTTAGTATTACTCGACAAAATATCAAAGTTCCCAGCGTGACGTACAAGGTGCTCGAGGGCAATATCGGCTACGTCCAGATCATCAGTTTTGCTGATGATACTGCTGATCTCATGGATCGAGCGGCTCAGAAATTCAAATCATCGAACGTAAAGGGCGTGGTACTGGATATGCGTAACAACCCTGGTGGTATCCTGGGCGCCGCGGTAAAGGTGAGCAGCCACTGGCTGCCGCAAGGGGCAACCGTCGTGACAGAAAAACGGGGTGATACCGTCGTGGACAGCTACAACTCTAACGGAACGCATGACTTGGTCGGTGTGCCGACAGTGGTGCTGCTGAATGGCGGGAGCGCCTCGGCAGCCGAAATTACCGCAGCTGCGCTGCACGATAACAAAGCTGCATATATCATCGGGGAGAAAAGTTACGGCAAGGGTGTTGTCCAGCAAATCGTCGACTTCAAGGACGGTAGTCAGCTGAAGGTAACAATTGCCAGTTGGTACCGACCCAACGGTAAAAATATCAGCGGCAAGGGCATAGCCCCCGACCAGAAGGAGACACTGACCGAGGCGGATGCCAAGGCAGGTGACGACCCTCAGAAACAGGCCGCACTCGATTACTTACTCACTAAGTAAGTAATTGCCAACTTCGGTCTTGTACAGATTGGAACACTACGGTAGGATAAGAGTAATATTTGGGTAAGTTGTACATAGGCGGAGATGAATCGGCCAACAAAGTATATTTTTGTGACTGGGGGTGTGCTTTCTGGATTAGGAAAGGGTATCACCGCCGCCTCAATCGGTAATGTACTCAAAGCCCGCGGTCTCAAAGTCAACCTCCAGAAGTGCGATCCCTACTTTAACGTGGACGCCGGTACTCTGAATCCTCGAGAACATGGCGAATGTTTTGTGACGAAAGATGGCGCCGAGACAGATCTGGACTTGGGTCACTACGAGCGCTTTATTGATGAAGAACTAACCCAAGCCAGCTCACTAATGAGCGGACGTGTCTACAGCCAGGTTATTCAGGGCGAGCGCGATGGCAAATACCAGGGGCAAACCGTCCAGATTATCCCCCACATCACGGGGGCTATCCAGGATGCCATTGCCGAGGCTGGCAAAGGATTTGATGTACATATTGTCGAAGTTGGCGGCACAGTGGGTGACTACGAAAGTCTGGCATTTATAGAGGCGATTCGGGAGTTTCGACAGCGGGTCGGACGCGAAAACTGCCTGTACGTCCACGTTGTATACCTCCCATACCTGGGTGCCAGTAAGGAAACAAAGACCAAACCTGCTCAGAGCGCCGTGCGCGAGCTGCGCGGGCTGGGTATACAGCCAGATATCTTGGCGGCTCGAAGTGAAAGCGTTGCGGCCGAATCTACCGTACGCAAATTGAGCCTGTTCTGCGGTGTCGATGAGGAAGCGGTCGTATTATTGCCGAACGCACCGACTATTTACCAAGTACCGTTGACTATCGAAGACGGTGGACTCACCGACGTTATCGTTGAACGGCTAGAGTTGAATGCAAAGAAGACTGATATGAAGGAGTGGCGCAGTCTGGTTGATCACGCCCTGAAACCATCCAAGCAAAAGGTGACCGTAGGCGTGGTTGCAAAGTACCTAGACAACCAGGATACCTATATGTCGGTGTTCGAGGCATTACACGCCGCCGGATGGTCTAATGACACGTATGTAGATATACAGTGGATTGACGCCGAAGCGCTGGAAAAGAAGACAACCGAGGAGTGTCGCGCTGAGCTCGACAGTGTCGATGGCATTGTCGTGCCGGGCGGTTTTGGAACCCGTGGTGTTGAGGGCAAGATTATTGCAGCTCGATACGCACTGGAAACGAAAAAACCATATCTGGGTCTCTGCTATGGACTCCACATGGCGCTGATTGCAGCCGCTCGAACTGCCGGCCTGGATGACGCCAACACCACCGAGGTCAATCCTAAAACCACACACCCAGTTATTAGTACCATGGACGACCAAAAGGGCAAGGAAAACACCGGCGGCACGATGAGGCTGGGTAATTACGACTGTGACCTCGCATCTGGCAGCTTAGCCGCACGTCTATATGGTGCAAAGCGCATTACTGAGCGCCACCGTCACCGCTACGAGGCAAATCCGGCATTCCAGGATCAATACGAATCCTGGGGCATCCGTGCATCCGGCATAAACCCTGACAACCACCTCGTAGAAGTCATTGAGGCCATCGACCATCCGTTTATGATTGCCAGCCAATATCACCCCGAGTTCAAATCGCGCCCCAATCGGGCACACCCAATGTTCGATGGATTCATCAATAGTTTATTGCAAAAAAGCTCAAAATAAAGTAGCGTAAGCAGTATGACAGACACTCCTCAGCCCGAACAGCCCGCCGGTCACCAAAAGCGATTATTACTAGTGGAGGACGACGACGCGCTCGCCAATGTCTATGTGTCTCGCCTCGAGGCCGAGGGTTTTGATGTGCGCCGTGTCGACAACGGAGAAGACGCCCTGGCGGCTGCTATGAGCTATCGACCAGACTTAGTGCTACTTGATGTAATGATGCCAAAAGTCAGTGGCTTTGATGTGCTCGATATCCTGCGTAACACACCCGAAACAGCCAATCTCAAGATCATAATGCTGACTGCGCTCGGCCAGGAGAGTGATAAAGAGCGCGCCGATAACCTCGGTGTGGATGATTACCTCGTCAAATCTCAGGTGGTCATCGCTGATGTTGTGGATCGAATCAAGCACCACCTCGGCATGCTGTAGAGTAGGGGTATCTATTTGACAAATTAGCAATATTTTGCTAATGTTTATTTATGTCTACGAGCAATTCGTAACACAAACACCACATCAGACAAAAAGGAACACAACAATGGCAGCAAATATAGGACCCGATGGATTAATACAAACTCCTCCGGCGATAGCAGAACAATTGGATGCAAGTCGTGCCGATGAGGCAGCGAAGGAGGCAGAGCGTGTAGCACGCTCGGCAGAGCAGGTACAGCGAACAGCCGAAGGGGCTGCCGCAGTAGGGCTAAGTGGAATGGGCACAGAGGTTGATGGAATGCCGGTCTCGCCATGGGGCCAGGAACTTAGTCCAGCAAACGAGAATGATCGGCAGCGTGGCAAGTTAGTACCACTGGGCGGTAGCCAGTTTATGAGAAGTCAGGATGTCCAGACTCCCGAGCAGAAGCCCGAATAGTCAGAATACACAACAATAAATAACTCCCGAAATATCGGGAGTTATTTAGTTAGTAGCGAGAACGTCTTATTCGACTGTGACTTCAGTGCGGCGAACTGACTTGTTGCTGAACGTACGAACCTTGCGCTGCTTGAATTGCACGATGCCATCCTTGGCGGCGTGAATTGTAAAGTTACGGCTCATCTTGGTACCCTTGCCAGGGCGCTTTGTCATACCAACTTGGCGAACGATGACCTGGCCGACCTTGACCTTCTGGCCACCAAACAGCTTGACTCCGAGGCGCTGACCGGGACTATCGTGGACATTTTTGGCGGTACCGCCAGCTTTCACATGTGACATATATTTACTCCTGACGCGCGGCCTGTCGAGGACGGCGCATTGCGGCGTTGCCGGCGATACGTCCTCGCTCACCGTATTTCAATACGGCTCACTGCGGGCGTGCGCGCGGCGCCTTGCACTGCATCCGCCCTGGGCAGGCCTTAACAGTGGTTGGGTGCCATTAATTTCTTGTTAATATGAGCAACTGGCGGGCGACGATCTGATCTTCTCGGTAATAGAGGAGGTCAGCATCTCCGACATGCTCAAAACTTATCCGATTATAGCCAATTTCCTCGAGAGAGTCAATAAGTGGCAGGTGTTTGAATACATCTTTTGCCGTCTGCCAGGCCGGTACCGCGACACACAGTCGGGCGCCAACGGGTAGCTGCCCATGGATGTTATGCAAAAACTTCTTGATGATGAGGTTACACTCGCTGACGGTCTGGTTCAGAATCTCTGGTTTTGGCGCCGCAGTGAAGGGCCGACCCAGATAGCTTTCGCAGGCCACAACGTCAAAATCAATGTTGCCCCAGGTATGATTCGTCGCATCACCTTTTTCGAGCGCCGCCGACACGTCAAACCTGTACGTATTCTGGAGCCATGCCATGTTGGCGGCAGAGTAGTCCACCATGCGCTGCTCAATGTCGGTCCCGTAGGTTCGGTAGCCCATCAGTGCAGCCTCCTGCAGGACGACGCCAGTTCCACAGAAGGGGTCTAATATCGTTTTGTCCAGAAGCGTGCGGGGTATTGGCCGGCCAGCAGGTACGTCACAGATGTTTTGCAGCGTGTCCTCGGGTAGGGCACCAACGGCCAGGTTGATAATAATCTGAGCTAACTTCGGCGGAAGCATACCAACGCGACTGTCGCGCTTAGGGCGTGAGCGGTCGCGCACAGTGTAGCTGTCGATATCCTGTACTTTGACCGTCTGTGCAACGACCGTAGTCTCGCCGTCTCGGATAAACACCAGTTCCCAGCCAGTTTCACTGGTGAGCTTGTTGTGCATGACTTGGGCAGTATTGAGTTCGGGCGCTTTATTTGGAATGAGCCGCACGTTGCGGCCAGTCTTCTTGATGGCTTTTTTCATGGTGAGACCTGTGGCCTCGATTTGTCGTAGCGGTACGTCTAGGCCGATGAGGCTGAGCCCCAGTGTCATTTTGCCTTCTGGCATGCGCTGGCTGTGACCGGGCGACACTTGGATGAGAAATTTCTCAATCTGTTTCCAGTTGGTAGTCTCGAGCGTGGTCAGTACCTTGCAAAATTTGGTACTGCCGCCCAGTCGGTCGAAGGCCAGCAAACAGGGGTCAACCCGTACCAGCGCCGCTTGTTCACCCACGCGCGATACCGCGTTGTCGCCGTACAAGCTCTCGAGCTCGGCCAGTCCCAGCGACGGTTGGCGCCCTAATATCAGTAGACTATCCATTACTTTAAGTATAGCAGTAGAACACTTAGGTATAATGGTGGTAATGAGCGAACCGAATTTCTTTAAGCGCAACTGGAAACTATTGGTAAATATCCTGACAATCGTCGCGCTCGCTATCCTGGTGTATGCCATTCGCGACCAGCTGGTCGACACAATTCAAAATTTGCGCAAGGTGAACGGCTGGGTGCTACTGCTGATTATTCCACTCGAGGCTATCGGCTATCACGCCCAGGCCAAGCTGTATCAGCAGATGTTCAATTCGGTCGGCACCAAACTTTCGTATAAGTCGATGATGAAGGTCTCACTGGAGCTGAACTTCGTGAACCATGTCTTTCCGAGTGGGGGTGTGTCCGGCATTTCGTACTTCGGGTTGCGCATGAAGGCACTGGGAGCCAAAGCGTCCCAGGCAACGTTGGTTCAGACGATGAAGTTAGTGTTGGTCTTTTTGTCATTCGAGGTAATTTTGTTCTTCGGCATGATGATACTGTCGATCCACGGTAATGCAAATAACCTCATGCTGTTCATCGGTACCGTACTGGCAACACTAGTGTTGGTAAGCACCGGCATATTGGCGTATATCATCGGTAGTCGCAGCCGTATCAACGCATTCTTTACTTGGCTGACCAAGGTATTGAACCGTATCATCCAGACGGTGCGCCCCAAGTCACCCGAAACAATCAATATCGGCAAAGCTCGTCAGGCGTTCGACGAATTCCATGATGATTACCTGGTGCTACGTAGCAAACAGCGCGAACTTCGGGCGCCATTCTGGTGGGCGTTCATCTACAACCTCAGTGAAATTCTCGTAATATATGTCGTGTATATCGCGTTTGGCGAGTGGGTCGATCTAGGTGCTATCATCCTGGCCTATGCGGTAGCGAACGTGGCCGGATTCATATCAGTACTACCGGGCGGGGTTGGCATATACGAAGGATTGATGACCGCCGTATTGTCGGCAGCCGGCATTCCAGCCGCTATCAGCTTGCCAGTCACAGTGATGTACCGCGTGCTGAACACAATTATCCAGGTGCCCCCCGGTTATTATCTGTACCACAAAGCTATCCAGCAGGGCACCGTCGACCAAGAGGCATTACACGATGCCACCGACTGACGCCAGTATAGATATTGAACTCTCGGTAAGTGACTTTGTCGCGTTGCACAACCAGGTGCTGGACTATGCCATGCCGACCGTGCTGGTAGTGGGCGAAGTGAGTAATTTTCGCATCAGCAAAAACCGCTGGGTGTATTTTGATCTGAAAGATGAAACGGCCAGTGTCAGGTTCTTTGGGACGGTGTACCAACTGAGCGGTCCACTGGAGGACGGCATGATGGTAAAGGTGCGCGGGGCTCCACGGTTGCACCCGCAATTCGGCTTTAGTATAACGGTGCAGAGCATCCAATTGGCAGGCGATGGCACGATTCGTCGAGCATTCGACCTCCTGCAGGCTCAGTTGACCAAAGAAGGATTGTTTGACCCAGCCCGTAAGCGGCCATTGCCATACCCACCGGAACGAATTGGCATTATCACGTCCAGCGAATCCGCTGCCTATGCTGACTTTACCAAGGTGCTAAACGCGCGCTGGGGCGGCGTGGAGCTGACCCTGGCTGATGTGCAGGTGCAGGGCGAAGCGGCGCCGGGGCAAATTATCCAAGCCATAACTACTTTTAATGAGTTACCGAATCCGCCGGAAGTCCTGGTGATTACCAGGGGTGGTGGCAGCAGTGATGATTTGTGGGCATTTAGCGATGAACGGGTGACGCGGGCAGTGGCAGCCAGCCGGATTCCCACACTCGTGGCTATCGGGCACGAGATTGATACGAGCTTGGCCGAACTGGCAGCCGATCGACGCGCCAGCACACCCAGTAATGCCGCAGAACTGTTAACACCCGACCGGCGAGACGTCCAGGCTCAGTTACGAGCCGCACGGCAGTCATTGCGACACGGTGTTAGCCAATCAGTGCAGCTGAGTCGGCACCGCATCGAACAATATCGTGTAGAGCTGCGGCGCGAGGCGGCGGCTGTCATCGATCGCAGGCGCCAGCAGCTGGAGCTGCATCGGCAGATGATGGAATTATTGAACCCGTCATCAGTACTCCAGCGTGGCTATGCCATCGTGCGAGATGCGGATGGTGCGGTTCTGCGACATGCTCGTTCGGTGCGTGCTGGCGATACGCTGCTGGTACAACTGTCTGACGGCCAATTCAAAACTGAGGTACAATAGAGCAGATGAGTGATACACCGACGTTTCGTGAACTGAGTGACGAGCTGGACGATATCTTGGGCAAGTTACAGGCGGATGATATTGATGTCGATGAGGCTTTACGACTGCACGAGCAGGGGATGAAACTGGTTACTCAGCTCGAAAAGCGCCTTGCTAGCGCCGAAAACAGCGTCAAAAAGCTAAGTACCAAGGGCTAATACCAGCGATATGCTCTGGATATTAGCGGCAATTACAGTGGTGCTGCTATGTTTTGGGTTCGTACTGCTGTACGGGGCGCCGTATTTGCCGACTTTGCAGCCGCAAGTAACTCTGGCTCTGGATATGCTTGAACTCAATGAGGGCGATACATTGCTCGAATTGGGCTGCGGCGATGGCCGGGTACTGCTGGCGGCTGCTAGTAGGGGGTACCACTGCGTGGGCTACGAGCTAAATCCGATACTCGCAGCGATTGCCTGGTTGCGGACGAGACGCTATGGCAGTCGCGTGCGCGTCGTTTGCGGTGATTACTGGCGGGCTAGCTGGCCGGAAGCGAGCGGTATATTCGCGTTCATACTGCCACGCTACATGGCCAAATTGGATACTAAAATTACTCAATATGCAAGCAAGCCAGTCAGATTGGTCAGCTTTGCATTTCCGGTTCCTGACAAGCGTCCGGTTGCACAGGATGACAAAGGGGTGTATGTATATGATTATAGATAACTTGTCAGGGGCGGAGGATTAGTTTACCATGAGCAGTATGAACTCATCATACATCTCAATCCAGCCACAATGCGGGCTGGCGGCGCATGTTGCCAGTTTACTTCGTCGACGTAGCACAGACTACGTCACCTCAGAAGAACTGACAAACTGCTCTCACCAAACCACATTGTGCTTAACAGATGGAGTTATACGATGAGTTCATTGAAACGACTTCATTCTCAGCGTGGCTCAGCCGCGGCCGGTGCTTCGATATTTTTGCTTATCTCGTTACTATTGCTTGCGGTCGTATTCGGCGTCTGGGCGTACCAGGGCCGGCAAGACTACAAGAATAACGTCGACGAGAAAATTACTGCCGCAATTGCTGATGCACGACAGGGCATTGTTGCCGAGGAGCAGCAAAAGTTCACCGAGCAATCGAAGAGCCCACTGCGTACATGGGTGGGACCAGAATCATTCGGCGCTATCCGTGTTAAGTACCCCCGCACATGGAGTGGCTACGTTGCTAGTCACGATGATCGTCAGCCATATGTTGATGCGTACTTCCAGCAGGGAACCGTCCCTGACGTAACCGACCAAAAATCCGTGTTTGCACTGCGGGTTCGTGTTAGCGGCAACAGCTACAGTACGATCATGCAGCAATACCAGGGCTCCGTAAAATCCGGCCTGGCCAGCGTGACACCCTACAAACTACCAAAGGTAAAGGGAGTGATTGGCTCGAAGATAACTGGCCAAATTTACGGCTACAGTGGCAAAACCGGCACCGTTATCGTTTTGCCGTTACGCAACAACGCTCTGGAAATCTGGACGGAATCTAACCAATATCTCAATGACTTCAACAAGTACATTTTGCCAAATCTGACATTCTCTCCGTAGTACGATATTTTGTAAAACGCTTATGCTAGCAGTTATGCAACGGTCGCTGCTATACTGTTGGCACTAGGTAACGGAGGGTAACACGTGCCGCAGCTTCAGGCTGACCAGCGACCGAATATTGCACTCTCACAAGAGCTCTTATTGTCGTTGGCCGAGCAGCTCAAGTTGCCCTTCATGCAAATCGCACGACACGCTGAATATGGCTCTGCACAGAAACGAGTCAGTACTCTCACGGATATCCAAACGACCGCCGACGCGGCATTGAAGCTCGTCGATGCATATATCATGGGTGTGCAGCTAGCCAGTCAGCAGGATCGCATACTGGACATGGAGCCGGTAACTGTATCGTCGGTCTTATATGACGCCAGCGCAGAACTGTTGCCGATTGCCCGCGCGTATAACGTCAAGCTCGACATGCGTATCGATGGCAAGTTTGGCCCAGTGATGACCAACCGCCAGGCGCTGCAGGCTGCCTTGGTTAGCCTGGGGTACGCACTCATCGAAGCATTGCCAGCCGCAGACACTCCACAGCTGCATCTGCAGTTTTCAGCTCATCGTTGTCGCTACGGCATTGTTGCTGGTGTGTATTGTGACGCACAGCATTTGTCAGCACAGACCTTGCGTCAGGGCCGCAAGCTGTACGGTCAGGCCCGCCAACCGTTGACATACTTGTCGCCGTCGAGCGGAGCAGGCATTTTTGTGGCTGACGCTATACTCCAGTCGATGCAATCCGACCTCACCACCTCCCGTCACGGCAATCTGCGGGGTCTGGCGACCATACTGCAGCCTAATCCGCAACTGCAGCTTGTGTAGCCATGAGACGAAATGTATTAGTTATCGAGCCGAACCGCATTCTCGGTGAAGTCTACCACCGAGCGTTCACCAAGGCGGGATATAGCGTGCAGACATGCGCCACGGCACAGGCCGCCATCATGGCAGCCGACGAGCAGATGCCGGATGTGGTCGTGCTGGAGTTCCAGCTAGTGGCTCATAGCGGCGTTGAGTTTTTGTATGAATTTCGCTCCTATGTAGACTGGCAGGCTATCCCGGTTGTTGTGCATAGTCACGTTCCGACTGGCCAGTTCGGTGATCAGCTGGACAGCATTAGCAAGCAGCTTGGCATCAAATCATATCTGTACAAACCCACCACCAGCCTGCAGCGATTACTGCGCGAGGTAGACCTGGCGGCAACGGCCCAAGCATGAACCAGATCGTTACGAAGGGCATCATTCTTGGCCGCATCGACTATGGCGAGGCGGATCGTATCATCACGCTGCTGACGCCTGACCAGGGGAAGATTCGCCTGATGGCAAAGGGAGTGCGTCGGGTAAAGTCAAAGCTGGCGGGTGGCATTGAACTGTTTAGCGTCAGCCAGATTACGTTTATACGCGGCAGGGGAGACATCGGCACACTCGTCAGCACGCGGCTTATCAAGCATTACGGCTCAATAGTGTCGAATATCGAGCGAGTGCAGCTGGGCTACGATTTACTCAAGCTTATCGACAAATCTACCGAAGACGAACCGGACGAAACCTATTTCCACATCTTAGAGCAGGCATTTGCCGCGCTCGATGACAAGGCGGTGAATATGCGAATAGTCCAGGTCTGGTTTCGAGCGCAACTGCTGCGCCTAGCCGGGCATGAGCCCAATCTGCATTCGGATGTCCATGGTGTGGCGCTGCAGCCGGATATGCACTATCGATTCGTGCTCGAAGACATGGGATTTGTCGTCGAACCAGACGGGCCAGCTAGTAGTCGCGATATCAAATGTTTGCGTATGTTCTTTAGTACGCACGGACCGCGGACTATACAGCAGGTGCAGGGCATTGCCGAGTTGTTGCCGGCAGCCGAGTTTGTCGTACGCCAGTCATTCGACATGTATATCCGCCGCTAGCGCTAGCAGTATATCTGCTAGCTGGTACAATAATGACAATGTACGACTTCAGTGTATATACCGTCATGACCGTACTTTGTGGGATTGTCATCGTCTCGTATATTTTTTCGCTACTGAGTGAAAAGACGCGCATTCCCACGGTATTATTTTTGCTATTACTTGGCATTGGCATCCGCGAATTTCTGATAGCCAATGGCACATATGTCGAGTTGCCCAGCGAAGCCATCGAGTTTATTGGTATCGTTGGATTGATACTGATTTTGCTCGAGGCAGGGCTGGATATTAACCTGTCTCGAGAGAAGCTTCCGCTTATCAGGAAGGCGACGGCCTCATCCATCTTTGTGTTGGTATTGTCAGTGGCGGGCATTACGGCGGCCATCCACTTTTTGCTCGACCAATCAGTGCTGACCAGTATGGTGTACGCGGTGCCGCTGTCGATTATCAGTAGTTCCATCGTGGCATCCAGCATCCGTAACCTCAGCGAGGTAAAGCGCGAGTTTCTGACGTACGAGTCATCGCTGTCTGACATCATCGGCATTTTGTTATTTAACTACCTGGTGGCAGAGGGCGCCTTTACGGCGGCATCATCCGTCTCGACGCTGGGCGCCGTCGTGCTGGCTATAGTTGCGTCGCTTATCTCGTCATTGGCGCTGCTGTGGCTGATGGCTCGCGTGACCATCAATATCAAAGTGTTCCTATTGTTTGCTGCGCTATTTCTGCTGTATTCGGTGGGGCACAGCTTCCACTTGCCATCGCTGCTCGTGGTGCTGGTGTTTGGCTTGATGATCAACAACTGGTACAAGCTGAGAACCGGGTGGTCACAGCGCATCCTGCCCAGTGAAGTGGTTGGCGAAGTCGTCTACTCGCTGAAGGCCGTCACGGCCGAGTCGGCGTTTCTGATTCGAACTTTCTTCTTCCTGTTGTTCGGGTACACCATCGATATCGGCGTTGTCTTTGAGCAGGATGTTATCGCGGTGGGCACCATCATTGTCATTATTATTTACCTGGTACGGTACCTCTATCTGCGGCTGTTTATCCGCGAGCATGTGCTGCCAGAGCTGTTTTATGCACCGCGCGGACTGGTCACCATCGTGCTGTTTTACCGCATACCGCAGGGCATGCAGGTCGACTCATTTAGTGACGGAATATTGTTCTTCGTGGTGTTGGTGACGACGCTGCTGATGTTATTTGGCAGCTGGTTCTTTACGCCGCACGAGGCGACACGACAGGGCGAGGAAGAGATTGCCGAGCGCAAAGAAAAAGAAATCCAGGTGGTAGCACCGCCGCCCGAACCCGGCGAGCCCGCACCAGCTGAACCAGCCCCAGATGCTGAGCCAATCGCGGTGCTCGACGAAGAGAAGCCATCTGGCAAAATTGACAAACACCTCTAATCCATATCATAATTACATCATTAAGTAGGGGATAAAGGTGTCAGGACAGGAGCAACAATCGGTTGAAGCCGTCTGGATAGATAGCTACTACGTACTTGATGTCGCTCGGACACCGGCGGTGGCCGAGGAGCCACTCGTTGCAGAGGTCGACCAAGTGGCCTCATTTCGAACAGTAAAATCGGTTCTGGAGTGGGTAGGCGGGGGCGAAGCCCCTGCGGTTGTGAGTATGTACGACGCGAGCCGGGACGGCGAATCACGTGGAGCATATCTCGGCAGTCTAGCCGTATTGCAGCACGAAGAAATCTTGCCCATCGATCATATTCTGACAAATGACTATCGTCCACCCTGGTTAGCGACTGCGCAGCGCAGCAACCATAACCTCGATGGGAGCAGGTTCCTGTATCGCGCACGGCCCTTCGAGAGCCATCTGCCGACCATATTGCCGAACATCTATGACTTGCCAAAGGATGATCGGCCAGTCCGTCACGTTGGTATAGTGGGGCACAATGTGCCGCCGCGTGCGTTTCGGTGGGCAGATGAGCTGCCAGTCTGTGTGGCATTGCGCGCTCAGACTCCGGCGGCAGACCGATTCGTCGATATGACCACGTACACAGCTGCCGAACTAGACAGGGTGTTTGAGCTGGAAAATCTCTTTCCGCATATCGACTTTGCCTCCCGACGCGATAGCCGGTCGGACTGATTTTGTTCACGCGACCCCTTGTGCGTATAATGTGACTCATGAGTGAGCAAAAACACGAAGTAAAACTAGAAGATATCGTCAGTCTGTGTAAGCGTCGCGGGTTTATTTATCAGGGCAGTGAAGTCTATGGTGGCCTGAGTGGTACCTGGGACTACGGCCCACTGGGCGTCCAGCTAAAGCGCAACATCATGAACCTGTGGTGGAAGATGTTTGTCGATGACGCCAGCGACATGTACGGCGTCGACGCCGCCATCCTCATGAACCAAAAAGTCTGGCAGGCCTCGGGTCACACCGAGACATTTACCGACCCACTCGTTGAATGCAGCAACTGTAAAGGTCGCTTCCGTGCCGACAAGCTGGATGATCCAAACAAGTGCCCCAACTGTGGCCAGAAGGACACGTTTGGCGAGGCTCGTGCCTTTAATATGATGTTCGAGACAAAGATTGGCCCCACAGCCGACACCGTAGCAGAGATTACCACTACCAAAGCGGAACTCGAGAGCGTCCTTGCTGAAATGAAGGCAAATAACAGGGAGCATCTAACGATGCCTATTCGAACCGACACTCGTGAAACAGTCGGTGCCAGCACCGTGTGGTTGCGGCCAGAGACAGCCCAGGGTATCTTTACCAACTTCAAGAACGTTGTCGACAGCTTTTACCCGGATCTACCATTTGGTTTGGCGCAGACGGGCAAAGCATTTCGTAACGAGATCAGCCCGCGCGACTTCGTCTTTCGCAGCCGCGAGTTTGAGCAGATGGAGATTGAGTACTTTGTGCACCCGGACAACTGGGAACCAGCGTTCGAGCAGTGGATTCAGCGAGTACATGAATGGTGCAGGGCACTCGGCCTGCCTGACGACATGGTCCATGAGCTGGAAGTGCCCGAGGACGACCGCGCCCACTACAGCAAGCGCACCATCGACTTCGAGTTCGACTATCCCATCGGCCGCGAAGAGATGCTGGGTCTGGCCTACCGCACCGACTTTGACCTCAAGAATATTCAGGACGCCAGTGGCAAGAGCATGGAATACCGGCCAAAGGACGGCAGTGAACCGTTCGTGCCGCACGTTATCGAGCCAAGCTTTGGTGTGGAGCGCGCCCTGATGGCCGTACTGACCGCCGCCTACAAGGTTGACGAACAGAACGGCGAAAAGCGCAGCTACTTGGCATTGCCCGCAGACCTAGCACCGGTCAAGGTCGCTGTATCGCCACTGCTCAAGAACAAGCCGGAGCTGGTCGCCAAGGCAAAAGAGGTCTACGACATGCTGAAGAAGGAATTCGGCAGCGTCATGTGGGATGACAACGGCAACATCGGTAAACGCTACCGCCGCCAGGACGAAATCGGCACGCCATACTGCGTCACCATCGACTTTGACACGCTAGACGATGACACCGTCACCGTCCGCAACCGCGACACCACCGAGCAGCTACGAGTGAAGATTGCGGACCTCGTCAACCGTATCTAGGGTGGCCAGTTGAAAACATTAGCATTATATGCTATTATATTTTCGTGTCAGAAAAAACAAAAAGAACATCTGAATCTTTTATACCCAAGGACGTGGCTCGTCTGGCGACGAGATCCTCAGTCTTACCAGATAACCCCGCCGAGCAAGAGCCAGAAGCCCCGTACGAGGGTAGGGTTGTCGTCATGGAAGGGAAAAAGTTCGAGTATCACAAAGTGTCTACTGGTCGTGAAGTCTGGGACGAGCAATCCGAGCAGATGGTCCCTGAGTACCACACGCTGCGAAGTTACTTTGCCCACTCCACCGAAAAAGGTCCGGGTCCGGGCTGGGACGCTCGCTATGACCTGCTAAAACTATCTGAGGGTGAGATGATGGCTCGATATGGTCACATATTTACCCCCGAAGAAGTCGACGGACCAAGCGGCACCGAAGATTTTGCCACAGGCGAGCGTGTTGGTGGCATGCCTGGCGATGTTCCGTATTATGAGCTGGTTGCTATCGACAAGTAGCCTAGCGCACTTATTCATCAATACTCCCCGATATCTCTGATATGATAAAACCATAAACGGGGCAGGTTCATGAAGATATCCATAGAATTGTTGCGCGACCAAGTAACAAAAATATTATCCAAAAATATGACTGACGATCAGGCTCGCGAAGTTGCTGAGTATTTTATATGGGCGGAGGCTACTGGTAATAAGACCCAGGGCATCGTAAAGATGACCGGTACTGGACCCATCCAGGATGTTGTGCCGCAGTACGATATGAAAGTGGAGCGTGATACCAAGCTGTCACAGCTTATTGACGCGGGGGCTAGCCCCGCGCCGCTAGTCGCACAGATTGGAACGGACGTAGCAATTGAAAAAGCACGTCAGCATGGTTTTGGATTGGTCGGTATACACAATACCTTTTCGAGCAACGGAGCCCAGGCCTTCTACGTCGAGAAAATTGCAAAGCATGACTTGATTGGTGTCATGTGTAGCCGGTCGCCGGCAGCGACAGCTGGATTCGGTAGCATTCAGCCTATATTTGGCACGAATCCTATCGGGGTTGGATTTCCAACTGCAGGTTCGCCACTCGTTTTTGACGGTGCAACCTCAGCGATGACATTTTATGGCCTCGTACTGGCGAAAGCCCAAGGCCTCGAAATACCAGAGGGTGTAGCAATGGATAAAGACGGTGAGCTTACGACTGACCCGGCTGCTGCAATGGATGGCGCTATCTTGCCATTTGACAAAAGTTATAAGGGTGCGGGCTTTGCCATGATTGTAGAGACGTTGGCCGGACCACTCGCAAGTAGTGCCTGGGTAGACAATCAAACGTTTGGGGAGGAGTGGGGCACATGTATCATGGCAATTGATCCAGAACTCCTGGTTGATCGTGACGCATTCAAATCTAACGTTTCTGACATGCTCCAAAAGATTAAAGCTGCACGCACCAGAAAAGGTGAATCGATTCGTTTGCCAGGCGAAAAGGCACAGACTTGCTACGAGCATGCACTATCAGAGGGGGAAGTTGAGATTGACGACGCCATCGCAAAAGAGCTGGGCATTGCCTGATTTGTTACGATAAAACCATAAACGGGGCAGGGTTATGAAGCGGTGTGGGTGAGGCCATCGCTGGACTCTTGTTCGAACGGGTGGCGCGCTTTTCCTTCGGTGATTGCACCCAGGTGCCCCAACGCTTTGATGTGGCTGAAGTCCAGTGCAGCATACTCTGAGACAGGTTGTAATAATGCGTTCCATTGTTCGTCTTCCGGGTGTGGTGGGTCAAAAAAGTAGCCGATAGCAGCTCGTACCTTGCGTGCATCTGTTACTGCAAACGCACCCATTGGGACGGGAAATTTTCGGCTCAAGCCGCCACACTGGCGTTGTTCCCAGCCACCTTGTTTTAAATGGGTGGCGCTGGAAGCGACATCTTCCCAGTCGTATAGATCGGCATGATGAGTTATCTCACAATCACAGCGCGCATTGAGAGAACTGATATTTCCATGGCCTATAGTAATCACGCTGGCGATATTCTCGTTACCAAGCACCGAATCCATGTCTGTGCAAGTCGCCTCCTCTAACAGTTCCACAAAGACACCACGGTTACTTAGCATCCATGCCAAGTGGTGCCCCTCATGTTGAATACGCAAGGATGCTTCATGCGCATCTGATGGGGAAATCGTGGAGTCTGTATCTATCTCTCCCCAGTGTGGATTTGCGATAACAGCAGTTACACCTTCGCTCTCAGGGACACTAAGGTTGCCATCTTGTTTCAAAGCTGTCCAGCGCTCCATCGAGCGTATAAATGTCTTTGTCTCTCCAGCCATTAAAGAGATAATACAACATATTTCAGACGTCAGGCTAGTATTACCGGTTCGCGCACAGTGCTATGATAAAACAATAAACGGGGCAGGGTATGAAGAAACTTCTGAGTGTGCTGGCTGTGGCGCTACTGATTGCCACAGGCATTGGCGGCCACGCCGCTGCCGGCGTGAATGACTTTACCATCACGAACTACACGATCGACTATCAATTGAGCAAGGACAGTGTCGGGCACTCCGTGCTACAAACAACCGAGAACATCACCGCAGAGTTCCCTCAGACTGACCAAAACCACGGCATAGAGCGCGCTATACCTAACAGCTACCATGGCCACCCAACCAATCTGTCGATAACGTCGGTGACGTATGGCGGCGACAATCCGGACCCCCAGTCAGCACCGTACACAACGTACGAAAACGGCGGCAACACTGTCGTGCGGATTGGTGACCCAAACAAGTACGTGCACGGCAGTGTGACGTATGACTTGATATATACGCAACGTGACGTGACCGCCTACTTCAGCAACACCAATGATGATGAATTCTACTGGGATACCAACGGATTGGACTGGCGGGTGCCGATAGACCACCTGGATGTGACGCTGGCGGTGGACGATGCTGCCGCCTCAGCCCTGACCGGCAAAACCTCATGCTACCAAGGCTACGAGGGGCAGCAGGGCAACTGTACATTGCAGCAAAACGGTAATACCTTTACCACTTACTGCCGACAACCTGGCTGCCGGGCAAAACGTGACACTCGCCGTCGGCTTTCAGCCGCACACATTCACCGAGTACCAGCAAACGATCTGGGAAATTCTCCTAGCTTTTTGGATTATTGCAGTGATAGTGAGCATACCGGTGGCCATCATAATGATTGTGGTGGCAATTGTCCGGTGGTATCGAGCCAGTAACCGCACGAAGGACACCGTGACCATCGTCCCTGAATATCTGCCCCCCAAGGATGCCAGCGTGACACTGTCGGCTCACGTACTCAGTGGCACCGCCAAGGCCATGACGGCACAGATTATCGATCTGGCGGTGCGGCACTATCTGAAGATATACCAAACACGCGAGAAATCATTCTGGAAAAAGGCTGAGTATGATTTGGAAATCGCCAAACCAATCGATGACCTGAAATGGGAAGAAGCCGAGCTAGTGCGAGACCTTTTCGATGGCAAGACTGAGGTTGGCTCGCGTATGAGCATGTCATCACTGCGCAAGAGCACGTCGTTCTATAAGCGCATCAGCAACAATGAGGGTGATTTGCAAAAGCGTATTCGCGGTGAGTACAATATGCGCGCCAAAGATGAAGCACTAACCAAGCGTTATAAAAAAACCGGCGCCATATTACTCGCGGTAGGCTTGGTGTTGCCGCCATACTTCGTGGTGGGCGTGGTGACATATGTGTTGGGCATGATTCTGTGGCCGCTGACCGACAGAGGTGCGGAGCTGCGACGCTATCTACTGGGACTCATGCACTACATCTCCGTGGCCGAGACTGATCGACTGCGCATGCTGCAAAGCCCAGAGGGCGCAGCAAAGGTTGGCGCAGTGAATCCTGACGACCCATCTCAGTTGGTGAAGCTGTACGAGCGGGTGCTGCCGTATGCCGTATTGTTTGGTATAGAAAAAGATTGGAACAAACAACTGGGCGCGTACTACGAGACGGCCGGCACGCAACCAGACTGGTATGTGGGACGCACTGCCTTTAATGCAGCAGTCTTCACGACAGCCATGACCAGCTTCTCGAACAGTGTATCGTATGCGCAGCCAAGCAGCTCTAGCTCGGGAGGCTCTGGCGGTGGTGGCTTCTCCGGCGGCGGAGGCGGCGGTGGCGGAGGCGGCGGCTGGTAGCGCATGCTCATGCTTTGGTAGTGCTACGGCTTCTGGCATAATTCAGCCATGAGCGAACAAGAACATGGCGAGGTACGTTGGGTGCCAGAAGAGCAGTATCGTTCACGCGTAGGTGCAGAGATTGCCGAAAATCTCAATGCTTCGACGGGTTACGATATGTTTGACCCAGATGATTTCTATTTGGATAATGACCCAGAAGTGTATGCCGAAATGCGAACGATGCCAGCCCCAGAGCCTGATGAAGCTCGTTCTACTGAAGAAGAGTGGCGGCAGACAGATCAACTGTGTCGCGATTATGACCTGCAGGCTGAGCAAGCGGCTTATTCACCTGACGATGTCGCAGATGAGCGAATGCCGCGTCGCCTGGAGTACGCTGACGGTACTGGTGACTATCCACTATTCGAAGGTGTGCAGATTATCGAAGACGACAATGGACTACGATTCCGCACACCTCGTCGCATCATTAGAACCAAGGATGGCGCTGTGTGGGGTTTAAGCGTGTTCGGTAGCCTGAAGCACTTCAAAGAGCGTGACGATTATGGCTTCATACGGTCACTAGCTGACGAGCAGGGTATGCCGATCGGTGCCATATGGAAACCGCACTTGTATCCGTGGGAAGAGGTCGGCGAAGATGGTCTGCCATTAATACGCGACCGCGAACGTTGCGAGATTACCGTAGAACTCGCAGACCTGAATGAAGCGAGGGCGCACGGAGCACAAGTCGAGATTGCGATTACGACGCCAAGTGGTCGCTACCAAGCACAGCCCGACCAAGGACTTTCGTACAATCCACGAGGCGACCAATACTTTGAGGAATTTGTTGACATGCAACGACGACAGATAGCGGACGTCGTCGAGTACCCAAATGCCATCGGAGAACCCCCCTCATTATCCGCACTATTGCTTAAGTTGTACGATGCGGGCGAATTTGAGCGCGCTGACCGTATAGAGATGGGCGAAGAACCTTTGCCACCAGAGCTTACGGAATACGATCGGCCCAATGATTGGCAAGTTAGGGAGCCATTTATTACGAAAAGTCTTGCATCTGGCACCATGTGGGTGCCGATAGATTTGCTGCGATCTGGTGCTATCGAGGCAGCAATTTCATTCCCGAGTATGCAGCCACGACTCCAGCGTCAGGTCAGGGGCGTCACCACCCTCGAAGAATTAGTAGGCCAGTTCCCACCATCACAAGAGGTACTAGAGGTGCTTGATGACACTATGCAGCAGCTGTTCATACCAGAGCCACGGAAAAAGTTTCGTGATCAACAAGTTGGCTTTGTGGCTGACTTTGGCGGAGAAGGGGAGCGGCGGAAACAATTGGTTCGCGCCACCTGGATGGCCGAACCGACTATCGCAAACGGCTCGCTTGACGGAGATAAACGTCGCACGGCGCTGTTTATCGTCGACGATGGTAGGATATTTGAACTATGGCGTCACGAGCGGCCAGCACAGTATCCCATACCAGGTTCTGAGTTGCCTTTTGACCAGCAGACCGAAGCAGCCTATGAGTTTCGGGCACACGGCGAGTCGAAACCAACATGGGACGACGCGCGCGCATTATTCTTGGGCGCACACCGTCATTTGTACGGCGAGAGGAAATAAAAGATCCATAGACACCGAACGTACCATACGTACGTCGTTACAAGCCAAGTTTTTCGCCACGTATGCCGCGCACACGGTGAGGCAGAACCAAACTGGGCCAGCGCCAGTCCTATTTTCCGCGGGCTCCTTACCCTCCGAGATGCAAAAGCCGACAATCCAACAGTGTAGTGGTATGATCATGGTATGAAACTTGAGGAAGTGCTGAACTTTGTGCGTAAGCATGACATTATGACTATTGCCACCGTGTCGCCGGAGGGCAAGCCAGAAGCTGCAGTCGTGGAATTCGGTGAACTGGATGATGGCACGCTTATCATCGATACGCTGACCTCGTCACGCAAATATCACAACTTGCAGACGAATCCTGACGTGGCGGTGGTGATTGGTTGGGATGATAGTATTACCGTGCAGCTGGAAGGGCAGGCGCGCGAACTGGCAGGCGACGAGCTGCAGGCAGCGCAGGCAGCGTACTTTGCCAAAAACCCGCGCGCCAAAAAGTGGGCAGACCGCGAAGGCATCGCCTATTTTGCCATAACGCCAACCTGGATTCGATACTCTGACCTCAACCAGCATCCTTGGCTCATCGAAGACTTCCGGCTGTAGCAGTTTGCAAAAATGTGTTCGCAGACTACAATGGCAACATTAAGAGACTAACAGCATGACGGCAGAGCATCACGGAAGCGACGGCGATTTACTGGTCGAAACCGGCATTCCACTCCAGGAGAGCATGGCACAACTGAGAGAACAAGCGTGCAGAGTATTTACCTACGGCACCTCTGATGATCTGGGCACTGAGGCTACTGCAATATTCCATGCTGTTGATCAATCATCACGACAGGTGACGCGACTGGACGTTCGTGTGACATGTTCCCCCTCTCATGCCGATGGCTCTCGGGATGCCTATGGATTTAGTCGGTTGGCAACGTTTGCCCTGAGTGGCGCAGGGACTGGTCACGAATACAGCCTCTGGTATTGCGATAAGGACGAGTTACCAGGCGAGGCAAAGACGTTTTATGATCTGCGGGCAGCAGACATCGACTCGCCGTGGTCGGACGGTATGGTGCAATATCTCATTCGAATGATGGCGAGGGGCGGGGAGTAATCGGTTATATACCGTACTTTTCGGCTCGCAGACCTTGCAGAATATAGCGAATTTGGTGTACGGCAGACATGTATGGCACTCCTCCCGAGTCGAACTGCTCTTTGACCGGTTCGACCGCCTCCCAGAACAGTTTCTCTGTGTGTTCGCCGTCTGTTGGGCTGATTCGTTCATGTTCAATATCGTTTGAAACAGTTACAGGCTTTACAGCGGTGCTGTGCAAATTTTCCTCTGGCTCGTCCCCGAGTAAGCCATAGTTCGATTCGCTCAGAATCTCATCAGTCGTGCTTCGATAAACGACAATGCTACCGTCTGCGAATGCTTCGCTATTCAGGCGCAGTGTGCGGGTGACAATTGGGCTAATCGTCCGAAGTTCGTGATCTGATAGGTCGAACTCGGCCTTACGTTCCTCGGTTAGAGCTCCCTCGGTGATGGTGTCTAGGAACACTGTATTTTCCGGGTTATATTCTTCTATTAGCTGTAGCGATGTAGGGTCGAGGCCGTGCAAGGATTGTTCCACGGTCGTCCAAATACGATAGCCAAACGACCTTTTTCGGCGCACTGGCGGGACACGCCATGCCTTAAAACCGAACGTTGTCTTAGCGAAGTCAGGTTCCATCGTCAACAGGAGTTCTTTTGGTACAGGATCGTCATGTAGCACCGTTCGCGTTGACTCGATGCCGGCGGTTTCAGCGCGCTCAAACTCGGGGCTCAGAGAAAACGCGAACTTCTTTAAGTCTACTAACAGGGCGCGCGCTTCGGCGCGGGTGACATCTGGGCGGTAGGACTCACTCATGTACTGTATGGTAGCACGGTAGGGGGACAGCCAAAGTCCATATGGTTGACTAATATATCTGCTGGGGATAGCGTTAAGGTATGACAGATCCTGAGCATGACGTGCCGCTAGAGAACGAAGCACCACCATACAGCGTTCTGAAAAAGCAAATGTTGGGCTTGATGGTTGTCACGACAGTCGTTATGGACGGTGAATTCATGGAGTTTGAACGGCCGCAGACCCCAGAAGATTGGCGAACATTACCAGGGTTCCCCCTCGACGGCTACAACTCGTAGGGTGCTATACTTGAGGGCATGAAACAGGCCATATTATTGCACGGTACCGGCGGGAGTGACACGGACTATTTTTGGTTTGCGGACGTCAAATCGTACCTGGAAAAGCATGGTTACCAGGTATGGTGGCCAGCATTACCAAACACCGACAACCCGAGCTTGACCGAGACTACCGCGTTCTTGCGGCAGTACATGCCATCCACTAACGAGCAGACGATTATCGTCGCACACTCATCGGCGTGCCCACTCATATTGAGCATGCTGCCGACGTTTCAAGTTCCCGTGAAGCAGGTGGTGTTAGTGGCGGGGTACTACAAAAAGCTGGCCGAAGAGGCCGGCAGTATGCTGCCGCCCGATGGCTTTGACTGGCAGTCCACGAGGCCCATGGCACAGCAATTTGTGTTCATCAATTCTGACAATGACCCCTGGAAATGTACCGATGAACAAGCTCGCGATGCAGCAAAAGCGTTGCAGTCACCACTCATCGTTGCCTTCGGGCAAGGTCATATGGGTTCGGGTTCGTTCAATCAGCCGTATCGAGAATTCCCACTCCTAACATCGCTATTGGCGGTCAGTCATGATTAGAAGCTATCAGGATGACGATTATGACAAGCTCAAGACGCTGTATCAGCACCAGGAGTGGTACGGTGGCGTGTTTGACGAAGCACGCGATAGCCGCGAGCGGTTAGCGGATAAGATTGCACACGATCCCGAAGCGATATTGGTATATGAAGACGATGGAGAGTTGCGTGGTTCCATATCGATTATCGAGGACGGTCGCGTGGCCTGGTTATATCGATTCACAGTGGTAGAAAATAATGCGGATGTAACCAGTGAGTTATACGTCGCCGCGACAGCAATTCTGCGGGGCAGAGGCCATAGCGAAGTGTTGGTGTACACCCCAGTCGGTAACGAGGTGTTAGCGGGGCGCTACAACAGTTTGGGTATGACCCGGGGTGGTGACTACACCTGTTA